>PLBO01000113.1:0-66497 GCA_003134555.1 Actinomycetota bacterium
CCGAAGACCGACTGGATGCCCATCCCTGAGAGCCAGCGAAGCTTGTTGATCACCTCGCCGGCCTTGGACCCGTTCTCGCCCACGTCGAAACCGAAGGGAACCGTCTTCTCGATCGCGTCGTAGTCGCGGCCTTCGTGCTCGCAAAGCCGGCGGAGCAATTCGAGCTGACGCGGGATCTCAGGGGACGGCCGGAGGTTGCAGACGTCGGCGTAACGCGCGACAAGGGGCAGCGTGCGCTTCTCACCGCTTCCGGCGATCAGGATCGTCGGATGCGGACGGCTTAGGCTCTGCGGCAAGTTCAGAGGCCGTTGGATGCGTACGTGCTTGCCGATGAAGGGTTGTTCCCCACCGTGCTCGCCCTCCCACATCCGCAAGCAGGCCTGCACCGTCTCTTCCAGGAGGTCGAAGCGATCGCCCAGCGAAGGAAACGGCAGGCCGAGGCCCTGCGCCTCCTCGGCATAATCACCTGCCCCGATTGCGAGCATCGCGCGGCCTCCCGAAAGCACGTCGAGCGTCGTGACCATCTTCGCGAGCATTGCAGGATTGCGATACGTGACTCCGGTGACGAGCGTTCCGAGTTGCACTCGCTGGGTACGCGCCGCGAGCGCGCCGAGCAGCGTGTACGCCTCCAGGATCGGTTCGTCGGGGCCACCGAGCGCCGGCAGCTGCCAGAAATGATCCATCACCCACACCGACGCGAAGCCACTGTCTTCGGCGGCAAGCGCGTGGGCGAGCGTCTGGTCGAACATCTCGACGTCGGGTACACCGGCGTGGCGGAAGCCCGGGATCTGAAAACCGAATGTCGTCATGGCCCGGACGCTACCGCTCGCGGTGCGGGGCCTACTTGCGTGCGAGTTGTTCCTCCACGACGAGCACCAGCCGTCGCAACCGGCGGCCCCGGATGGCTTCGATCTCGACGATCGCCCCGTCCTTGAACGCGAAGGCAACGCCGGTGAGGAGGCCGTGGCTCACGGCGATGATTTCCGCGAGTCGTCCGAGCTCGATCGCGCCCGAGTAGCGCGAGGGCGTACCGCCCCAGAACGTCGGCTTGCCGAACAACACGCGCTGATCGGTTGCGGCAACCACCATGTCGGGAGGCACACGCGGGAAACCCGACACGATCGCCGCGTCGTGCCAATCGTCGAAGGCGCGCAGGCGCATCCGACCGGATCCGAGCGCGAACGTCGCCCGGACACTCACGCCGGCGGCACCCCGGAAGCTCGCCCGGGCAACGGCGAGCAGCTCCTCGCCCGGCTCGAGCTCGATCAGCTCGCGCTTCACCGTCAAATGCGCTCGAGCACCGTGCCCGTGCCGAGCCCGCCCCCGCAGCACATGGTGACGAGCGCGTACCGTCCGTCGGTCCGCTCGAGCTCGTGGAGCGCGGTCGTGATCAAACGGGCGCCGGTCGCGCCGACCGGATGGCCGAGCGCAATCGCGCCACCGTTGGGGTTGACCCGGGCCATGTCCGGCTTCACCTCGCGCTCCCACGCCAGAACGACCGACGCGAAGGCTTCGTTGATCTCGATCGTGTCGAAGTCGTCGATCGTGAGCCCGGTGCGCTCCATCATGCGACGGGTCGCGTCGATGGGGCCGGTGAGCATCAGGACCGGATCGACGCCCACCAGACACTGGTCGACGACCCGCGCTCGCGGCCGCAGACCGAGCTCGCGCGCTTTGCGGGCGGTCGTCAGGAGCACCGCGGCCGCGCCGTCGGTGATCTGCGACGACGACCCGGCCGTGTGCACGCCGTCCTCTCGCCCGACCGGCTTCAGCTTTGCGAGCGCCTCGAGCGAGGTTTCCCGCAGGCCTTCGTCGCGCTCGACCCGGTGCGTCGTTCCGGTGGGTTTACCGTCGGCGTCGACGTCGGGCGCGTCGACCGGCAGGACCTCGCGTTCGAAACGACCTTCGGACCACGCCTGCTGCGCGCGCTGCTGCGAGAGCAGACCGAACTGATCACAGTCGGCGCGCGTGATCCCCCACTCGTCGGCGATGCGCTCCGCGCCCTCGAACTGACTCGTCAGCTCGTAGTGCTCGCGGTATGACGGCGGGTTCGGACGGCCGAAGTCGTTGCGCACCGCGGCGCCCAGCGGTACGCGGCTCATCGATTCGATGCCGCACGCGAGCGCGACGTCGACGACGCCCGAGCCGACCATCGCGGTCGCGAGGTTCGCGGCCTGCTGCGACGAACCGCACTGGCTGTCGACGGTGGTACCGGCGACCTCGAGCGGGAGACCCGCGCTCAGCCACGCGGTGCGCGCGATGTTGAACGTCTGCTCACCGACCTGGCTTACGCACCCGCCGATGACCTGACCGACGTCGCGGGGGTCGATGCCGGCCCGTTCGATCGCCGCCCGCTGCACGAGACCGAGCAAATCGGCCGGATGCACTGTCGACAACGCGCCGTTGCGGCGCCCGAGCGGCGCTCGTACCGCCTCGACGATGACGACGTCGTGATCGCTCAGTTCGGGCACGGCTGCTCCTCGGAGGATCGGAACCGGAGTCGGGTGAATCGTAGTGGTGACCTCTCGAGCGAGGTCGGTGGTGCCAGGATGGCTGCGTGCGAATCGCGGTGATCATCGGATGCTGCGGCGCGCTGGTGCTCGGCGCGTGCGGTGGGAGCAGCAAGACGACGGTGTCGACGCAGCCGACGACGGTCTCAGGTCCTTCGACCACTGCTACGACCGTCGAGCTCTCGACCACGTCGCTGCCGTGCCAGCCTCTCCCGGTCCCGACGACCCCTGTCACCAGCCCGACCACGGCGCAGTCGTCGCTCCTCACGGATGTAAAGGAGCTCGGAGACGACTGTGTCGACCACGTGATCTTCGACTTCACGGGCAAGGGGACCGACCCGCCCGGCTACTCCGTGACCTACGGCACCGCACCGATCGTCGGCGACGCGTCGGGCGCACCCATCGCGGTCGCGGGGAACGCGTTCGTGGTGGTCAAGGTGAAGCCGGGCTACGGCTACGACTTCGCCACCGGCAAGCAGACCTACAACGGTCCGAAGAGCGTTCCGGTCGGACACACGAACCACGTCCGTGCGATCGTCGAGACGGGCGACTTCGAAGGCGTGCTCACGTGGGTGATCGGCCTCGACACGAAGCGCGCCTTCAGCGTGCAAGCGACGGGCACCCCTCGCCACCAGCTCGTCGTGACGATCAGCTGACCGCCGGACCTGAGCCTCAGCGGCAGTCGAGGATGACTTTGCCGAACGTGGTGTCGGATGCGAGGAGCGAATAGGCCTCCTCGGCCTGCGCCAGCGGGATGGTCGCCTCGACGACCGGAGCGATCCGTTCTTCGGCGAGCAGGGGCACGACGTCGCGCACGAACGCGTCGGTCGCCGACGCTTTTTCCTCGACATCGCGCGTGCGCAGCACCGTGCCGACGAGGGTCAGGCGCTTGGCGAGGATCGACGAGAGGGGCAGTGTCGCCTGGGAACCCGCCATCATCCCGATACATACGATGCGCCCCTTGGGCGCGGCCGCGTTCACGTCGGCGATCACGTAGTCGCCGCCCACGAGGTCGAGCGTGACGTGCGCGCCACCGTCGGTTGCTTCGACGATGGCCCACGCCAGCGCGTCGACGTCGAGCGCGCCGCCGGCGGTGCGCGGCGGTTCGACTCCCGCGTCGAGCCCCAACGCTCGGCAGCGTTCGATCTTGTCGGCGGTACGTGCGGTGCCGACGACTCGCGCGCCCAGCGCCTGCGCCAACTGGAGCGCGGCGGTGCCGACGCCCGAGCCGACCGCGTGTACGAGTACCCATTCGCCGGCGACGACGTGGGCTTGCGTGACCATGGCGTCGTGCGCCGTGAGGAACGCTTCGGGGACGCCGCCCATCGCGACGAGATCGAGGTTCGCGGGTACGGGCGCGCAATGAACCGCGGGGACAGCGACGTACTCGGCCTGTGCGCCACCTCCGGTAATGCCGAACACGCGATCACCGACTGCGGGCGCGTCGGCACTCGCGGCGACGTTCGCGCCGATCGCGGCGACGACGCCCGAGAATTCCATCCCCGGAATGTCGGCGGGCACGCCCGGCGGCGCGGGGTAACGGCCGGCGCGTTGCAGCAGATCGGCGCGGTTGAGTCCGGCGCCGTGAACCCGCACCACCACGCCGTCGGCGGCCGGCTCCGGGACGGGCCGTTCCGCTACCTCCAGATGGTCCTCGACGATCGTGATCGCACGCACGAGCCAGTAACCTAGCGGGCTGCAGGGCGGGCCCCGGGCCCGGCGCTACCGTCGAGGCGTGGCCGCTGGGCTCGTGATCATGGATGAGGACGGGAACGAGATCACGCTCGACGCGCGCGAGAGCGAATGCCTCTTCGTTCTCACCGGAGGCCTCGAAGCCGCGACCGTCTCGGCCTGTCCCGGGTGTCGCTGTCGCGTGCTTGCCGCGGTCGCGCTCGTCGATCTGCTCGACGCCGCGCCGCCGCACCCACGGGGCACCGAGCTCATCGAGCTCGCCGACGAAGCGCCGACGCTGCACCTGTACGTGGTCGACGGCGCGAGCGACTGTGAGCACCCTCATTGGCTGGACCCGCTGTTCGAGGAATGGTTGGACGCCGGCGTCGCGCCGGGTCGGCACGCACGCCGCTGATCACACCCCGCTGCAGAGCTCGTCGTATGCGTCGCGCACGTCGCGCATGAAGGCCGCGCTATCGACGATCGCAGCCGGATCGATGTTCAGCCCGATGTGTACGTCGTCGCAGTACGACAGCATCGTCACGGTGAGCGCGCACCCCGTGCGCGGGCCCATCGGGTAGCTGCCGAGAATGCGCGCGCCGGCGAGGTAGAGCGGAACCGGGCTGCCGCGTAGGTTCGATGCGCCGAAGTCGATGGTGCGGGTCTGGGACCGGGTCATCGCGACGAGCAACGAGGTCGGCAGGCCCGAGACGAGTGCGGCGAGTCCCTCCGCCGCGGTCACTGCGCTCTCGCGTTTCGCCGACTGCAGCCGCTCGTGCACGTCGCCGAACAACGTCCGAACGTCGTGTGCGGGCTGGATTGGCACGAGGACGCGCGCGGGAACGAACCGATTCGTCGCCGTGTCGCCGTGCCGGCGGGTACTGATCGGCATCACCAGGCGCAACTCGTCGACCGCACTGCCGCCGCGCTCGTGATAGCGGCCGAGGGCACTCGCCAAGCCGGTCACGAACACGTCGTTGAAGCTCCCGCCGAGCTTGGTCGCCGCCGCCCGCAGCGGCTCGAACGCGGTCTCGTAGACCTCGAAGTGCCGCCGGAGAGAGCGGCCGTCGATCAGGTCGGACCGGGCCGGGTCCGTCACGAGCGCCTGCCGCTGGATCGAGGACAACAGGCGGGCGGCGTCCGTCGCGCGCCCCGGTACCTCACTCGGATGGGCGACGACGTGGCCCGCCGTCCCGATCGTGCGGCGCACCGCATCGAGGCTCCGCTGAGCCGCGTCGACAACGGCGTCTCTCGTCGCCGAGAGCGGCGTGGCCGCGGCCACGCTCGGACTCTGTCCTTCGTCCGCAGCCTTCGATTCGGGATCGCGCTCGAGGTCGACCATCGCGATCGAGAGCTTCAGGCCGCCGACGCCGTCGGTGATCGTGTGATGCACCTTCTGGAGCATCGCGGCCCGCCCACCGGTGAGGCCGTCGATGATCGTGAACTCCCACAGGGGTCGCGCCCGGTCGAGAGGTTGTTCGGCGAGGGCGCCACACAGGTCGAGCAGCGCCCGGTCGTCGCCCGGTGTCGGCACCGCGACGACGCGCACGTGGGCGTCGAGGTCGAGCGTCGGGTCGTCGGCGAACTCCGGGGGCACGATCCGAAGCGGTGCGCCGATGACGCGTTGTCCCAGCCGGGGGATCGCGTCGAGCGCCCGCTGCATGGTCGCCCGGACGCGATCGTCGTCGGGACGACGGTCGAGGAAGGTCAGGTTGCAGAAGTCGGACCGGAGCGCCGGGTCCTTTTCGACCGCCCACATGATCGCCTCGGCGTTCGACATCCGCACGAGACCAACGCTACGTCGTCCGCCCGGCGTCGCGCGGGCCCGCGTCCGCGGGCGAGCCGGGGTCGCTCGGATCGGTCTGAACGGCGAGACTGGGGCCGATGACGGCTGCCCGTTCGATCAGAGAGCCGCAGCAATCGCGAGCCGTATGGCGCGCGGCCGATGTCTCGAATGCTGCGGAGTGGACGATCGTGCTCGGCGATGACGAGCGAGAAGAGATCGTCGCCGCGACGGCGCGCGCGGTCGACGCAGGCAAGACGATCGAATCGCTTCGGGTCGAGGACTTCGCGCTGTCGAACCTCGGGGCGAGAGCGACGGAGTGGTCCGAAATTCTCCACTCCGGCCGCGGCTTTCTCTTGTTCCGCGGGTTCCCCGTCGAGTGTCTCGAACCGGCGCCGGTCGAGTTGGCTTACGTCGGCTTCGGATTGCATTTCGGCAACCCGGTCGGTCAGGACGCGCAGGCGAGCATGCTCGGACATGTTCGCGACGAGGGTGCGGCCCGCACCGATCCAAGTGTCCGCTTCTACCGCACCCGAGAACGTCAGGACTTTCACACCGACGGCGCCGATCTGGTCGGGCTGTTGTGTCTGCGGGCTGCCGCCTCGGGCGGCGAGAGTCGGATCGCCAGTGCCGCTGCGGTCTACAACGAGATGCTCCGCACGCGTCCTGATCTGGTCGAGGTGCTGTACGAGCCGCTCTACTGGGACCGCAACGACGAGCAGTCTGCGGGCGAGGATCCATTCTTCGCGCTGCCGGTGTTCAGCGACGTGGACGGCGCATCGCGAACGATCCCACTTTCCATCTCGAGATGAACTTCCTGCCCGGCGACATCCAGCTGCTGAACAACGCCAAGATCCTCCACTCCCGCGAGGCCTACGAGGATTCCGACGCGCCGGGTGAGCAGCGACATCTCCTGAGGCTGTGGCTCTCCGCACGGCACTTCGCCGGCGTCGAGGACATCCTTCGTTCCGGCATACCACAGCGCCGATGACGCCGTGTGCGGGGGCGTGTCGAGCCCGCGTCCGGCCGTAGGTGCTTGACGTTGGCGCAAGACTGGGTTCTCATTGCACGGACACTGGCTGATGCGCGGAGGTGTTGCCCCGTGAACAAGGGCGAGCTCGTCGAGGCAATTGCGAGCGCTTCGAATCTGAGTAAGACCGACGCGGAGGGCGCCTTGAATGCGTTCATCGGGTCCGTGCAGTCTGCAGTCGCGGCCGGCGACAAGGTCACGCTTCCGGGTTTCGGCACATTTGCGCCGTCCGCCCGCAAGGCGCGAACCGGCATGAATCCGCAGACGCGCGAGCCGATCCAGATCGCAGCGTCCAAGTCGGTCAAGTTCACCGTGGGCTCCGATTTCAAGAAACGCGTCAACTCGTAGAGCCAATCGTTCGTAGTCGTGTAGGGCGCGGGGCTCACCCCGCTCGCGTTCCGAGTGATGCCGAACTTCGACTTCCCTTGAGTGAGTGCTCACGGAGAAAGGTGGTGCCCGTGCCTCCCGCCAAGAAGGCCACGAAGAAGAGAGCTGCGAAGAAGGGCGCGAAGAAGAGAGTCGCCAAGAAGGCCACGCGGAAGAAAGCTGCGAAGACCGCCGCGAAGAAGCGAACCGCGAAGAAGGCGACGAAGAAGCGGGCTGCCAAGAAGGCGGCGAAGAAGCGGACGGCCAAGAAGGCCACGCGCAAGAAGGCCGCGAAGAAGGCGGCGAAGAAGCGGACGGCCAAGAAGGCCACGCGCAAGAAGGCGGCGAAGAAGGCCACGCGCAAGAAGGCGGCGAAGAAGGCCGCGAAGAAGCGGACGGCCAAGAAGGCCACGCGCCGGAAAGCTGCCAAAAGGCGCGGCTGAGCAAACGCGAAGAGATGCCCCGGCGGGCGGTGTCCGGGGCATCTCTTCAAAAAGCCAGGGGTTGGGATTCCCGGCGACGGTGTTCTTCCCAACGGCAGGCTTATCTATGCACGTACGGTGGTGATGGGCGCGTCAGCTTCCCGAGCGACGTTTCTCCCAGACCGAGACGTGATTCGTGCTGTCGCTTGTAAAGGGCGTCCGGTTCCAGTCGTTCCAGCGTTCACGCAAGGTCAGTCCGGCGAGTCGCGCCATCAGGTCGAGTTCGGACGGCCACACGTAGCGAAACGGCATCGAGAAGTTTCTCAGGCGACCATCGGACAACCAGTAGTGACGAGAGACAAGACCTTGCGCGGCGATGTCGTACTCGTCGAAGCCGAGCCTCGTCGGGCTCACATGAAACGCGCGGACGGTCTCACCGGGTGGAAGGCGCTGAAGCCCGGGGACGCCGACCTCGATCACGAAGCACCCACCGGGTTCCAGATGCGCGGCGACGTTCTGGAAGCACTGAACCTGTTCGTCTTGCGTCGTGAGGTTCTCGATCGTGTTGTACACGAGGTAGGCGAGTGTGAACGTCCCGTCCACCCTGGTGGTCGCGAAGTCGCCGATCGTGACGCTGATGCTCTCCGCGCCGGGCTTCGCCCGCAACTGGGCGACCATGGCCGGCGACAGATCGATTCCGTGCACCGGAACGCCGCGCCGGCCGAGGGGCAACGCGATACGGCCGGTACCGATGCCGAGCTCGAGAGCCGCGCCCGTCCCCGCCAGATCGGCGAGGAAGCTCACCGCCGGCTCGACGGCAGCCGGCTCGAACATGTGGGTCGAGTCGGCGTCGTATTTTTTCGCGACCCCTTCATCGAAATAGATCTTCGGCACGGGCGCACTCTGCCAGGACTTCGGACCTACCGCGATCGATTTCCCGGCGGCGATCCGCAGCTTGACTACTCGACGGGCCGATAGCCCGAGCACATGATGCGCAACCAGGCGATCCGGTCGTCCTGAACGCCGAGATATGCCTGTTGCTCGACGATGAAGGCGCCGTCGGCGTTGGTGACGCGGAAGCGGTATCCGACCCGCTCGCGATCGATGACCACGTCTTGCTCGATTCCCTCGATCGACTCGATCAAATCGGTCGGTTCGAACCACTTGCCGAGAACCACGTCGTCCACGACCTCGACCGCGGAGTTCGATTCCCAGAAACGACTAGGAGTCATGGCGCGAAAGTCGATCTCGGGAGCGAGCAGTCCGAGGAGCGCCGGAGCATCCTTCGCGGCCACCGCCCGAGCGAAGCGTTCGCCAATTCGCATGTTCATCTCAGCCTCCCGGATCTTTGCCCTCGAGGGTCAGGGTCGCCGCCCGACGAATGCAATGAGCCGTGTTTGCAGGTCGGCGTTTTCGTCGACATCGATCTTGGGGCCGTATTGACCGCTCTGGCGGAGCATCTCGTCGATTCCCTGGATGCCCTCGAACATCCGTGCAACTTCTACCGGATCGAGGGTTTCGTCGAGGCCCGTGGCTCGCGCCAGGTCCCACGTGTGGATCAGCACATCGCCGAGGATGAACATGCCGATCGCGTCGTCGAGTTGGTGTTCGCCCGCTTGCGCGTGACTGAACGTGCGGCTCGTGTGGTCGGGATCGTCGAGCAACGCCTGGATGCCGTCGCTCATGGTCAGCCACGCCTGCGCGGGATCGGTGTCGATGGAAGGACCGGCGGGCAGTTCGACGCCCGCCCCGTCATGGAGGAAGGGCGGGATCCACTCGACGAGGTGTCCGACGACATCACGAGCGACCCACCCGTCGCACGGTGCCGGGCGATCCCACGCAGTCGGCGACACGGCCTTTGCTCGGAGCGTGAATTCCGCGGCGACCGCCCGGTAACGGTCTGCAACCTCACTCATCCGCGTTCACTCCTCCGCCAACCCGCCCGGCTGAGATCTACCGCGGCACCGACGTGTGCTTGAACTCGTTGAGGTCGGACCACTCGAGCAGGTCGAGCACGCGGTCGATGTCGTCGGGCCGACCTCGATCCATCAGGCGCACGAATGCGGCCTGCCCGTCGACGACGAAAGTAGGTACTCCGAACATCGCATGACGCTTGACGGCGTCGGTGTGTGACTGGGCAAGCGTCTTCAACGGCCGGCCCGTCGCGACCTCCGCGGCCACCGCGCTTGCGTCGAGTCCCACCGACGTAGCGATCTCGGCCAGCACTTCGTCCTTGGCGATCTTGCGGCCTTCGTCGTGGCGGGCCGCGAACGCGGCGAGATGCCAGTCGAGGAAATGATCGGGGAACTCGTCTCGAATGGCGATGCCCCAGCTCAGCGCGCTCACGCCGGTTCCGCGCACCTCGGGGTCGAGCTCCCAAACCGGCGGAGCGCCCTCTTCGACGTGGATCTGGTCGAGCGAGAAGGGAAGGAAGGTGACGTCCCAATCGCGACCGGCGCGCAACCCGGCGACGACGGACTCGTGGCCGTTGCGGGCGAACGGACACCGGTAATCGAAACTCACGGCAAACTGACGCGTCACGGGTCCTCCTCGGGGTCACGCCCTCAAGGGCGCAACCGCACCAGCATGGTGGTCATTCCCTGCCGTTCACCAATGGACGCAGGAGCAGCCCGAGGCCGACGCCGAACGCGGCGCCCGCCAGGACGTCGGAGGCGTGATGCAGCCGGACGTAAACGCGGGTGGCTGCCACCATCGTCGCGGCCGTGTACCAGCCCGGGCCGCCGCCGAGCAGGGTCGCGGCACAGAACGCGGCCGTCGCGTGACCGGAGGGAAAGGAGCTCGTGATCGGACGCCGCAGGCCGTGACGGAACTCGATGGCCGCGTAGTCCGCAGGTCGGATCCGAAGGAACAGGGATTTCACTGCGCCGTTGGTCAGCGCCGACTCCACGCCGAGTGCGAGCGAGAAGCGCGTCGCCCACTCGACGTCGCCGCCGCGCGCGAGCGCACGCGTGGCGCCGCAGACGTGCCACAAGATGCTGTGGTCGGCCGCGCTCGACAGCCGGTACGCGACCGCGTCGACGGGGGGACTGTGGAAGCCCTCGAACCGGCGCTCGACCGCCGCGTCGAACGCGGCGACGCGCTCGATGAGCTTCATTCAAGCGGCTTCATGCAAAGACGAGAGGCAGTTGCGGGCGACCTTCGCGCTCGGCCTGACGCGCGACCAGTGTGGGTCGCGCGAGCTCGGGTTGACCGTCGAACTCGGGGCAGAACTCCTGGAACGAGCAGTAGTTGCAGAGCGCGGACGTGCGGGGCCGGAAGTCGTCACGCTTGCACGCCTGGCGCACGGCCTGCATGACGGCGTTGGTTTTCACCTCGACGCCGCGCAGGCTCTGGTCGGAGGGTGCGGTGATGATGCGCTCGGGCTTCGACAGGTAGAGCAACTGCACGCGTGCAGGCCGGCGACCGAACATCCGCTCGCAGAGGAGCGAGTAGATGTGCACGCCGGCCATGCTCTTTTGTTCCCAGCCTTCACTCGGCGCCGAACCGGTCTTGTAGTCGGTGACGACGAGCTCGCCGTTCGCGTCGAGCTCGAGCCGGTCGATGATGCCGCGGATCGTCACGCCGCCGCTCGTGATCGCGCTGACGCGCAGCTCGACGCCGAGCACCGTCACCTCGCGCGGGTCTTCGATCTCGAAATAGCGCCGCACGAGCACTTCGGCGTCGGAGTGGAACGATGCACGTTCCTCGTCGGTGAGGTCGAGGTGCGCGAACTCGGGGTGCGCGGCGACGTCGGCCTCGGCGCGCGCGAGGTCGGACAGCGCCATCTCGAGTGTCCGCTCCGCCGGAGGACGCCACATGAGGTACTGCAGCGCCAGGTGTACGAGGGTTCCCTTACTCGCCGGCGCGGACGGCGGCTCGGGGAGCCGTTCGATGTAGCCGAACCGGAATGCCAGCGGACAGCTCGTGAACGTGCCCATCGAGCTCGGCGACAACGACACCGGTACGGGGTGACCCGGCTCCCGCGCCTGTTCGATCGTTTCCTCCGCCGTCATGTACCGACGATACCGCCGGGGTGTGCCGCTAACGGCGGACCGTCTAGGTTCGGGACATGCCCCTGAGGTTCGGAAAATGAAGGTCGACACCGGAGTGATGGCGCCGTCGCTGGCCGATATCGGACCGAAGGCCCGCGAGCTCGAGCAGTTGGGTTACGACGGGCTGCTGACGGCCGAGACCGGCCACGACGCGTTCCTGCCGCTCGTGCTGGCGGCCGAGCACACCGAGCGCATCGAGCTCGCGACGGGCATCGCCGTCGCGTTCGCCCGCACTCCGATGGTCCTCGCGTACACGGCCAACGACCTGCAGCAGATGTCGAAGGGCCGCTTCGTGCTCGGCCTGGGCTCTCAGATCAAGCCCCACATCGAGAAGCGGTTCTCGATGCCGTGGTCGCATCCGGCCCGGCGCATGCGCGAGTACATCCTCGCGTTGCGGGCCATCTGGAGCGCGTGGAACGAACAGACGCCGCTCAAGTTCGAGGGCGAGTTCTACCGCCACACCCTGATGACGCCGTTCTTCGCCCCGCCCCCGAATCAGTTCGGTGCGCCCAAGGTCTTCCTCGCGGCCGTCGGCGAGAAGATGACCGAGGTCGCGGGCGAGGTCGCCGACGGCGTCATCATCCACGGCTTCACCACGGAGCGCTACGTCAAAGAGGTGACGATGCCGGCCATCGAGCGGGGCTTGCTCGCTTCCGGTCGTGATCGCTCCTCGTTCCAGGTCTCGGGTCCGCTGTTCGTCGTCACCGGCACGACCGACGATGAGGTGGCCACGGCCACCCAAGGCGTGAAGCAACAGATCGCGTTCTACGGCTCGACACCCGCGTACCGCGGCGTCCTCGAGCTGCACGGCTGGGGCGATCTGCAGCCGGAGCTCAACGGGCTGTCGAAGCAGGGCCGTTGGGTCGAGATGGGCGAGCTGATCGACGACGAGATCCTGCACACGTTCGCGGTCGTCGCCGGACCGGAAGGCGTCGGCGCGGAGCTCAAGCGGCGGTACGGCGGCATCGTCGACCGGTGCTCGTTCTACGCGCCGTACCGCACCGATCCGGAGCGTTGGACGCGCGTGATCGACGACCTGAAGTCGGTATAGCCGGTCGGGGCGGTCACGAGGAGAAGCGCCGGATCGACGCGACACAGGCGTCGGGGTCTTCCTGCGGACCGAAATGGCCGAGCCCGGCCAGCACCTCGACGTGCCCGTGGTGGATGCGTTCGGAGATCTGCGACGCGAGGGGTGGGCCGACGTCGGTCGACCTCTCGCCGCACACGACCAACACGTCCGAACCGATCTCGCTCAGTCGCGCGAACGCGCCGTGGTTCGGACCCATCGAGTACACGCGGGCCTCGATCTCGGGTCGGCATTTCAGCTCGAGCACACCGTCGCCGCGGTCACGCAAGCCGTACTCGACGTACGCGCGCAGCGAGGCCTCGGTCATGACGTCGAGCGGAGGCTTCGATGCGTAGGCGGCGAAGGCCTCGTCGGTCGAGTGCCACACGTTCCTCCGTTTCCTCGCCGTGCGCGCCATGAAGAAGTCCTCTTGCGGAGGGAGAGGATCCTCGAAGGGGAAGATGATCGGCTCGTACGCCCAGATGCGCGCGAACGTTCCGGGTCGCTTCTGTTCGCCGAGGATCAACGCCGCGCCACCTTTCGAGTGGCCGCACGCGACGAGTGCCGGATCGCCGCCGACGCCGACGTGCTCGGCGACTGCGAGCACGTCGTCGGCGAATCCGTGCCACGAGTAGTCGGCATCGGGCGCGTCGCTGTCGCCGTGGCCGCGGAAGTCGAACGACCAGACGCGCCGCTCGCTTGCAACCAAACGCTGCGCAACCGGCTCCCAGACGCGGCCGTGAAAGCCGGTCGGATGCGCGAGCAGGATGGGTTCGCCGGCGCCGCCCCAGTCGTGGACCACGAGTTGAATCCCGTTCGCGTCGAAGGAGTGTGACGTCGGCGCGGTCACGTCGTGTCGGGCCTCAGCTCGTGCTCTCTTGCTCGGCCGCGTGATCGGTGATGGCTTTCGTGATCGCATGGATGGCGCGGTTCACGAACTCTCCGCCGCTGCCGGTGACCCATTCGCACGACGCTTCCGGCCGTTCGAGCTGGCCCGTGAAATGCGGCATCACGTACTGCGCGAACAGTTCGAAACTGTGTTTCGTCGCGGCCGGGCTGGCCCAGTCGTGGCCGAACATCAAGAAGGTGCCGAACCCGCCGGACTCGTCGACGAGGGCCTCGATCTTCGCGATCGCGTCGTCGGGCGTGCCGATGACCGCGAAGCCGTCCTCGTCGACGTTGGCGATGATCTCCTGCGGGGTGTCGCCTCGCGTCGGCCCGGCCGGCAATACGTGCGTGAAGTATTTCGAGAAGGGCAGGATGCCGTACTCGACGTCGGCGCGCGCCTGCTCCCTCGTCTCCGCCAGGTGCATCGGTCCGACGAGTCGCCACTTGGATCGCTCGGCCGTGTGGCCGTGCTGCGCCGCCACCTCGTTCCACGTCTTCCAATGGGTGCCGATCGCGTCGAAGCCCTGCTTCGTCGTGGCCGCGATCGAGAGCAATCCCGCGCCGTGCTTCCCCGCGGCCTTGGCGCCGGTCGGCGAGATGGACGCGGCGATCGCGACCTCGATGTTCGGTTCGCTGTACGGCTTCAACTGCAGACGCGCGTCCTGCAACGTGAACCAGTCGGTCTGCATGTTTACGGTTTCGCCGCGCAGGAGCGCCATGATCGCATCGAGCGCTTCATCCATACGAGGGCGTTGCAGGTCGGCGGGGATGCCGAGCATGTGTGCATCCGACGTGAGCTGCCCGGGACCGCAGCCGAGCATGGCTCGGCCGCGCGTGAGGTGATCGAGCAACACGAAGCGATCTGCGAGCATCAGCGGGTGGTGATAGGGGAGCGAGTTCACGCCGCTGCCGAGCCGGATGTACTTCGTGCGCGCGGCCGCGGCCGCGATGAACACCTCGGGCGAGGAGATGATCTCGTACCCACCCGAGTGGTGCTCGCCGATCCACACCTCGTGGAAGCCCAGGCGGTCGAGGTGCTCGATCAACTCGAGGTCGCGTTCGAGCGCGAGCGTCGGGTTCTGTCCCGTTGGATGGAACGGGGCCATGAAGAGTCCGAAGCGCATTTGCCCATTCGACCCTTGACTTGACCGCGCGGTCAAGTCTGGGCGGTCAAGTCTGAGCGGTCAAGTCTGAGGCGTGTGCCTAGGGAAGTTGCGAGTCGACCCAAGCGGCGAGCGCGGGGCCGCTCTCGTAACTCGCGATAAGCGCGTAACGCGGCGCGATGCCGTTGTGCACGACGACGTGCCACAGCCGTTGCGTGTCAATGACGACGCGCGATCCCTTGTGCAGCGGTATGCGTGCCTCGGTGGCGGGGTCGGGGAGACCGTCGGGACCGGTGTCCATCAAGAGCATGTAGCTCGTCGGATTGTCGGTGAGCTCGAGCCAGGTGCGCACGACCCAACCGTCAGTCGGCGGATTGAAACGGTTGTTGTCGTCGCGATGAAAGCTCCGCATCGCGAGATCGTGTTCCTGCGGCTCGAGCTTGATCGTGCGGACGCGCCCGAAGTCGGCGCCGACACTTTCGACGTAGTCCTTGATCGTCGGGCACTGCGCCGCGTTGCTCGTGAAACGCGCGCCCTTGTCGGGCCGCTCGTCGCCCGCGTTCCAAAAGCCGCGGCAATCGAGCTCGCCGTCGGCGGTAGCGATCGGCGCGAAGTTGGTGTCGCCGCCGCTCTTCCAGTCCATGTACTCGAGGTCGAGGTACTCGGCTGCCGGAACCTCGAACGGGAGGTCGGTCAACCGTACGAAACCACGCGCCGCGAGCGCGTCGAGTCTCGGGTGCGGTGTATCGAGCGGAATCTCGCACGACCAGTGGTCGGCATTCGGCCAAAAGGAAACGACGGCGGAGCCGACCGGATGGGAGGCGGAGCGTGGAGTTGACCCAGACCGAGACGTGGTCGACATGCCTGGGAGTCTACGGTCGTATGCCTCCTGATCAGGGGCGCAGGCCGTGGGCCGTGGGGCCCGTCCGGAGAATGCGCGCCGCGAGCTCGGCGAACTCGCACAGAAGCGGGCGCGTGTCGCGCGGGTCGATGATCTCCTCCACGAGGAACGCTTCCGCCGTCTTGAACGGCGACTGGCGCGCGGTGAGCCGTTGCTCGATTTCTGCGCGCAACGCCTCCGGATCGTCCGCCGCCTCCAGTTGTGCTTTGTACGCCGCTTCGATGCCGCCTTCGAGGGGCAGGCTGCCCCAGTTCCCCGACGGCCACGCGAACCGGTACGAAAGCTTCGACGCGTTCTGGTGCGCGGCGCCCGCGACGCCGTACACCTTGCGCACGATCACCGAGCACCATGGCGTCGTCGCCTGATAGATCGCGGCCAAAGCGCGTGCGCCATAACGAATCGTCGCGGCCTTCTCGGCGTCGGTGCCGATCACGAATCCGGGATTGTCGACGAAGTGCACGACCGGGAGATGGAACGTGTCGGCGAGATCTACGAAGCGCGTCACCTTCTCCGACGCGGTCGCGGTCCAACCGCCGGCGTAGAAGTACGGATCGTTCGCGAGCACCGCGACGGGCCGGCCGTCGAGCCGCGCGAGACCGGTAACCGCGCTGCGGCCGTTGAATCGTCCCAGCTCGAACCACGAGTCGTGGTCGACGACCGCTTCGATGATCGCGCGGACCTTGTAGACCGTGCGCCGGTCGCGCGGGATCGCGTGCAGCAGCGACTCGTCGCGCCGCTGCAGGTCGTCGTCGACGCTCGCCGCGCGGGGTGGAAGCTCGTCGACCGACGACGGAAGGTACGAGAGGAACTGGCGGACGCGCGCGAACGCCTCGACCTCGGACGCGACCTCGTCGTCGACCGCGCCGTTGCGCGTGTGGATTGCGCTCCCGCCGAGCGTCTCCTTGTCGACGTCCTCGCCCAGCCGCGCGACGACCGGTGGCCCGGCGACGAAGAGCTGCGAGGTTGCCTTCACCATGATGCTGTAGTGGCTGGTGACGACGCGCGCCGCGCCGAGACCCGCAACCGAGCCGAGGCAGCACGAAACGACGGGGACGGTTGCGAGGTTCGCCACGACGTGCTCCCAGCCCGGATTGAACGGTACGAATGATCGCCGTTCCGTCTCGAGCGACTTCACCGAGCCGCCACCGCCCGAACCGTCGACCAGGCGAACCATGGGCATGCGCAGATCGTGCGCCATGCGTTCGGCGTGAACCTGCTTTTGATAGATCGACGCGTCCGCGGCTCCGCCGCGCACCGTGAAATCGTCACCGCCGACCACCACTGGACGCCCGTCGATCCGACCGCGACCCATCACGAAGTTGGCGGGCATCACGTCGACCAGGTTGCCGTCGTCGTCGTACGACGCGCGACCGGTGAGCGCGCCGATCTCGTGGAACGTACCGTCGTCGAGCAGAGCGTCGATCCGTTCCCGAACGGTCAGCTTCCCCTGCGCGCGGTGCCGTTCGACCTTCTCCGCGCCACCCATGCGCCGCGCGAGCTCGGTCCGGCGCGCCAGATCTTCGAGCTCCGGCTCCCAACCCATTTATCCGGACCGGGTCACAACGGGAGGTTGCCCGTCGCGGCCGCGGTGCTGCCGTGGTCGCGGAACGCGGAGATCGCGCGCTCGGCCGTGCGCATGAGGTGAATCTCGTCGGCACCGTCGGCGAAGCGCGCCCAGCGGGCGTGCAGGAACATGTCGGCGAGCGGTGTGTCCTTGGAGTAGCCGAGCGCGCCGTGCACCTGGATCGCGCGATCGATGATGCGGTTGAGCGCGTTCGCGACGAAATGCTTCGTCATCGAAACCTCGCTCTTGAAGTCTTCCTTGCGATCGATCTTGTACGCCGAATGCAGCACCATGAGCTTGCATTGGTAGAGCTCGATCGTCGATTCCGCGATCATCCACTGGATGCCCTGCTTCTCCGCGAGGAGCGAGCCGTGCGAGTACCGGTTGAGCGACCGCTCGACCATCATGTCGAGCGCGATCTCGGCCTGCGCGATCCAGCGCATGCAGTGCGCGAGCCGAGCCGGACCGAGTCGGTACTGGCCGAGCAGGTGGCCCTGCCCGCGCCCGCCGAGCATCTGGTCGTTGTGCACGCGGAGATCTTCGATCCGAATTTCCGAGTGACCACCGGGTCCGTGCATCGTCTCGATCTCGCGGACCTCGGTCCAGCCGTCCGAAGGCAAGTCGACGATGAACGCGGTGTTCGCGGCCTGCGGGATGTCGGGCTCCTGCTCGGTGCGGGCGATCAGGATCGCGAACCGCGCCCGGTGCGCGTTGCTGATGAACCACTTGTGCCCGCTGATGACCCACTCGTCGCCGTCGGGGTAGCCCCACGTCTTGATCAATGTGGGGTCGGAGCCGGCGACCTCCGGTTCGGTCATCGCGAAGCACGACGCCGACGTTCCTTCGCACAGCGGCTTGAGGTATTTCTGCTTCTGCTGCTCGGTGCCCCAGTGCAGGAGCGTGTGCATGTTGCCTTCGTCGGGCGCCTGCGCGTTGATCGCGAACGGCCCGAAGCTCGAGCGCGCGGCCTCGGCCTGCACCATCGCGAGCTCGACGTGGCCGAGCCCCATGCCGCCCCACTCCTCGGGCATGTGCGGCAACCAGAGCCCGCGCTCGCGCGCCGCGGTGCGCATCTCGACGATGCCGTCGATGAGCTGCTTGCGGTCGTTGCGGTCCCAGCGTTTCTCGATGGGCCGCACGACCTCGTCGATCAACGACCGCACGCGGTTGCGGATCTCTTCGAGCTCGGGCGAAAGGCTGAAGTCGATGGCCATGGGGGCAGTGTCATGCCGCCTTGACCACCCGGTCAAGGCGGCAGGTCCCGGTAGTCTCGCCGCGGTGCGTGCCGCCGTCGCCCGTCGTGGCGTCCTCGTGGTCGAGGACGTCGCCGACCCCGTCCCCGGTCCGGGCGACGCGTTGGTCGCCGTCAAGGCGTGTGGAATTTGCGGGTCGGACCTGCACGCGCTGCACCATGCCGACGAGTTCGTCGCGATCACGCGAGAGATTGGCGCGCCGCTGTCGTTCGACCCGGCGCGCGACTTCATCATGGGTCACGAATTCACGGCCGAGGTGCTCGAACTCGGTCCGCAGACCGAAGGATCGCCGGTGAGTCCCGGCGATCTCGTCACGTCGCTGCCGATCGCGCTCACACCCACCGGGATGGAACCGGTCGGTGCGTACTCCAACGTCTACAACGGCGCGTACGCCGAGCAGATGCGGCTGACCGCGGCAATGTGCATGAAGATCCCGAACGGTCTGGACCATCGGCGCGCCGCGCTCACCGAACCCATGGCGGTCGGTCGGCACGCGGTCGCGCGTGCCGCGATCACACCTGCGGAGGCCGCCGTCGTGCTCGGCGCCGGACCGGTCGGCCTCGCCGTCGTGGCCGAGCTGCGCCGCCTGGGTGTCGAGACCGTGGTCGTCTCCGATTTCTCACCGCGCCGGCGCGCGGTCGCGCTGGCCATGGGTGCAAGCGTCGCCGTCGATCCCGCGGTCGACGACCCGATGGACGCGTGGCTGACGGCCGACGGCCGGCGCACGCCCGTCGTGTTCGACGCGATCGGAGTCCCGGGCACGCTGGAGGCCGTGATCAAGGCCGCGCCGCCGATGGGGCGCGTCTGCATCGTCGGTTCGTGCATGCAACCCGATTCCGTCCGGCCGCTCCTCGCGCAGGCGAAGCAACTTACGATTGTGTTCTCGTTCGCCTACGACCCGTTCGAGTTCGGCGACACGTTGCGCGCGATCGCCGAAGGCGAGATCGACGTGACGCCCATGATCACCGGCACGTGTGGTGTCGACGGTGTGCCCGCGGCGTTCGACGCGCTCGGCAATCCCGAGGAGCACGTGAAGATCCTCGTCGAGCCCGGGGGCCCGGCGGTGCCGGCGGCGATCTAGCCCTCGATCTTCTTCTTCAGCTCGACGACGGAACCCTCGTAAATGGGCACGAAGAGAGCCAGCAGGTCGTCGGGGACGACCTCGACCGACCACGTGACGTGCGAGCCGCTGCCCTCGGGGTCGACCGCGATCGTCGCGAGATGCGACTCCAGGTTGCCCATGGGCGACTCGATCACCGAATACGAGACGCGGCGCGCACTGTCGTCGAGATCGCGCAACTGCTCTTTCACCTCGATGCCCATCATTCCGATCGTGCGGACGTCGCCGTCGACGGTGCACGACTCGACGCCCGGCATCCAGCCGGCGAGCCCGCCGAACTCGCGCACGAGCTTCCACACCTCGTCGGGGTTGCGATCGATCGAAATCTCTGCTTTGCCGTCGGCCATGTCGTCATCATGGCATGTCGGCGCGACTACGTGTCCGGAGTCGTCAGCGCGGCGCCCCGGGCGGTGAGCGCGCCGCGGTGCCAGCGGTCGGGCGTGGTGAGGATCGCTCGGGGATACTCCTCCCACATCCATCTCGCAAAGTTGCGGCGCGTCCAGGGTGTGAGGTCGGCGACCCGGATCGCGGCCCGCGCACCGAGCGGCCGGCGCAGGATCGACTGCAGCAGGTTCGCGAAGCGCAGGTCGCGTCCGACGGCGCGGTGCACGAGGCGGCGATAGTCGGCTCCGGTCGCGATCGCCTCGGCTGCGAGCATGCCGGTCTCGATCGCCTGGGCGATGCCCTCGCCGGTCATCGGGTCGACCACTCCGGCCGCGTCTCCTGCGAAGAGCACGCGGCCGCGCGCCAACCGGTCGGGGTCGTAGCGCGCCGGGATCGGCCATGCTCGAACGGACTCGCACGGGCGCGCGCGCGGTCCGAGCACGTCGCGCACCACGGTCCGCGCCAACAGATCGGGCCAGAGGTCCTTGAGCTCGCGACCGCTGCGACCGTCGGACCGCAGTACGCCGTAGCCGACGTTCGCGCGTCCGCCCGGCAACGGGAACACCCACGCGTAGCCGGGCAGGAGATCGCGCTCGAAGATCACCCAGAGGCGGTCGTCATCGACCCCCTCGAAGTACTGACGTACCGCGTGCCACTCGCCGAGATCGTGCGGCGCGTCGGGTTCCACCGCGCGCCTCACCGCCGACCAGTGGCCGTCGGCCGCGATCACGAACGATGCGTCGAGTACCGAACCGTCGGCGAGGGTGAGCTGGACCGCTTCGTGGTCTTGTTTCAGCGCGTCGACAGGGCACCCCTCGCGGATATCGACTCCGCGTCGGCGTGCGACCGCGACGAGCGCGGCGTCGAGCGCGCGGCGGCACACCACCGCCGCGTGCGCACCGTCGGTCGGCATCGGGAGCCGGGCGCGGCGGCTCGACGGCGACACGAGCACCGTCTCGCGTACGAATGCCGGTTCCGTGGCTTCCAGGTCGGCGGCCGACACGCCCAACTGCTCCAGGAGTCGGAGCGCTCCCGCCGTCAGTCCGTCGCCACAGGTCTTGTCGCGCGGGAAGTGGGCCTTGTCGATGCAGACGACGTTCAGCCCGCGCGCCTGGGCCGTGATCGCGGCCGCGGCGCCGGCGGGTCCGGCGCCCACAACGACGACGTCGACGGGTTCGGCCATCGACGCCGACGGTACCGGCTCGGGTGCGGTTCGTCGGTTTCGTCACTCCACCCACTGACATTCCGGGGCCTGATATTGCACGTTTCGACGCCGCGGCGGCGGGATTGGCAGAATCGTGATTCCCCGAACCGGCGCCGCGCGCCGATTCGCGCCCAGGACGAGGAGTCGTATGAACGTCGCCGTCTGCGTCAAGCAGATTCCCGACCCGGCCGTGCCGGGCTCGCTGTCGTCCGACCACACGCTCGACCGCAGCGGCAAGCTCATCCTCGACGAGTCCGACAGCTACGGCGTCGAGATGGCCCTACAGCTCGTCGACGCCGCCGGTGGCGGTGAGGTCACGTTGATCTCGATGGCGCCGAACGACGAGGTGTCCGGCCTGCGCACCGCACTGGCGATGGGCGCGGCCAAGGCGATCCTCGTGTCCGATCCGGCGCTGGCGGGCTCGGACGCACTGTCGACCGCCAAGGTGCTCGCGAAGAGCATCGAGCGCGCCGGCGACATCGATCTCGTGCTCGCGGCCACGGAATCGTCCGACGGCTACACGGGCACGGTGCCCGCGCAAGTGGGCGAGCTGCTCGGCTGGCCCGCGCTGACGTTCTCGAGGCACGTCGAGATCGCCGACGGCAAGGTCAAGGTGCAGCGCCAGACGGAAGCCGGCTACGACGAGGTCGAGGCCTCGCTGCCCGCGATCGTGAGCGTCACGGCCGGTGTGGTCGAGCCGCGCTACCCGTCGTTCAAGGGGATCATGGCGGCCAAGAACAAGCCCGTCGACAAGGTGACCGCGGCCGACCTCGGTCTCGACGCGTCGCAGGTTGGTTGGGCCGGAGCGCGCCAGGAGATCGTCAACGTCGAGCAGGCGCCGGCCCGGCAAGCGGGCGAGAAGTTCGAAGACGACGGGACGGGCGCGGAAAAGATCGTCGCGTTCCTCGAGCAGTTGAAGGTGGTCTGACGTGAAGGTCTGGGTGTTCGCCGAAGTAGCGGGCGACAAGGTCACGACCGCGACGCTCGAGCTGCTGACGAAGGCGCGCGAGATCGGATCGTCGGTCGAGGCGATCTACTCGGGTTCGGGTGACGCGACTGCAATCGCGGCATCGGTCGGTGCCTACGGCGCGACGAAGTTGCACGTAATCGATCCCGGCGACGGGTTGCCGGGTCAGGTCGCGGCGGCCGGGATCGCCCAGCTCGCGAGCGAGCAGAGCCCCGACGTCATTCTCTTTGCGCAGACGTACGACGGTCGTGACGCGATCGCCCGGTTGTCGGTCAAGCTCGACAAGCCGGTGTTGACGAACGGCATGTCGCTGTCGGCTGACGGCGGTGCCCTCGTCTTCGGCACCGCGATCTTCGGTGGCGTGACGTTGGTCGACGTGAAGCTCACCGCCGAGGGTCCGGCGCTGATCGCGATCCGACCGAAGTCGTTCGCGGCCGAAGAGTCGGGTGGCGGTGCGGCCGAGGTCGCGAACGTCGCCGCAGCCGACGCGGGGCGCGCCGCGGAGGCGAAGGTGCTCGCTCGCCACGTCGAGGAGCAGCAAGGGCCGAAGCTCGAAGAAGCGACGGTGGTCGTGTCGGGTGGCCGTGGCATCGGTGCGGCCGAGAACTACGCCCCGCTGGTCGAGGAGCTGGCCAAGCTGCTCAAGGGCGCGTGGGGAGCGTCCCGTGCGATCGTCGATGCCGGCTGGGTTCCGTACGCGCTGCAGGTCGGTCAGACGGGAAAGACCGTCAAGCCCAAGCTCTACATCGCCCTCGGCATCTCCGGCGCGACGCAGCATCTCGTCGGCATGAAGAACAGCGACAACATCCTCGCGATCAACAAGGACGGCGAAGCGCCGATCTTCTCGGTCGCCGACCTGGGCATCGTCGGCGACGTGCACAAGGTCGTACCTGCGCTCAAAGAGTTGCTCAAGGCGAAACAGTAGGGGCCCAGATGTCGCCCTCGAGGCGAGTCGTCGGATCGGTCGCGGCGCGCAACGCCGCGACCGTTTCGCGATGGCGCCACATCACGAGTGCCGAGCAGACGGCGTCGCGCTCGTCGTTGTTCGAGAACGGTCCGACGTCGGGTACGAACCCGCGCAACGCCGACGGATAGATCTCGAGAACGGTGCGCTCGCCGGGCGGATCGAACGGCCAGATCGCCGCGCCGGCGGTGCGCAGGTGAATGAGCAGCGGCATGCCGCGCACCGATCCGGCGCCGACCTGACCGTTGCCGACGAGTTGGAATATCGACTTCGCGTTCGGGTATCGCTCCTCGCACATCCGGAAGCGCCGGCTGCGCGGTACGTCGCAGCGGTCGCGCCAGAACGGTGAGGTCGGCGCAAGCCAGCCGTCGCCGGCGCGCGCCGCGAGCGCCCACACCTCGTCGATCGACGTGCAGCCGTGCTCGCGCGCGAACCACTCCGGCGTGCCGAACGAGAAGTCGAATCCTGCGATCAGCGGGCCCGGGAAATCGCGGACGTAGCCGGCGGCTTCTTCACGCGTCGACACCGCACGGCTCTCGACGAGCAGACCACCCTGAACAACGGCGAGCCAGATTCCCTTCGCGCGGCGTGCTCCCGACCAGTCGACCGCAATTACCGTCGGGTCCGTCACACTGAGAAGGTACCGTTCGAGCATGGCCGCCGATGTAGTGCTCGAAGCTCGCGGCCTGGTCAAGGATTACCGCCGCGACCGTGCGGTCGACGGCGTCGACCTCGTCGTTCGCGCGGGCGAGCGGGTCGCGCTGCTCGGTCCGAACGGTGCCGGCAAGACCACAACGCTGCTGATGATTCTCGGCGTGGTGTCACCCGACGCGGGTGCGGTGACCATCTGCGGGTTCGACCTCGCGCACCATCGGAGCCAGGCCGCGGAGTGTGTCGGCTTCGCGGCCGGATATCTGCCGCTGACCGAGCGCATGCGCGTACGTGAGTATCTGCGTCTGTACGCGCAGCTCTACGGAATTGCGGAACCGAACCCGCTCATCGACGAAGGTCTCGAACGCTTCCGCATCGCCGACCTCGCGGGCGCCATGGGTACCGAGTTGTCGTCGGGACAACGCACGCTCATCGGAATCGTCCGCGCGACGTTGCACCGCCCGCGCCTCCTGGTGCTCGACGAGCCGACAGCCTCACTCGACCCGGATGTCGCGCAACGCGTACGTGGCGGCCTCCTCGACCTCTGCGACCGCGACGGCACCGCGCTGTTGATGACCAGTCACGACATGAGCGACGTTATTCAAGTGTGTGAGCGCGTCGTGTTCCTGTCGCACGGTCGCATCGTCGCCGACGGCCCGCCCGAAGCCGTGGCGTCGGCTTATGGCCGGGGCGATCTCGAGGGAGTGTTCCTCCATCTCGCCGAACGGCACGAGCCGACCGGCGCCCAACAGAGCGACCATCCATGAACCAGCTGACGGCTGCGAAGCCGATGAGCGCTCGCGCCAAGTCGTGGCTGCGGATGCGCGCGATCGCGCGACGGCACGCGTACGTGCTCCTGCGCAGCCCGCACCGACTGTTCGACGTGTCGCTGTGGCCACTCGTCGACGTGTTGTTGTTCGGATCGCTCGCGGCCTTCGTCGGCACCTCGGGGTCGACGTCCGCGGCCAAGGCGTCGGGCTATCTCCTCGCGGGCATCGTGCTCTGGCACGTCATCTACCAATCGCAGATCGCGATGAGCACCGGATTGCTCGAGGAGACGTGGACCCGCAACCTTTTGAACCTGATGGTCACGCCGTTGCGCGAGGTCGAGTACCTCGGGGGGGTGGCGCTGTTCGGGATGGTGAAGCTCGTGATCGGCGTCGGGGTCATGGTGCTGGGCGCGCTCGCCTTCTTCTCGTTCCGCACGTGGTCGCTCGGGTTCGGTCTCGTTCCGATCGTCGCGGTGCTGCTGGTCGTGGGCTGGGCGATCTCGCTGTTCGTGATGGGGTTGGTGCTCCGTTTCGGAACCGGCGCGGAGGCGCTCGCGTGGGGCGTCATGTTCGTGTTGTTGCCGCTCTCGGGCGTCTTCTATCCCACGAAGGCGCTGCCGACTCTGATGCAACCGCTCGCGCTCGCGTTGCCGACCACACACGCGTTCACCGCGTTGCGATCGCTCGTCGATCACCGGGGCAGCGACTGGTCTCAGCTCACCATCGCGGCGGTGGGATCGCTCGCGATGCTCGGGCTCGCGATGTGGTTCCTCGTCGCCATGCTGCGAACCTTCCGCAAGCGCGGCTACATCACCCGCTACACGTGATGGTGTCGCGCAGAGTGCGACCCTCGATTCGGAATGCAAGACTCGCCGCGTGGAGCCTCTCGTCGATCCCGAACGCCTCGCGGCCTGGATGGACGCGCAGGGACTTGCGTCCGGGGGTTCGATTGTCATCGATCGGATCACCACCGGTCACTCCAACGAGGTGTTCCGAGTAACCCGCGGCGAGCGCACATTCGTTCTGCGCCGGCCACCACGCACGCCATTGTCGCCAACCGCGCACGACATGGCACGCGAGTTCCGATTGTTGCGCGCGTTCTTCGGTCACGCCGCGGTGCCGGTGCCCGAGCCGATCGCGTGCTGCGTCGATCTCGACGTGCTCGGCGTGCCGTTCTATCTCATGGCCCCGGTCGACGGCGTCGTCGTGCGCGAGCGCATGCCTCCGCCGCTCGCCGACGACATCGGCGCCCCGCGCGCGTGCGCCTATGCGCTCGTCGACGCGCTCGCGGGGATCCACGCGTTCGACTGGCGCGCGGGTGGTCTCGCCGACTTCGGGAAGCCCGACGGGTACCTCGAACGGCAGGTACCGCGGTGGCTGGGTCAGCTCGAACGATACGCGACCCGCCCGTTGCCCGACGTCGACGCCGCGGGCCGATGGCTGCAGGCGCACACCCCGCCGATGCAGCCGCCCGCCGTGATCCACGGCGACTACAAGCTCGACAATGTGATGTTCGCGCCGCAGTTGCCGGTCGAGCTCGTTGCCGTCGTCGACTGGGAGCAGTCGACGGTCGGCGATCCGCTCGTCGATCTCGGTTGGATGATCGGCCTGTGGATCGAGCCCGGCGAGAGCGCTTCGCTCGCGGGCGGGTCGCCGTTCGTGGACGGCGCCGACGTACCGACCCGCAAGCAGCTCGTCGCGCGCTACGAACGGCGCACCGGACGAGACGTGTCGAACCTCCCGTTCTATTGCGTGCTCGGCATGTTCAAGCTGGCATGCGTGATGGAAGGTTCGTTTGCCCGATTTCGCGCGGGCACGAGCGACGACGCGTACTTCGCGGCGTTGGAGACCGGCGTTCCGGGGCTCGCGCGGCGAGCACTCGAATTCGCCGAAGGCGGCGTCTGAACTCGCGCGTCAGTCGCGGAGTTCGATGATCACCGGTGCGTGGTCGGAGGGTCCCGTGCCCTTGCGGGCGTTGCGGTCTACGACCGCCCACGTGATCCGCTCGGCCACGGGCGGCGTTGCCAGCACGAGATCGATGCGCATGCCGCGGTGCTGGTGGAAGTCGCCCGCTCTGTAGTCCCAGTAGCTGAACAACCGATCGACGTCGGGATAGACGCGTCGGAACGCGTCCTCGAGTCCCCATTCCTCGAGGCTCGCGACGGCCTTGCGCTCGGGCTCGGTCACGTGGGTCGACCCGACGAATCGCTTCGGGTCCCATACGTCGCGGTCGGTGGGCGCAACGTTGAAGTCGCCCATGACGACGAGTGGGTCGTCGCGTCTGTATGTCGCGTCGATCCAGTCGTGGAGGCTCGCCAACCAGTGCAGCTTGCGTTCGTAGAAGTCGGTTCCGACCTCGCGGCCGTTGGGTACGTACAGACTGACGACCCGGATACCGCCGCACGTCGCCGCGACAATGCGCGCGTCGCCTTCGTAGGGGTCGACGTGCGCGTCGCCGAACCCGTTCGACGGGTCGACTACACCGACGCGCGAGAGGATCGCCACGCCGTTCCATTGACCTTGGCCGTGGTGGACGGATTCGTAGCCGAGCGCCGAGAACGTCAGAGCCGGAAACGACGTGTCAGCCAACTTCGTCTCCTGGAGGCACAGGACGTCGACGTCGGCGTAGCCGAGGAACTCCTCGACGCGCGGGAGCCGGGCCTTCAGCGAGTTGACATTCCAGGTCGCGATTCGCATCGGAATCGCAGGCTATGCGGACGGAGCCTCGGGCAGATAACCCGGGTTCGCGACGAGGAGTTTCTCGCGCACGGTCGCGCGCACATGATCGCGCACGGCGTCGAGACGGTCGTCGAGCGACCCGCCGCGGATCCGGGCGGCGAGCTCGCGCTCGAGCAGCCCGACCTCGTCGTCGTGGCCGAGCAGCGCGGCGGCTCGGACCCGTTCGGCGGCGACGAGCTCACGGCCGTTGGTGAGCTCGCGCTCGACCATTCCGAGCGCGTTGGCCGCGACGCGCGCGTGGAATTGCACGCGTTTGTCTGTCGAGGTGGCCATGACGTCGTGCTCGAGGAACTCGCGCACCGCCTCGACGAGCTCGGCGGCTGTCGGCCGATCCTGCGCCATGGTTCACCAACCTCCGTCGAGGATCTCGAGCAGGTCCCACTCGGTCTCGGCGACCCTTCGCCCCAAGGTCGCGAGCTCGACTGATCGCACGAAACCGTTGAGATGCGTGAACGCCTGACCCACGCAGATCACCCCCCACTTCAACGTGCCGAGCGCCACCCAGAAGCGCAACGTGTTCTCGTCGACCTTCCGGCCGCCCGCGCGTTCATACGCGGCGACGAGATCGGGGACCGTGCCGAAGCCACCGACGAGCTTGTCGGCGACACCGAATCGCCACGACTTCACGCACAACCAACCAAGATCCTCGACCGGGTCGCCCAAGTGTGCGAGCTCCCAGTCGAGGACCGCCCGGATGCCTTCTGGTCCGACGATGAAGTTGCCGTTCCGGAAGTCGCCGTGCACGAGCTCGGGCCGCGACGGCGGGGATGGGACGCGTTCTGCGAGCCATCGCAGCCCGAGCTCGAAGGCCGGGTGCGGCTCGCCGAAGGTGTCGAGCAAGGAGCGGTATTGGTCGAGCTGTGTTGGCGCGCTCTGCTCCGGGAGCCGCGGCAGCGTCGCGGGATCGATCGCGTGAATGCGCGCCGCGATCTCGCCGCATTGTGCCGCGAGTCGCGGTCGGGCGGCGGCGTACTCGTCGTCGCGCAGGATCCGGCGAGGGATGGTCTCGCCTTCGACGCGGTCCATCACGAATCCGCGCCCGAGGTCGTCTTCTGCTCGCAGCAGCACCCGCACGGTTGGGACGGCGACACCGGCCGCCGCCGCGGCCTCGCACACGAGGTATTCCGTCGACCGGTCGGATTCGCCGCCGTATTCGCCGGGATCGCGCCGCAGGACGAACCCGCGCCGTCCGCCGTTCGCGTCGGCCAGGTCGAACGACCACGTCTCGCGCGACGCGCCCCCCGACAGCCGGCGTAAGTCGACCACCGAGCCATCGCCGCAGGTCGCGGCGATCGCGCGGGCGAGCGCTTCGGGGTCCGGGGGTCGGGCCATGAGCCGGACGCTAGCGAGCCGATCCGGACGGTTTGTAGTTGCGGCCGCGCGGGGCGGCCCGGGCGCGCGCCCCGCCTCAGTGTTGGGCGCGTCCGGCGATGTCGAAGAAGCGCGGTGAGCGTCCTGACGAATCGGTCATCAACCGTTCAGGCGTTGCCGGAGCTTCTCGCCGCGCTGCTCGAGCACCGCGAGAATCGCTTCTTGCTCCTCGGCCAAGGTCAGCATCTCGGTGCGATCGCGCTCGTTCCCCGGATCGGCGAGGCGCTCGCGGATCTCGCGGATCTGCGGTCGGAGCTCGGCGATCTCACGCTCGACGCGTTCGAGCTCAGCGCGCACGTCAACTTGTGATTCTTCGGTCGTCACCGGTGGAGTATGCGCCTTTCGGGTTGCCGGTGAAACACGGTGGGGAGAGAACCGAGGATGTCAGATCCTTCCCCCGCGACGCCCCTCCACGTGGCTCGCACGCGCGCGGTGGTACGCGTGAGCGAGTTGGGGCAGGTCTTCGACGCGATCGTCGAATCCTCGGCGGGGGTCAATATGGACGACGAGCACGATCCCGAAGGTTCCACCGTCGGGTTCGAACGCGCGCAGATCTCGGCCCTCCTCGATCACGCGCGAACACAGCTCGCCGAGCTCGACGCCGCGCTGGACCGGATGCGGAGTGGCAGCTACGGGATCTGCGAAGACTGCGGTGACCAGATCCCACCGGCACGACTCGAGGCGCACCCCGCGGCACGAGTCTGCATCGCGTGCGCCCTTCGGAGATGACCTCGGCATCGGGCCGGGTTGGCGGTCGCAACGCCGATCTGCACACTTTCTCCACAGGCGCGTGGGGACTCCTCCACCCCAGGTCCGTATCCTCCTGGTGTGACCTCGTTGGCACCTAGCGCGCGGGATGGGCTGGTCCGGACGGTCGTCGTCGTCGAGGACGAGCAGCCGATCGCCCAGGCGGTCGCCGCGCGCCTACGCAGCGAAGGGTACGCAGTCGAGATCGCCGCCGACGGCCCGAGCGGCGTCGCGATGTGCGCCCGGATCCGGCCCGATCTCGTGGTGCTCGACCTCATGCTCCCCGGTCTCGACGGCATCGAGGTCTGCAAGCGCATCCAGAGCGAGCGGCCGGTGCCGGTCCTGATGCTCACGGCTCGTGACGGCGAGACCGACCTGCTCGTCGGGCTCGCAGTCGGCGCCGACGACTACATGACGAAGCCGTTCAGCATGCGCGAGCTGATTGCCCGCGTGCACGCGCTGTTGCGGCGCGCCGAGCGGTCGGCCGACTCGGCGCAGCAGCCCGTCGTGCGGATCGGCGACGTAGAGCTCGACGCGACGACGCGTCGGGTCCGCGTCGACGGCGAGCTCGTGCATTTGACGCCGATCGAGTTCGACCTCGTGCACTACCTCGCAGCGCGCCCGGGGCGAGTCTCGACGCGCGAAGAGCTCCTCGCGCAGGTGTGGGGCTACGACGTTCCGTCGGGCGCGCGTACCGTCGATTCCCACATCCGCACGATCCGGCGCAAGCTCGGGCCGGCGATCGTGCGCACCGTGCACGGCGTGGGTTACGCGATCGAGGAGGCTCGGGCAAATTGCATGTGAAGCGCCCCCGGACCCCTGAGCGGCCACTCGATCCGCTGCCGACGCTGAAGCTCAAGATCAGCGTCATCATCCTCGCCGCGGTCGCGGTCACCGTGGGCGTGTTCTTCGTCGGTCTGAAGGCGGGATTGTGGCCGTCGGTCGCCGGCGTGCTGTCCGGGCTCGTTGCGCTTGCAGTCGTATGGGTGCTCGCGCGCGGCCTGACCTCGCCCCTGCGAGAGATGGTTGCCGCCACCGAAGCGATGGCGCGTGGCGACTTCACCGCCCGCGTCACAGCTATCTCGCACGACGAGATCGGAACGCTGGCACACGCGTTCAACCAGATGGCCGCCGAGCTCGCGGAGACGGATCGCTTGCGCCGCGACCTCGTCGCCAACGTCAGCCACGAGCTCCGGACGCCGATCACCGCGCTCCAAGCCGTTCTCGAGAACCTGGTCGACGGGGTCGGCAAGGCCGATCCCGAGACGCTCTCGACGATGCTCGCGCAGGTCGAGCGACTCGGCCGGCTCGTGCAGCAGCTGCTTGACCTCTCACGGCTGGAGTCGGGCACGTTGCCGCTCGATCGCGATCTGTTCGAGGTGCGTCCGATGATCGAGCACGCGATCCGTGAGTCGCAGCTCCACGCCCCGGACGTCTACTTCGCGGCCGAGGTCGTTCCCCGAGATTTCCGGCTCGAGGCCGACGCCGAGCGCCTCCACCAGGTCGTCGCGAACTTCGTCGAGAACGCGGTCCGGCATTCGCCCCCGAAGGGGAGGGTGTGCGTGCGCGCGATTGCGGCCCCCGACGGCGGCGCGCGGCTCGAGGTGTCCGACGAGGGCCCCGGCATCCCCGACGGCGAGGCCACGCGGGTCTTCGAACGCTTCTATCGAGCCGACTCCGCCCGTTCCTCGAGTGACGGCGGCGCCGGTCTCGGCCTCGCGATCGCGCGCTGGATCGTCGAGCTGCACGGTGGCGACATCCGGGTGGCTCGCAACGAGCCGCACGGCTGCCGCATGGTCGCAACCATTCCGGGCCGCGTCGAGCTCTCGGCGCTTCCCACTCCCGAACTCATCAACTGAAGGAGGGCGACGGTGTCCCTGACCTCCATCGACGACGCGCTGCGGCGCATCCGCCGGGGCGAGATGGTGCTCGTGGTCGACGACGAAGACCGCGAGAACGAGGGCGACCTCACGCTCGCAGCCGAGTGGGTGACCCCCGAGGCGATCAACTTCATGATGCGCTGGGCGCGCGGTCTCGTGTGCATGCCGTGCGGCACGCGGCGCCTCGACGAGCTGGAGATCGGACCGATGGTCCCCCCCGACATCGCCGGGTGTGACACCGCGTTCACCGTGACGATCGACCACCGCGACGCCGGCAGCGGCATCGGAGCTCACGACCGCGCGCTGACGATCCGCAAGATCCTCGATCCGGCATCGCGCCCGGAGCACTTCGTGCGGCCGGGTCATGTGTTCCCGTTGCGCGCGCGTGAGGACGGCGTGCTGGAACGGCGTGGTCACACCGAGGCGGCCGTCGACCTTGCCCGCCTCGCGGGCTGTGCACCCGTTGCGGTGATCTGCGAGGTGTTGCACGACGACGGCTCGCCCGCACGCTTTCCGTACCTCGAACTGTTCGCGCAGGAGCACCGGATCGCGTTGGTGTCGGTCGCGCAGCTCGTCGAATTCCGCGAACAAGCAGGCACGACCGCGGGCGCACGCCGCACGCTGCTGCTCTAGGAGTTGCTCTACCTGTTGATCGTCTCCTCGGCCGCTCCGACCGGACGATCGTCGATGATCTGATCGAGGTACTCGGAGAGGCCGTAGCCGGTCATGCCGTTGCACGACCATTCCGTCATCCCCTCGGATATGCGGGTGACGAGCTGTTCGCCATCGGGCGTCGCGCGGCGGTTGCGCAAGGGGATCAGGTTGAGGACCCGCCCGGCGATCTCGTAGGTGTCGGCGTCGGTGGTCGCGGTCGCGCGCACTTCGGAGTGGTACTGGTCGTCGCCGTTCCACACCGTCTCGATGGTCGCGTGGCGGATGTGTTCGTACACGCCGTTGCGCAGCACGATGCCGCCGTAGCGCCGACCGCCGTCGCGTGACGCGATGATCGACACGACGAAGCCGAATTCGGCGCCGAAGTTGGCGGTCAGCCAGCGGTACCACCACGGCGCCTGCCAATAGCGCGGACCCCAGGAATGGTCGCGCAGCCCGAACCCGCGGACCGGCCACTCGTCGTCGCCCACCCGGATGGTTCCTTCAACGGACATGTGCTGCTCGTAGTGACCGCGGGCGAAGCCGCCGGAGTGATCCTTCGAGAGGGGAGTTCCGTCGTCGTTCACGGGCTCGCCGCCGTACATGGGTGACACGCCGCGGTGCGTCAGCTCGACGTGGGCCTCGACCCACGGGTTCTCGGTGAACGCCTTGCGGGGGTTTGCCATCTGCAGCGGCTCGGTGAGCACCGCGACCTTGCCGTCGTAGGTCGTGCGCAACTCCTCGAACGGCGTGACCACCTCGAAGCGGGTTCCGCCCGCGTCGAACGCATCGTTGTGTGCGATCTCGGGTCGGTTGTACGTGAACGCCACGCGGCCGTCGGGCAGGTAGAGGCACGTGGTGAGCTCGGCGTAGCCCTCGTTGGCGCGGTTGCCGAGCCGCAGGAATCCTCCGATCCGCTCGGAGGGGTCGTAGACGTTGAAGTACATCGACTCGTTGAAGTTCGACGCCTCTTCCAGGGCGTGCATGTACTCGTCCTGGGGCTCCATCCGAATGCGCATGTGCGTATCTTGACCGGTGGCGCGACCGGGTGCTCAGCTCCGGCCGCCGCCAGCGCAGGGGAGGGGCCCGAGACATGAGCCAGCCTGAGATCACCGAGATCACGTCGGGCTTACGCTTTCCCGAAGGGCCGGTCGCGATGCCCGACGGCAGCGTGATCGTCGTCGAGTTGATGGGCGGCTGTGTCACGCGCGTGCAACCCGACGGGACCAAGACGCAGGTAGCCGCGCCTGGCGGATCGCCGAACGGAGCGGCGATCGGACCCGACGGTGCGCTGTACGTGTGCAACAGCGGCGGCTGGTCGTTCCGCCAGATGCTCGGGATGCAGATCCCCGACACCGAGCTCCCCGCCGACCACAGCGGCGGTCGCATCGAACGCATCGACATCGACCGCGGCACGGTCGACGTGCTGTACACCGAGTGCGACGGTCACGCGCTCATCGGACCGAACGACATCGTGTTCGACGCGCACGGCGGAATGTGGTTCACCGATCACGGTCGCCGCCAAGGGCGTGTCCAGCACATCGGCGCGATCTACTACGCGCAACCCGACGGCTCGGCGATACGAGAGGTCGTGTTCCCGAGTGATTCACCGAACGGCATCGGTCTTTCTCCGGAAGGGTCGCGCCTGTACGCGGCCGAGACGCACACGGGTCGCGTGTTCGCGTGGAACGTCACCGGACCCGGAGAGGTCGAGCAGAACGCGATGGGCGCCGCGGGCGGGTTGCTGTGCGGGCTTCCCGGGATGCAACTGTTCGACTCGCTCGGCGTCGACGACGAGGGGAATGTCGTCGTCGCAACACTGGTGACCGGGGCGCTCACCGTGATCTCGCCCGCCGGCGAAGTTCTCGATCAAGTGCTCACCGGTGATCCGATGACGACGAACGTCTGCTGGGGTGGTGCCGACCTGCGCACCGCGTACGTCACGTGCTCGGGCACCGGCCGTTTGATCTCCGTCCCGTGGCCGCGGCCGGGTCTGAAGCTGAACTTCTGAATCGGCTCTCGGCGCCCGACCGGCACGCGCTCCGGTATGCGGATATCGGTTCGCCGCGCGTAGCTTGAGCCCATGGGACCGCTTGCAGGAGTCAAGATCGTCGAGCTCGCCGGTATCGGACCGGGACCGTTCGCCGGCATGTTGTTGTCCGACATGGGTGCCGACATCGTTCGCATCGACCGCGCGCAGCAGGTCAACCCGGCAACGTTCGACAAGCCGAACCTCGAGCCGCTGTACCGCGGGCGGCGCTCGATCGGCGTCGATCTGAAGAACCCGGAAGGCGTCGAGCTCGTGCTGCGGCTCGTCGAAGGCGCAGACGCGCTGTTCGAGGGTTTCCGTCCCGGCGTGACCGAGCGGCTCGGCCTCGGTCCCGACGTTTGTCTCGCGCGCAACCCGCGGCTCGTGTACGGGCGTATGACGGGTTGGGGCCAGGACGGCCCGATGGCACAGGCCGCGGGCCACGACATCAACTACATCGCGCTGGCGGGCGCGCTGGCGCACTTCGGGCGTGCCGACAGCAAGCCGACGCCTCCGATCAACCTCGTCGGCGACTTCGGCGGCGGCGGCATGTTCATGGCCTTCGGGATCGTGTGCGGTGTCCTCGAAGCGCAGCGCTCGGGCAAGGGTCAGGTGATCGACGTCGCGATGGTCGACGGCACCGCGACCCTCATGTCGATGATGTGGGGGCTGAAGCAGCTCGGCGTTTGGAAGGAGCAGCACGGCACCAACGTCCTCGACACGGGCGCGCCCTTCTACGACACCTACGAGACGAAGGACGGCAAGTTCGTCTCGCTCGGCTCGCTCGAGCCGCAGTTCTACGCAGAGCTGCTCCGTAGGCTCGGTCTCGAGGGTGAGGCGCTCCCCGCGCAGATGGACGCGAGCGGCTGGGACACCCTCCGGGCGCGCTTCACCGATCTGTTCAAGACGAAGACGCGCGCGGAGTGGGACGAGGTGCTCCTGGGAACCGACGCGTGTTACGCGCCCGTGCTCACGATGACCGAGGCGACGAACGACGCGCACATCAAGGCGCGTCAGACCATCATCGAGCGAGACGGCGTTCCGCAGCCGGCTCCGGCGCCCCGGTTCTCGCGCACGGCCGGCGAGGTACAACGGTCAGCGCCCTGGCCGGGCCAGCACACCGACGAGGCCCTCGCCGATTGGGGGATTGCGGCCCCCGACATCGCGAAGCTACGGGAGACCGGCGCCGTCGCATAGTTCGCGCACCCGCGCGAGCCGCGCTTCGAGTCGCTCGTCGTCGGGTGCGGTCACCGTGACGTGTCCGAGCTTGCGTCCGGGCCGCGCCGACTTGCCGTAGTCGTGCAGATGCGCGCCCGGAGTGCGGAGCAGCGCGTCACGGTCGGGCATCGTGCCGATGCAGTTCACCATCGCGCTCGGCCCGCGGGCAGCAGTCGAGCCGAGGGGCAAACCGAGGATCGCGCGCACGTGGTTCTCGAACTGGCTCGTCTCCGCGCCTTCGATCGTCCAGTGCCCCGAGTTGTGTACGCGCGGCGCGATCTCGTTCGCGAGCAGGTTCCCGCCGACGTCGAACAGCTCGACGCAGCACACGCCGACGTAGTCGAGCTCGTCGAGCAATGGACGGATCGACGCCTCGGCTCGGGCCTGGAGCGCGTCGTCGAGTCCGGGCGCCGGCGCGCGCGTGAGCCGGAGGATGCCGTCGCGGTGGTGGTTCTCGACGGCCGGCCAGCACGCGACCTCGGCGTCGCGGCCGCGCACCGCCAGGATCGACAGCTCGCGGTCGAAGGTGACGAATCCTTCGAGGATGCACCGCTCGTCGCCGAGCAGTTTCCAAGCTGCATCGAGGCCGGCGGGCTCGTCCAGCACGGACTGGCCCTTGCCGTCGTAGCCCCCACGGCGGGTCTTCAGGACTGCGGGCAGCCCGATCGCGTCGACGGCGCGGCGAAGATCGGCCAGTGATTCGACGGGGTGGAACGGAGCGGTCGCGATCCCCAACGTCTGCAGCGTCTGCTTCTCGACGACGCGATCCTGCGACACGTCGAGGGCGCGTGCGGGTGGGTAGACCGGCGCGTGCGATTCGAGTGCGCGCGCGGTCGCCGCCGGAACGCCTTCCCATTCGTAGGTGACGACCGCCGCGCCCGCGGCGGCGCGCCGTGCCGCCTCGATGTCGTCGAGTCCGCCGACGACGAGTTCACCGACCGCGGCGCTCGGCGCGCCCTCGACCGGGTCCAAGAACGCGAAGGAGCATCCCAGCGGGATCCCGGCCAGCCCGAGCATCCAACCCAGCTGGCCACCGCCCAACACCGCGACCCGCGTCATGCCGGGTCACGCTAGCGATCGGCCGCGTCAGGCTTCGAGCGCGAGGGGCACGATTTCGGGGTCGACGAGGGCGGGCTCCTCGAGACGCAACGAGTCGATCTTGTCGAGCGGGCGTTGCAACGCGCGATGGCGCGTCGTCATCAACGCCGAGTACTCCTTGGCCACGCCGTCGAAGCGTTGTTGGACCCGATCGAGTTGCGTCGCATACTTCTCCCATTGGAGCGAGAACTCGCGCAGCAGCCCGAGGATCTCGTTGGAGGTGCGCTCGAGCCGGAAGTTGTCGACCGCCTGCCGCACCACCGCGAGCACCGCGTAGAGCGTGAGCGGCGAGCACAGGACGATCTTGTGCCGCATCGCGTCGTCGATCGCGTCGCGGTCGTTCTCCTGTACGAACGAGTAGACCTGCTCGTTCGGGATGAACAGGAGGAGGCAGTCGACCGTCTCGTCGGCCGCGTCGAGGTAGCCGCGCGTCGTGAGCTCCTTGACCCGGTCGCGAACGTCACGCAGGAACTGGTCGCGGTGGCGGGCGCGCTCGACGTCGTTCGCGGCTTCGAGATAGCGGACGTAGTTGTCGAGCGGGAACTTGACGTCCATGTGCATGACGAGCCCGTTGGGAAGCAGGAACGTGTAGTCGGGCCGACCGGCACCGGCGAGTGTCGCCTGTTTGCGGTAGTTGACGCCCTCGAGGAAACCGGCCAGCTGCAACACGTCTTCCGCCATCCGCTCGCCCCATTGGCCCCGCACGCGCGAGTTGGCGAGTGCTTCGCGCAACTGGTGGGTGTGCTCCGACAGGGCGTTCAACCCCTCGTGCTGACGCTGGAGCTCGTTCGTGAGCGCGCCGAACGCCTTGTGGCGATCGTGCTCGAGCTCGCGGACGAGGTCGCTGACCTTCCCGAGCTCGCCCGTCATCGACACGAGTTGTTGGTCGATCAAACCCTTCTTCCCGTCGAGCTCCGACGTGGCCCGGAGGCGATCCTGTTCGAGCAACGCCCGGTTCGCTTCCAGTAAGCGGGCGACGAGCTCGCTCGAGTCGGGAGGCTGCGGCAGCTCGCGCCGGCTCCGGACTTGTCCCGCCCACACGACCATCGCGCCCGCTCCGCACCCGAGGAGGCACGCTCCGACCAGGCCGAGAACCACTGCTATGACCATGGGTCGACCCTAACGACGGGGTGAGACAGTCAGGACGATGTGGTGGCCGCGGCGGGCGTCACCGTGGTGTCGAGCACCGGGATCGCGCCGTCGCCGAGGACGGATGCCACGACCGCCCGAACCGGTCCGCGCCGTTCGTGTTCGTAGCTCGAGACCTTCTGGTTGAAGTCGAGCGCCGCGGCGCGCGACGAGTCCGAGAGGAACTGACTCCACGCGGTCAACACGGCGGCGTTGCTCTTCACGCGCGGCGACGCGGCCGCGGTGGCCTGGAGTCGGCGAGCGAGAGCTTCGAGGTCGTTCGCGGCCGCCACTTGAGTAGCGACGGAGGAGTGGGCCCGAACGACGTCGTGCCAACGGGCGAGGGCACCGTCGACATCGCCGACGAGCGGTCGTATCGGCCCGGAAGTCGTTCGCAGCTTGTCGTCGACGGCCGCCAAGCGCAGGTAACGCTGATCGAGCTGTCCCGCGAGTGACGACCACGACGACTCGACATTGCGTTTGGCCTTCTGGAGATCAGGACGCGCGCTCAGCACCGACGATCCGGCAGCCACGACGGCGGCCACGATCACGACGGGAAGTAGCACGCGTACGACGCGCAGCACGTGCATGACCGACGACCCTAGCCGTGGACGATGTCCGATTCGGCCATGGAGAGATCCGTGCAGCTGGGGACGGCGAATGTTTCGGGGGATAGGGTCGCGCCAGTCAAAGGAGATGCGCGATGGCTCGGATCCTCGTGATCGGCGGCGGAGTCGGCGGACTGGTCAGCGGCATGTTGCTCGCTCGCGACGGCCACGACGTCACGGTGCTGGAACGCGATGCCGCCGCGCCCCCCGCGTCCGCCGACGCCGCGTGGAGCGGCTGGGATCGGCGCGGCGTCAACCAGTTCCGCATGATCCACTTGTTCCTGCCCCGTTTTCGCCAGTTGCTCGAAAAGGAGCTCCCCGAGGCGGCGGCCACCGCCGAGGAGTGGGGCGCGATCCGCTACAACCCGATGCGCTTCGTTCCCAACGAGATGATCGGTGGTTTTCGCGACACCGACAACCAGTTCGAATCGCTGTCGGCGCGTCGTCCGGTGATGGAGGGCGCGCTCGCGGCCGCGGCCGCGCGCACGTCCGGACTCGAGGTGCGACGCGGGGCGGTGGCGGCGGCACTGCTCACCGACGGGGAGATCGCCAACGGCGTTCCGCACGTCGTCGGGGTGCGAACCGATGCCGGCGAGGAGCTGCACGCGGATCTCGTGGTCGACGCCGCGGGTCGTCGCTCGTCGCTGCCCGCGATGTTGACCGCGATCGGCGCGCGCGCTCCCGAGGAAGAGCTCGAGGACTCGGGCTTCATGTACTACGGCCGTCATTTCCGCTCGGCCGACGGCGAGATACCGCCGTTGATGTGCGGGTTGTTGATGCCATGGGGAACGGTGTCGACGCTCACGCTCCCGGCCGACAACGGCACCTGGGGACTCGGCATCATCGCGAGCGCGAAGGACGCAGCGATGCGCGGCCTGAAGGACGTCGAAACCTGGATGCGCACCTGGCGATCGTTCCCGCTGGTCGCGCACTGGGTCGACGGCGAGTCCCTCGACGACGAGGTCGCGATCATGGCGAAGATCGAGGACCGCCACCGTTCGTTCGTCGTCGACGGCTCGCCCGTCGCGACCGGCGTGCTCGCGGTCGCGGACTCGTGGGCCTGCACGAACCCGTCGCTCGGGCGCGGTGCGTCGATCGGCATGATGCACGCAGTCGCGCTACGTGATCTGCTTCGGGTGGCTTCGATCGATGTTCCCGTCGAGCTCGCGCAGCGTTGGCACGAGGTCACGGAGGCGACCGTCGAGCCCTACTACCGCTCAACCCTCGATTTCGACCGTCATCGGCTGGCCGAGATCGATGCAGGCATCGAGGGCAAGACGTACGACCCGGGCGATCCGGCGTGGGAGATCGGTCAGGCGCTGCAGGCCGCGTCGAACAAGGATCCGGAACTGTTCCGCTCGATGTTGAAGCTCGTCGGCGTGATCGCAAACCCCGACGAAGTACTCGCCGAGCCGGGCGTGTTCGAGAAGGTCGTGGAGCTCGGCGGGAATTGGCGCGACGAACCGTCGTTCGCACCGACCCGCGAAGAGTTGCTGGCCATCGTGGCCGGTTGAGCAACGGGGGCGCTGATATGCGTATCGACTCCAGTGGAGTGACGCTCGACGTACAGGTCGAAGGCGAAGGCCGACCGGTCGTGTTGTTGCACGGCTTTCCCGACACGAAACGCTTGTGGTCGAAACAGGTTCCGGTGTTGGTCGACGCCGGATACCAGGTGATCGTGCCCGACCAACGCGGCTACGGAGCGAGCGACAAGCCGAACGAGGTCGACGCGTATTCGATCCCGTTCCTGGCGATCGACGTCACCGCGATCCTCGATCACCTCGGTCTCGAGCGCGCCCATGTCGTCGGGCATGACTGGGGCTCTGCCGTTGCGTGGGCCACCGCCGCGTTCGCGCCCGAACGCGTCGATCATCTCGTCGCGTTGTCGGTCGGTCATCCGACCGCGTTCTCGAGCATGGGCATGCCACAGCGCGAGAAGTCGTGGTACATGCTGCTGTTCCAGTTCCGTGACATCGCCGAGCAGTGGCTCACAATGAACGACTGGGCGAACTTCCGGGAGTGGTCGCAGCACCCCGATACCGACGCCGTCATCGCCGATCTGGAACGCGACAGCTCGTTGACGCCGGGGCTCAACTGGTATCGCGCCAACATCCCGCCGCAGGCGTTGATCGATCCGCCTCTGGAGCTGCCTCCGGTGCAAGCACCCACGATGGGTCTGTGGAGTAGTGGCGATTTCGCCCTGCTCGAGGAACAGATGAGCGGGTCGTCGAAGTACTGCTCGAACTCGTTCCGCTACGAGCGCGTCGAGGGTCCCGGGCATTGGATGCAGTGGGAGGCGCCCGATCGGGTCACGGCACTCTTGCTCGACTTCCTGCCCCGATAATCCTCGGGGGACTTGCGGAGAGTGGCGTAACGCCCGCGTCACGCGTCCGCGACGCCCCATCTGCAGGATGTGGCCATGCACTGTGGGTTGGTCGCCGAGCAGGCGGCGAGCATCGCGGGTCCGGCCCGCGTAACGACGCGATCGGAGCTCGGATGACGGACATCGCAGTCGTCGACGGTCCGAGTCAGGAGCTGCCGAGTCAGGAGCTGCCGAGTCAGGAGCCGCCGAGTCAGGAGCTGATGGTCTCGGTTCTCGACACTTTCACGTTCTGCGCCGGCGACCGCGCCCTTCCCCTCCCGAGCGGTTCGCGCAAGCTTCTCGCGTTTCTCGCGTTGAGGGACCGCCCGGCGACCCGGCAACTCGTCGCCTCCACGCTCTGGCCGGAGGCGCCGCCGCAGGACGCGGCGAGCAGCCTGCGCTCGGCGCTGTGGCGGCTCAAACCCACTGCGAGCGCCGCCGTCATCGTCGAAGATCTCGACCTCGGTCCGCACCCGGCCGTGCGCGTCGACATCCGCGAGTCGAGGGCGCTGGCGCACCGCCTGCTCGATCCTTCGAATGAGATTCTGCCCGGCGACGAGACTGCCGCGGCCGTCGCGTCGCTCTCGGTCGACCTTCTGCCCGGTTGGTACGACGAGTGGGTCGTGATCGAGAACGAGGAGTGGCACCAGCTCCGATTGCACGCGCTCGAAGCGATGGCCGCGCATCTGACGAGCAGGGGTCGATGGGCGGAGGCCGTGATCGCAGCTCTCGCTGCGATCCGCGCGGAGCCGCTGCGCGAGAGCGCGCACGGTGCGCTCATCAAGGTGTTCCTGGCCGAGGGCAACCAGATGGAAGCGCTCGAGGGCTTCAACCGCTATCGCGCAATGCTGAAGTCGGAGCTCGGCATCGAACCGACTGCGCAGCTGACCGGGCTCGTGAGCAATCTCGGTCGGCGGCACTCCGACCCCTGACGGCTCCGTCAGATCAGCACGGTGTGCGCGCGTCGAGCTCCTGCACCCGCGCGGCCAGGCTCACGAGCAGCTTTTGGCTGATCGAGGGCGACTCCTCGAGTAACGCGAGAAACTCACGTCGTCCGAGGATCGCAACCTCGACCAGGGAATCGGCCACAACCGTGGCATTGCGCGGCGCGCGGTTGAGCATCGAGAGCTCGCCCACGACGCCTCCCGCCTCGATCGCGCCGACGCGTCGGCCATTGCGGAACACGCGGCACCTGCCCTGGAGTAACACGAAAGCTGTGGTACCGGTGGCGCCCTCGGTCATGAGCGTCGCGCCCGAGGCCCGTGTTTCGACGACCGCGGTCTTCGCGAGGAGCCTCAGTTCGTGCTTCGAACAGGCCGCGAAGAGTGGCACGGAAGCGAAATGGAGACGGATCGCCTCGGTCGTCGACGGCCGCATCGCCCCTTTCATGCGAGCTTGGGTGTTCTTGACTTCCTGGCGGGCGAGCTGATGAGGAAACACGGGGCCTCCTTGCCTGACCGGAATGCCGGTCGTGGCCTTCGATAGTCAACCACGCATGCGTGCGCGTCGCAGCCGGTTGATACGTTTCGCAGATGGCTCGTTCCCGGGCCGCGTGCGCGACGCTCGCCGTCGCCCTGCTCGGGAGCGCCGGGTGGGGCTGGCGGTCCGGCGGTCGAGCCGCGGCGAGATTCGACGCAACGGTGGTAAAGGTGGTCGACGGCGACACGATCGTCGTCGAGGTCGCGGGCCGCACCGAGAAGGTGCGCGTGCTCGGAGCCGACACCCCGGAGACTCTCGACCCCCGCAAACCGGTGCAGTGTTACGGCCCGGAGGCGAGCGCGCACACGAAGGCTCGGCTGGCTCCCGGCACCCGGGTGGCACTCGAGACCGACGCCGAGGCCCGCGACAAGTACGGCCGCCTGCTCGCTTACGTCTATGTCGGCGGTGTGCGCTACGACGACGAGCTGCTCCGCCTGGGCTTCGCGCGTCTGCTGATCATCCCGCCCAACGGCGTGCACGCCCGCGTGATGCTCCGAGCCGAGCTCGAGGCCCGGGCCGAGGGCCGCGGACTTTGGAGCGCCTGCGGTAGTTAGTGGGTCGTCGCGAGGATCTCGTCGACGATCTCCAGAGTCGTTCCCGGGTGCAGGAACGCCAGGCGTGCCACCGTCTCGTCGTGCCAGCGCGTCGGTACCACGAGCGCCTCGTGGTCGCGCATCAGCTGGTCGGACCAGGCTGCGTATTGCACGGCGTCCCAGCCGATGCGCCGGAACAGCACGACCGAGAGCTCGGGTTCGCGCAGGAGCTCGAGGTGGGGGAGCCCGCGGATGCGCTCCGCCGCGCCGCGCGTGATCTCGAGCACGTGCTCGACCGCGTCCCGGTACGCGTCGGCTCCGTGCACGGCGAGCGAGAACCAAAACGGCAGTCCGCGTGCACGTCTCGTGAGCTGGTACGCGTAGTCGCCGGGGTTCCATCCGCCGGTTTGCTCGTTCACCGAGTCGAGATACGCCGCGTGCTGACCGTGGACGGAACGAGCGAGGCTCGGATCGCGGTAGAGCAGCGCCGCGCAGTCGAGTGGCGCGTAGAGCCACTTGTGCGGGTCGATGACGAGCGAATCGGAGCGCTCGATGCCGGCGAACTGTCCTCGAGCCGAGGGTGCGAGGAGCGCGCCACCGCCGTACGCGGCGTCGACGTGCATCCACAGATTGCGATCGTCGCAGATACGGGCGATGCCGGCGAGATCGTCGACGAGTCCCGCGTTCGTGCTCCCCGCGTTCGCCACTACCGCGCACACCGACGCGGGGTCGTCGCACGAGTCGAGGGCTTCCGCGAGTGCGCCGCCCGTCAGGCGGTCGTCGACGAGGGGCACGAGGAGCGGAGCGACGTCGAGGAGGTGCATCGTGTTGCGCACCGACGAATGGGTGTCGACCGTGATTGCGAAGCGCACACGCCTGCGGTTGTCGCCCAGGCGTCGGCGGCCCGTGTCGCGAGCGACGGCCAACGCGGAGAGGTTCGCGGCCGAGCCGCCTTGCACGAACGTGCCGCCGGCCCCCTCGGGCATGCCCGCGAGGTCTGCGATGAACCGCAGCGCCTCGTTCTCGGCCCAGACCGCGCCGGCCGATTCGATCCACGAGACGCCGCTGATCGACGCGAGAGACACGACCGCGTCGAACAGCATCGACGCTTTGGTCGGCGCTGAAGGGATCCAGGCGAGAAACCGGGGGCTGTCGGCGCGGATCACCGCGGGCGCGAGCACGGATGTGAAGAGCTCCAGCACCGCCGCGGGGTCGTTGCCGGTCTCGTTGATCATCGGACGCGCGAGCGCGGCCACCTCGTTGGGTTTGATCGTCCCGTTGAGGGGAGTCGGGTCGAGGGCCACGAGCTCGCGCAACAGCTCGAAGACCTCGTCCGCGATCGCCTGAGTCGCGGCATCGAACTCGTGCATTCGACGGAGGCTACAGGGGCAATGTGTTCACTCTCGGAGCAGCTGCATGCGCATCTTGTCGATCGCACGACCGACCAGCGCGCCGGCCTCGGCGCGGCTGCACCCGAGGACCGGCGCAAGTTCCTTCATCGAGAGCGCGTCGCTGCCGTGCAAGCCGAAGCGGAGTCGTAACGCGTCGTGTTCCCGGGAAGTCAGCGTGTCGTAGGCGTGCGGTCCGAGGAGCTCGAGGGCGTCGAGGTCGGGTGCGTCGGCGACGAACTCGCGCGCCGCCGCATCGGGATACGGCCAACCGTCGTCGGTCGGGAACAGTGGCAGCGTCGATCTCATGACGACCTCCCGCGACCCGATGGTCGTGGTGTCATCGTTGTCCGCTCGACGCGGCGCGTCAATGGTGCAGGCGGTGTGCGCGGTCCGGCGGTGGCACGGGCGGTGATGCAGCCGCGAGGGTTGCGCGCAGCTCTGCGACATGGTCACGCGGTGCGCGCCTGCGCTGAAGCAATCCGTGTGGTGCATGGTTCGCCTCGTTCTCGAGCAGCCCGAGCCAGGGCGACGGATCGCGGGGTGTCCGCCGGGTACCCGCGGAACGGGCTCGGGCCCACGAGCAGTGCAATTCATCCTCGGCGCGGCTCAACGCCACATGCAGGAGCCGCCGTTCCTCCGCCTGAGCCGCGTCGGAAGTCGACCAGGAGATCGGCACCATTCCCCGTTCGAGGCCGGTGACGAAAACGACGGTCCACTCGAGGCCCTTGGCGCGGTGGAACGTGACCAGGTCGACGCCGTGGGCGCCGCTCGACCCCGCGCCGGTCGCGGTGTCCAGCCAGGTCGCGAACTCGGTGACGCCACCGATGCCACCGACCGCTTCGAGGTAGTCACGCCCGAGTTCGAGCAACGCGTCGCGATGCGACCGTGCTTCGTCTGACGCGACGGCTTCGTCGTCAGAGGCGAGATCGGCCAGGTGGTGCGCGAACGGGCGCCCCGGCAGCTTCCGCTCGACGTCTCGCAGCTGGTCGAGAAGGGCACGCACCGGAGGCCGGGCCGCGAAACGCTGACCCTCGCCGATACGAAAGGGCACGCCGCGCCGGGTGAACGAGGCCTCGAAGCGCGACGACTGCGCGTTGGTGCGGAACAGCACGGCCATGCGGTGCCACGGCACTCCGGCGGCGTGGGCCTGCCAGCACGCGTCGGCAACCGCGCTCGCCTCCGCGTCGTCGTCGTCGTACGCCGTGACGGTCGGAGGTGCGCCGTCGGGACGGACGGCCTCGGGCCGGCGCCGGGAGCGGCCAGCCGCCGGGCCGAGCGCGACCTCGGCGAGCGCGACGACGGCCGGCGTGCTCCGGTAGTTGCGGCCGAGCGCGATCGTCCGGCCGCCGGGGAAGGTCCGTTCGAAGAGGATCAAGGGCGATGCATCGGCTCCGGTGAAGCCGTAGATCGCCTGGGCGGGGTCGCCGACCACCGTCAGCTCGTTCGCCTCGCCGAGCCAGGCGCGCAGGAGTCGCAACTGCAGCGGGGTGGCATCCTGGAACTCGTCGGCGAACAGATGGCGGAAGCGCCATCGCTGTCCGGCCGCGAACTCCTCGTCGTGCGCGATCGCATCCGCGCATTGGCTGAGCACGTCGTCGAAGTCGATCAAATGCCGGCGGCGCTTCTCGGCCTCGTAGCCCGCGTAGAGCCGCGACACCTCGCCGGCCCCTCTCGGGACGCGTCGCCCCGCCCCCTCGGCCGCCGCTTCATAGGCGTCGGGCGAGATGAGGCGCGCCTTCGCCCACTCGATCTCGGCGGCGACGTCGGCGACCGCCACCACGGAGGCCCCGCCGCGCCCGCCCATGATCGGCCCGAGCAGGCGCGCCTTGCGATCGAGCACACGTGGTGCTTCGCGGTTGCGCTCGGTTGCATGCCGGCGCAGCTGCGAAAGGGCGATCGCGTGGAATGTGCCTGCAGTGATCCGGCCGTCGACACCGAGGCGACCGATGCGGGAGACGAGCTCGCCGGCCGCCTTGCGGGTGAAGGTGACCGCCAGCACGTGGCGAGCCTCCAGGCGCCCCTCACGAGCCCCGTATGCGATGCGGCGGGTGAGCACCCTCGTCTTGCCGGAGCCGGCCGGAGCGATGATCGCGAGGGGGGCGGCGTCGGATGTGACAGCGTCGTGTTGGAGCGGATCGAGATCGTGGAGCAGCGCGTCGCGCACAATCGGACGGTACACAGCCGGTGTGACCGTCGCATGCGACACCTTGGAACACGGCATCGTCGAAACGCGATGTCGCGAGCCTCGACGCGGCAAGGCCCCGAGTAGTCTTCGCTGCGTTGGCAGCTCCGATCTCCTCGGGGCCCTACCTCCGGTGCCCAGTCGACAGGCATGCCCTCGCAGGCGCCCGCCAACCGGTTTGCCGGCCCGTACGCCTCCCCGAAGGTCGGCGCACGTCCCGGCCCGCGCGTACGTCCGTTCCTCCCCCGTAAACGGGCTCGGAGTCCGACGCATCGGCGAACCGGTAAGGAGGGAGAATAGGACCGCGCCGCGCGAGCGTCAAGCGGAATCGAGCAGAAAATTTTGGGTACGGAGTGGCTCGTCTCGCGCAGTTCGCGCAGCATTCACACCCCCCGCTGCGGAGGGTCGTGCCAACGCGGTATAGATGGTGGACATGGAGATCGAGCTCGTGCGTGGGACGCGTCGGCGCAAGCACGTCGAAGCCGTGCTGATCGGCGATCGACTGCGCGTTTCGTTCCCGCGCTGGATGACGATCGACGAAGCGCAGGTGACCGCGCAAGAGCTCGCCGAACGTATGCGGCGGCGCACCGACTCGTCGGCGATCGACGTCGCCGCGCGTGCTCGGCGTCTCGCTCGCGACTACGGCCTGCCGCGTCCCCGGAGCGTGCGTTGGGTCGACAACATGCGTCAGCGTTGGGGTTCCTGTACGCCGGAGGACGGCGCGGTGCGCGTCTCGTCGCGGCTCGCGGCGTACCCGTCGTGGGTCCTCGACTACGTGCTCGTCCACGAGCTCGCGCATCTCGTCGTGGCGAGCCACGGCCCGGCTCACGACGCGCTCGTCGACCGGCTCCCCCAGGCCGAGCGCGCTCGCGGCTTCCTGATCGCTATCGACCTCGACCCCTACGACGGCCACGACATCCCGCCGCTGCTCGACGGCGACGTCCGGCCCTGACGGATCCGGCCCTCGTGGGGGTCGGCGCGCATAGAATTTCACGGTGCCGTACCCCAAGAAGCTGCTGAACGAAGGCGAGGAGATCGCACTCGATCTCCGCCCGCACTGGTGGTTCTTCTCGAAACACATCGCGACCGGGATCCCGCTGTTCGTCGTCGGCGGTTTTGTTCTCTCCGTCGGTAACAAGTGGCTGAACGCCCTGTGGGGGATCGTGGCCGTGGTTTGGGCGGGCTGGCTCGCCCTCAAGTACCTCGAGTGGAACTTCACGCATTTCGTCGTGACCGACGACCGCGTCATTTACCGCACCGGCGTGATCGCGAAGCGCGGGGTCGAGATCCCGATGGAACGCATCAACAACATCAACTTCCATCAAGGGATCTTCGAACGGGTGATCGGCGCCGGCGATCTCGACATCGAATCGGCGGGCCGCGACGGCCAGTCGCACTTCGACGACGTGTGGCATCCGGACGGCGTGCAACAAGAGCTGTACCGCCAGATGGAGGCGAACGCGAAGAAGCGCGCGGGTTGGTCGAATCCCGCACCCACCTACGCACCGTCCGCGGCGGCACCCGCGCCGCCGACCGTGCCGGAACAATTGCAGCAGCTCGCCGACCTGCGCGACCGCGGTGTCATCACCGCGGCCGAGTTCGAGACGAAGAAGGCGCAGTTGCTCGAGCGCATGTGACACCGGCGAGAGTGGTCTCGTTGGTACCGAGCGCGACGGAGACGCTCGTCGCGCTCGGCGTGCCGCCGGTTGCATGCACGCGGTTCTGCGATCTCGCGGCCGTGCCGACGGTCGGGGGAACCAAGAACGTCGACGTCGACGCGGTGGTCGCGCTCGCGCCCGACCTCGTGATCGTGAACGACGAGGAGAACCGGGTCGAGGACGCGGAGTCACTCGTCGGGCGCGGCCTTGTTCTGCATTCGATGTCGCCGCGCTCCGTGGCGGACGTTGGGACTGCAGTATGCGCGCTCGCAACGGCAATCGGTGCCGAGGCGCCGGCTCCGTTCGACGCATGGGAGGCGTGGCAGGCACGCACACGCACTCCGGAACGCTTGTCGGCGTTCATCCCGATCTGGCGACGTCCGTGGATGTCGCTCGCGGCCGACACCTATGGCTCCTCGCTGCTCGCGCACGCGGGAATCGCGAACGTCTTCGGCGATTCGGTCGATCGGTATCCCGAGGTTTCGTTGGGCGAGGTCGCGGCGCGCGGCCCCGATGTCGCGCTGCTGCCCAGTGAGCCGTACGCGTTCGCCGAAAGACACGCGCTCGAGCTGCGTGACGCCGTACCCCGACTGCGCGCGACGTTCGTCGACGGACGCGACCTGTTCTGGTGGGGGATTCGTACACCGGCTGCAGCCGAACGGCTGCAAACCGTCGGCTGATGGCACGCGTGCGCGCGCGGATCGACGACCTCGAGCGCGGCGACCTGCCCGCGCTCTCGGTGAAGACCGGCAAGGCATGCGCGCACCCTGTTGCCGTCGTGTTGCGCCCCGAGCAAAAGCCATGGTCGCCGTTCGGGCCGAAGTTCGCGGTGGTCGTGCCGTTGGAGCCGGCGCGCGTCCGAGCGAGGCGGTTGCTGACTCGAATCACGTGGGTGCTGCTCGTCGCGGCCGCGGCCGCGTTGGTGGCCGCGGCCACCGGTGCCGGATCGGCGGTCTTGTTGCTGGCAGGCGGTGCTCTCGTCGCGTACGTCGTACTGGTGCTGATCGGCGAGCTCCGTTGGATCGGCTCGAGACGATCCGAAGAGGACGGCGAGCTCGAGCTCACGCGTGTGCACCGAGCGTTCGCCCGCGCGGTCGACGAGCAGTACGGCCGTTAGCTCCGACGCTTCGCGGTTTCGGGGTCGGTCGACGTGCTTCGACGGCTTGTTGTGAAACGACCGCTGAGACCGCCGCGAATGCGAAGCGCGAAGCCGGCGTCCTCGGTAGTCGATCCGTCGATGATGATGTCTCCTCGTCGTGCGAGAGCGGGGAGTACAGCACTCATTTCCGCCATCGCGACGTGCTGGCCGATGCAGCCTCGCGGACCGAGCCCGAATGGGAGCAGCGCACGGTGAAGTTCCTTCGCGCCGGTGTCATGTCGCGACGGGTCGAAGCGCAGCGGATCGCCCCAGGTGTTCGGGTCGCGGTTGATGCCTCTCAAGTACACGGTTGCAAGTTGGCCGCGTCGCACTCGGGTGGTGACGTCGCCGGCAGAGAGTTTGATCCCGGCTCTGGTCGGTGTTCGCGGGATGCCCCAAACCGCGGGGCTGAGGCGCAACGTCTCTGTGAGAAATGGCACGGCGCGGCGTGACCCGTCGCGGACCTTGCCCCACTCGTCCGGTGCGCGGGCGCCGTGCACGAGAGCCCACGACAGCGCCGCGGCTGTGGTCTCGTTGCCGGCGAGGAAGAGGCCGAGGACGTGGCCGCGCAGCTCGTCGGGCGTGAGCGCGTTGCCCGATGGTCGCGCATTCAACAACGCGCCGAGCACGTGGTCGCCCGTGTGTGTTGCGGTATAGGCCCGGGCGATGACTTCGTCGGCGTAGGCATCGAGGAAGGCGCGGTGGCGCTTCATCTCTCGTCCGGGCGCGCCGAGCGCGACCGGGATGAAGCCCGTGAGTTGACCCAGGCGGATGCCAACCCATCGGACGACGGCGCGTTGATGATGCGCGATCTCTTCGGCGCGGGTCGGGTCGAGCTCCTCGCCGAGCAGCACCCATGCCGCGAGCCTCAGAGCTATCCGGCCCGTTGCGCGCTCGAGATCGACCTCCTCGTCGCGCGGAATCGCCTCGACTTCGTCTCGGATCAGGGCGTCGAGGTCGGCGAGACGCGGTTCGAGGGCCTTCCGTCGAAACGCCGGAGCGACCCAAGGCTGCACCTTCGCCCACGCCTTGTTGGATTGCGTGAACAGGTTCTCTCCGACACCCACGCGTATCGGCACGAGCGTCGCGGGCGGTCTCGTCCAGGAGGAACTCTCGGTGACGAGCATGCTTCGGGCGACGTCGGGATCGGTGACGACCCACGTCTTGACCGGACCCATTCGTAGCGCGACAAGGGGTCCGATCGCCGCGGCTTCGTCGAGCCACCGCAGCCGGTCGGCGTCGAAGAGCCTGAGCGCCTTCGTGAGCGACCGATGGATCCGCACCTCCGGTGCGGTACGCACTGGTTGCCGGGGCACTACTCGGAGGCCTCGCTGCAGCCGAGCTCGTGTAAGCGAGCCCGCAAGCGCACTGCCGCGTCGTCGAGCGCGTCGAAATCGGGCGACGGGTCGGCGTGCGCGAACGTCAGCTCTTCGGGATGGTTGATCGGCACGACGTGCAGGTGCGTGTGCGGAACCTCTTCACCCACGATCAGCAGCCCGATGCGCCGGGGCTTCCATTCGAGGTCCTGAGCCCGGCCGACATGTTGTGCGACGTTGAACAGGTGCGCGGCGAGCGCGGGATCGAGATCGATCCAGTGGTCGACTTCGTCTCGCGGAACGACGAGGGCGTGACCGGGCATCATCGGCGCGATCGACATGAACGCGACGGCGCGCTCGTCCTTCCACACGAACTTCCCGGGCAGCTCGCCCGCGATGATCCGGCTGAAGATGCTCGGCACGGCCCCTCCGTCTGCGTGATTCAGTCCACGCGCCCGGCGCCGTCGACCGCGTGCACGACGATCGGCATCGGCGTCAGGCCCGTGGTGGAACGGTATCGCGCGAGGGCGCGGGCGATGACGGCGTCGACCGCGTCGCCTGCGACCAGACCCACGACGCATCCGCCGAACCCGGCACCGGTCAGCCGCGCGCCGTACGCCCCCGCGTCGACGAGCGCGTCGACGAGCGCGTCGAGCGCGTGGGTCGAGACCCGGAAGTCGTCGCGCAGCGACTCGTGGCTCGCGCCCATGAGCCGGCCGCAGCGATCGAGATCACCGGCGCGCAACGCGTCGACGAACGTGACCACCCGTTGGTTCTCCGACACGACGTGCCGGGCGAACGGATCGTCCGCGACCTGCGCGGGCGTCGCGTCGCGGAGGGTTGCCACGCCGAGGTGCGCGGCCGCGGCCTCACATGCACTCCGCCGCTCGGCGTAGGCGCTGTCTTCGAGTCGCCGGGGGACGCCGGTGTGGACGACGACCACCGCGGCCGATTCCGGGAGCGGGACCGCTTCGATGTCGAGACTCCGGCAGTCGAGAAGGAGTGCGTGACCGGCACGTCCGAATACCGATGCCATCTGGTCCATCACGCCGCACGGGAGACCCGTCGCGCGCTGTTCGGCCGCTTGCGCCGCGAGAGCGATCGAGCGACGGTCGAGCGCGAATCGGCCGATCTCCGCGGCCGCAATCACGACCGCGACCGTGAACGCCGCGCTCGACGACAAGCCGGAGCCGAGCGGCACGGTCGACGACACCTCCATGTCGAAACCGATCGGCGACCGGCCCCGTTCGGCGAGAGCCTGTAACACCGCCGCGATCGACCGGCCCCAGCGCGGTTCCACTGATGCCGGGTCGGTCGTGCCGTCGGCGGGCAACTCCACGACGCCCCCGATTGCATCCGATCGCGCCACGACGAGCCCGTCCCCGCGTTCACGCGCGCGCACCTCGACCTCGCGGTCTATGGCCATGGGCAGGCAGAGACCGTCCTGATAGTCGGTGTGGTCGCCGATCAGGTTGACGCGTCCCGGTGCGCGTATGACGAGCACGGCGGCGCTACTCGGCCCGGCTCGCGCCGGCGGCTCCGCGCACGACCCACGCCGTCGGCTCGAGACCGATCCGGGCGCGGTAGCGCGCGGTCGCGCGGGCGGCGATCGTGCCGGCCGACCCGACCGGGGCGATCGCCACGACGCAACCGCCGAATCCCGCGCCGGTGAGGCGCGCGCCGTACGCGCCGGCCTCGACGAGGCAATCGACGAGCACGTCGAGCGCGGGGATCGACACTTCCATGTCGTCGCGCGACGAGGCGTGGCTCGCGAGCATGAGTGGGCCCAGCGCGTCGAGGTCTCGCGCCCGAAGCGCCCGCGCGAAGTCGCGCACTCGCTGCATCTCGGTAACGGCGTGGCGGCCGCGGGGGAACGGGCGGACCTGGTCGAGCGTGGCGTCGCGAAGCACGCGGAGTCCGAGACGCGCGGCGACGGCCTCGCTTTCGGCTCGTCGTTGTGCGAACGGCGAGCGCTCGAGAGTGCGCGCCACGCCCGAGTGCACGACGAGCACGGACAGCTCGGGTGGCACCGCGATGTGCTCGACGGCGAGGGTGCGGCAGTCGAGGAAGACCGCATGATCGGCGCGACCGCACACCGAGGTCATCTGGTCCTGGATTCCGCACGGCACGCCGGTCGCGACGTGCTCGGCGCGCTGCGACGCGCGCGCGAGCTCGTTGCCGGTGAGCGCAAACCCTGCCGCGTCCGAGATCGCGAGTGCGCACGCGACCTCGAAAGCGGCGCTCGACGACAACCCTGCGCCGACCGGCACCGTCGACGAGATCGCGAGGTCGACACCTACCGGCGCGCGGCCGAGCTCGGCCAGCACTCGCGTGACACCCGCGACCGCGCGGCCCCACGCGGGCCGCGTCTCGGGCGGGTCGTCGCGGCCGTCGGCCGCCACGTCGACCTCTCCGCCGAACTCGGTAGAGCGCGCGATCACGCGACCGTCGCTACGCGCGGTCGCGCGTACCCGCACGTCTCGGTCGATCGCCAGGGACACGACCCAACCTTCGTGATAGTCGATCTGGCCACCGATCAGATTGACGCGACCGGGTGCGCGAAAGGTGTGCGTCGGCTTCACGCGTCGCGCAACGCCTGCGCGGCGGCCTCGGGGACGACCGGGTTGGACAACGTGCCGCTCCCGAGCTCGGCCGACGCGACGTAACGCGCGACGTCGGGCCCGCGCAGCGGTGGAGCGACGTGCGCGTGCAGGTGCCATTCGTCGCCGCCGGCCGCGGGCGCCTGGTGGAACCACAACAGATACGGGAACCGGTACGCGGGAGCCGTCGCCGGCCACAGGCGGTCGTAGCGGGAGAGCGCGTCGACGAGCACCGCGGCGAGATCGTCGCGCGACGCATCGTCGAGAGCGGGGAGCGATCCGCGATGCGCGCGTGGCGCGATGCGCAACCCGTAGGGATAGCCGGAGGCGTAGGGCACCCACGCCACCCAGTCGCCGCGCGTCGTCACGACTCTCGCCTCCGAGGCGAGCTCGGTTTCCACCTCGGCACAGATGCCGCAGCCGTGGTCGCGGGCGATGACGGCTTCGCCCGCCGGCGCGGGCGGAACGAAGGGGTATCCGTAGATCTGGCCGTGCGGGTGGTCGATGGTGGCGCCGACCTCGCGGCCCCGGTTCTCGAACACGTGGACGTACTCCACCTCGGGTCGAGCGAGCAGCTCCCGCGTTCGCTCCGCCCAGAGGTCGACGATCTTGCGCACGTGTACGAGGGGGAGTGTCGACAGGGATTCGTCATGGTCGGGCGAGAAGAGCACGACCTCACACGCGCCGACCGCAGGCACCGTCGTCGTTCCCGCGGCTTGCGCGGCGGCGAAGTCGACGTGGTCGCCCGACGCGTACGCGGGCCAGCGGTTGGGAAACCAGCGCACGTCGTACGGCTCCGGTGCTTCGAGGCCGCCGACGCAGAACGGACATCCGCTCGCCGGGAGATTCGGCCGGGTCTGCCGGCTCCCGACGATGTTCACCCACTCGCGGGTGAGCGGATCGAAGCGCAGCTCGCCTGCGGGTTCCGGCATCTCGCAATACTGGCGCACACGGTCGGCGGGAGTGTTATCCCGGGCTCGCGTTACGCCGAGCGGCCTTCCGTGATGAACCCGTCGCTTTCGCCGTGCGAACGTACGTCGATGTAGCCGCACGTGCGGAACATCGATTCGAACTGCTCACGAGTCCACCAACGCAACCGGTGGCGGCGTACATACGTCGTGATGAGCTCGCCGCTTGCCGACCACAGCTCGTGCCGGTTCAGCACGTGCGCGGTCTGCGCGTCGGCGTCCATGCGTACCGCCTCATGGACCATGAACGTCACGCCGTCGCTCGGGCGGGTCCCGCTTCGGCGCACGCGCCACTCGTACTTCGCGTCGAGATCGGCCGTCGGCACGCCCATCTCGACCAACACTCGACCGCCGGGCCGGAGGTGGCGGCGCCACGCCGCGAGCGCGGTGTGGGCGTCGGCGTCGTTCGCGATCAGCGCGAACGAACCCGCGGGGTTGTAAATGGTCGCGTACGTGCGGCCGAGGTCGAGCGCCAGCCAATCGGTGTGGTGCAGCGTGAGGTCGAGCCCGGCCTCGCGCCCGTGCGCCGCGCAGATCGCGAGCATGTCGGCCGACGAATCGACACCTTCGACGTCGAGCCCCTCGCGCGCGTAGCCGACCAGCAGTCGCCCGTTTCCGCATCCGAGCTCCAGCGCCGGTCCGCCGCCGCGTTCGATCCACCGGCGGTACATCTCGACGTCGGGATCGTCGCCGCTCGGCGGCATCCACACGTCGTACGCCTCCGCGCCCAGCCCCGCGTACGGCTGGTTGACGGGGATCGCGTCGTGAACGAGATCGTCGAGCCCCATCGCAATCGCAATCAGGCGCGCACGGCCGGGATCACCTCGGCCGCGAACCGCTCCAGGCCGTCCCGATCGAACGGTGCCCGCATCGCCAGGATCACGTAGGAGGCGCCCGCATCGACGTAGGCGCCGACCTTGTCGACCATCTCCTGCACACTTCCGGAGAGCACTCCCGGCTTCACCGCGTCGGAGATCGGACCGAACTGGCGCCGGAGCTCCGCGTCGGTGAAGGCCATCCCGACGTTCACCGACTTGGTGATCTCCGAAGGGTCGCGTCCGAGTCGCTCGCAGTGCGCGTCCAGTACGCCGGCCTTGTGTGCCCAAACGTCGGGCGGGATGAACGGGACGTTCCAGCCGTCGGCGTGTTGCGCGGCGATGCGCAGCGTGACCTTCTCTCCGCCGCCCCCGATCCAGATGGGCAGCCGCGCCTGCATCGGTTTGGGCTCGCATTGCGCGTCGTGCATGTGGAAGAACTCGCCGTCGAACGTCGTCCGTTCTCGAGTGAGCAGCCCGCGTACGCACTGCACGTACTCCTCCAACATCCGCAGCCGTTCGCCGGGCGAGCCGTAGTGCAACCCGTACGCCTCGTACTCGCCTTTGAGCCAGCCGCCGCCCAGGCCGAGCACGGTGCGGCCCCGCGCGACCTGGTCGAGCGTCGCCATCGCGTTCGCAATGACCGCGGGGTGGCGGTATCCCGCCGAGTACACGAGCGAGCCACAGGTGACCCGTTCGGTCGTCGCCGCGAGCGCGGTGTGCGCGGTGATCGCTTCGAGACAATGCGGATCGCCGGAGGCGTCAGCTGCGTAGAAGTGGTCCCAGATCGAGATCCAGTCGAAGCCGAGCTCCTCGATCCGGCGCCACAACGACTGCAGGTCGTCGATCGACGTGTGCTGCAGTCCGGTGTGGACGCCGAAGCGAAGCGTCACGGCGCGGCCCCGACCTTCGGCAGGACCTCGGTTCCGATCAGCTCGAGGTGATCGGGCTCGTCGAGTTTGTGGTACTGGAGGTAGACGGTTTCCGCGCCTTCAGTGGCGAACTCGTGGATGCGCTCGACGACCTCGTCGGGTGTGCCGCCCGCGGCGCCGGCGCGAGCCTGATCGGGATCCTGTCCACTCGCGACAGCCCGCCGGCGGAACTCGGCTTCGTCGCGTCCGACGCAGACGACGGTCGCTACCGTGAACTTCATCGTCGCCGGATCGCGCCCGATCGCGTCGCACGCGGCGCGTACGTGGTCGCAGCCTTCGCGGAAATACGACACTGGCGCAAACGGCATGTTGAACTCCGCGGCGAAACGCGCGGCGAGGCGGGGCGTTCGCTTGGTTCCCCATCCACCCATCACGATCGGTGGTCCGGGTTTCTGTACCGGCTTCGGCAATGCCGGAGAGTCGACGACGGAATGATGTTTGCCGCGGAACGAATATTGCTCGCCGGCCGGCGTCTTCCACAGGCCGGTGACGATCTCGAGTTGCTCTTCGAGCATTTCGAAGCGGTCACCCGTCGACGGGAAGGGGATCGCGTACGCGGTGTGCTCGGCCTCGTACCAGCCCGCGCCGAGCCCGAGCTCGACGCGCCCGCCGCTCATCGCGTCGGCTTGCGCGACCTGGATCGCGAGCGGGCCGGGAAACCGGAACGTCACCGGCGTGACGAGGGTGCCCAGCCGGATGCGCGTGGTCTCGCGTCCGATCGCGGCGAGCGTCATCCAGGCGTCAGTGGAACCCGGTCCGGGTGAGCCTTCGCCGATTCTCTGGTAGTGATCGGAACGGAAGAACGCGTCGAAGCCGAGCCGCTCCGCTCCTTGTGCGACGTCTAGCAACTGGTCGTAGGTCGCCCCCTGCTGGGGTTCCGTGAAGACGCGCAGTCGCATGCGCCGCGGAACCTAGTCGCCATCGCCGTACGATGCAGGTGTGATGAACGTGGAGCGTTGGCCCGAATTGCGAGAGCCGATGATGATCGTCGCGCTCTCGGGCTGGGTCGACGCGGGCATGGCCGGCGCGGGCACCGTGAGCGCGCTGCGAGAGCAACTCGTCGACCCGGACGAGTTCACATCGATCGATCTCACCGACCACATGGACCTCCAGCAGACCCGCCCGAACGCGCACTGGTCGGAAGCGGGCGATCGCATCATCGAATGGCCATCGATCTCGTTCGTCTCCGGGAGGTTGGGGCGCGACGTGGTCATCGTCTCCGGGCCGGAGCCGTCGCTGCGCTGGCCGACGCTTTCGGCGGCCATCGTCGAAGTGGCCAGAACGTTGCGCGTGCGCGACGCGTGCACCGTTGCGGGAATGCCGTCGCTCGTCTCGCATCGCAAACCTGTTCCGGTCCTCGCCACCGCTACCCACCATTCGCTCGCGCAGGAGATCGCGCCGCTCCGGCTCGCTTACGGCGGCCCGACGGGACTGCAGACGATCGTCCAGCGCGCGCTCGGAGACGCCGACATACGGAGCGCCGGCCTGTGGGCCCAGGTTCCGCAGTACGTCTCGGGTTCGCCCTCGCCGCCCGCAGTCCGCGCCTTGCTGAGACGGCTGACCGAGATCGGCAGGCTCGAGCTCGATCTGCGTCCGCTCGACGCGCGCTGCGACGCGTACGCGGCGCGCGTCGACGCCGGACTCGCGACCCGGCCCGAGGTGCAAGAGGTCGTCGATCGCATCGACCGCGAGCAGGGCGCATCGGCCGACGATCTGGTCTCCGAGATCGAGCTGTTCCTGCGGCAGCAGCCGGGCGACTAGCGCGGGCCCGCGCGGCCCGACTAGGCGTCCCGGGGACGAGGCCGCGAGAATGCGGCCATGTCTGTTGTCCGCATCAACGCCATCACCGTTCCGCCCGCACGAGCCGACGATCTCGTCGAGCGCTTCGCGAACCGGGCGGGCGAGGTTTCCAAGATGGAGGGGTTCGAAGCGTTCGAGCTCCTACGTCCGACCGACGGCAAGGATGTCTTCTACGTCTATACGCGCTGGCGGTCGACTGAAGACTTCGAGCGCTGGCTGAACAGCCAGGCGTTCGGGAAGGGCCACGCCCAGCACAGCGAGCGCGGGCCCGTCAGCACGGGCAGCGACCTGCTCGCGTTCGACGTCGTCCAAGAGGAGTACGCGTGACCGCGGTCGATCCGATCGCACAACTCACGGGGTCGGGCGGCCCCTTCGAGATCGTCGTCGAAGACGTCGTCGGTCATCCGATGCAGGTCTACAAGCAGCGCATGACCTCCCTGCGCGAGCTGATGGCCCAGAACTCGGCGCGTGCCGACGTCGACTGGATCGTGCAGGAAGATCGGCGGTTTACCTACGGCGAGCACGACCGGCTCGCACGCGTACTCGCGCGCTCGCTCGCGCGTCTCGGAGTGCAGCGCGGCGACCGCGTCGCACTCGTGTCGGCGAACGTGCCCGAATGGGTGATCACGTGGTGGGCGTGCGCCGTCCTCGGCGCGACGCTCGTGCCGCTCAACGCGTGGTGGAAGGCGGAGGAGCTCGAGTTCGGGCTCGGCGACTCCGAAGCGAAGGTGCTCATCGGCGATGCGCGCCGCGTTGCGCTCGTGCGCGACCGGCTGGCATCGCTGCCGGCCCTGGAGCACGTCTTCGCCATCGACGGCCCAGCCGATCCAACAGTTCGGTCGTTCGCGGAGCTGACCTCCGACCTCGGCGATCCGGGGATGCCCGAGACGCCGATCGACGAGGACGACGTCCTCGCGATTCTCTACACGTCGGGCACCACCGGGAAGCCGAAAGGCGCGACCGTTTCGCATCGCCAGGCGATCGCAAACGTCCAGAACATCATCGTGATGGGGATGGCCCAGGCGATGCGGGGTACTCCGCCCCCGGAAGCCGCAGCCGGTCTGCAGTCGTGTTCGTTGCTCGTCGTGCCGCTCTTCCATGTGACCGGCTGTCTGTCGACCATGACGCTCGCGTACGCGACCGGGGCCAAGGTCGTGCTGATGCCAGTCGGCCGTTTCGATCCCGACGTGGCGATGGAGACGATCGAGAGAGAGCGGGTCACGTCCATCGGTGGTGTCCCCACGATCATGTGGCGCATTCTCGAATCGCCCAACCTCGAGAAGTACGACCTCACGTCGGTGAAGCGCGCGTCGTACGGTGGCGCGCCGGCGGCGCCTGAGCTCGTCGAGCGCATCGAGCGCGTGTTCCCACACATGCGCAAGACGCTGACGACCGCTTACGGATTGACCGAGACGGCGTCGGTCGCTACCGCGCACGGCGGCGACGATTACTTCGCGCATCCCGGTTCGGTGGGCCGCGCGGCGCCGACGGTCGAGCTGCGAGTCGTCGACGAGCAGGGTCGCGACACCCCGGCCGGTGAGCGGGGCGAGATTTGGATCAAGGGCCCGACCGTGATGGCGCACGGGTATTGGCACCGGCCCGACGCGAACGCGGCCGCGTTCACCGATGGGTGGTTCCACACCGGCGACATCGGTTATCTCGATCCCGACGGCTTTCTCTTTCTGGTCGACCGCGCGAAGGACATGATCATCCGCGCGGGCGAGAACGTGTACTGCGTCGAGATCGAAAACGTGCTGTTCGACCATCCCGACGTGGTCGACGCCGCGGTCGTCGGCGTCGCGCACAAGACGCTCGGCGAAGAAGTGAAGGCGGTCGTGCAGTTGCGGCCCGGCTCCGACACGACCTCCGAGGATCTGCGCGACTTCTGCCGCGCGCGGCTCGCGAACTTCAAGGTGCCCGAGTACGTCGAGCTCCGCGCCGAACCACTGCCGCGCAATCCCGCGGGCAAGGTGCTGAAGAACTTGTTGCGGGGCGGCGAGTCGGCGTTCTCGTCGACTTCCGACGACCAAGCGCTCTAGTGCTCTTCGACGTCCATCGCATCTGGGGCTACTCCGCGATCGTCGCGAACCTCCTCGCGGGCGCTTACACGCTCGGCGCGTGGCGCTGGCCGCGCTGGCGGACGCGGTGGCTGTGGTGGCCGACGATCGTCGCGGAATCGATGATGATGATCCAGGTTCTGCTCGGCGTGCTGCTCGTCAGCGTCCAGCACTACGAGCCGCCCCGCTTCCACATGTTCTACGGCTTCGTCGCGTTCGTCACAGTCGGGTTGCTCTACTCGTATCGTTACGTCTGGCAGGCCCGCGGCTGGATGGAGCTTGCGTACGGTCTGGGCGGTCTCTTCATCATGGGTCTCGGCATTCGTGCGGTGCTCCAGGTGATCTGAGCCAGAATGCACGGGTGCCCGCGCCGCGCCGACGAGTCATGCTCCTCTTCGGGGGGCAGTCGGCCGAGCACGACGTCTCGCGGGCGACCGCCGTCGCCGTCGCCCGGGCGCTCGATCCCGCCAAGTACGACATCGTCCCCGTCGGGATCACCACCGACGGTCGTTGGTTGCTCGCCGGCAAGGCTCAGAAAATGCTGGCCGAGGGGCGCGACGCGCTCCCGGCGGCGTTCGCGGTCGAAGGCGATCTCGTGCCGGTACCGAGCGCGTCACGGACGAGTGAAGTCGACGTGGTGATCCCCTTGCTACACGGCCCCTACGGCGAAGACGGCACCGTGCAGGGCGTGCTCGAACTCGCGGGCCTGCCCTATGTCGGCGCGGGCGTGCTCGGCTCCGCCGTCGCGATGGACAAGATCGCGATGAAGCGGATGTTCGTGGGCGCCGGCCTCGATACCGCGCGCGCGCTGACGTTGCGTGACGGGCAGGACGTCGACGAGTTCGTGCGTCGCGTGCAGGCCGAGCTCACGTTTCCGTGTTTCGTGAAGCCGGCGAACATGGGGTCGTCCATCGGCGTCAGCAAGGCGCGCACGCGATCGGAGTTGCGCGACGCGATCGCGCACGCGTTCACGTACGACGAGTGGATACTTGCCGAGGAGATGGTGCCGGGCCGCGAGATCGAGGTCGGCATCCTCGGCGACGATCCGGCGGTGGCGTCGCTGCCGGGCGAGGTCGTACCGGCCGCCGACTTCTACGACTACGCAGACAAGTACGAAGACGGAAAGGCCGAGCTGCGCGCACCCGCGCCGCTGTCGGCCGAACAGACGGCCAAGGTGCAACAGCTCGCGGTGCGAGCTTTCGAGGCCTGCCGCGGCGAGGCGATGGCCCGGGTCGACTTCTTTCTGCGCGACGACGGTGTCTTCGTCGTGAACGAGCTCAACACGATCCCCGGGTTCACGCCGATCTCGATGTACCCGCGGCTCTGGGACGTGTCCGGCGTTCCGTATGCCGAACTCCTCGACCGCCTCATCGACCTGGCGATCGCGCGCGCGCAGCGCCGGGCCGGGCGCCGAGGGCGTCAGCGTTAGATCTCTGTACGATCTCTGCCACACCGTCCGAGGAGGCCGCCGTGGCCGTCAGTGCCTACATCCTCATACAGACCGAAGTCGGCAAGGCTTCCGCGGTCGTCGAATCATGCCGGAAGCTCGCCGGTGTCGTGCAAGCCGACGACGTGACCGGCCCGTACGACGTCATCTTGCGGGCCGAGGCCGGATCGATCGACGAGCTCGGGCGAATGGTCGTGTCCCAGGTGCAGCTCGTCGACGGGATCACCCGTACGTTGACCTGCCCCGTCGTGCACTTGTAGCGATCACGGTTTACGCGACGACAACACTCGGGCCTACCCTGCATCCTTATGGCTTCTCCGCCCTCACCCGTGCCGACCGCCAACCGCAAGTTGCTCGAATGGGTGGAAGGGTGGACGGAGATTCTCCAGCCCGACCGTGTCTACTGGTGCGACGGTTCGGCGGAGGAATACGAGCGCCTGTGCCGGCAGCTCGTCGAGTCCGGAACCTTCACGCCGCTCGACGCGGCCAAGCATCCGAACAGCTTCTACGCGCGTAGCGATCCCGGCGACGTCGCCCGGGTCGAAGATCGCACGTTCATCTGCAGCGAGCGCGAGATCGACGCCGGACCGACCAACCACTGGCGCGCGCCCGCCGAGATGCGGACCGAGCTGTTGAAGTTCTTCACGGGCGCAATGCGAGGCCGCACTCTCTACGTGGTGCCGTTCTCGATGGGTCCGCTCGGCTCACCGATCGCGCACATCGGGGTCGAGCTCACCGATTCCGCGTACGTCGCCGCGAGCATGCGCACGATGACCCGCATGGGTCGCGGCGCGCTCGACGTGCTCGGCCCCGACGGCGAGTTCGTGCCGTGTCTCCACTCGGTCGGGATGCCGCTCGAGCCGGGGCAAGCCGACGTGCCCTGGCCCTGTAACAACGAGCACAAGTACATCGTCCACTTCCCCGAGTCGCGCGAGATCTGGTCGTACGGCTCGGGCTACGGCGGCAACGCGCTCTTGGGGAAGAAGTGCTTCGCCCTGCGCATCGCGAGCGTCATGGCGCGCGACGAAGGTTGGCTCGCCGAGCACATGCTGATCCTCAAGCTGACCAATCCCGCGGGCGAGGCGCGCTACATCGCGGCCGCGTTCCCGAGCGCCTGTGGAAAGACGAACCTCGCGATGCTCGTGCCGACGCTTCCCGGCTGGAAGGCCGAGACGATCGGCGATGACATCTGCTGGATGAAGTTCGGCGCCGACGGCCGGCTCCACGCGATCAATCCCGAGTACGGCATGTTCGGCGTCGCGCCGGGCACGGGACCCGACACGAATGCGAACGCGGTCGCCGCGCTCACGCGCAACACCGTCTTCACGAACGTGGCGCTCACCGACGACGGCGACGTCTGGTGGGAGGGTCTCACGGCCGAGGCGCCCGCGCACCTCACTGATTGGCAGGGCAACGACTGGACGCCCGCGTCGGGAGTGCCGGCCGCCCATCCCAACAGCCGCTTCACCGCACCGCTCTCGCAGGTGCCGTGCGTCGCACCCGAATGGGAGGACCCGAGCGGCGTCCCGATCTCGGCGATCCTCTTCGGAGGTCGCCGCAAGAGCACGGTGCCGCTGGTCACGGAGGCGTACAACTGGCGCCACGGTGTGTTCCTGGGGTCGATCATGGGCTCGGAGACGACCGCGGCGGCGGCGGGCGCGGTCGGCAACCTGCGGCGCGACCCGTTCGCGATGTTGCCGTTCTGTGGTTACAACATGGGCGACTACTTCGCGCACTGGCTGGCCCTGGGAGAGTCGGCGGACGCCGAGAAACTGCCGAAGTTGTTCTACGTCAACTGGTTCCGCAAGAACGCCGACGGCAAGTTCCTTTGGCCGGGATACGGCGAGAACAGCCGGGTGCTCGCCTGGGTGTTCGACCGCTGTTCCAACGAAGCCGCGGCGCGCGACACGGCAATCGGCCGTCTTCCCACGCCCGACGCGTTGCCGACCGACGGCCTGCAGCTCGCGCCGGGCGCGATCGAAGAGCTGCTCTCGGTCGACGACGACGAGTGGCGCGCGGAGCTCCCCTTGATCGAGGAGCACTACGCCATCTTCGCCGATCACCTGCCGACCGCGCTGCACGACGAGCTCGACGCGCTCGCCAAGCGCCTCGCCGAGTAGGTCGCTCCGTGAACCTGCTCGGTTGGATCGTCGTCGGCTTCGTCGCCGGCGCGTTGGCCCGGGCGGTAACCGGCGGCGGCTGGAACCTCGGTTGCCTCGGCACCGTCGTCGTCGGGGTCGTCGGCGGCCTGATCGGCGGCATGCTCTTCAATCTCGCGGGCGACGAGGGCATCAACGACTTCGGGCTGCGCTCGATGTTCGTCGCTTTCGTCGGCGCGACGGTGTTGCTCGCCGTCGTCGGTCTGGCGACGGGCCGCAGCTCACGCTTTCGGCGCCGTTGAGGGACGCTCAGATCTCGGCGGTGGGGATTCCGAGGTCGGGCTCGGAACCGGTGCGCACGTGGGTCGCGTGGCCGGAGGCGTCGAGGTCGAACACGACCCGCTGACCCTGGCGCAGCATCCGGAAGAGCGACCCGGTGAGCGCGTCACTCGCGAGCACCAGCTCGGATCGGTCGGTGTCGAGCACGACGATTCCCTCGCGGGTCGCCGGGTCGTACATCTTCACGGTGCCTTGCATGTCCGCTCCAGGTGCAGCAAACGGGTCGGGCTAGGCCTTGACGATCTTGCCCGCCTTCAGGCACGAGGTGCACACGTTCACGCGCTTGGGCGTGCCGTTGACGATCGCCCGGACCCGCTGGATGTTGGGATTCCAGCGGCGCTTGGTGCGACGGTGCGAGTGGCTGAGTTTCATGCCGAAGATCGGCTTCTTGGCACACACATCGCAGACCGAGGACATCGTCCGAGCACCTTCTGAGTCGAGCGTCACTTGAGCACGAAGAGGCTAGCACCCCGGTACTCTGGCGCCCGATGCCGACGCTGACCTGCTTGTCCGCCGCAGATCTGCGCCAAGCGGTGCTCCGGTTCCGTGACGCACTGCGCGCGCACCAAGAGGAGTTGAACCGGCTCAACGTCTACCCGGTGCCCGACGGCGACACCGGCACGAACATGGCACTGACCCTCGAGTCGGTGAGTGCCGAGTTGCGGACTGCGGAGTCGATGGACGAGGTGTGCCACGCGGTGAGCAGAGGCTCGCTGATGGGCGCGCGCGGCAACTCCGGCGTGATCACGTCGCAGATCCTGCGTGGTCTCGTCGAAGGCTTCGGCGGTCTCGATGCCGTGCGCGCGGTCGATCTGCGATCCGGACTGCGGCGCGCCAGCGATGCCGCGTACGAGGCCGTGATGCGCCCGGTCGAAGGCACCATCCTCACCGTCGTTCGGGAGGCGGCCGAGGCGGTCGAAGCGCTCGAAGGTGATCCAACTCTCGTGGCCACGCTCGAGCGCGCGTACGACGCCTCGTGCGAAGCGGTCGAACGCACGCCGCAACAACTCCGCGCGCTGCGCGACGCCGGGGTCGTCGACGCGGGCGGCAAGGGAATCACGCTGTTGCTCGCCGCACTGTTGGAAGTCGTGTCCGGCCGCGCGATCCCCGAGCCCGATCTGGTGGCCACTCCCGCTTCGGTCGCCGCGCATCTCGCCGGCGACGACGTGTCGAGCCTGCGCTACGAGGTGATGTACCTCCTCGACGCGTCCGACGAGACCATGCCGAGCTTCCGTAACGCCTGGGGCGCGATCGGTGACTCGATCGTGGTGGTCGGTGGCGACGGTCTCTGGAACTGCCACATCCACACGAACGACATCGGGGGCGCGGTCGAGGCCGGCATCGACGCGGGCCGGCCGCACCGGATCCGGATCACCGACCTGATCGAGCAGGTCGAAGAAGAGGAACGGTGGGTCCGCGAGGCCGACGTGCTTGCCGACCTCGATGAATTCGCCGACCAACCCGTCGTCACTACCGCGGTCGTCGCGGTCGGAGTGGGCGAGGGAATTCGTCGCCTGCTCACGAGCCTCGGTGTACAGCAGGTGGTCGCCGGCGGCCAGTCGATGAATCCGTCGACCGCGCAGATCCTCGAGGCGGTCGACGCGTGCAAGGCCGATGCGGTCATCGTCCTGCCCAACAACAAGAACATCGTCCCGGTCGCCAAACAGGTCGACGCGCTCAGCGAGAAGCAGGTCGCGGTGATCGCCACCCACAGCGTGCCCGAAGCGCTGGCCGCGCTGGTCGAGTACGACCCGAACGCGACCGTCGCCGACAACGAGCACTCGATGCACGATGCCCTCGGCCGCGTGCGCACCGGCGAGGTGACGCAGGCCGTTCGCGACGCGTCGGTCGACGGTGGGAAGGTTCGCCAAGGCGACTGGCTCGCCCTCGGGCGCGACGGTGTGGTCGCAACGGCCGGGTCGGCCGCCGACGCGGTGTGCAAGCTCCTCGAAGAGTTGGTCGACGACAACAGTGAGATCGTGACGGTGCTCGTCGGCTGCGACGCCGCCGCCAACGAGACAGAACGCATCCGCGAGCACATCGAGTACGCGTTCCCGCACCTCGAGGTCGAATTCCACGACGGTGGCCAGCCGCTGTATCCCTACCTCGTGGGCGTGGAGTGACCGGGGCGTGCCGACCGGTGATCCGCCGCTGACGCTGGCCGATCTGCGCGAGATCCCACTCGAGCGACTGAAGGGTGTGGGCCCCGCGCTCGAGGCGCGCCTCGCCGACATGGAGCTGCACAACGTGCTCGACCTGTTGCAGCACTACCCGCGGCGGTGGGTCGACCGGACGAAGAAGACCGACATCGCCGCGCTCGCAGTGGGGGAGGAGGCGACCGTCTTCGCCGAGGTGCGCACGATTCACGGCCGCCGTACGCGTCAGGGCCGCGCGCTCGTCGAAGCCGTCGTTCACGACGGAACGTCGATGCTGACGATCACGTTCTTCAACCAAGCGTGGCGCGAAAAGCAGCTGAGCGTCGGTACGGAGGCTTCGTTCTTCGGCAAGCTCGACGTGTATCGCGGCAAGCGGCAGATGACCAACCCGGTCGTCGACGTCGTCGGGCGTGCCGGTGTCGCCGACGAGAAGACCGGCGTGATCGTCCCGGTGTATCCGCAATCGGGCAAGGCCGAGGTGTTCACGTGGCAGCTCCGCGCCATGGTCTCGGACGCGCTCGCGAAGTGCCGGGTTCGCGACTTCGCCGACCCGCTCGACGAAACCGTTCTCGACCGCTGCGACCTTCTCGACCGCGGCACCGCACTGCGCGCCATTCACCGTCCGGAGTCGATGGCCGAGCTCGGCGCCGCGAAGAGTCGCTTGATCTTCGACGAGTTCTTACGGATGCAAGTGGGTCTGGTGGCGCGCAAGCGCGCCTTCGAGGCCGAGGAGTCGGGGATTCGACACCGGGTCGACGGGCCGCTCGTCGACGCGTTCGTCGCCGGGCTGCCGTTCACGCTCACCGGCGATCAACAGCGCGCGCTCGCCGAGATCACGCACGACCTCGCCGGCCCCGCGCCGATGCACCGGCTCCTGCAGGGCGACGTCGGTTCGGGCAAGACCGTTGTCGCGCTCGCCGCGCTGCTCGTCGCGGTCCAGGGTGGCTATCAGGGCGCGTTCATGGCGCCGACCGAGGTGCTCGCGGAGCAGCACTACCTCGGTTCGCTGCAGCTGCTGGAAGGTCTCACCGTTCCGGCCGAGGGCTCCTTGCTCGCCGACCGACCGGTCGGCGTCGCGCTGCTCACC
>PLBO01000113.1:66521-138333 GCA_003134555.1 Actinomycetota bacterium
TCGACGAGCAGCACCGCTTCGGGGTGGAGCAGCGCGCGCTCCTGCGCGGCAAGGGCGACCAGCCCGACGTGCTCGTCATGACCGCCACACCCATTCCCCGCACCGCGGCGATGCTCGTGTACGGCGACCTCGACAAGTCGGAGCTGCGCGAGCTGCCGCCCGGACGGACACCGATCGAGACGAAGTTGGTCGACCCGAGCCCGCTGGACCAGGCGGCGGCGTGGGATGCGCTCCGGGCCGAGGTCGCGGCGGGTCACCAGGCGTACGTCGTGTGTCCACTCGTCGAGGACAAGGGGAAGGTCGAGGCCAAGGCGGCCACCGCGGAGTACGAACGGCTGCAGGCCGAGGAGCTCCACGACCTGCGGGTCGGTCTGCTGCACGGGCAGATGCCGTCGAAAGAGAAGGAGGCCGTGATGCGCGCGTACCGCGCGGGCGAGCTCGACGTCCTCGTCGCGACGACGGTGATCGAGGTCGGTGTCGACGTACCCAACGCGACGGTGATGATCGTCGAGGACGCCGATCGGTTCGGGCTCTCGCAGCTCCATCAGCTCCGGGGTCGGGTCGGGCGCGGTGGCGACCGGTCGTACTGCTTCTTGTTCGCGGATCCGAGCACCGAAGACGGCGAACAACGGCTCGCCGCGATGGCCGAGAGCACCGACGGCTTCCTGCTCGCGGAGAGAGACCTCGAGATCCGCGGCTCCGGCGAGGTGTTCGGCGAGCGCCAGTCGGGTTTCAGCGACCTGAAGCTCGGGCGGATCCCGCGCGACGAGGCGATCGTCATGCAGGCGCGGGGCGTCGCGGAGGACATCCTCGATCGCGATCCCGAGCTGAACGCACACGCGCAGCTCCGCGACGAGGTCCACGACCTCCTGGGCGACGCGGTCGACTTCTTGTTCAAGTCGTGAGCAAACCACGGAACTCGCGGGGGAGCTCGCGGGGTTTGCGGGTGATTGCCGGCAGAGCCCGGGGCCGCCGGCTTGTCGCACCTGCCGGCGATCAGGTGCGGCCCACGAAGGACATTGCACGCGAGGCGATGTTCTCCGCGCTCGACGCGCGCGGCGCGCTCGACGACGCGGCGGTGCTCGACCTCTACGCCGGCACCGGCGCGCTCGCGATCGAAGCGCTCTCGCGCGGAGCCTCCGCCGCGGTTTTCGTCGAGCGCGACCGCGCCGCGCTGGACGCCATCCGGGTCAACGTGCAGGTGCTTCCCGGCGTGTCATCGGTCGAGACATCCGGTGCTGGATCGAACGGGACGCCCGTCGACGTGGTTGCCCGGGATGTCGGCCGCTTCCTGGCCGGCGGGCCGCCACCCGACGCTCCCTTCGACCTCGTGTTCGTCGATCCGCCGTACGACACTCCCGACGAGGAGATCACCGCGCTACTGGTCTCACTCCTGGCGCCCGGTTGGCTTGCGCCCGGGTCGATCGTGAGCGTGGAACGGCCCGTGCGCCATCCCGTCGTTGTCCCGCCGGGGCTCTCGAACCGGTGGGAGCGGAGTTTCGGCGATACGCTTTTGACCTTCTTGTTTCCATGACTTGACACGGGAGACTGCGTGGCGACCGCCCTCTGCCCGGGATCGTTCGATCCGGTGACCCTCGGCCACCTCGACATCATCGAACGTTCGTCCCGGCATTTCGACGAAGTGATCGTCGCGGTGATCCGCAACCCGCAAAAGACACAGTCGTTGTTCAGCCTCGAGGACCGCCAGCAGATGCTGAAGGAAGCGACCCAGCATCTGACGAACACCCGCATCGAGTTCTTCAAGGGGTTGCTCGTCGACTTTGCCCGCGACCACGGCGTCGACGCGATCGTCAAGGGTCTGCGCGCGGTGTCGGACTTCGACCAGGAGCTCCAGATGGCGCAGATGAACCAGCGCCTGTCCGGGATCGACACGTTCTTCCTGTCGACGAGCCCGCAGCATTCCTTCTTGTCGTCGAGCCTCGTGCGGGAGGTCGCGCGTTACGGCGGAGACGTATCGGGCATGGTGCCCAAGCACGTCAACGACCGACTGGTCGAGACGTTCCGCATTCAGGAGGTGTGAAGGTGCTCGAGGACGAACCGGAGAAGGTCCCCGACTCGACGGCGTTGCTCGAGCAGCTCCGCGACATCCTCGAGGCCGCCCGCAAGCTGCCGATGTCGGCGTCGGTGTCGATCAATCGCGACGAGTTCGGCACGATCCTGCAGGACGCGATCGACGGCCTCCCCGAGGAGCTGCGCGAGGCGCGGTGGCTCCTGAAGGAGCGCGACCAGGTAGTGGAGCGGGCCGCGCACGAAGCGGAGCGCCTGGTCGACGCGGCCCGGGTGCGCGCCGAGCGCATGGTCGAAAAGAACGAGCTCGTTCGCGAGGCCAAGCGGACGAGCGAGGAGATTCTCGAGGATGCCGAGCGTCGGGCCGCCGCGATCCGCCACGAGGCCGAGGACTACGTCGACCGCAAGCTGGCCGCGTTCGAAGTCGTGCTCGATCGCACGATGCAGACCGTGCAAAAGGGCCGCGAGCGGTTGCAGGTGCACGCGCCCTCGCCCGTGGTGAACGAGGCCGACGCCGACGAGGCCGGCTTCTTCGACCAGGACGATCTGTAGCTCCCGGCGCGCGGGTCCGCCCCCTCTCTGACCGGTCTCTGACACCGGGAAAGCGGGTTTGACCTGCTACGATCCAACGCGCCCATTGTGCGCAGGCGGTACATTCCCCGCGCGGACCAGACGGGCCGACCAGCCGGTCAGTCCGGCGGGTTCTCAGACCATTCACCAGCGTTCCTCCGAACGGTCTCCGAAGCGATTGCCCATGACAACCACCAGCGCGTTCCGCATCCCCGTCGCCAACCTCCTCCGGCGGCCCGGCGCGTCCCGAGCGATCCAGGCCGAAGGTGTCCTGGCCGACGTGCGGGGTCCCGGCGCGGAAGTGACGGCCGACCGGCCGATCGCGGTGGACCTCACGTTGGAGCGGGTGTCGGAGGGCATGGTCGTGCGCGGCACGATCACCGCGCCGTGGGACGCGGCCTGCAGCCGCTGCCTCGCCCCGGTCGGCGGCGAGCTCGCGGTACAGGTCGGCGAGCTGTACGAGCGCCAGCCGCTCGAAGGCGAGACCTACCTGCTCTCCGAGGACGACGTCGTCGACCTCGAGCCGCTGATCCGCGACGCGCTCCTGCTGGAGCTCCCCGCGGTGCCCCTGTGCCGGCCCGAATGTCGCGGCCTGTGCGCCACGTGCGGGGTCGACCACAACCTCACATCCTGCGAGTGCGACACAGCCATTCCCGACCCGCGTTGGGCGGCGCTGCGCGCACTCGACCTCTAGACCCCGCTCGACTGCAAGATCTCGACTTCACCATCTCACGAGGAGCTGCGAAACCATGGCCGTCCCGAAGCGCAAGATGAGCCGCTCGGCGACCCGCTCGCGCAAGTCGGCGAATATGCGTCTGGCGCCGCCGGCGCATTCGCTGTGCCCGAACTGCGGCGCGTCGCGGCTTCCCCACCGGGTGTGCGGCAACTGCGGCTGGTATCGAGGCCGCCAAGTCCTCGACGTCAAGTAGCGGGAGCGACCCGTGCCGCCGGTGATCGCGATCGACGCGATGGGCGGCGACCGCGCGCCTGCGGAGATCGTCGCGGGCGCGCTCGAGGCCGTCGACGCGTGTGACGTCGACGTGTTGCTCGTCGGCCCGGCGGACGTGCTCCGCGCCCATCTGCCGGGAAACGAAGCGCCGGCGCGCGTCGAGATCCTCAACGCCTCGGAAGTCATCGCCATGCACGAGGAGCCGGCGGCGGCGGTGCGGGCCAAGAAGGACTCGTCGATCGTGCGCGCGGCCGAGGCCGTCCGCGACGGACGCGCCGCCGCGATGGTCGGCGCCGGAAACACCGGTGCGACGATGGCCGCCGCGCTCTTGCGGTTCGGCCGGATCAAGGGCGTGCACCGGCCGGCCATCGCGATTCCGGTCCCCGTGTTCGGAGAGGATCGCATCCAGTTGCTCGTCGACGCGGGTGCGACCGTCGACCCCGACCCGGAATGGCTCGTGGAATGGGCCGAGTTGGCCCGCGCCTACGCGCGCGTCCGGCTCGGAGTTTCCGAACCGACGATCGCGCTGCTGTCGAACGGTGAGGAGCCCGGGAAGGGCGACGGGTTGCGCAAGCGCGCTTCCGAGCTGTTCGCCGATGTCAAGGGTTTCGTCGGCAACGTCGAGGGCCGCGACCTCATGCGGCGGAGCGCCGACGTCATCGTCACCGACGGCTTCACGGGCAACGTCAGCCTGAAGACGATGGAAGGCGCGGTCATGGGTCTGGCCGGTCTGGTGTTCGGCGTCGTCGACGAGCGCGGCGCTCCCTGGGCCGGCGCGGCCGAGGCGCTGAAGCTCCGGCTGCTCGAGGCGGCGGCGACCCTCGTGCCCGACAACACCGGCGGCGGAATGCTGCTGGGCGTCGAGGGCGTGTGCGTGATCTCGCACGGGTCGTCGTCGGCGACCGCGATCGTCAACGCGGTGCGTGTGGCACGCGACTGCGTACTCGCGGATGTGGTCGCCATGCTGCGCGACGCGGTGGGAGCGCCGGGCGAGGCCGGGAGAACCCGTGCCGGCTGAGACGCATAGTCATCGCGGACCGGTCGGCGGCGACGACGTGGAGCGGGTCGTGCGCGACCAGCTCGTCGAGATCCTCGGCGTCGATCCCGACGCCGTCACGCTCGACACCAGGTTGCGCGAAGACCTCGACGCCGACGACTTCGCCGTGATCGATCTGGTGGAAGGCGTGATCTCGGAGCTCGGTGAGCGGACCGTCGGCTTCTCGATCGACGACGACGATCTCGTGGAGCTGCGCACTGTGCGCGATGCGGTGGAGTGCGCGCTGGCCGGGCTTCGATCGGCGGGACGTTCGTGAGCCAGCTCGCGTCGTACGCCGGCCTCGACACGCTCGAAGCGAGCATCGGAGTTCGATTCGACGATCGCGACGTCCTACTGCGATCGCTCGCGCATCGTTCCTGGTGCGCCGAGAACGGCGAACCGGAATCGAACGAGCGGCTCGAGTTCCTCGGCGACTCGGTCCTCGGTCTGGTCGTGACGCATTACGTCTTCGAGCACTTCCCGCAACTACCCGAAGGCCAGCTGTCCGAGGTGCGCGCGGGAGTCGTGAACGCCCGCGTGCTCGCGGAGCTCGCGCTCGAGCTCGACCTCGGCGCGCATCTGCTCCTCGGCAAGGGTGAGGACGCGGCGGGCGGTCGCGCGAAGCAGTCGATCCTCGCCGACGCGTTCGAGGCGGTGGTCGCGGCGGTCTACCTCGATCAGGGCTTCGCGGTAGCCCGCGACCTCGTTCTGCGCTGCCTCTCGGAGCGGATCGCCGATGCCGCGACCGGTCCGGGCGGCAGCGACTACAAGACGCGTCTGCAAGAGGCCACCGCGTCCCGTTCGTACGGACGCCCCCGGTACGTCGTGCGCGACGAGGGCCCGGATCACGCGAAGCAATTCTTCGCGGTCGTCTACGTGAACGATCACGTGTACGGCGAAGGCGAGGGCCGTTCGAAGAAACAAGCTGAGCAGTCCGCCGCGTGGGCCGCATGGACGCGTCTGCAGGACGAGGCTGACGGGCAGGGGGGCGACCATGCCGGAGCTACCTGAGGTCGAGGTCTTGCGCCGCGACCTCGAAAAGGAGGTGGTCGGGAAGAAGATCAAGAGCGTCGAGGTCACCGGGACGCGGTCCGTGCGGCGGCACAAGAACAAGAAGGAATTCATCGCGCTGCTCGAGGGCCACAAGATCGTCGCGGTGCAGCGTCGGGGGAAGTACCTCGTGGTCCGGCTCGACGGACCGGAGGCCCTGATCGTCCACCTCGGGATGTCGGGTCAGTTGCTGCGCGCGAAATCGGCACGCGAGAAAGCTCCGAAGCACACCCACGTGACGATCCACTTCACGCAGGGTGGACTGCTCCGTTTCGTCGATCCGCGGACGTTCGGCGAGATGTTCGCGACGAAGTACGACGAGCTCGAGGAGCAGGTCGACGAGCTCGCGCACCTCGGGCTCGATCCGCTCGAAACGGCGATGTCGTGGGACCTGTTCGGGCGGATGCTCGCCGACAAGCACGCGCGGCTCAAGTCGTTGTTGATGGACCAGAAGTTCATCGCGGGCATCGGCAACGTCTACAGCGATGAGATCCTCTTCCAAGCCGGCTTGAAGTGGGACCGCATGAGCGACGCGCTCTCGCAGCAGGAGATCCGGCGCCTCTATCGCGCGATCTTCGAGACGCTGCAGGACGCGGTGAAGTATCGGGGCTCGTCGCTTGCCGACGAGCAGTACGTCGACCTGTTCGGCCGACCGGGCGAGTACCAGCACCGTCACCAGGTGTACGACCGCGAGGGCCAGGCCTGTCCGCGCTGTCGCCGCATCGTGCACCGAGCGCGCTTCGCCAACCGATCGACCTTCTTCTGCGAGGCATGTCAGGTGTGACCGAGCCGTCCGTCGGCGCCGGTCCCATCCGCGTACGGCCCATACGAGTGCGGATCGTGGCGACCGGGCGCGTGCAAGGTGTGTGGTTCCGGGACTCGTGCCGCGAGCGAGCTCGGGCCGAGCACGTTGCCGGGTGGGTGCGCAATCGCGGCGACGGTGCGGTTGAGGCCGAGTTCGAGGGTCCGAAGGCGTCGGTCGACCGGCTGGTCGCGTGGTTTCGTACCGGCCCGGCGCGGGCCCGGGTGGACGCGGTCGAGACCACCGTGGTCCCGGCGATCGGTGACCAGCGGTTTCGCATTCTGTGATCCATCACGAATCGGTCAGGTCCGCGGGAGCACGCAGCGCGCCCCCTACCATCGGCGCTCGGAGAGGGGGTCGAGTTGTTCCTCAAGTCGTTGACGTTGAAGGGCTTCAAGTCCTTCGCGGACAAGACCACGCTCGACTTCGAACCCGGCGTGTGCGTCGTCGTCGGCCCCAACGGGTCGGGGAAGTCGAACATCGTCGACTCGGTGGCGTGGGTGCTGGGCGCACAAGGTGCCCGTGCACTCCGCGGAACCAAGATGGACGACGTCATCTTCGCGGGTACCGCCGACCGCCCCGCGCTCGGCCGGGCCGAGGTCTCGCTGACGATCGACAACACCGCTCGCCTTCTGCCCATCGAGTTCACCGAGGTCACCATCACGCGGATGTTGTTCCGCACGGGTGATTCCGAGTACCTGATCAACGGCGTACCGTGTCGGTTGCTCGACATCCAAGACCTCCTCTCCGACACCGGCATCGGCCGCCAGCAGCACGTGATCGTCGGACAGGGCCAGCTCGACGCCGTGCTCAACGCCCGGCCCGAGGATCGCCGGGCCATCATCGAAGAGGCCGCGGGGATCCTGAAATTCCGCAAGCGCAAGGAAAAGGCGGAGCGCCGGCTCGAGGCGACCGAGGGCAACCTCCTGCGGCTCACCGACCTCCTGCGCGAAGTGCGCCGCCAACTGCGGCCACTCGAGCGCCAGGCCGACGCCGCTCGCCGGCACGACGGCCTCGCCGCGGAGCTGCACGCAATCCGCCTGCACCTCTCGGGACGCGAGATCGAGCAGCTGCGCGGTCGCGAGACGAAGCGCGTCGAAGCGCGCGGCGACCTCGCAAAGCAAGAGCAGGACGTGCGCGTCGAGCTCCGCGCGCTCGACGCTGAAGTGCTCGACGCGGAACGAGCGCTCGCGGTCCCGGGCGAGGACGACGTCGCCGACGTGCTCGTGCGCACGGAGGCGTTGCGCGAGCGCAGCCGCGGGCTCGTGAACCTCGTGACCGAACGCGGCCGGAGCCTCGACCGGGAGCTGACGTCGGTCGCCGACGAGGGCGTCGTCGAGTCGCTCGTCGCGGAGGCTGCGAACGTGCGTGCGCAGCTCGCGGCCGTCGACTCCGACTTCGACTCGCTCGCGCCGACGCGCCTCGAGGTGGAAGCGGCCGACGCGAAAGTCGACGCGCTCGGAGTCGTATCCGTCACCGTGGCGGAGGGTGAATTCCAAAGAGCGGCGCAGGAGCTCGACCAGTTGACCTCGCGCGCGGGCACGATCGAGATCGAGCTCACGCGTGTCCGCGAGGATCTTGGCCGCGTCGACGCCGACCGGGCGGCGCTCGAGCCGCGCGCCCGCGAGGCCCAACTTGCGCAGGTCGAAGCCGATCGCGCCCGAACCGAGATGGACGCCCAGGTCGGGGTTGCGCCCGACCTGACCACGGAGGCCCGGGAGCTGCACGCGGCCGAGGAGGCGCTGCGCGAGGCCGACGCGACGCATCGGCGCGCCGAGAGCGACGCGTCGCGCTGGCGGGCTCGCGCCGAGATGCTCGGGCTCGCGCTCGAGGAAGCGCACGCGGCCGCGGGGGGAGACGACATCGCCGGGCTCGACGGCGTGCTCGGGCCGCTCGTCGACCTGCTCGAGATCGACGAGGGTTGCGAGATCGCGGTGGCGGCCGCGCTCGGCGACGCGTTGAAGGCGATCGTCGTCGACGGTGACGACGCGGCGCGCGCCGCGGTCGAACGACTGAAGCGCGGCGACCGCCAGGCGTTGCTGCTCGTGGCCGAGGGTCGGGCGACGGGTATGCAGATCTCGTTCGCGCCCGCCGGAACGCATCCGCTCGGCGCGTCCGTGCGCGGCCTGCGGCCCGGACTCGATTCGGTATTGGCCCGGCTCTTCGCACAGTTCGTGCTCGTCGACGGCGGATGGGAGCACGCGCTCGACGTTGCCCTCGCCAACCCGGGATTGGTCGCGGTGACCCGCGACGGCGATCGCTTCGGCGGCCCGACCGCCTGGCGCGCCGGTCCGTCCGGATCCTCGGTCGTCACACCGGCCGCGCTGGCCGATGCCACCGCCCGCGCCGACGAGGCCGACCGCGTGCGCGACTCGGCCGAGGGCGACGTCGAGATCGCGCGCCAACGGCTCGCCTNNGAGCCGAGCTGCGCGCGGCGGAGGAGGAACGCCGCCGGCGCGTCGAGCTCGAGCAACTCACGGCGCGCGCCGCGCAGCTACTGCGCGAGGTCGAGGTCGGCGCCGCGACCCTCGACGCCCGCCGGACCTCGCTCGCGGCACGCGCCGGCGAGCTGGAACAAACGCGTGCGACCGGCCCGGTGGCCGAATCCGACGCCCGCGCCCGGCTCGCGACCGCCGAGCAACAACGCGACGAAGCACGCGCCCGGCGCGCCGAGATGGAGCGGATGCGGTCGCAGGCCTCCGCCTTGCGCCGCGACTACGAGTTGCGCGGCGCGGCAGTCGAGGAGCGGCGCACCGTGCTCACCGCGCGCCTGGCCGAAGTCGAAGCTCGCCTCGCGGTGCGACCCGACGAAGAAGCGCGGGCTTCCGCTCGGCGTGCGGCTATGGAGCGCCGCCGCGAGGCGATCGCGCAGATCGCCGACCGGCTCGGGTCTCGCACCGGTCAGATCGAAGCGCTGGCCGAGCGTCTGCGCACGCGGCGTCGCGAACAGTCGGAAGCCGCGCGCGAGGCCGGCCGTCGCCTCGACGGTCTGCGGGCGCGACGGTCCGAGGCCGAGAAGCGTTTGACCGACCTGCGCGAGCGCGCGGGCAAGCTCGAGGTCGAAGAGGCCGAGATCCGCCTGCGCCTCGAACAAGCGGTGGAGCAGGTGCGCCGCGACTTCGACTGCGAGCCCGACGCCGCGATCGCCGCGCCCGTGCCCGAGTCTCCCGACGGGGTCACGCTCCCGGGGCGGGCGCGCGAGCTCGAACGGGAACTGAGGCTCATGGGTCCGGTCAACCCGCTCGCGCTCACCGAGTACGAGGCGTTGCTGGAGCGGCACGAGTTCCTGCAGAAGCAGCTCGACGACGTGCGTAACTCGCGCCGCGAGCTGACGCGTGTCATCAAGTCGGTCGACGAGGAGATCGTGCGCGTCTTCGACTCCGCGTTCACCGACGTCGCACGCAACTTCTCGGAGCTGTTCTCGATGTTGTTCCCGGGTGGCTCGGGACGGTTGGTCCTCACTCAGCCCGACGACCTGCTCAACACCGGCATCGAGATGGAGGCGCGACCGTCCGGCAAGATGTTGCGCCGACTTTCGCTGCTGTCGGGCGGCGAGCGCTCGCTGTGCGCCCTCGCGTATCTGTTCTCCGTCTTCCGGGCGCGGCCGTCGCCCTTTTATCTGATGGACGAGGTCGAGGCCGCGCTCGACGACGTGAACCTCCACCGATTCCTCGATCTGGTGCACGAGTTCCGCAACGAGGCCCAGTTGCTCGTCGTGTCGCACCAAAAGCGCACGATGGAGGCCGCCGACGTGCTGTACGGCGTCTCGATGCCGCCCGGTGGGTCGAGTCGGGTTGTCACGCAACGGATGCGTGATCTGAACTTCGACGACGCGACCCAGTAATCGGCAGGGCCGGGCGCCTGGGTAGCCTCCGGCAATGGTGACCGTGATCCTCGTCGTCGCTGTCGCGCTCGTGCTCGTATCGGCCGGGGTGTTCGTGGCCGTCAGCATGCTGGGCCGGACCGGCCGTCGCGGCGGCGTTGCGGGCGAGCCGTCCGCTCCGCCAGTCGCTCGACAACCGCGACCGCCGGCCGAGCGCCTACCCGAACGCGATCTCCCGACTCCGAGCGTCGACGAGCTCGAAGAGCTGTTGCGCGCGCCCGACATCGAGGTCGCGGCTCCGCCCGAGCCCGAGGTCGTCGAGCGACCGCGCCTGCGCGACCGCCTCGGCCGTACCCGCAGCACGTTCTCGGGCGCGTTCGGTCGTATACGCGGCCGCAAGATCGACGATGAGACCTGGGACGAGCTCGAAGAGTCGTTGCTGTTGGCCGACGTCGGCATGGTCACCACGGCCCGCCTGCTCGACGCGGTTCGAACCCGCGCCAAGGAGGAGTCGGCAACCGAGCCCGACGAGCTCATCGCGTTGCTGCGTGACGAGGTCGTCGCGCTCCTCGCGGGCGATTCCGGCGATCGCTCTTTGCGCGTGCTGGCCGGCGAGCAGAACGTTTGGATGTTCGTCGGTGTCAACGGAGTCGGCAAGACAACAACGATCGGGAAGCTGGCGTCGCAGCGCGTCGCCGAGGGCCATCGCGTCGTGCTCGCGGCCGGCGACACGTTCCGCGCCGCAGCTGCCGATCAGCTGCAACTCTGGGCCGAGCGCACCGGCGGCGAGCTGGTCCGCGGGCAGGAAGGTGCCGATCCCGGTTCGGTCGTGTTCGACGCGATGGCCGCCGCCTCGGGTCGGGGCGCCGATCTCGTGCTCGTGGACACTGCGGGCCGGTTGCACACGAAGACCAACTTGATGGAAGAGCTGAAAAAGCTGCGCCGCATCGTCGATCGCACTCCGGGTGCGCTGAAGGAAGTGCTTCTCGTGATCGACGCCTCGACCGGGCAGAACGGTCTCGTGCAGGCGAAGCAGTTCGCGGAGGCCGTCGACGTCACCGGGATCGCGCTGACGAAGCTCGACGGGACGGCCAAGGGCGGGATCGTCATCGCGATCCAGGCGGAGCTCGGCATTCCGGTGAAGATCGTCGGCGTGGGTGAGGGCCTGGGCGATCTCATCGAGTTCGACCCGCACGAGTTCGCCGCCGCGCTGTTCGCCGACGACTAGCCATTCGCGTCCCGGTTGTACTCTGGCTGCCCTGTGTTCGACGCGCTGAGTGATCGTCTCGACGGCATCTTCTCCAAGCTCCGCAGCCGCGGACGGCTGACCGAACGCGACGTCGACGAGATCTCGCGCGAGATCCGGCTCGCGCTCCTCGAAGCCGACGTCAACGTGCGCGTCGTGAAGTCGTTCATCGGCCGCGTGAAGGAACGCGCGATCGGCGCCGAGGTGGCGAAGGCCCTCGATCCGGGCCAGCAGTTCATCAAGATCGTGCACGAGGAGTTGGTGGCGACGCTCGGCGGCACCACCGGCAAGCTCAACATGAGCCCGAAGCCGCCGACCGTCCTCATGCTCGCGGGGCTCCAGGGCTCGGGTAAGACGACGGCGGCCGCGAAGCTCGCGCGGCTGCTGAAGTCGCAGGGCCTGCATCCGCTTTTGGTCGGCGCCGACTTGCAGCGTCCGGCCGCGGTTGAGCAGCTCCGTGTGCTCGCCGGTCGTGTCGACGTGCCGTTCTACAGCGAGGCCACCGATCCCGTGAGCGTCGCACGCGGCGCGATCGTCGAGGCGCAACGGCTGGGTCGCAACTTCGTGATCGTCGACACGGCGGGTCGGTTGCAGATCGACACCGAGCTGATGGACGAGCTGCGTGCGATCGACGCCGCGGTCGAACCGCACAACACGCTTCTCGTCGTCGACGCGATGACCGGACAAGAAGCGGTGAACGTCGCCGAGGCGTTCAACGAAGCGGTCGGTCTCGACGGCGTGATCCTCACCAAAATCGACGGCGACGCCCGCGGCGGCGCGGCGCTCTCGGTGAAGGAAGTCGTCGGCAAGCCGATCCTGTTCGCGGGTACCGGCGAGAAGCTCGACGAGTTCGAGCCCTTCCATCCCGATCGAATGGCGAGCCGCATTCTCGGCATGGGCGACGTGCTGACCCTCATCGAGAAGGTGGAAGCCACCTTCCAAGAGGACGAGAAGCGCAAGGCCGAAGAGTTGCTGCAGAGCGGGCGGCTCACCCTCGAGGACTTCCTCGAGCAGATGCAGCAGATCAAGCGCATGGGACCGCTGCAGAACGTGCTCGGGATGCTGCCCGGCGTTCCGAAGGAGGTCCGCAACGCGGAGATCGACGACAGGGAGCTCGGCCGCATCGAGGCGATGATCCGGTCGATGACGCCGGAGGAGCGTCGGCGCCCGGAGCTCATCAACGGTTCGCGGCGCACGAGGATCGCTCAGGGGAGCGGCACCTCGACGAGCGACATCAACAATCTGCTCAAGCAGTTCAAGCAAGTGCAGCAGATGATGAAGGGCATGGGTGGCCTGGCCCGCAAGGGCAAGGGCGACAAGTTGGGCAAGGGCAAGTCGCGGGGTCCGAAGATGCCTGCAGGCGGCCTTCCCGGTGGCGGCCTTCCGGGCTTTCCGCCCCGGTGACGTAGACTCCCTCCGCCGTTCCCCGAAGAGGAGTTCCTGTTGGCTGTCAAGATCCGCCTGATGCGCGTCGGCAAGAAGAAGCAACCGACGTATCGCGTCGTCGTCGCCGATGCCCGCAGTCCTCGCGACGGCCGTTTCCTCGAGATCCTCGGCCAGTACGCGCCGCGCCAGGAGCCGTCACTCGTGACGATCGACAGCGAGCGCGCGCTGCACTGGCTGAACGCCGGCGCCCAGCCCACCGAGAGCGCGGCGAAGCTCCTTCAGATCGCCGGCGTGTGGGATGCCTACAAGGAGTCGAACGGCAAGGCTGCGGCATCGAGGCCGAAGCTGAAGTCGAAGGCGAAGGCAGTGAAGGAAGCTCCCGCAGCTGCTGCTCCCGCCGCTCCTGCTGCTGCTCCTGCTCCTGCTCCCGCCGCTCCGGCCGCAGCTCCCGCCGAGGCGCCTGCTGCCGAGGCCGCTACGGAAGCGCCCGAGGCTGCCGAAGCACCGGCCGAAAGCACGGCGGAAGCCGAAGCATGAGCGACGAGGTCGACGACGATTTCGAAGAAGACGACGACTTCGAGGAGGACGACGACTTCGAAGACGACGACGTCGCCCCCGAGGGGAATCGCGTCGTCGGCGCGCGAGCCCGCGCTTCGGTCGAGCACATCGCCCGCCATCTCGTCGACGATCCCGACGGAATATTCGTCGACGCGAACGAGCGCGGCGACAACGTCACGTTGCTCGTACACGCGAGTCCGGGCGACCTCGGTCGCATCATCGGCAAGCGCGGTCGCGTCATCCAAGCGGTGCGCCAGGTCGCCCGCGCGGCGGGCGCAACCGAAGACGTGCGCGTCACGGTCGACGTCGCGGAGTAGTCGACTCCGGTCGGGAAGAGGCGAGGCTCGTGCGGCTCGAAGTGGGGCGCATCGGACGCGCGCATGGGCTGCGCGGTGAGGTCGTCGTGACTCCCGTGAGCAACATCGCGGAGCGGTTCGCGCCGGGTTCCACCTTGTGGGTCGATGGTCGCCCGTACGTGATCGCGTCGGCGCGCCCCAATCAGCACCGGTTCGTCGTTCGCTTCGACGGCGTCGATGACCGCGACGCAGCCGACGCGCTGCGCAGCAAGATCGTCGAGGCCGAACCGCTCGAGGCCCCGCCCGAGGGCGAGCTCTGGATTCACGAGCTGATCGGATCCGAGGTGCGCGACCGTTCCGGCGCGCCACTCGGACGCGTGGTCGCGGTCGAGGCGAACCCGGCGCACGATCTCCTGGTCCTCGACGGGGGCGGCCTCGTCCCGATGGTGTTCGTGGTGTCCGCCGAGTCCGGCGTGGTCGTGGTCGATCCGCCGGAAGGTCTGCTCGACCTCTGACCTGAACCGTGCGCATCGACGTCTTCTCGATCTTTCCCGAGTTCCTCGACCCGCCGTTGCAGGTGTCGCTGCTGGGACGCGCGCGCACCGCGGGTCTGCTCGACGTGCACCTGCACGACCCGCGCGCGTTCACGACCGACCGGCACAAGAGCGTCGACGACGAGCCGTTCGGGGGCGGTGCCGGGATGGTGATGACGCCGGAGCCCATGTTCGCGGCGGTCGAGGCCGTGCAGCCGCGGCGGCCGTTGCTGTTGCTGTCGGCGAGTGGTCGCCGCTTCGATCAGGAGCTGGCGCAGGAGCTCGCGGCCGGCGGAGGGTTCTCGTTGATCTGCGGCCGGTACGAGGGCGTCGACCAGCGCGTCGCCGATCATCTTTGTGACGGCGAACTGTCGATCGGCGATTTCGTTCTCGCGGGGGGCGAGGGTGCGGCGCTCGTCGTCATCGAGGCGGTGACGCGCCTGCTCCCCGGCGTGATGGGCAACGAGGCGTCGGCCGCCGAGGAGTCGTTCTCCGATGGCCGGCTCGAGTACCCGCAGTACACGCGCCCGGCCGAGTTCCGCGGTTGGGCCGTTCCCGAGGTGCTGCGCTCGGGCGATCACGCACGGATCGCCCGCTGGCGCGACGCGCAGGCGCTGCGCCGGACCCTGGCGCGTCGTCCCGATCTCGTCGTGCTTCCCCTGGACCACGCCGACGAGGCGCTGCTGGCGGAGTTTCCCCCCGACGAATTTCCCGACGAATTCCCTGACGACTCGCCGCCCCGCTAGCATCCGAGGTCGCGCTCGTCAGGGCGCGCGCGTCCACCGGGAGCCCCCTCATGCACCGCACCGATCTTGTCGACCGCGCCGGTCTGCGCGACGACGTGCCCGATTTCGGGCCCGGAGACACCCTCAAAGTGCACGTCCGGGTCGTGGAGGGCAACCGCGAGCGGGTCCAGGTCTTCCAGGGCGTGGTGATCCGCCGCCAGGGCGGCGGTGCCCGGGAGACGTTCTCGGTTCGCAAGATCAGCTTCGGCGTCGGGGTGGAGCGCACCTTTCCGGTGCATTCGCCGATCCTCGCCCGTATCGAGGTGATCACCCGGGGTGACGTACGCCGGGCCAAGCTGTACTACCTGCGCGATCGGATCGGAAAGGCCGCAAAGGTCAAGGAAAAGCGGTTCTGACCGATCTGGCCGGGGCTTTTCCGGACCGACGAGGGTGTCGCGGGCCGGTCGTACACTGGCCCCGATGAGCGCCGAAGACCTCGAACGATACGAGACGGAGATCGAACTACAGCTCTATCGCGAGTACCGCGATGTGCTGCCGATGTTCCAGTACGTCGTCGAGACCGAGCGCCGCTTCTACCTCGCGAACGACGTGAAGCTCGACGCCAAACAAGAGAACGGCCGCACCTACTTCGAGCTGCAGTTACGAGACGCCTGGGTGTGGGACATGTACCGGCCGACCCGATTCGTCGCCGACGTACATGTCGTGACGTTCAGGGACGTGAACATCGAGGAGCTTCCCGGCAAGGAGCTCTAAGGGCGCTTGTCGACAAGCCGGCCGAGGCCCGATGACTGATGCGCGGCGTGCGCTCGGCGCGGCGGGCGAAGACGCCGTCGCGCAGTGGTACTCCGAATCCGGGTGGTCGGTGCTCGCCCGCAACTGGCGGGTCCGCGAAGGCGAGATCGACCTCATCGCGCGGCGCGCGACGACGATCGTGTTCTGCGAGGTGAAGACGAGGCGGGGCGACGCCTTCGGCACACCCGCGGAAGCCGTGACGCTGCGTAAGCAGGTCCGATTGCGCCGGTTGGCGGTGCAGTGGCTCAGTGACAACCAAGCGCGTGCCGACCTGTTGCGATTCGACGTGGCGTCGGTCAAACCCGACGGGCGCGGCGCGTGGATCGTCGATGTGATCGAGGCCGCGTTCTGACGAGTCAGCGCTTGCGCGGACGGGACGCGCGATTCTGCCGTCCGGCCGCGCGCTCACTCTGGCGCGCGGCGCGATGCCAGCAACCACTGTGCCAGTGCCGTCTTTCAACGGGTCGCTCGCGGGGGACCACCACCTCGTGGCCCTCGCCGGGCCGGATCTCGTGGTCGCAGCCGGGGCAGCGGTAGGCCTTGTCGGCTTCGTAGGGCTGGACGTGCCGTACGTCGACGCCGTCGTCGGGTTCCGTCCAGCCGTGCGCGCTCATGCCAGGGTTACGGTATCGCCGCCGGCGGAGGGCTCGGTGCACGGTGCGATGACACGAGAGGTGAGAACGACTTGGACGGCTTGCACGTCGAACGAGACGACGGCGTGGTGACGCTCACGATCGAGCGTCCGGAACGCAAGAACGCGATCACGAACGAGATGTGGCGGGGATTGGTCGAGATCTTCGACGACCTTGCTACGCGTCGCGACGATCGCGTCCTCGTGATCACCGGCGCGGGCGACGCGTTCTGCTCGGGCGCCGATCTGAGCGCCGCCGCCGACGGCGGGGCGCCCACCGGCGCCGGTGCGGCGGTCGCGTCGATGCGCATGGTCGGCCGCGCCGCGCTGAGGCTCCACGAACTTCCGCTGCCAACGATCGCCGCAGTGAACGGCGTCGCGGCCGGAGCGGGATGCAATCTTGCGCTCGGCTGCGATCTGATCGTGGCGTCCGAGCGCGCGCGCTTCAGCGAGATCTTCGCCAAACGCGGTCTCGCGCTCGACTTCGGCGGATCGTGGCTCCTGCCGCGGCTCATCGGGCTACATCGGGCGAAAGAGCTCGCGTTCCTGGCCGACATCATCGACGCGACCGAAGCCGAGCGCATCGGTCTCGTGAATCGTGTCGTTCCTCACGACCGGCTCGTCGCGGAGGTCGGCGCGCTCGCGACGCGGCTCGCGGGGATGCCGCCGCTACAGCTGGCGGTGATCAAGCGTCAGCTGAACGACGGTCTGAGTCACACGATGGCGGAAGCGCTCGAGTTCGAAGACGTGGCGCAGGCATTGATGTTCTCGTCGCGCGACACGGCGGAAGCGATGATCGCGTTTGCCGAGAAGCGCGAGCCGCGCTTCACCGGCGAGTAGGCGCCCAGGCGAGTGGCCTGACCGACGGCTACGTCGCGGGCTCGGTCGATTTTCCGTTGGCCCGGGCGGCGAGCATCTTCTCGCGATCCGGTTCCCGGAACCGCCGCAGCCACGCCCCGTGCCATTCCCACGCGGCCTCGCAGGCCGGGCACGTCAACACGACCGACCCGCCCGAACAGGCCTCGGCCGTGATCGGCGTGTGGTCGTAGGGACACTGGGTGAGTTCCACACATTTACTTCGGCGTCCGGCGCCGAGAGTTGACACTCAGCGTGGCCACCAGAGGCCCCGCTTGCGCTCGAGGTGACCGCCGATCTCGAGGGCGCGCAGGGCCGAGCCGAGCCGATCGGCCGGGTACGGGACCCGTCGTTCGATCTCGTCGATCGTCGCCGATTCGCCGGCCAGGGCGCGCAGCACCGCTCGCTGGTCGGGGTCGATCGGCGCCGGGGGATCCGACCAACCGCCTTCGACGGTTCCTCCGCGGCCGATGGCGAACAGCACATCCGACGGATCGAGGAGTGGCTTCGCGCCATCGAGGAGGAGCGCGTTGCAGCCCGCTGCAGCCGGATTCCGACGCGAGCCCGGCAACGCGTAGACGTCGCGACCGAAGCGCGCGGCGTCGTTCGCGGTGATACGAGCGCCGCCGCTGGAGGTCGCCTCGACGACGACCACCGCGTCGGCCAGCGCCGCGATGATCCGGTTGCGGATGGGAAAGCGCCACGGCAGCGGCTGGGTTCCGTAGCCGTTCTCGCCGACGATCAGACCTCGTTCGCGCACGCGCGCGTACAGATGCTCGTGCCGGCGCGGGTAGACCACGTCGAGTCCCGTCGCGACGACGCCGACCGTCAGTCCGCCGGCATCGAGCGCGCCCGCGTGGGCGGCACCGTCGATGCCGATCGCGAGCCCGCTGATCACGGTGATTCCGGCACGCGCGCAGAACGCGGCGATCTCCCGCGCGTCGGCGATACCCATGGGTGTCGCCGCGCGCGTGCCGACGATCGCCACCCGCGGCGCGTCGAACGCGTCGGGACGGTCGCCCTCGCCGAGGAGCACCTGCGGCATCTTGGCGCCGAGCATCACGTCGAGTAGCTCGGCGTCGCGGATCGGGAAGTCGTCGCCGCGCTCCCACCGATGCGTCCGGCGGCTCACCAGAGGTCCTCGCGCATCCAGGCCGCGCGGTCGACGTCGGCCGCCGTGATCTCGGTTCGATCGTCGAGGTCGGCGACGGTGCGGGCGACGCGACGGATGCGCGCGGCCCCGCGTCCGGTGAGTTGGCGGACCAGGCACTGTCCGACCCAGGCCTCATGTGCCTCGTCGCCCAGCGCGAGGTAACGCTCCAGCGCGCCCGCGGGGATGTGGGCATTGCGCCGCCACGGCGTGCCGCGCAATCGCGCCTGCTGGCGCGCGACCGCCGTCGCGACGCGCGCGGCGACGACCGCCGACGATTCGCCGGGTTCCGTCCCGGCCGCCTCCACCTTGATCCGCAGGTCGAAACGGTCGAGGAGCGGCGCCGAGAGCCGCCTCGCGTAGCGCGTTCGCTGCACGTCACCGCATTTGCAGGCGTTCTCGTCTCGGCCGCAGGGACACGGGTTCGCGCACGCAACGAGCAGGAAGTCGGCCGGGAATTCGATCGTTCCCGAGGCGCGACTGACGCGCACGACACGCTCCTCGAGCGGTTGCCGCAACGACTCGAGTGCGTGCACGGGAAATTCGGGCAGCTCGTCGAGGAAGAGCGCGCCTCGATGCGCGAGGCTCACCTCGCCGGGGCGCACGCGGCCGGTCCCGCCGCCGACCAACGAGACCATCGACGCGCTGTGATGCGGCTGGCGGAACGGCGGATCGATCCGCAGCGCCGGCCCGCGGTTCGTTCCGGCGGCGGAGTGGATCTTGGTGACCTCGAGGGCGGCGGCCCGGTCGAGCGGGGCGAGGATCGTCGGCAGTCGCCGCGCGAGCATCGTCTTGCCGACGCCGGGTGGCCCGACCATCAGGAGATGGTGGGCGCCCGCGGCTGCGATCGCGAGCGCGCGACGCGCGTGCGTGAGGCCGCGCACGTCGGCGAGATCGAGGGGTTCGTCGCCCTCGGGCGCGGCCGCGATCGTGGGCGGGGGATCGGGTGGGTCGGGCCAGGGCGCTTCGCCCTTCAAGCAGGCGTGGAGCTCGCCGAGCGTGCGCGCGACGCGCACGGCCACGCCCGGAATGAGCGCCGCCTCCGATGCGTTCTCGGCCGGCACGATGACGTGCTCGACTCCCGTGCGGGCGAGCGCGTCGACGAGGGCAACGGTGCCGACGACCCCGCGCACCGCGCCGTCGAGGCCGAGCTCGCCCAGCACCGCGACCCGATCGAGCACTCCCGACGGCAGGCCTCCGGCTGCACACGTCAACGCCAGCGCGACACCGAGCTCGAGACCCGCGCCGGTCTTACGGACCGACGCGGGCGCGAGGTTCACGGTCACGCGCTGTTGCGGGTACTCGAGCCCTGAGGACAGCAGCGCGGCGCGCACCCGCTCTCGCGACTCGCGCCCGGCCGCGTCGGGAAGGCCGACCACCGTATAGCCGGGAAGACCCCGGGACACGTGGACCTCCACGGTGACGATCCGGCCGTCGACGCCCTCCAGGACGGCACTGCGAACGGCTGCGAGCACGGTCGACTCCCTCGGTTCCTGAATTGCTCGGAAAGGAGGGTCGTGACCGCGACCTCGACGGCGAGGGCGACCATACGCAGGGGGTGTGACAGGTTCGAACTACCGTGCTCGCGGATGAGCCCCGCCACCGCCGGCCCGCGTGCCGATCGCCCGCGCGCCGATAAATCGCGCCCCGCGTCGCACGACCCCGACGGGTTCGCCGTGGCGCTGAGCGCTTTGAGTGCGAACACGCGCCGCGCGTACGAGCACGATGCGCGCGAGTTCGTGCAGTGGTGTGAGCGCGGGGGTTGTCCCGACGCCTCCGCGCTCGACCATCGCGTGTTGCGGCGCTATCTGGCCTACCTGCAGACGCGCGGGTTCTCGCGTTCGTCGACCGCGCGCAAGGCGGCGTCCGTGCGGGCCTATCTCCGCCATCTGCGCCGACGGGGGGTGCTCGGCCGCGACGTTGCCGCGGCGGTCCAGGCCCCCAAAGGCGTGCGTCGGTTGCCCCGGATGCCCAGGCGCAAGGAGGCGGCGGCTCTGCTCGACGACCTCGTGGCCGGGACCGAATCCGACGATCCTCGGGCCCGCCAAGATCTCGCCATCGTGGAGCTCCTCTACGGCGCCGGGCTCCGGGTCAGCGAATGTTGCGGCCTCGACGTCGGCGACGTCGACCTCCGCCGGCGGACCGTCACCGTGCTCGGAAAAGGTGCAAAAGTCCGCCGGCTTCCGCTGGGCGAGCCCGCCCGCGATGCCGTTGCCGGCTACCTCCACTCCGGGCGCGCTGCTCTGCCGGCCGCCCCACAACCCAGTGCCGGGGCCGCCGCCGCACTCTTCTTGAACGCCAGAGGCCGGCGTATGACCCCACGGGACGTCCGGCGAGTGCTCGAGCGCCATCCGCTCGCCGATGGCCGGTCGCTGCACCCGCACGCCCTGCGGCACGCCTACGCCACCCACCTCCTCGAGGGAGGAGCAGATCTCAGAGCAGTTCAGGAGCTGCTCGGACACGCCGATGTGGGGACGACACAGATCTACACTCACGTGACACGTGAGCTCATGAGGGCTGTGTACGAACGGACGCACCCAAGGGCCTAGGGAGCAGGGCGAGCAGAGTGGACGAGTCCGCCGCGGAAATCGCCGAGCTTTGGCGTGATTACAAAGATGGCGGCACGTCCCACGCGCGCGAGCGTTTGATCCTGCACTACTCGCCGCTGGTGAAGTTCGTTGCCGGGCGGGTCGCCGCCGGGCTCCCGCAGAACATCGAGCAGTCCGATCTCGTCAGCTACGGGATCTTCGGCCTCATCGACGCGATCGACAAGTTCGATCCGGGGCGCGGCTACAAGTTCGAGACGTACGCGATCAGCCGGATCAAGGGCGCGATCATCGACGAGCTGCGGTCGATCGACTGGGTCCCGCGCTCGGTGCGCGCCAAGGCCCGCGCCATCGAGCGCGCGTACTCGAAGCTCGAGAACGAGCTGCGCCGGAGCCCGGAGGACAAAGAGGTCGCGACCGAGCTCGGCTTGACCGAGGACGAGCTCGCGACGACGCTCGGACAGATCAGCTTCGTCGGCGTCGTCGCGCTCGACGAGCTGCTTTCGGCCGGTTCCGAGCGCGGCAGCGGAGCAACGGTGGGCGACACGATCGCGGGCAGCGGTCACGACCCGGTCGCGGCGTTCGAGTCGGAAGAGATGCGCCAGGTGCTCGCCGACGCGATCAACCGCATGCCCGATCGCGAGCGGCTCGTGCTCACTCTCTACTACTACGAGGGCTTGACCCTCGCCGAGATCGGCAACGTGCTCGGAGTCACCGAGAGCCGCGTGTGCCAGATCCACACGAAGGCGATCTTCCAGTTGCGCTCGCGACTTTCGGAACCGCTGCCCGAGCGCGGCATCGTCACCTGACCATCGCGCCGCGGCCCTGCACGGAACCCGTCGCCGGGCGACGATTTCGCTGCACACCCGTTCCGCGCTGACGATCACCCGGGCGGTCACGCGTACCTTCGCCGCGATGCGCAGACTCACCGCCGCGACGCTCGTCGCCTTGGCAATCGTCGGTTCCCTCGCGGTCGGGCCGGCCCCGGCGTCGGCTATCGGGGTCTGGCGGCGCCCCGTCGCCGGACGGGTCGTGCATCCGTTCGGCCCGCCGGTGACCCGTTACGGGCGCGGGCACCTGGGAGTCGATTTCTCGGCCCTTCCGGGAACGCCGGTGCGCGCCGCGGGCGCGGGCACGGTCGTGTTCGCCGGGGCCGTCGCGGGCGTCCTTCACGTCGTCGTCCGGCATGCCGGCGGCCTCCGGACCTCGTACTCGTTCCTCGCCGGGATTCGCGTGCACCGAGGTGAGCGGGTCGGGCGCGGCGCCGTGCTGGGAACCACGGGTGGTCGAGGTGAGCACCACGACGGCCACGTTCTGCATCTCGGGCTGCGGATAGGAGACGCGTACGTCGATCCGATGCGGCTCTTCGCGCCGGGCGGCCTCCCGGCACGGGTGCACCTCGCCCCGTACTCGGCCGGCTCGGATTTCGCACGGGATGAACCACAACGCGGGCCGCTACACTGGAGTCGCTTCCGGACCGATCCGGCGGCGTCAATCATCCATTCGCACGCCCGTGATCCCAAGGTGGTGCCGACGATTTTCGATCGATCGGTGCTCGCGCGGGCGGTAGATCAAACCTAGGGGAGGCGCGGCCGTGGCCGTCGTGAGCATGAAGCAGCTATTGGAGGCCGGAGTCCACTTCGGTCACCAGACCCGGCGCTGGAATCCGAAGATGCGCCGTTTCATCTTCGGGGAGCGCAACGGCATCTACATCGTCGATCTGCACCAGACGCTGGATCGCATCGACGGTGCTTACCGGTTCGTGCGCGAGAACGTCGCGAACGGCGGAATCGTGCTCTTCGTCGGCACGAAGAAGCAGGCGCAGGAACCGATCGAGAACGCAGCGAACGCGTGCGGAATGCCGTACGTCAACTTCCGCTGGCTCGGCGGCATGCTCACCAACTTCCAAACGGTGCACTCGCGCGTCGCGAAGCTGCGCGAGTTCCAGCGTCAGGTCGACTCCGGTGAGGTCGATCTGATGTCGAAGAAGGAAGGCCTGAAGATCCGTCGCGACCTCGCCAAGCTCGAGCGCAACCTCGGCGGTATCAAGAACCTCGAGAAGATCCCGTCGGTCGTGTTCATCATCGATACCAAGAAGGAACACATCGCGGTCACCGAGGCGAACCGCCTGCGGATCCCCGTCGTCGCGGTCGTCGACACGAACTGCGATCCCGACATCATCGATTACGTGATCCCGGGCAACGACGACGCCATCCGTTCCGCGCAGCTCATGTGTCGCGTGATCGCCGATGCCGTCACCGAAGGGCGCGAGATCGCGCGCCGTCGCGGCGCGCGTCCCGGAACGCGTTCCGAAGAGGTCGCGCCCGCCGCGCCCGCCAAGCCGCAGCGGACGTCCGAGGAGCAGGCTGAGTTCGACCGCCGCCAATCCGAAGCCCGCGACGCGGCCGCCGCGAAGCAGCGTGAGATCGAGGAACGGGCCCGCGTGGCGAAGGATGCGGCCAAGTCGGGTCCTGCGACGGCGGCAACCGAAGAGGCATCCGAGTCGGCTTCGTCCGCCGTCGCGACCGCGGAGGCGGCCCCCGAACCCGCCGAGCCCGAGACCGGGCCGGATGCGACCGCGGCCGACGAGAGCGGGGAGGGCTGATCATGGCCGACGTATCCGCCAAGGACGTCGCGGCGCTCCGCAAGGTGACCGGCGCCGGGATGATGGACTGCAAGCGGGCGCTGCTCGAGAACGACGGCGACTTCGAGCGCGCCAAGGACTGGCTGCGGGAAAAGGGAATCGCGGGTGCGGCCAAGCGCGAAGGTCGCGCCGCCGACCAGGGCGCGGTCGAGGTACTCGTCACCGCCGACGTCGGCGCGGTTGTGGAGCTGAACTGCGAGACCGACTTCGTCGCCAAAGGTGAGGTATTCGGCCGGGCGCTCGCCGCGCTCACGCGGCTCGTCGTCGACGAAGGCGACACCGACGTCGGCGCGAAGAAGATCGACGGTGAAACCGTCGACGACTACGTCAAGGGCCTCTCCGGCACGCTCGGCGAGAAGATCGAGCTCGGTCGCGTCTTCCGTTTCGCGACCACAGACGGTCTGCTCGACGGCTACAAGCACATTCAGAACGACCGGGGCACTGTGGGCGTGCTGATCGAGCTCGGCGGGGTCGACCGCGGCGACAAACGAGCACGCGAGGTCGCGCACGACGTTGCGCTTCACATCGCGAGCGCCGGGCCGCGCTATGTCACGCGCGACGAGGTCCCGGCCGAAGTGGTCGCGCGCGAGCGCGACATCTACGAGGCCCAGACGCGTGAAGAGGGCAAGCCCGAGCAGGCCTGGCCGAAGATCAACGAGGGCAAGATGAACGGCTTCTACAAGACGGTCGTCCTCATCGAGCAGTCGTTCGTCAAGGACAACAAGCAGACGATCGACTCGGTCGTGAAGTCGCTCGGGCCGGAGGCGCACGTCCGCGGGTTCGCACGGGTCAAGATCGGCGAGGAATAGCCCGTCCGCGAGGCCGCCGACCGCAGATCCGCAGGATCCCGCACGAGAGGAGTTGCCGATGACCAGGAGCGGGTACCACCGGGTCGTGCTGAAGCTTTCGGGTGAGGCCTTCGCCGACCAGACGATCGGGTTCGGTATCGACGCCGTTGTCGTCCAGCGCATCGCCGAGGAAGTCACGAAGGCGCGTGCCGATCTGGGCGTCGAGATCGCGATCGTCGTCGGCGGCGGAAACATCTTCCGCGGTCTCACCGGTGCGACGAGAGGCATGGACCGCGCCCGCGCCGACTACATGGGAATGCTCGCCACGGTCATCAACGCGCTCGCGCTACAGGACGCGCTCGAGTCGCTCGGTCAGCCGACGCGGGTGCAGACCGCGATCACGATGGCGCAGGTCGCCGAGCCGTACATCCCGTTGCGGGCGATTCGCCATCTCGAAAAGGGGCGGCTCGTGATCTTCGCCGCCGGCAACGGCAATCCCTACTTCACGACCGACACGACGGCTGCCCTGCGGGCCGCGGAGATCGGCGCGGAGGCCGTATTGAAAGGCACGCACTCGGGCGTCGACGGGGTCTACTCAGCCGACCCGCGCACCAATCCCGATGCGGTGAAGATCGAGAAGCTGAGCCACTTCGACGTGCTGGCGCGCGGCTTGCAGGTCATGGACTCGACCGCCATCACGTTCTGCATGGACAACTCGTTGCCGATCATCGTGTTCGATGTGATGCAACCGGGCAACATCACCAAGGCGCTGACCGGCGAACAGATCGGCACGCTCGTGCATCCCAAGGAGGCCAAGTGACCTCCGCCAAGGTCGACGAGGCGAAGGACAAGATGCACAAGGTGGTCGTTCATCTGCAGGATCAATTCGGCAGCGTCCGCACCGGCCGGGCCACGCCGGCTCTCGTCGAGAAGCTTCGGGTCGACTACTACGGCTCCGAGGTACCCCTCCAGCAGCTCGCCGGGTTTTCCGTTCCCGAGGCGCGGGTGCTGGTCGTCGCGCCCTACGACAAGGGCGCGCTGAAGGCGATCGAGAAGGCCATTCAGACCAGCGACCTCGGCGTGAATCCGAGCAACGACGGTGCGGTGATCCGCCTCACGTTTCCCGAGCTCACGACCGAGCGGCGCAAGGAGCTCGTGAAGGTCGTCAAGAAGCTGGCGGAAGAGGGCCGGGTGGGGGTGCGCAACGTCCGGCGCAGTATCCGCCAGGAGCTCGAGCATCAGGCCAAGGACGGCGAGATCTCCGACGACGAGCTGGCCCGTATCGAAAAGGAGCTTGAGAAGCTCACCCACGAGGTGGTCGCCGAGATCGACACGCTGGTCGGTCACAAGGAAAAAGAACTGCTCGAGGTGTGATCGCTCGCCTCTGGGCGGGTTGCGGCGGTCGACATGCGAGCCGCGAGGACGAGCCCCTAGCCTGGCTGAGCCCCCTGGGAGGATGACGTGAGGGACCGCAACGAATCCGACCGTGCCACCGCGATGCCCGTCGAGGGTGTCCGGATCCTCGGCGCGAAAGAGACGCCCGTCATCCGTGACGAAGATCGCGATGCCTTCGACCCCCCGGTGATCCCGCCCGACGAGCCTGAACCCCGGCAGAGCTTCACGCATCGGGCCACGGTCCCGATCGTCACCGGTGCGCCAGACGAGCCAGCAAGCGCCGAAGCCGACGACGACGATGAGCAAGGCGATGAGCAAGGCGATGAGCAAGGCGATGAGCAAGGCGATGAGCACGACGAGGACGCGTCCGGTGACGGCCCGCCGGCCTCGGAACCGCCGGGTGGCGAGATGCCCCCGCTGCCGCACTGGACCGAGCCGCCGACGGGTGCCGTTCCGGCGATCTTTGCGGACGACACCGGAGAGCAACCGATCAGCGACGAGCTCGGGGCCTGGGCGCAGGTCGCCGGGAGCTCGCCACGCTTTCGGGCCGAAGGCTCCGATTGGGCCGAGGCCGACTTCGGCGAAGACATGAGCGGCGAGCACGAGCGACTCGGCGCGCTCTCCGAGGCCGAGCCCGTCGACGAGGAGGCCGAATTCGCGGAGGCGCTCGCGCAGCGCCGCCGGCGGGTGCCCCGTTCCCTTCGGGCGGACCGCAGCGCGGCTCCCGCGACCGCGCCGGCCACCGCGGGCCAGGAGCGCCCCGCGCGGCGCCCGGCGCCCCCCGAGCCCGATCCCACGAACGGGAACGCGGCGCCGGCGCGCGACCTGCCGACCGCGATCATGACTGCCGCGACGATCGTGATCCTCGCGTTGGTGTGCTTCGTCCAAGGCCGCACCACGACCGCACTGCTCGCGGCAGTGATCATCGCCATCGCGTCGATCGAATTCTGCAACGCGCTGCGCACGAAGGGCCTGCGGTCGGCGACCCCAATCGTGCTCCTCGCGAGCGGCAGCCTTCCGATCGCGGTGAAGCACTATGGAGTCGGCGCGTATCCGATCTACTTCGCGCTCGTCGTCGTGATCGCGATGCTGTGGTTCCTGTGGGAGGTGACGCCCGGACGCCCGCTCCTCGGCGTCGCCACGACCGTGCTCGGGTTCGCGTACATCGGCGGCCTCGGTGGGTTCGCCGGCTTGCTGCTCGCGGCGCGCGACGGCGTCGGACTCATCGTCGGCGTCGCAATCTGCACCATCGCCTACGACGTAGTCGGGTTCTTCGTCGGGTCGCAGTTCGGGCGCACACCGATCGCGCCGAAGATCTCGCCGAACAAGAGCGTGCAGGGAACTGTCGCGGGTATGGCCGCGTCGCTGTTCCTGGGTTGGGTCGTCGTGGGTCAGATCACGCCCTGGAACCACCACTACGGCGGCTTGTTGCTGGGTTTGTTGGTCGCCGGTGGTGCATTCCTCGGAGATCTGTGTGAGTCGATGATCAAGCGCGACCTCGGCCTCAAGGACTTCGGAACGCTGCTTCCCGGCCACGGTGGTGTGCTCGATCGTTTCGACGGCCTCCTGTTCTGCCTGCCGATCGCCTACTACCTCGCCGTCGCCCTGAAGTTGGGCTGAACGAAATCGGCCCTAACCTCGCGGGCGTGACGCGCGGCGTTGTCATCCTCGGATCGACCGGATCGATCGGCACGCAGGCGCTCGACGTCCTGTCGCATCACCGCGACGAGTACCGGGTCGTCGCACTCGCAGCCGGCCGCAACACTGAGCTGCTCGCGCGCCAGGCGGCCGAGTTCGACGTCCCGGCCGATATGGCACGCGCGTGTGCCGACGAGCCGGAGGTGCTCGCAGAGCTCGCGTCGCTCGAGTCGGTCGACGTCGTGCTCAACGCCGTCGTCGGGTTCGCCGGACTGCCCGCGACTCTCGCCGCGCTGCAAAACGGGAAGCGACTCGCGCTCGCGAACAAGGAGAGTCTCATCGCGGCCGGACCCGTCGTCGCGAAGGCGCGCGCCGCCGGCGGCGGCGAGATCGTTCCCGTCGACTCCGAGCATTCGGCGGTCTGGCAGTGCCTGCGCGCCGGTCGGGCGTCCGAGGTCGGTCGCATCGTGCTGACGGCCAGCGGCGGACCCTTCCGTGGCCGGACCCGCGAACAACTCCGTGAGGTCACGATCGCCGATGCGCTCGCGCACCCCACGTGGAACATGGGCGCCAAGATCACCATCGACAGCTCCACCCTGATGAACAAGGGGCTCGAGGTGATCGAGGCGCACGAGCTCTTCGGAGTCGGGTTCGACCGGATCGATGTGGTGGTGCACCCCCAGTCGGTGGTGCACAGCATGGTCGAGTTCTGCGACGGCGCGACGATCGCGCAGCTGTCGATGCCCGACATGCGCCTTCCGATCGCGCTCGCGCTGGGCGCGCCCAACCGGCTGCCGGAACCGTACGGCGCGATCGACTGGTCGACCCTCGGGCGGCTCGACTTCGAGGTGCCCGATCTCGCGACGTTCCGGTGCCTCGCGCTGGCCTACGAGGCCGGACGGGTCGGAGGCACCGCGCCGGCGATCCTCTCGGCTGCCAACGAGGTGGCGGTCGACGCGTTCCTCGGCGGTCGAATCGCGTGGACCGAGATCGCCGCCGTCGTCGAGGAAGTGCTGAGCGAAGGCGCCGGAACCGCCGATGAGATTGGCGACGTGCTCGAAGCCGACCGCCGCGCCCGCGAGCGGGCCTCGGTCAGGGCTCTGACCAGGGGTGCCGTGTGAGGGCCAGCGATCCGTTCGAGGACATCGACGTCGACCCGGTCCGGACCTTCGCGCTCACGGGTGTGGTGCTGGTCGCCCTCGTCATCGGCGCGGTGCTGTTCCCGACGCAGACCGCGGTGGTCGCGGTGATCGTCGCGCTGTTCGTGATGATCATGCTGCACGAGTTCGGCCACCTCGTCGCGGCCAAGCGGTCGGGCATGAAGGTCACCGAGTTCTTCGTGGGCTTCGGTCCTCGGCTGTGGTCGACCAAGCGGGGGGAGACGGAGTACGGCGTCAAGGCCGTTCCCCTCGGCGGCTACTGCCGCATCATCGGGATGACCAACCTCGAGGAGGTTGCTACCGAGGACGAACCGCGCGCCTATCGCAACAAACGTACGAGCGCGAAGATGCTCGTCGCCGCGGCCGGGCCGGCCGTGCATTTCGTCATCGCCATCATCTTGATGTTCGCCGTGCTTTTCTTCGCGGGCGACTACCGCAGCGCCCACCCGGTGTTGACCTTGGCCGACACGACTCAGGGTGCGGCTGCGGCCGGACTCCGACCCGGCGACACGATCGTCGCCGTCAACAGTCAGACGGTCAACGAATGGCTGCAGGTGCAACAACTCATCAACCCGCCGGGGCATCCCGCGCACGTCGGCGACATCGTGCGTTTCGTCGTGCGTCGCGGTAGCGAGCAGCTCACGGTTCCCGTGAAGCTGCAGGAGAGCGCCGACCCGAGCTTGAAGCGGCTCGTCGCGGGCGTGACGCCGCGCACTGTGGTTCCGCGCCCGGGATTCGTCACGTCGGTCGTGCAGGCTCCACGGCAGGTCGCCGATATCGGCTGGCAGTCGATCAAGGCGATCGGCAGCATGTTCTCGCCAGCCGGGATCTCGAACTACTTCCGCATACTTTCCGGCGACACCAGCAGCAACGTCGATCAGTCGAAACGATTCGTCTCGCCGGCGGGCGTGGGCGCGCTCGCGAGCGACGCGGTGAAGGCGGGCTGGGTAAGCGTGTTCGGGCTCCTGATCGCGATCAACGTCTTCGTCGGGCTGTTCAACCTGCTCCCGCTCCTTCCCTTCGACGGCGGGCACATTGCGATCGCGCTCTACGAGAAGGTCGCGTCGACGGTCCGGCGGCGCCGGGTCCAGGTCGACGCGGCCAAGCTCCTGCCGATCACCGTCGCGGTGGTTGCGGTGCTCGGGTTCATCTTCTTGTCGAGCCTCTTCCTCGACATCACCCATCCCGTCGCGAACCCGTTCTGAGCCCGCGTCCGGCTCGCGGTACGGATATGAAGCTTTGGTGCGTCGATCCGTCGCGGCCCCGCGCCCGCCGTAGGCTGGCCGGGTGATTCCTCGTCGCCGAACCCGCCAGGTGATGGTCGGCCGGGTACCTGTCGGCGGCGACGCGCCCGTGTCGATCCAGTCGATGACCACCACGAAGACGGCCGATGTCGACGGCACGCTGGCGCAGATCTACGCCCTCGCCGCTGCCGGTTGCGACATCGTGCGGTGCACGTGCAACGAGGAAGCGGCGGCCGAGGCGCTTGCGCAGATCGTGCCCCGCTCGCCGGTTCCGATCGTCGCCGACATCCACTTCCAGCACAAGCTCGCGCTCGGCGCGCTCGAAGCCGGCGTGCACGCGCTCCGTCTGAATCCGGGCAACATCCGCAAGCCGGAGCACATCAAGCTGGTCGCGGCCGAGGCCAAGGCGCGCGGCGTCCCGATCCGCATCGGCGTGAACGCGGGCTCACTCGATCCGGCCATGGCGGAGCGGCACGGCGGCATCACTGCCGAAGCAATGGTCGCGTCGGCGATGCACGAGCTCGATCTGTTCCGCGAGGTCGACTTCGACGACGTCAAGATCTCGGTGAAGGCGTCGAGCGTGCCGTTGATGATCGACGCGTACCGGTTGTTGTCGGAGACGACCGACCATCCTCTTCATCTCGGGGTCACCGAGGCGGGCGTCATGCCGCACGGTCTCATCAAGGGCGTGGCGGGTATCGCCACGTTGCTCGCGGAAGGCATCGGCGACACGATCCGCTTCTCGCTCACCGCCGATCCGGTCGAGGAGGCGAAGACGGGCCGCACGCTGCTCGAGGCGATGGGGCTGCGGGAACGTAAGGGACTCGACTTGATCGCGTGCCCTTCGTGCGGGCGCGCGGAGGTCGACGTGATCCGCGTGGCCACCGAAGCGCAAGCCGCCCTCGAGGCGCGCAGCATCCCGTTGCAGGTCGCGGTGATGGGATGCGTGGTGAACGGACCCGGCGAGGCGCGCGAAGCCGATCTCGGAATCGCCGCCGGACGCGGTAAGGGCCACCTTTTCGTGAAGGGTCAGGTCGTGCGCGTGGTGCCCGAAGCGGAGATGGTGGCGGCGCTGATCGACGAGGCCGAGCGCATCATGGCGGAGGGCATCGAAGCGCGACTCGCCGCGGCCGATCCGAACGCGGCCGCGATCGCCGACGCGACGCGCGACGAGCTGTTGCAAATCCAAGGCGTCGACGCCAACCATTCGGCTGAGCGAATTCAGAAGATCCGCGAGATCGCGGAGTGACGACCGCATGCCGTGGGCGCGCATCTCGGAGCTACCCCGACGCCGTATCCTGAGCCCGTGACCGATACAAGTTCTCCGATCGGGCGTCGGGTGTTTCTCGGGCTCGTCGGTGCGGGCGCCCTGGGCGTGTTGTTCGGCTCGAAGGTAGAGGACTACCTCGCGAAACATTCGCCGAAGTCACTGTCGCTGCTGCCCATCGGAGAGCACTTCCGCTTCTATACGGTCACCGACAAATTCCCGAATCGCGCGCCGCAGGACTACCGGCTCACCGTAGAAGGTCTCGTGCAGCGCCCCTTCACGCTGACCTACGACGAGTTGCGCGCAATGCCGCCGACGATGCTGACCAAGGACTTCCAATGCGTCACCGGCTGGCGCGTGCGCAACACCCACTGGACCGGCGTGCGGCTGGCCGACCTGCTCGACAAGGCCGGTGTGCATCCGGCTGCGACGGCATTGCGTTTCACGTCGTTCGACGGTGTCTACACGGAGAGCCTCACGCTCGAGCAGGCGCGCCGCCCGGACGTCATCGTCGCGTACGACCTCGAGGGTAAGCCGCTCAGCAGTGACCATGGTGGTCCGGCGCGCCTGTACGTCGCCCCGATGTACGGCTACAAGTCGTGCAAGTGGCTCGACGGCATCGAGGTCGTCGATCGCGTGATCCCGGGCTACTGGGAGGACGGAGGATACGACGTCGACGGGTGGGTCGGGCAGAGCAACGGCCGCGACGATCAACCCACGTCGGCGTGAGCGCAAGGAGCAAGCCGTTCCCGCGCTTCGACCGTTTGGAACGCGTCGTGCACTGGTGCAACGCGACGTTGTTCCTCGTGCTGCTGCTCACGGGCGCGTCGCTCTACGCCGGCCCGCTGTCGACGATCGTCGCGCATCGTCACACGGTGAAGACGATCCACGTGTTCGCCGGACTGTTGCTCCCGCTCCCGCTGCTCATCGGGCTCCTGATGCCGTCGGGTCGTCAGCTGCGCCGCGATATCTCACGATTCAACCGCTGGACGGCCGCCGACCGGCGGTGGTGGTCGCGCCGCACTCGTGCGTCCGGGCAACTCGGCAAGTTCAATCCCGGTCAGAAGTTGAACGCGGTGTTCGTCGGCGCATCGATCGTCCTCATGCTGGCGACCGGCGCGATCATGCGGTGGTTTCAGCCGTTCCCCGACAGCATCCGAACCGGCGCCACGTTCGTGCACGACTGGATCTTCATCGCACTGATCTTCGTCATCGTCGGCCACATCATGTTCGCGCTGGCCGATTTCGACTCGTTGCGTTCCATGGTGCGCGGCTGGGTGCCCGAGCAGTGGGCACGCCGCGAGCGACCCGCATGGTGGGCGGAGGTGGTTGCCGCTCGTGCGGGTGAGACGGGCGCAGGGTCAGCGGGTGCGGCCGGCGACGTCGAGGCAGGCTTCGAGCAGCGGATCGACGAAGCGCGCGTTGGCACAGGCGAGATGCCCGTCGGCGACTGAATGCACGGTCGCGCCGCGGATTGCCTCAGCAGTCGCGAGCTGTAACGACGGCGACACCCCGCGGTCTTCGGTCGTGCAGACGATCGCCGTCGGTACGTCGACCTCGCCGATCCAGCGGTGCGCGCTGTACGTGCTGATCGAGTGACCGGCCTCGATGATCATGCGCCAGTCGTGTCTGCGCATCTCCGCGGCCGCCCAAGCCGGCATGGTCGCGGGATGCATGCTCACCATCGGTACGGGTGGGAGCAGACGCGACGGCCACGCGAGCCGCGCCATCGCGGTCGCGCCCAGCATGGCGGCCTGGTACGCGTTGCGCATGAGTCGGTGCGGCACGAAGCCCGCGCTCGTCGCGCACAGGACGAGACCGTCGACGAGATCGCGGTGCCGGCGCCACATCAATTGCGCGACCGGCCCGCCCATCGAATAACCCACTGCGATGACGGGGCCGCTGTCGAGCTCCACGAGCGTCGCGGCGCAGTCGTCGGCGCAATCGGCGAGCCGGAAGATCTTCGGCGTCCGCAGGCCCCGCGCGTGGCCGCGCAGGTCGGGTGCGACCACGTTGAAGTGCGCGCTCAGGGGCTCGAATGCCTGGAACCAGTTGAGGCCGGCGCTCGCGACCCAGCCGTGCAAAAGGAGAAGAGTCGGCGCGCCGGGCGGTCCGGCGATCTGGCGGACGAACGTCGTGCCTCGGTCGGGTAGCTCGATGCGACGACCGAACGGGAGGCGCGCCAGCGAGGCGTGGTGTTGCGGCAGGTCTATCGACGCCGTCACCTGGGCTCCCCCCTCCATGCTGTCCGCCCGGGGTCCATGCTGACACATTCGTCAGTTCGTCGGCCGTTCTTCAGACCCGCTCTACCCAGAAACAGTCGACGCGGTAGGGAATTTCGACCGTTTTGCGGCCCCGGACGGCCGGATGGGTCGTCAGCACGTCGCGTACCTCGGCCAGAACCTTGGCCTGCTCGGGCTCCGGCAGCACCGCAACGTGGCTGACGGAGGCGACCCGTTGGACGACGCCTTCGCGGGTGATCCGCTGCGTGTGGCGGAACTGGGCGTCGTGCAGCTCGCCGAACCCCGGCATGGCGCTCGTCGCGCTGTCGCGCCAATTTTCGTGGTCGCGCCACGGCGCGTGCTTTTCGACACGGTCCATGATCGACCACACTTCGTCGACCCAAGGCTCGGTGCGATCGCGCGCGTTCCAGACGAGCCCGAGCCGGCCGCCGGATCGCAGCACGCGCGCGGCTTCGGCGGTCGCGCGGTCGTGGTCGAACCAGTGCCACGCCTGGGCGACCGTGATCGCGTCGAGCGATGCCGCGGTGAACGGCATCGCTTCTGCCGTAGCGGCGACGAGCGGCACCTCGGGCAGGAGGCGACGGAACGTCGCGCGCATTCCCGGGACGGGCTCGACCGCGAGCAGCTCGGCCCCGGTCGGGGCGAGCAACCGTGTCAGCTTGCCCGTGCCGGCGGCCACGTCGGCGACGCGGCGGCCGGCTGTGAGGCGGAGGTTCTCGACGAACCACGCGACCGCTTCCGGCGGGTACGTCGGCCGCGCGGCTTCGTAGTCGCCGGGGTCGTTGAAGCCTGCCGCCGCGATGTCGTGAACCACGACCCCATTGTGACCGGTGATCCTGGTTGTTACAGGATCATTCCCGCGGCGAGGGTGTCGTTGCTCGCTTCGTCGACGAGGATGAACGAGCCCGTCGCGCGGTTGCGCCGGTAGTCGTCGAAGAACAGTGGCACGGTCGTACGCAGCGTCACCCGCCCGATCTCGTTGAGCGAGAGCGAGTCGGCATCCTCGTTCCGGTGCAGCGTGTTGACGTCGAGTCGGTAGTGCAGGTCCTTCACCAGTGCCCGCGTCCACTTCGACGTTTGCTTCAGCGCGTACTTGCCGCCGGGCTTGAGCGCCGCGCGCTCTCCGAACCAGCACAGCATCGCGTCGACGTCCTGGGCGATGTTCGGCTGGTTGTTGGGCCGGCAGATCATGTCGCCCCGGCTGACGTCGAGGTCGTCGGCGAGCCGGATCGTTACCGACATCGGCGGCACCGCTTCTTCGACCGGCCCGTCGGCGGTGTCGATCGACGCGATCCTCGACGCGAATCCCGAGGGCAGCACGACCACGTCGTCACCGACCTTGTAGGAGCCGCTCGCGACCTGACCCGCGTAGCCGCGGTAGTCGTGGTGCTTGTCGTCGCGAGGCCGGATCACGTACTGCACCGGGAAGCGGCAGTCGATGAGGTTGCGGTCGGAGGCGATGTGCACCTCTTCGAGGTGGTGCAGCAGCGACGTGCCCTCGTACCACGGCGTGTTCGCCGACCGGTCGACGACGTTGTCGCCGTTCAGCGCCGACATCGGGACGAACTGGAGGTCGCGCACGTCGAGCTTGGCCGCGAAATCGCGGAACTCGGTCTTGATGCGCTCGAAGACCGCCTGGTCGTAGTCGACGAGGTCCATCTTGTTGACGCACAGCACGAGGTGGGGCACGCCGAGCAGCGACGCGAGGAACGCGTGCCGGCGTGACTGTTCGATGATGCCCTTGCGCGCGTCGACCAGGATCAGCGCGAGGTCGGCCGTCGACGCGCCCGTCACCATGTTGCGCGTGTACTGCACGTGCCCCGGCGTGTCGGCGATGATGAACTTGCGACGCGGCGTCGCGAAGTAGCGGTACGCGACGTCGATCGTGATGCCCTGCTCGCGCTCGGCCCGAAGTCCGTCGGTCAAGAGGGCGAGGTTCATCCCTTCCTCGCCGCGGAGCATCGTCGAGTGTTCCAGCGCCTCGAGGGTGTCCTCGAAGATCTGTTTCGAGTCGTACAGCAGGCGACCGATGAGCGTCGACTTGCCGTCGTCGACCGAGCCTGCGGTCGCGAATCGCAAGAGCTCCACTAGAAGTATCCCTCCCGCTTGCGATCTTCCATCGCGGCTTCCGAGAACTTGTCGTCGGCGCGGGTCGCGCCGCGTTCGGTGACGCGAGACGCCGCGACTTCGGCGATCACGTCGGCGATCGAGGCCGCGGTCGACGCGACGGCTGCGGTGCACGTTGCGTCGCCGACCGTGCGGTAGCGCACCGTTGCCTCGAAGACCTCCTCGCCCTCGCCCGGCCGCAGGAATTCGGTCACTGCCATCAGCATGCTGTCGCGCCGGAACACGTTGCGCCGGTGTGCGTAGTAGATGGAGGGAAGCTCGATCTCCTCGTCGGCGATGTACTGCCAGATGTCGAGCTCGGTCCAGTTCGAGAGCGGGAACACGCGAATGTGCTCACCCTTGCGGTGCCGTCCGTTGTAGAGCGACCAGATCTCGGGACGCTGGTTCTTCGGGTCCCATTGACCGAACTCGTCGCGAAACGAGAAGAAGCGCTCCTTCGCGCGCGCCTTCTCCTCGTCGCGGCGGGCGCCACCCATCACGGCGTCGAACCCGTGCTGTTCGACCGCGTCGAGGAGCGTTGTGGTCTGCAGGCGGTTACGCGACGCGCGCGGCCCCGTCTCCTCGACGACCCGGCCCGTGTCGATCGACGCTTGTACTGAAGCGACGACGAGGTTGACGTCGAGCCTCTCGACGGACGAGTCGCGAAACTCGATGACCTCGGGAAAGTTGTGGCCGGTGTCGATGTGCATGACCGGGAACGGCAGCCGTGCGGGCCAGAAGGCCTTCTTGGCGATGTGCAGCATCACGACGCTGTCCTTGCCGCCCGAGAAGAGCAGGACCGGCCGTTCGAACTCGGCCGCCACCTCGCGCAGGAGATGGATCGACTCCGATTCGAGCGCGTCGAGATGAGAGATCAGCCGATGCATCGTTTGCTTTCTGTCGTGGGTCAGGCCCCGGGCCACCCGTGAAGTCCGCACTCCATTTTGCCTTGTCCGGACCAGCGTCCGGAACGGGGGTCTTCGCCGGGGGCCACCCGACGCGTGCACGGCCAGCACCCGATGGAGGGGTAGCCCTGGGACGCGAGGGGGTGTTCGAGGAGCTCGTGATCGTGCTTGTAAGCGGCGATGTCGGCGTCGGTCCAGGTCGCGAGCGGGTTGACCTTGACGATCCCGCGGCCGACGTCGAGATGCGCAATCGGGGCATTTGTGCGTGTCGGCGACTCGGCTCGGCGCAAACCCGTCATCCACGCCTGCTTGCCCCGGAGGGCGCGGGCCAGAGGCTCCACCTTGCGCATCGCGCAGCACTCGTCCTGGTCGGTCTGCCAGAGGTCGTCCGGAGATACGAGGGGCTGCATCACGGTGAGGTTGAGGTCGTAGCGCTCGCGCACGCGTTCGACGTACCAGAGCGTCTCTGCGAAGTGGTACTGCGTGTCGAGGAACACGACCTCGATGCCGGGCGCGGCTTTGGCCGCGACGTCGACGAGAACGCAATCCTGGAACGAGGCCGCAAGCACGACATCGGTGCCGTAGCGTTCCCACGCCCACTTGATGGCGCTCGACGCGGGCTTGCGTTCGAGCTCGGCCGACACGGCGGCGAGCTCCGCCAGGTCGACGTCTACCAACGGCCGATCGACGGTCACAGGATCCAGAAGGCTCATGTCGCCGCGCACTCCCCGTCGCCTACTTCGGCGACATAGGGACCGGTTTCGTCGTAGTCGACGTAGAACTCGGGGCCGACGTCGGGTGCGGGGAACTGGTCGAGATCGGCGAGCGTGCCACCCACGCCTTTGGCACCACCCGAACGCGCGAGCCACGTCTGGAACATCTCGCCCGACTGTCGCTCCTCGTTGAAGCGCCGGACGACCCGCACGACCGCTTCCGGAGCGCTCTTGGCGGGAACCTTGGTGGCCTTGTCGCCGAACTCGACCTCGGTCTCGGCCAGGTGCCCACCGAGGAGCATCTGGTATCCCGGTGCCGCGCGTCCGTGCGCCCGGCGCTCGAGCCCGAAGAAGCCGATGTCGGAGACGTGGTGCTGGCCGCAACTGTTGGTGCAGCCCGAGATGTTCACGCGCACGCCCGGAACCTCGGCCAGGCCGGCTTCCTCGAGCGCATCGCCGACCGCGGCGGCCAGGCCGCGCGACTGCGTCACCGCGAGGTTGCAGGTGTCGGCGCCCGGGCACGAGACGACGTCGCGGGCGAGCTCCGCGCCCGCCTGCGCCATCCCGATGTCGCTCAAGCGGTCGTAGAGCGGGCGGAGGTCGGCCTCGCTCAGGTCGCGCAGTGCGAGGTTCTGGCGGTTCGTGATGCGAATGTCGAGCCCGAGGTCGCGCTGGATGTCGGCGAGGGCGCGGAACTGATCGGCGGTGATGTCGCCGAGCCGCGAGTACGCGACCGCGCTCACCGTGCCCCGCGCGACGCCGCGCACGACGTTCGCTTCCTGCCAGCGGTCGTACGGGTCGCTCGAGAGGAGCTTGACGGGAACGTGCGCGGCACCGACCTTCGTGGCCGTCGGCGTTCCGCCGGCGGGCGCGTCTCCGACCGCGCGCACCTGCTCCGGAATGCCCCACGGCCAGTCGCGTGCGCCGCGCAGGAACTTGCGTTCGCGGAAGATGCGCTCACGGAGCTCGTCGATTCCCATCGAGTCGACGAGCCACTTCATGCGCGCACGGATCTTGTTGTCGCGGTTGCCGTAGTGGTCGAAGGTGCGCAGGCACGAGTAGATGGTCGGCAACAGCTCTTCGCGGGGCGTGAACTCCTCGAGGGCCTGGGCGGGATGCGGGTTGGCGCCGAGCCCGCCGGCGATGAACACCCGGAAACCGGCCTCGGTGGTGCCGTCGGGGAGAGTGCGCGTGGTTGCGACCACACCGACGTCGTTGAACATCGCCTGGCCGCAGTCGGTCGCGCATCCCGAGAAGTTGATCTTGAACTTCCGGGGCAGCCGTTGCCCGTACGGGTGCCGGAGCAGGAAGTCGGTCGTCGCCTGCGCCCACGGTGTGATGTCGAGAACCTCCTGCGGGCACGCGCCGGCGAGGTGGCAGCCCATGACGTTGCGAACAGTGTCGCCGCACGCCTCCCTCGACGTCAGCCCGACCGACGCCATGAGTCGAAGGATCTCGGGCGATTGCTCCAACGGGATGAAGTGGAACTGCACGTTCTGACGCGTCGTGAGATGACCCCAGCCCCGCGAATAGTTGTCGGAGATGTACGCGAACGTGTCGAGCTGTTCGGCCGTGATGCGACCGTGCGGGATCTTGATCCGCAGCATCTGCGCGTGCCCACCCTGGCGCTGGCCGTAGACGCCGTGGTTCAGGCGGAAGACGCGGAACGTGTCCTCGTCTACGCGCCCGTCGAGGTAATCGGCGACGGTGCGCTCGAAGATGTCGAGCTCTTCGGCGACGATCGGTTCGAGCGGGCGGGTCGCGAGATCGCGGACGTCGATCGCCATGAGGCGGCTCCCTGACGGGCGGGCGGAAGAGGACGGACGGCGGGGCGGGTGAGCGGGGCCGTCAGCGGGAGCGGACGAGACTGAGCTCGTCGCGTACCTCGTGCGGCGTGCGGCCCATGAAGATGCTCGCAGCGCCCACTACCCGCAGAATCATGAATCCACCCTACGCCGCTCGACGGTGAAATACCAGTTCCAAGGTCGGGAATTTCTCCGACCACCGTGGTCAACATTCGGCAGCCGTCAACATTCCTCGGCACCTCGGAACGGAACATGCGGCTCCGGAGGCCGCCGGTAGCCTCGGCGCCCATGCGGATGAGCTCCCTGTTCTTGCGTACCTTGCGCGACGACCCCGCCGACGCCGAGGTCGAGAGCCACCGCTTGCTCGTCCGGGCGGGCTACATCCGCCGGGTCAGCGCCGGGATCTATTCGTGGCTCCCGCTGGGCTACCGGGTACTCCGAAAGGTCGAACAGATCGTCCGGGAGGAGATGGACGCGGCCGGCGCCCAAGAGGTCCTGCTGTCGATCGTGCAGCCCCTCGAGCTCTGGGACCGCAGCGGCCGCGACAAGGCGTACGGCCCCGTGATGTTCCGCCTCCACGACCGGAAGGAGACCGGCTACTGCCTGTCGCCGACGGCGGAGGAGTTGGTGACGAGCATCGTCGCCCAGGAGTACGGGTCGTACCGCGACCTGCCGGTGACCCTCTACCAGATCAACTGGAAGTACCGCGACGAGCTGCGGCCGCGATTTGGTCTGTTGCGCGGGCGCGAGTTCCTGATGAAAGACGCGTACTCGTTCGACGTCGATCTCGACGCGTTCCGGGCGAGCTACCGGCAGATGTACGACGCATACCAGCGCGTGTTCGAGCGGTGCGCGCTGACGTTCCGCGCGGTCGAGGCCGACTCGGGCGAGATGGGCGGTTCGGAGAGCCGCGAGTTCATGGCCGTCGCCGCGGTGGGCGAGGACGACTTCGTGTGGTGCCCGAATTGCGAGTACGCGGCCAACGTGGAAGCGGCGCGCCGCGGCGCGGGCGCGGACCCGACAGCAGGCGCGGGAGAGCAGCCTCCGACGGAGGAGGTACACACGCCCGACGTGCCTGGTATCGCGGGCGTCGCCGACCTCCTGAAGGTCGAGCCGAACACGTTGTTGAAGTCGATCATGTTCGACGTCGACGGCAAGCTCGGGCTCGCGATCGTGCCCGGCGACCGTGAGGTCAACGAGCTCGCGCTCGCCGCGGCGCTCGCGCCGAGGCCGGTTCGCCTCTACGGCGACGACGACTTCACGGCCCATCCCGAGCTCCCGAAGGGCTACGTCGGCCCGCACTATTCGGGGGCGAGTGTCGTCGTCGCCGATCCGATGGTGCGCTCCGGGTCGGCGTGGGTCACTGGCGCGAACCGCGTCGACCATCACGCACGCAACATGGTTCTGGGTCGCGACTTCGCCGTCGACGTGTGGGCCGACATCGTCAGCGTCGTCCGCGGCGATCCGTGCCCGCGCTGCGGCGAACCGCTGTCGATCGATCGAGGCATCGAGGTCGGCCACGTCTTCAACCTCGGCACCAAGTTCAGCGAAGCACTCGACGCGCGTTACACGGACGAGAAGGGTGAACAGCACCCGATGGTGATGGGTTGCTACGGCATCGGGGTCTCTCGCGTCGTCGCCGCGGTCGCGGAGGAATACCACGACGAGCACGGTCTCGCGTGGCCCGCGGCCCTCGCCCCCTACGCGGTGCACCTCATCGCCGTGCCGGGTCGGGGTGAGCAGGCCGCGTCGGTGACTGCGGAGGCCGAACGCGTCTACGAAGAGCTGCGAGGGCGGGGGATCGACGTGCTCTTCGACGACCGCGACGTGAGCCCGGGCGTGAAGTTCGCGGATGCCGACCTCGTGGGGATGCCCGTCCAGCTCGTGGTGGGTGCGAAGGGTGTGGGCCGCGGCGTGATCGAGCGGAAGGTGCGCGCCACGGGTGCCCGCGACGAGCTCCCCTTGCGCGACGTGTCCGATCCCCGCGTGCCGTAACCGCCGCTTCCCGCCGCGCAGGTGCTCACGAATCCGACTTGTCCAGCGCGTCGAGCGCGTCGATCGACGGTTCGTCGACCGCCTCGCGGCGGGGGCGATGGAGGAGTGTCACCGCGAGGAACGCGCATCCGATCGTGACGAGCGCGAGCGCCGCGACCCAGGCCGTGTCGAACGCCCGGTTGGTGGTTTGTTGCACGATGAATCCGCCGCCGGTCGCCAGGAAGGCGAGCCCGAAGAGCAGCTCCACGAAGTCGGTGCGGTGACGTTGCATCATCCTGCTCCCAAGATGGTCTCGATGCCGCCCGGTTCGAAGCGGCGAACGCGTATCTGTCCGGCGCCCACGCGCAGGTTGAGCTGCAGTACGCCCGTCCCGTTCCCCGCGACGGATCGCTGCACGTTCTCGTGCCAACCTCCGGTCTCCGACCCGAACAGCATCAGCGATCCGGCGCCGGCGTGCGCGTGCACCTCGACGCGCACCGAGCTCGGCACGAGCACCCGGAGCGCACCGACGCCGGTCTGTGCGTCGACGACCGTCGTGCGACCCGCGAGCGGTACGTCGCGTAGGTCGAGCTGGAGGTCACCGATGCCGAGCTCGTAGTGGCCGCGCAGCTCGGAAACCTGGAGCGGTCGATATTGGCGGTTGCCGACGCCGCCGCGCAGGGGCACGTCGATCGTGCTCGAGATCGCGGTGGCGGCGAGCAGCACGATGCCGACGAGGATGAGCATGTGCGCCCGCCCCGCGAATGCCGCGGTCACGAGCGCCGCGCCGACGACGCAAGTGGCGATCGCGAGTACCACGGTGAGGTTCACCTCGAGCGCGCCCGTGGCCTGGAGCAGGCTCGCGATTCCCCCGCCGATGAACAATGCGCTGAGCGTGAGCGGGGTGAGGAACGGGCGGCGTCGCGGCCGCCGCCGTTCGAGCCACGGGAAGCGGCGGAAGACGCGCGCCGGGGGCGGTGGCGGTGCCGGCCACGGCGCGGTTTGGGTCCACGCGCTGGGCGGGACCCTCTCCGTCGTCTCTGTCGTCTCTGTCGTCTCTGTCGCCGAGAGCGGCGCGGTCGGCGGTTCGATCGTCGTTCCGGCCTCGCTCGCCTCGGAGGCGGTCGCCGCGAACTCCTCCGGTGTCGCGCGCGGCTTCTCCGGCTCGATGCGCGGTTCGTCGGCGTCGTCGCCGTGGCGGCGCAGGAAGAGGATCGCGAGACCTCCGCCGATCAACAGCAGCGGCGCGCCGAAATGGTCGAAGTGGGGAAGTACGCGGACGCTCGCGACGATGATGCCGATGGCCACCAACACCAGGCCGAGGATCATCCCCGTGTCGCGCGAACGAGTTGTGCGTTCGGCCGGTCCGTGGGCGGGCGCGATCGCGATCCATGCGACGATGTACGCGGGAACGCCGATCCAGAGGACACCGGCGACGACCCACAGGACGCGCACGAGCGTGACGTCGAGGCCGTACGTCTTGGCCATCCCCGCGGCGACACCGCCCAGGATTCCGTTCGCGCGGTCGCGGCGCAGCGGACGGCGCGGGCCGAATGGCGGGGACGGAGGCGGTGTAGGAGGAGGCGGGAGCGGCGCGGTCGGAGGTGCATTCATGTCCATGGCTCCCAGCGTGCGCTCGAGGCGATCGGACCGGTATCGGGAATGACCCTGACGTCGACCCGGATGTCAGGCGACCGGGTGCGGCGCGATCATCTCCGTGTGCCTGCACCACGCGTTCTCGGTCGCCGCGACCTCACGCGGCCCGTCGAGGGGCGCATGGTGGCGGGTGTCGCCGCCGGTCTGGCCGACGCGCTCGGTCTCGACCCGAACGTTGTGCGCTGCGGCTTCGTGGTGCTGGCGATCGCGAGTGGCTTCGGTGTGATCCTGTACGGCATGGCCTGGGCGTTGATGCCGGGCGCGCCCGAAGGAGCCGAGCGCGGGGAGGCGCCGCGAGGCGACGCAGTGGCGACCGCGGCGTTCGGGGCCGTGGTGCTCGGTGGGCTGCTGCTGGTGCGCGCCGTCGGCCTCTGGCCCGGTGACGTCGTCGTCTGGCCGCTCGCGGCCGCGCTCGCCGGTCTGGCGTTGCTCGCGATGCGGACAGTGCCGACGGGCTCGACGGCCGAACTTCCCGACTGGCAGATCCTGCAGCGTCTCCCGCCCGATGCGGCGGAGGCGGTCGCGGTGCTCGTCGGTACCCGTAGGGGCGCGCTCGCCCGGATCGCGGCCGGCGCCGCGTGCGTCGTCGTCGGACTTGCCGCCTTCGTCGTCAGCGTCGACTCGTGGCGCGCGCTGCGCGGCGCGTTCGTCGCGGCCGCCGCGGTGGTCATCGGCGTCGCCCTCGTTGTCGGTCCTGCCGTCTCGCGGCTGGTGCACGCGCTCGTCACCGAGCGGCGCGAGCGGATCCGCGCCGACGAGCGCGCCCAGGTCGCGGCCCATCTGCACGACTCGGTGCTGCAGACGCTCGCGCTCGTGCAGCGACGCGCTGACGAACCGCGCGAAGTCGTGCGGCTCGCGCGCATGCAGGAACGCGAGCTGCGCGCGTGGCTGTTGGGGGCCGATGCCCCGGCCGCGAGCGCGAGCACGTCGCTGGGGGCTGCCCTCGAAGGGCTTGCGGCCTCGATCGAGGCCGAGCAGGGAGTGCCGGTAGAGGTGGTGCGCGTGCGCGATTGCGGGATCGAGGGAACCGAGCCGTTGCGGGCGGCCGCGCGTGAGGCGATCCTGAACGCGACCCGTCACTCCGGAGCGGCCGCCGTTTCGGTGTATCTCGAGGTCGAGCCGGGCCGGGCCACGATCTTCGTCCGCGACCGCGGCCGCGGTTTCGACCCCGGCACGGTTCCCGCCGACCGCGGCGGGATCAGCCACTCCATCGTGGGCCGGATGACCCGAGCGGGCGGCCGGGCCGAGGTGCGCTCGATCGCGAACGAAGGAACCGAGGTCGAATTGGTGCTCCCATTGGCGAAGGTCGGTGAACCGTCGTGACGACGGATCGCGCGCGTGTGTTCCTCGTCGACGATCATCAGCTGTTTCTTGCCGGCGTGCGCGCCGAACTGGGGGAGGTCGTCGACGTCGTCGGCGCGGCGTCCGATGTCGACACGGCGATCGAGATGATCCGCGAACGCGTGCCCGATGTCGTCCTGGTCGACGTGCACATGCCCGCCGGCGGAGGCGGCCGTGTGATCCGCGAAATCGTGAGGACCCATCCCAACGTCCAGTTCCTCGCGCTGTCGGTCAGTGACGCGCCCGAGGACGTGATCGCCACGATCCGCGCCGGAGCGCGCGGTTACGTGACGAAGACGATCGCGCCGGACGAGCTCATCGACGCGATCGCGCGGGTGCGCGGTGGCGACGCGGTGTTCTCGTCGCGTCTCGCGGGATTCGTGCTCGACGCCTTCGCCGATGCCGCGCCGCCCGCGGCCGATCCCGAGCTCGACCAGCTCACGCCGCGCGAGCGCGAGGTGCTTCGCCTCATCGCGCGGGGCTACGCGTACAAAGAGGTCGCACACGATCTCGGCATCTCCGCGAAGACCGTCGAGAGCCACGTCTCGTCGGTTCTGCGCAAGCTTCAGCTGTCGAGCCGCCATCAGCTCGCCCGCTGGGCATCCGATCGCCGCCTCATCTAGCCAATAGCTACGGTTCGGGCCGTGTCCCTCCCCGTACGCCCTCCGTTCGAGCCGATGCTGGCCAAGCTCACCCGAGAGATGCCCCCTGCGGGAGGTGTTTCCTACGAGCCCAAGTGGGACGGCTTTCGATGCATCGTCTTTCGCGACGGCGACGAGCTCGACCTCCAGTCGCGCAATCAGAAGCCGCTCCTTCGCTACTTCCCGGAGCTGCGCGAACCGCTGCTCGAGCAGCTTCCGGATCGCGTCGTGCTCGACGGCGAGCTCGTCGTCGCGAACGAGCGCGGTCTCGACTTCGACGCGCTGCAGCTGCGCCAACACCCGGCCGCGTCGCGCGTGAAGAAGCTCGCGGCCGAGATCCCGGCGTCGTATGTGGCGTTCGACCTCCTCGCGCTCGACGACGACTCGCTGCTCGACGTGCCGTTCGGCGATCGGCGCGAGGCACTCGAGCGCGTGCTCGCCGGCGCGCGTCCGCCGGTGTACCTCACGCCGACGACGCTCGAGCGCGACGTCGCGGCCGACTGGTTCTCGCGTTTCGAGGGCGCAGGGTTCGACGGGGTCGTCGCGAAGCCGCTCGCCGACGGGTATCGCCCGGGAAAACGGACGATGCTCAAGGTGAAGCACGAGCGCACCTGCGACTGCGTGGTCGCGGGCTTCCGTGTGCACAAGGACGGCAACGGCGTCGGTTCGTTCCTGCTCGGCTTGTACGACGAGCAGGGGACGCTGCATCACGTCGGGGTCGCGAGCGCGATGGCGGCGAAGCTGCGTACCGATCTCGCAAACGACGTCGAAGATCTCCGCGCCGGTGCGCTCGTCGACCATCCCTGGAAGGATTGGGCAGAGTCGATGTCGCATGCGGCGGCGCAGGGCCAGCGGATGCCGGGCGGCCCGAGCCGGTGGAACGCGACCAAGGATCTTTCCTGGGAGCCGCTGCGGATCGAGCGGGTCTGCGAGGTCGAGTTCGAGGGCATGATGAACGGCCGTTTCCGGCACAACGCGCGCTTCCGCAGGTGGCGTCCCGACAAGGATCCGGCCGACTGCACCTATGCGCAGCTCGAGACCGTTCCGCCGGCGGAGCTGCGGGAGATGTTCGGCTAAGGGGCAGGTGCGCAGCGGCATTCGCCCGATTCCTGCCTGGTACAGGAGGGTCGTTCGCGCTACACTTCTACGGTTGTGTCGGGCGCCCCCGCGGGGGCGGGAAACGTGGGCCGTGGCCCACGTTTTTTCTTGGGATCACGAGGAAAGGCGCGGAGTGTGAGTGCGACGGACACGCAACTCGAAGCGGTACGTGCCGCAGTCGAGCCCGCCGTCGCCGCGCTCGGACTCGCCGTTTACGACGTCGAAATGCTCGGCGGTGCCGGGGCGCGCACGTTGCGCGTCACCGTGACCCGGGCCGACGGCGTCGACCTCGAGACCATCACCGCTGTCACCCATGCAGTCTCACCGATCGTCGACGGTACGTCGACCATCGGGAGTTCGTACCTGCTCGAGGTCAGCAGCCCGGGCGTCGAGCGCGCGTTGCGCCGGCCCGAGCACTACAGCTCCGCTCTGGGCGAGGAGGTTTCGGTCAAGTTCCACACCGGCGCGGGGCCGCAGCGCGTGCGGGGCGTACTTCGCCGTTTCGACGGCGTGACCTGTGTCGTCGAGTCCGCCGACGGCGTCGACGAGGAGATCGCGATCTCCGACGTCACCCAGGCGCGCACCGTGTTCGAATGGGGTCCGCAGCCGCGTCAACGGTCGAAGGACCAGGGGCGCGCGCGGGCGAAAGGGAAGTCATGAAAAACCCGGAGATGCTCGAAGCGCTCTCGGCGCTCGCGATCGAAAAGGGCATTCCCGAAGAGGTGATGCTCGAGGCGCTCGCGAACGCGTTGGTCACCGCGTACAAACGGATGCCGGAAGCGGCCGAGGAAGCTCTCGTCGAGATCGACGTCGAGACCGGCGAGATCCGCGTGATCGCGCAGGAGCTCGACGAGGACGGCAACGTCACGCGCGAGTGGGACGACACGCCCGGCGACTTCGGGCGCATCGCCGCGCAGACCGCGAAGCAGGTGATCCTGCAGCGGATTCGCGAGGCCGAGCGCGAGATGAAGTACGAGGAATACGCCGGACGCGAGGGCGACATCGTCACCGGCATCATCCAACAGACCGATGCTCGCTACACGCTGCTCGACCTCGGCCGGGTCGAGGCCCTGCTGCCGCAGGCCGAACAGGTCCCCGGCGACCGTTACGACCACGGCTCGCGCATGAAGGCGTACATCGTCGAGGTGCGCAAGACGGCGAAGGGTCCGCAAATCGTGGTGTCGCGCACGCACCCCGGCCTCGTACGCCGCCTCTTCGAGCTCGAGGTCCCCGAGCTGCTCGACGGCGTCGTCGAGATCAAGGCCGTCGCGCGGGAGCCCGGACACCGCACCAAGATCGCGGTCGCGTCGAACGATCAAAACGTCGACCCGGTCGGGGCGTGTGTCGGCGCCCGCGGGATGCGCGTCCGGCAGGTCGTGAACGAGTTGCGCGGCGAGAAGGTCGACATCGTCCCGTACAGCGGCGAGTCGCAGGAGTTCGTCATGCGCGCGCTCGCTCCCGCCAAGGTGCGCGAGGTTCGCATCCACGAGGACACGGGTATCGCGGAAGTCATCGTCCCCGACTTCCAGCTCTCGCTCGCGATCGGCAAAGAAGGCCAGAACGCGCGACTCGCGGCCCGCCTCACGGGTTGGCGCGTCGACATCAAGAGCGAGACGCAACTCGCGGACGAAGAGGCCGGAGGGGGCTACGCCGAGGGCGAATGGGTCGAAGGGCCCGACGGTCAGCTGATGTGGCAGCCCGCCGAGGGCGGCGAGGCGATCAGCGCGGCGGAAGCCGGCTACGGCACGATCGCCGGCGGTGAGGCCCCGCCCGAGATCGCGGCCGCGACCGCGACTGCTCCGGAGGTTGCGCCCGAGACGCGTGACCTCGACGACGAGGAGCCGCAAGCGCCGGCCGCGGAGGAGGCGGCGGTGCACGTCGACGCCACGGTGGCCGACGAAGCTGCCGACGAGCTGGCGGCCGACACCGACCTCGACGAAGAGGATCCGGGGGTTCGCACGGAAGAGGAAGCCGAAATCGAAGAGACGGCAGGAGATCAGAGCTGACGGAGCCGCGGCGCACATGCGTCGGCTGCCGCCGGACCGACCGGCCCGAGGGGTGGATCCGGATTGCAGCGACGCGTGAGGGAGCGGTACAGATCGGCCGGACGGCGCCCGGCCGGGGTGCATGGGTCTGTTCGGGAGCATGTTTCGGACAAGCCGCGAAGCGAGGAATGCTCGCCCGGGCGCTGCGGCGAGAGCTAACGAGCACCGATGTCGAGGCGTTGCGCGCGAGACTAGAGAGCATCAATTTCTAAGGGAACGGACTGTTTTGGCGACGAAGAAGATCCGGGTCTACGAGCTGGCACGAGAGCTCGGCGTTGACAACGCCGTCGTGGTCGAGCTTTCCAACGAGCTCAAGATCGGGGTGAAGAGCCACTCGTCGAGTATCGACGAGCCTTCGGCCGACCGCGTCCGCCGGCTGGCCGACTCTCGTGGCCTCAAGCGCGCTCCCGTCGTCGAGCCCCAGCCGGCTCCGGCTCCGCCCGAACCCAAGGCCGCGGCTGTCGCCGCCGTGGCGCCGGTCGCGCCTGCGGCCGGCGAACCCCTCGCGCCCGCGGCGTCCGCGCCCGTAGCTGTCGAGGAACCCAAGCCCGCGGTGGTGCGCTCGGCGCACCGGGTCGTGCGTTCTTCGCCCGCGCCTCCGGCGCCGCCCGCGCCCGCGCCGATCGAGCGGCCCGCCGCGGCGACGATCGCGCCGCCCGCCGCTCCCGCGTCGCGGCCCACCCCGGCCGACGAACGTCCCGCGGCGCGCACGACTTCGACGCCGCCCCCGACCGCGCCTTCGCGCCCGACGTCGGGAAGCGGCAGGTCGATTCCTCCGCCTCCGGGCGGCGCGAAGGTGCCCCCGCCGCCGCCCGGTCCCCGCACAAGCTTCGGGAGTCGTCCCGGTGGTCCGCGGCCCGGTCCGGGGAGCAGCACGGGTGGTCCCGGCGCGGGTGGCGGTCGTAGCGGCCCCGGTGGTGGAGGCGGCGGTTTCGGCGGTCCTCGCCCAGGCGGTGGCGGCGGGGGCGGCGGATACACGCCCGGCGGTGGTCCGGGCGGCGGCCCTAGTGGCCCGGGCGCGGGTCGTACCGGCGCGCCCGGTCGCGGCCGCGGCGGCCCCGGTGGTGGTCCCGGTGGATTCGGAGGAGGACCCGGTGGTGGTCCCGGCGGTCGGGGACGACCGGGTGGACCGCCGCAACGGCGTCGCAAGAAGCGCCGTCGCGATCGCGCCGAGCTCGAACCGGCGTCGCAGCGGCTCACGCCCACCGACGCACCGGTTCCCGAGGGCGAGATCGTCGTCGCGCGCGGAAGCACGATTCAGGAGTACGCGCCGAAGCTGAACCGCACGCCCGCCGATCTCGTACGGATCTTGTTCGAGGCCGGCGAGATGATGACGGCAACCGCGTCGCTCGCCGACGAGATGATCGAGCTGATCGCCGAGGCGCTCGGCGCCCAGATCCTCATCGTCGAGCCGGGCAGCGAGCAGGAGATCGAGCTGATCGCGCTCCTCACCGCCGACGACGACGAAGACGACGAAGCGCTGCTCGAGCCGCGCCCGCCGGTCATCACGGTGATGGGTCACGTCGACCACGGCAAGACCACGCTGCTCGATCGCATCCGTAACGCGAACGTCGTGGCGGGAGAGGCCGGTGGCATCACCCAGCACATCGGCGCCTATCAAGTGAATCGCGCCGGTCGTCGCATCACGTTCATCGACACACCCGGCCACGAAGCGTTCACCGCGATGCGGTCTCGCGGCGCGCAGATCACCGACATCGCGATCCTCGTCGTCGCGGCCGACGACGGCGTGATGCCGCAGACGCTCGAAGCGATCAGTCATGCACGCGCGGCCGAGGTTCCGATCGTCGTCGCGGTCACGAAGGTCGACCGCGAAGATGCCGACCCCACGCGCGTCCGCCAGCAGCTCACCGAGAACGAGCTGGTGCCCGAGGAGTGGGGCGGCGACACCATCGTGCTCGACGTCGCCGCGCCGACGGGGCAGGGCATCGAGGAGTTGCTCGACGCGCTGTTGCTCGTCGCCGACGCCGAGATTGCCGAGGACCTGGTTGCGAATCCGAAGCGTCCCGCCAAGGCATACGTGCTCGAGTCGTTCCTCGACCAGGGCCGCGGTCCGGTCGTCACCGCGCTCGTCGAGGAAGGCACCTTGCGCGTCGGCGATCAGATGGTCGCCGGGCCCGCGTGGGGCCGCGTGCGAGCGATGTTCGACGAGCACGGTCAGCAAGTGACCGAGGCCGGTCCGTCGGTCCCCGTCGAAGTACTCGGCCTCGACGACGTACCGCTCGCGGGCGACGAGCTGCGAGTCGCGCCGTCCGACAAGGTCGCCCGCACGGTCGCAGAAGCGCGTGCTCACCGTCGCAAGGTCGCGGCGCAACGCAACCCGATGATGTTGGGCGGCGGCGCACGACTCGAGGACATCTTCGCGATGGTGCAGCGGGGCGAGGTCGCCACGCTCAACCTCATCGTGAAGGCCGACGTGAACGGCTCGCTCGAAGCGCTCACCGACGCCCTGCGCAAGCTCGACGCGGAGCACGACGAGGTCCGGTTGTCGTTCGTGCACCGCGGCGTGGGTGGCATCACAGAATCCGACCTGAACCTGGCGGCGGTATCGAACGCGACCGTGATCGGGTTCAACGTCCGTCCCGACCGCAAGGCGCGCGAGGTCGCCGAACGCGAGGGTGTCGAGATCCGCACCTACGAAGTCATCTACGGCGTGCTCTCCGACGTCAGCAACGCCCTCGTCGGGATGCTCAAGCCCGAGTACGAAGAGGTCGTCACCGGGGACGCGGAGGTCCGCGAGGTCTTCTCGGTGCCGCGCATCGGCAAGGTCGCGGGCTGCTACGTCACGAGCGGTGTCATCACGCGCGGCTCGAAGGTGCGCTTCCTGCGCGAGGGCACGGTCATCTGGAAGGGTCAGATCGCCACGCTGCGTCGGTTCAAGGACGACGTACGCGAGGTGCGCGACGGCTTCGAGTGCGGTATCGGGCTGGAGAACTACCAGGATCTCAAGCCCGGCGACGTGATCGAGACCTTCGAGGAACGCGAGATCGCGCGGGTCTGATCGCCGGATATCGACGATGTGAGCGCAGTCGCAGTCGCTCTTCTCGCAGTCGGGCTTGTCGGCGCGCTGACCCGCCCGCGGAACATTCCCGCCTGGTCGCTTCCGGTGATAGCGGCGCTCGTCGCGGTCGCCACCGGCGTCGTCGACGGCTCGCAGGTGCACGACGTCGTGCGACCGCTCGCCTCGCCGCTCGCATTCGTGCTGATAGCAGTGCCGTTTGCGGCGTCACTCGACCACGTCGGCGTGTTCCACGAGCTGGCGGCGTTCGCGGCCCGTAGCCGCCATGTCGTCGGCGCGCTCTGGATCCTCGCCGCGCTCGTCGTGGCGTTGTTGAACCTCGACGCCGCCGTCGTTCTGCTCACGCCGTTGTACATACGGACGGCGTTGCTCGTCGACGTCGACCCGGTCGCGCTCGCGTTCCAGCCGGTGCTACTTGCTTCGCTCGCGAGCAGCGTGCTCGTGGTGTCGAACCTCACGAACCTGCTCGCGGCGTCGCACCTGTCACTGCACAACTCCGACTTCCTCCGTCACCTCGCGTTGCCGTCGCTCGCCGCCTCGGCCGTCGGCTGGTTCGCGTACCGCCGCGTCTTTCGGATCCGGCCGCGCGCCGCGGCGCGCGTCGGAGCGCATGGGCCGGACAAACGAGCGCTCGTCGTCGGGCTGGGCGCGATCGCGCTGTTCCTCCTGCTGCTGCTCGAAGGCGAGCCGTTCGGAGTGCCGGCGTGGGCGGCCGCGCTCGCGACCGAGCTCGTGCTGATCGGAATCACTCGCCGAGTCCCATGGCGCGAGGTCCCGCTCGGGACCGCGGTCCTCGCGGCTGCGCTCGCGGTGCTCGCGGCCGGCGTCGCGGGCGCACTGCCGCACGCCTTCACGAGCTTGGACGCGGGTGGGACGCGCGGCTTCGCGGCCGGTGTCGTCTCGGCCAATCTGCTGAACAACCTGCCGGCGGTCCTGGTGGGAGTGACCCACCTCTCGGCGCGCGGCCGGGTGTGGCCCCTGTTGCTTGGTGTGAATCTCGGCCCCCTCCTTCTGCTGACCGGCTCACTCGCCGCGCTGCTGTGGCAGGCGAGCGCGCGGCGGGCGGGCGTGGAGGTCGACGCCCGCCACTACAGCCGCGTGGGGGCCGCGGTGGGCCTGCCGGCGATGGTGGCGGCGGCGCTGGTGCTCCACGTCCTCGGGTGACCGAACCGCGTATCCGTATCGAGGCGCCACTGCCGGTGGCGCGAGAATGGACACGTGCACGCGGCCGCCGTTCGTTTCGATCTGCACATACCGCAGAGTCGATCGCTGAAGACGAAGCGCGCCGCGATCCGCCCGATCGTCGAGGGGCTGCGTCATCGGTTCCGGGTTTCGGCGGCGGAGGTCGACCACCACGACCAGTGGCAGCGGGCCGCGATAGCGGTCGCCGTCGTCGCCGCCACCGATACCCAGCTCCGGGAGGTGCTCGCCACGATCGAGCGGTTCGTGGTCGCGGCGCCCGACATCGAGCTGCTCGACGTCGAGACCGCGTGGCTCGAGAGCGAGCGGGCGTGAGCGCATGACTTCGGCGAGGCGGTACCCGCGCACGGCGCGAGTGAACGAAGTGATGCTCGAGGTGCTCGCCGACGAGCTCGAGCGTATGAGCGACCCGCGCCTCGAGCTGGTCGCGCTCACTGGTGTCGACGTGAGCCGCGACCTCGCGCACGCCAAGGTGTACTACTCGACGCTCACCGCGACCGCCGTCGACACGAGAGAATCGATTCCCGACGAGGTGGCGGCCGCGCTGCACTCGGCCGGCTCGCACCTGCGCGGGGCAGTCGGGCGCCAGATGCGCATCCGCCAGGTGCCGCGTCTCGAATTCCTCGTCGACCCCGGCATCGTGTCGGGCCAACGGATCGAAGACATCCTGCGCGAGATCCACCACCAGGAGGCGGCAACCGACGAGAGTGATGGCGCGGGTGGCGAGGAGATCTCGTGAACGGCGACATGGGCACGGATGTTGCGGTAGAGGAGGCGTTGACTCGGGCCGCGGCTGCAATTCGGTCGGCGCGTGAGGTCAGCCTCGCGTGCCATGTCAGCCCCGACGGCGACGCGCTCGGTTCGATGCTCGCGTTGCACCATGTGCTGCGCGCGGCCGGGATCAGGAGTGTCGCCTCCTTCTCGGAGCCGTTCATCGTCGCGCCGCACTACCGCGAGCTGCCCGGGCTCGAGTTGCTCATACCACCCGACCGGTTCCCCCGTGAACCGCGAGTGATGGTCACGTTCGACTCCGGTTCGCTGGCCCGCCTGGGCGACCTCGAGCCGTCGGCCAAGGCCGCGGGTGAGCTCATCGTCATCGACCATCACGTCTCGAACCAGCGCTACGGCACTATCAACGTGATCGATCCCGACGCCGCGGCCAGCGGTGTGCTGGTCCGCCGGTTGATCGGGCGGCTCGAGCTGCCGATGACCCGCGACGCGGCGGTCTGCCTGTACGCCGCGCTCGTGTGCGACACGGGTCGCTTCCAGTATCAGTCGACTACCCCCGCAGTCTTCGAGCTCGCGCGCGAGCTCGCCTGCTTCGATCTTCCGATACCCGAGCTCTCGCGCACGCTGTTCGAGGAGCACCGGTTCGCGTACCTGCAGCTGCTCGCCGACGCGTTGCAGAACGCGGTGCTCGTCCCCGACAAGAAGTTCGTGTGGACGAAGGTGAGTCAAGCCGACCTCGCCCGCCACGGCGTGTCTTTCGAAGAGGTCGAGGGGCTCATCGACGTCGTGCGCCGAACCCGTGAGGCCGAGGTGGCGTGCGTGTTGAAGGAGGGGGCCGACTCGACGTGGCGCGTCAGTCTGCGCTCGCTCGGGAGTGTCGACGTGCGCCAAATCGCGGAGCGCCAGGGCGGCGGCGGCCACCGTTTCGCGGCCGGCTTCACGAGTGACGAGTCGGCCGAGGCCGTCGTCGCACAGATCCTCAACGCGCTCTGATGCGTGGGCGTTGCGCTCGTGCGTGATGGATTAGTCGTCGTCGACAAGGCCCCGCAGTGGACGAGCCACGACGTCGTCGCCAAGCTGCGAGGGGTCTACGGCCAAAAGCGGGTCGGACACGCGGGAACGCTCGATCCCGACGCCACCGGTGTGCTGCTCGTCGGCCTCGGCCGGGCCACGCGCCTGTTGCGCTACCTGCAGGAGGCGGGCAAGGAGTATCGCGGCCGCGTCGTGTTCGGCGTCGCCACCGACACGCTCGACGCGTCCGGTGCGGTGCTCGAACGCGCCGAGATGACCATCACGCACGACGAGCTCGACATTGCCGCGCGCGCGTTCGTCGGCGACATCCAGCAGGTGCCGCCGATGGTTTCCGCCCTGAAGGTCGGCGGCCGCCGTTTGTACGAGATGGCACGCGCCGGCGAGGAGATCGAGCGCGCGGCCCGACCGGTGCGCATCGACGAGCTGGTGGTCGAGGAGTTCGAGCCGGGCGCGTACCCGGAGGCCACGATCCGGGTCGCGTGCTCGACCGGAACGTACATCCGGACGCTCGCGGCCGACCTCGGCGCCGCGTTGGGTGGGTGCGCGCACCTCGGCTCGTTGCGCCGCCTGCGCGTCGGCAGCTTCACGCTCGACGAAGCGCGCCCGATCGAGGCGGTGGAGGCCGATCCCGACGCGGCGCTGCGGCCGCCGACCGAAGCCGTGCGCGATCTCGAATGCGTGCGGGTCGACGCGGAGCGGGCGCGCGCGGTCGTGCACGGCGCGACGTTCGCGGCGCCCGCATTGCTCGGCGATCGAGATGGTGCCGGCCCCTTCGCGGTCGTCGACGACGCGGGTGTGCTCCTCGCGGTGTACGAACGGCGAGGTGGAGGCGTCAAGCCGTCGGTCGTGCTCGCGACTGAGGCGGCGATCTCGTGAAGATCTATCGCGATCCGGCCGAGATCCCGGACGACGAGCGCGGGCGCGCGGTGACGATCGGCGCGTTCGACGGTGTGCACCTCGGTCACCAAGCGGTGCTGCGGCTGGTGCGGGAGCTCGCACGGGCCCGCCGACTCTCCGCCACGGTGCTCACGTTTGATCGCCACCCGGCCGAGGTCGTGCGGCCCGACTCCGCGCCGAAGCTGCTGACGACCCTCGAGCAGAAGATCGAGCTACTCGAGGCGACGGGCGACGTCGACGAGTGTCTCGTGCTGCCTTTCGACGCGACGCGGAGCAAGGAACCCGCGGAGCAGTTCGTCGAGGAGCTCCTCGCGAGCGCGTTGCATGCCCGGCTCGTGGTCGTTGGTGCCGACTTTCATTTTGGTTACCGCCGCCACGGCGACGTTCCACTGCTTCAGCTGATGGGTGCGGAACTCGGCTTCGAGACGATCGGCCTGGGCCTCATCGCCGCGCTCGACCGCGACACCGGTGTTCCCTACTCGTCGACACGACTCCGCGAGCTGATCGCCGCGGGCGACGTCGCCGGTGCGGCCGCGATGCTCGGCCGGCCGCACGAAGTGCGCACGCCGGTCGAGCACGGCGACGGGCGCGGCCGCCTGCTCGGTTTCCCGACCGCGAACGTGAGCGTGCCCGAGAACATCTGCCTGCCCGCCGACGGCGTGTACGCCGGAACGTTCTCGGCCGCCGACGGCGCCGCGCGACTCGCGGCGATCTCCGTGGGCCGGCGCCCCACCTTCTACGCGGAGGCGGGGATGTCGCTGGTCGAGGCCTATGTCCTCGATTTCGACGGCGACCTCTACGGCCAGCAGGCTCGCGTCCGCTTCACGCACCGGCTCCGCGGTCAGGAGCGATTCGACGAGGTCGACGATCTGGTCGCCCAGATGCACCGCGACGTCGAAAAAGTGCGAGAGCTGGGTGCAAAGCAGTGAGCAAGGGCCGACGGGACGGGTCTGGTAGCCTCGACAGCTGAATCCGTATCGAATGATTGCCGGATCGAAGAAGGTTCGAACGCACGTATGCCCGACAAAGCCGCAACGATCAGCGACAACAAGCTCCACGACTCCGACACCGGCTCCGCCGAGGTCCAGATCGCACTCCTCACTGAGCGCATCCGCCACCTCACGGAGCACATGAAGGTCCACAAGAAGGACTTTCACACGCAGCGTGGGCTGCTGATGCTCGTCGGTCGCCGTCGGCGAATGCTCGACTACCTCCGACGCAACAACGTCGAGCGGTACCGGGCACTCATCGCCAAGCTCGGCATCCGTCGATAGTGATTCGCACGAGGAGCGGTCAACCGCTCCTCGTTTGACATTCGAAACTAACGCCGAGAGGAAGTGTCGGTTGTCAGTTGCGAGCGCCCGTTTCTCTGCCCACGAATTCTTGGGGAGATCCGGACGCTGACAACTGGGAACCGGTGCCTCTCGGCTCAACAGAGAGGAACCGTCGCGTGAGTGACGCAATTTCGGTTTCCGGTCCTATCAACGCCGCTGGGCTCGAGATGACGCTCGAGACCGGCCGACTCGCATCGCTGGCCGCCGGCGCGGTCGTCGTCAAGGTCGGCGGCACCACACTGCTGTCGACCGTGGCCACGTCGAAGCCCCGCGAGGGCATCGACTTCTTCCCGCTGACGGTCGACGTCGAGGAGCGGGCCTACGCCGCGGGCAAGATCCCCGGTTCGTTCTTCCGGCGCGAGGGTCGCCCGGGCGAGCTCGCGATCCTGACCTGCCGGCTCACCGACCGGCCGCTGCGCCCGTCGTTCCCGGCCGACTTCCGCAACGAGGTGCAGGTCATCGCCACCATCCTCGGGGTCGACCTCGAGAACCCGCACGACGTCGCGTCGATCAACGGCGCGTCGGCCGCGCTCACCGTCTCGGGCATCCCGTTCGACGGCCCGATCGGCGCGGTGCGCCTAGCGCACCACAACGGCGAATGGATCGCGCATCCCACCTTCCAAGAGGGTGACGACTCCACGTTCGAGATCGTGGTGGCCGGCCGTCAGCTCGACGACGGCGACGTCGCGATCATGATGGTCGAGGCCGGCGGTACAGAACGCACGTGGGAGCTCTATGAAGAGGGCGCCCCGAAGATGACCGAAGAGCTCATCGCTCAGGGTCTCGAAGCGTCGAAGCAATGGATCTCGGCGTCCATCGAGTTGCAGAAGAAGCTCCGCGACGAGTTCATCAAGGCCCGCGGCCCGATCACACCGATCGAGTACATGCCGAATGTCGACTACACGCCCGCGGTGTACGCGGCCGTGAAGGCGAACGCGGAAGCGGAAACCGACGCAGCGATGAAGATCGCCGACAAGACCGACCGCAACAACAAGCTCGACGAGATCCTCGTCAGCATCCAGGTCGCGCTGATCGGCACGCCCGAAAAGCCCGGCGTGCACGCCGAGCAGGCCGGCGAGGTCAAGAAGGCCTTCCGTTCGCTGCAGAAGGAAGTCGTCCGGCGGCGCATCGTCAACGAGGGCGTGCGCATCGACGGACGCGGTCCGGCCGACATCCGGTCGCTCTCGGCCGAAGTTGGCGTACTCGACACCGCGCACGGCTCGTCCCTGTTCCAGCGGGGCGAGACCCAGGTGCTCGACGTGGCGACGCTTGCGATGCCGCGCATGGAGCAGATGCTCGACACGATCACGCTCGAGACCAAGAAGAAGTACATGCACCACTACAACTTCCCGCCGTTCTCCACCGGCGAGACGGGCCGGGTGGGTTCGCCGAAGCGGCGTGAGATCGGTCACGGAGCGCTGGCCGAGCGGGCGTTGATCCCCGTGCTGCCGAGCAGTCTCGAGTGGCCATACACGATGCGTGTCGTCTCCGACGTGCTCGCGTCGAACGGTTCCACGTCGATGGCGTCGGTCTGCGGGTCGAGCCTTTCGTTGATGGACGCGGGTGTGCCGATCAAGGCGCCGGTCGCCGGCATCGCGATGGGCCTCGTGTTCGCGGAAGGCAAGTACACGACCCTCACCGACATCCTCGGGCAGGAAGACGCGTTCGGCGACATGGACTTCAAGGTCGCCGGTACGGCGGAGTTCGTCACCGCGTTGCAGCTCGACACGAAGATCGCCGGCATTCCCGCCGACGTGCTCGCGGCCGCGTTGCTCCAGGCCAAGGACGCCCGCCTGAAGATCCTCGCGGTCATGGAGGGTGCGATCTCCGCGCCGCGTGAAGAGGTGCGCAACACGGCACCGAAGATCGTGAGCTTCGAGATCCCCGTCGACAAGATCGGTGAGGTGATCGGCCCGAAGGGCAAGGTCATCAACACCATCCAGCAGGAGACGGGCGCCGACATCTCGGTCCAGGACGCCGATGGCGTCGGCATCGTGTCGATCGGTTCCAAGGACGGTGCCGCGGTCTCCGAGGCGCAGCGTCGGATCGAGCTCATCCTCGACCCGCCGACCGCCGAGGTGGGCGCGGTCTACGAGGGCCGGGTCGTCAACATCACGAAGTTCGGCGCGTTCGTCAACATCCTTCCGGGCCGCGACGGCCTGGTGCACATCTCGAAGCTCGGTCGCGGCAAGCGCATCGACCGGGTCGAGGACGTGTTGGCGTTGGGCGACGAGCTCTCGGTTCGGGTCGACGACATCGACCAGAACGGAAAGTTGTCGCTCTCGCTGTTGGGTGACGACGGCGACGAGCCGCGCGACGGCGGGAACGGCGACGGTGGCGGCAGCCGCGACCGCGAGCCGCGCGCACCGCGGTCCGACCGGGGCGACCGGCCCCCGCGTGAGTCACGCGACTCAGGGGGTTCGCGTGAACCGCGCGAGCCGGCCGACACCCGCGTGACGGCGTCGTTCGAGTCGGCGTGGGAGGAACAGGCCCGCGAGGAATTCGGCGATCTCGGACCCGCCGAGGAGCCGGCCAAGTCCGCGGCCGGCGACCGCCGCGGCGGACGCGGTGGACGCGGTGGCGGTGCCCGGCGAGGTGGTCCGCGGCGGTAGTCGCGGCGCCTTCGTGAACGTCGAAGTATCGAGCGCACGCGCGGGTGCGTCATGAACGGAATCGGGCGCACCCGTTGCGCCTCGGGTTTGCGCGTCGTCACCGAAGCGCTCCCCGAGCTGCGTTCGGTGACGCTCGGCGCGTGGGTCGGTAGTGGCGCGCGCGACGAGCAGGGCGCGGAGTGGGGCGCGAGCCACTTCCTCGAACACCTGCTGTTCAAGGGCACCGGTCAACGGAGCGCGCGAGAGATCGCGGAGGCGATCGAGTCGGTCGGCGGCGAGATGAACGCGTTCACGACCCACGAACAGACGGTGTTCTACGTACGCGTCCCCGACGTGCAGCTGGAGCCCGCGTTCGATGTCCTCGCCGACGTCTTGTGGCATCCCGCCTTTCGCCTCGACGACGTGGAGTCCGAGCGGCGCGTCATCCTCGAAGAGATCGGCATGCGCGACGACACGCCTGACGATCTTGTCCACGACCTGTTTGCGAGCGCGATCTTCCCCGATCATCCGCTTGGGCGCGAGGTGCTCGGGAGCGACGTGTCGATCGCCGCGATGACGCGCGACAACATCGCTGCGTACCACGCCGCGCACTACCGGCCGTCGAACGTCGTCTTTGCCGCGGCCGGAAACCTGACGCACGAAGCGGTGCTCGAGCTCGTCGACGCGCGCTTTCCGTCGGCCGACGGTGTGCGCCCGCCGCGACCACGATCGGAAGCCGCCGCCGCGCAGCCGGTCGTCGTGCTGAACCGCGACACCGAACAGACGCACGTCGTCACCGGCGTCCGGGCACCGGCGGCGCTCGACCCCGATCGCTACGCCCTCACGGTCGTGAACCAGGTGCTCGGGGGTGGCATGTCGTCGCGGCTGTTCCAGGAGATACGTGAGACCCGCGGTCTCGCGTACTCCGTCTTCTCGTATCACGCTTCCTTCGACGACGCGGGGTACCTCGCGATCTACGCGGGGACCGCGCCCGAACACGTGCCCGAGACGCTTGCGGTCATCGAGGCCGAGCTCGACCGGCTCGTCAAGGAGGGTCTCTCCGACGGAGAGATTGCCGCCGCCAAGGGTCACTTGGTCGGCTCACTCGCAATGTCGCTCGAGACGTCGGCGAGCCGAATGCGTCGCCTCGGACGGTCGGAGCTGATCGAAGGTGACATCCCGAGCCTCGAGGAGCTCGTTGCCCGCGTCGACGCGGTGACCCCCGACGACGTCGCGCGGGTCGTCGATCGCGTATTCGCCGACGCCCCGCGCACGCTGGCGGTCGTCGGTCCTCATTCGGTTTCCGAGTTCGCCGCCTCCGACCTTGATGACGGGTCCGGCGCGTAGGCTGCTAGTGCATGATTCGGGTCGGCGTATTCGGTGCGGGCGGGCGCATGGGATCGACCGTGTGCCGCGCAGTGAGCGAAGCCCCCGACATGGAGTTGGTTGCGGCGGTCGACCCGGTACACGCGGGAACGGAGTCGGGCGAAATCCGGCTCGCGGCGAGTGCGCACCAGCTCGAAGCCGCGGGCGCNNACCACGGCGTGCACGCCGTGGTCGGCACGACCGGGTTCGGTGAGGCCGAGCTCACGGAGTTCGCCGATCTGTTCGATCGCTCCGACGCGAACGCGGTGATCGCGCCGAACTTCGCGGTCGGTGCGGTGCTGATGATGCGTTTCGCCGAGGTCGCCGCACCGTTCTTCGAGACCGCCGAGATCATCGAGCTACACCACGATCAGAAGGTCGACGCGCCTTCGGGTACCGCCGCGCTCACGGCGCAGCGCATGGCGGCCGCCTCGAAGGACTGGGCCGACGACCCGACGACCACTGTTGTGGCGGCCGGCGCGCGGGGCGGCGTCGTCGACGGGATTCCGGTGCACTCCGTTCGGATGCGGGGCATGGTCGCGCACCAGGAGGTACTGCTGGGCACGACCGGCCAGACGCTGACGATCCGCCACGATTCGTACGACCGGACGTCGTTCATGCCCGGTGTCCTCCTCGCGGTGCGCAAGATCGCGGAGACTCCGGGGCTGACGATCGGCCTCGACGCGCTGCTCGGTCTCTAGGTAGCGGCGTCGAGCTCGCCGCCGCCGAGGTAACTCGATTCGAGGAGACGCTGGTTCGCGTTCAAGTCGGCCGCGGTGCCTTCGATGACGAGTTGGCCGTGGCTGAGGATGTAGCCCCGATCCGCGATCGCCAGCGCAAGGTGTACGTGCTGTTCGACGAGTAACACCCCGGCGCCGGTGTCTGCCACGATCTGTCGGAGGATCGTGAGCAGGTTTTCGACGATGATCGGCGCGAGCCCGAGGCTCATCTCGTCGACCATCAGTACCTTCGGAGTCGACGTGAGCGCCCGAGCCATTGCGAGCATCTGTTGCTGGCCGCCGGACAGCAAGCCCGCGCGCCGACCCTGGATGTCTTGGAGCGCCGGGAAATATTTCAGTGCTTGGTCGATATCGACCGTGCCCTTCGCCGATCCGAGCTCGAGGTTCTCGCGCACCGTCAATTGGAAGAACAGCGCGCGATCTTCGAGGACGTGTGCGAGGCCTTGGCGCGCGATGAGGTGCGGACGGACACCTTTGATCGAGCGGCCGAAGACCTTGATGTCGCCTTTGATGATGGGGTTCAGGCCCGACGTCGTCAGCAGTGTGGTGGTCTTGCCGGCGCCGTTCGGTCCGAGCAGCGCGACGATCTCTCCGGGGGAGACGTGGAGGTTCAGATCGCGCACGACCGGCACGTTGTTGTAACCCGTGTAGAGGTCGACGATCTCGATCAACGGAGTCGCCATGATCGCTACTTTTCCGGCTCGGCCGACTCGTGCGGCCCGGCGGCTTCGTGCGACCCGGCCGCGGAGCCGAGGTAGGCCTCGATGACACGCGGGTCGCTCTTGATCTGCTGGGGGGTGCCTTCGGCGATCTTCGCTCCGAACTCGATCACGTAGATGTAGTCGCAGACGCTGAGCACCAGACCCATGTCGTGGTCGACGAGGAAGATCGTGGTGCCCGCGTCGATGATGCGTCCCAATCGGAGCCCCAGATCCTCCGACTCCTTCGTGTCGAGCCCCGCCGCGGGCTCGTCCATACAGACGAGTTGCGGCCGGGCCGCGAGCGCCCTCGCCGCACTCACGAGCTTGCGTTGTCCTTGGCTGATCTCGGTCGGCATGCGCTTCGCGAGATCGTTGATGCCGAGCACGTCGAGCGCGAACTGCACGTTCGCGTAGGCCCGCCGACGCTGCGGTATGACGAGATCGGCCAAGAAGCCCCCGACCGACTGCTGTTCCGCCGCGACCTGCAGGTTCTCCTCGATGCTGAGATCTTCGAAGAGCTCGAGCGATTGCCACGTTCGTCCCAAGCCGCGGCGCGCGCGCCGGTGCGCGGGCTCGTGCGAGATCTCGTGCCCGTCGAAGAGGATGTTTCCGGTCGTCGGCACGAAACCCGTGATGCCGTCGATGAAGGTCGTCTTGCCCGCGCCGTTCGGTCCGATGAGCCCGACGAGCTGGCCCTTCTCCACCCGGAAGTCGACCGAGTCGACGGCGCGCAACCCGCCGAAGGTGACGGTCATGTCGGTGGTCTCGAGCAACGCCATCAGGGGCTCCCGGTGTCGACGAGGGGAGCCGCGGTTGTCGGTGCAGAGGAGGGCGACCGGGGTTTTTGGAATTTGGCCTTCAGGCGAAGGCCGTCAGTTCGCAGCCGTCCGGCGATGCCTTCGGGGTTCTGGATCGCGGTGATCACGAGTCCGAGCCCGCCGAGCAGCAGCGTGAACTCGGGAGGCACCCCCAGCGACTGTTGGAGGAACGTGAATACGAGGCCGCCGGCCACCAGGAACCCGCCCGCGATCGCGCCCCCCACGCTCGAGATGCCGCCCAGGTAGGCGAACGCGAAGATGACCAGCGACTGCGTGTAGTCGAACTTGTCGGGGGTTGCGTTGCCCGAGCGGTACGCGATGACTGCGCCGCCGATCCCGGCGATGAAGGCCGAGATGGCGAACGCGAGCAGCTTCGTGGCCGAGACGTTCACCCCTGCCGCGGCGGCGGCGCGCTCGTTCGCACGCATCGCGAGCATCTGGCGGCCGGTGGTGGACCTCCGGAGGTTCGCGACGAGATAACAGAGCACGACCGTGACGACGAGGCAGAAGATCGCGGTCGTCGGGTTCGGCAACTTGCCGTCGCCCGCGATCAGGCCGAAGATCTTGCGTTGCTTCGGCTGGTTGGGGTCGATCCAGTCCGGTGCCTTCACCAACGCCTGCTTGAAGCCACCGTTCACGCTGTTGTTCTTGAAGATCATGTCGTCGACCGCGACCGCGAATGCAAAGGTCACGATCGCGAGATTCACACCGCGTACGCGTAGAGCCGGGAGCGCAACGAGGAGTCCGATCACCAGCGCGACGATCGCGCCCGCGAAGATCGGAAGCGGGAACGGCCAGCCGTGCTCGGACGACAGGTGCGACACGATGAACGCCGAGATACCGGCGAACGCCATCTGCGCGAGAGAGATCTGCCCGACGAATCCCGTGATCACCACGACCGACAAACAGATGATGACGCCGACGAGCGTGTTGGAGAGCGCGCCGCGGTAGGCGGGGCTGAAGATGAACAGTCCGAACACAGCCGCCGCCAAACCGAGCACGGGACCGCCGATGCGGAGGGCCCATTTCGGCGGGGTCGGAGAGAACGGGAGCCGGCCCGCAGTGATCGAACCGCGCGCCGGCAGCGCGTCGCCCGCGAGGTAGAGCACGAGCACGATGACCAAGAACGGCAGCACGCGGTCGACGCCGGGAAATGCCTGGTCTCCCGACTTCGGGAACCACGTCTTGTTCACACCGAGATAACTGATCAGCGGCTTCTGCATGCCGAGCACGAACGCGGCCAACGTGGTGCGGGGGAACGAGGTGAACCCGCCGACGAGTGCCGCGGTCAATGCCGGGACGATCAGTGCGGGGAGCACCGTCGGTTCGATCGTCGAGAGGCTGGTGGCGACGAAGATGCCGAGCAGGCCCGTGATCACGGTCGACAGCACCCAGTTGGTTCCGGCGAGGAAGTCGGGCGAGAACCCGAGGACGACGGCTCCCTTCTCGTTCTCGGCCGCGGCGCGCGTGGCCAGGCCGAAGCGCGTCTTTTGGAAGAGCACCCACAACAGCGCCGCGAACGCGATCACGAGCATCCCGACGAAGAACTGCTCCTGGTTGAGCTTGATGAAGCCCAAATTCATCTGGGTGGTCTTCTTCAGGAACGGGATCGGCTTCACCGCGATCGGTCGGGTTCCGAAGCGCCGGATCACCGTCGCCTCGAGCAGGAGGAACAGTCCTACCGATGCCACGACCTTGGCGATTGGGGGCGCGAAACGCAGTGGCCGGAACACGAAGAAGTGCAGGACGAGCCCGAGGACGATGCAAAACGCGAGTGAGATCGCCAACGCCGGCCAGAACGACAGGCCGTTCCCGAACGAGATCTGCGTGGGGATGTCGGGGAGGTGGAACGTGTCGTGCGGCTGGAACTGATGGACGATGCCCTCGATGACCGACAGGGGATTCGGTAGCGGTGGCAGGAACAGGTCTCCGTCGCGGCGGAGAACTGTGTAGACGTACGCGACATACATCGCGATGACGCCGTTCGCGAAGTTGACCACTCCCGAGCCGCGGTACGTGAGCATCACGCCCAACGCGACCGCCGCGATCAACGCGCCCTGCGCGACTCCGCTGCCGGTGAGGAAGTGGTGCCGGTATTCGGCGTCGAGAAGGACGAACGCGGCGGTCGCGATTCCGAGCGCGGCTACGACCCAGCGCGCAACCTGAGTGATCGAACGTTCGATGACAGCCCCCCATTGCGCCGGGTGGGAGGCGCGGCCTCCCACCCCGGACTCACGTCATTCGATGGCGAGTTGCGGCCTCAGCCCGTCGAGGTGTCGATGGGCTTGCCGTTGTGTCCGTCGGCGATGCTGATCCATTTCCCGTTCTTGTACTGCTGGATCCCCATCTGCACGCCGCACACCGAAACATACGGAGGAACATTGCATTTGAGCTTGCCGACTTGCAGCATCGCCGGGCCCGTGAACGCGCGGATCTTGGCGTTCAGTGCGGGTACGGTCGACTGGGCGGCGCCGAGCGAGTTGATGAATTTCAGAGCGGTCAACACGTTGCCGAACATGGGGCCGCCGAAGCCGCTGTACTCGAGCGTCTTGGCGCCGGGCGCGGGCTTGCCGTACTGGTGCACCTTGGCGAGGTAGGTGTTCATGCCCGAGTCGGCCATGTGGGGCGTGTTCGGGGGCAGGAAGTAGCTGTATCCGTAGCCGCCGAAATACCAGCCGTCGGGGTAAGCGCCGGGGTCGCCGGCGTCCTTCAAGTGGTCGGTCATCGGCGTGCCGAAGCACAGGCCCGTCGTGACGACGGTCGGCGTGATGCCGAGCCCTTTGATGGAGTCGTACATGCTGATGCAGCTCTGTAGCGTGAGGATCGACACGAACACGTCGGCCGTGTCGGCGCCGATGGCCTGCATCGCGGAGGTGACGTCGGGTCCGCTGGCTTCGTTGGCGACGTAGACGTCCTTGACGGTCACGCCGGCCTTGGCGAAGATCGGCTTCATGATGATCGCGACGCCGGCTTTCCCGGCGTCGTTGTCGTTCGCCAGGATCGCCACGGTCTTGGGGTGGAACTGCTGGACACTGAACTTCGCCATTCCCGCGAGTACGCCCGGTGCTCCCGCGACGTAAGCCTCACCGGCGGGGGTCACGAAGTCGGCGGGCGTCACGCCGTTGCCGATGATCACTGCCTTCTTACCGTTCAGCGCGTTGTACAACTCGGTGTTGCCGTTGAGGAGCGTCCCCGTCAACACGAGGTTGATCGACGGGTCGTTCGCCATCTGCGCGCCACAGCTCGCGCCGTCGGCCGCGGTGCTGACCTGACAGGCGACGACCTGGATCGGGTGACCGTCGGCTCCGCTGAGCTCGGCGTTCGCATACGCCACCGCCGCGTTGACGCCGATCGTCGCCTCCGGGAACAAGGAGTCCTGGTTGACATAGCCGATCTTGAAGGGCGTGCCCGCCGCCTTCCCGGGCTTGCCGCCGGTGTATGCGATTGCATACGCATTGATCGCCGGATCATTCGCGTTGCCCGACACGGTTGTCGTCGAGCCGTTCGAGCCGGGCGTGGTGGTCTTCGCCGAGCTCGAACATGCCGCCGCCACCAACACGAACGCGGCGAGCGCCATCGACACTTTTCTCTTGCCTGACCTCATGGAGCTCCTCGTGGTCTGCTGCGGCGGGAGTCTTTCAGAGCGAAGGCGTACGCGAAACTCACTGCTTCGGCCTAGGGAGAACTTACGCCTCCGGGACGACTGGCGCTGGCGGGCGCAGAAGGTCGCTCACCGTGACGACGAGGGCGTCGAGGCTGGTCAGGGTCACCACGCCCTGGTGCGAGCGCAGCCATTCGGCGTTCTCGACGTGTACTTCGTCGTTCGGATCGAACCGATTGAGGAAGACGACGACGCGGTGCGGCGCGAGCGCGTCGAGGGAGAGGCGCACGGCATTGATCGTTCCGAGCCCGGCGTCGGCGACCAGCAACACGAGTGCCGGATCGATCGCGTCGGCGAGATCGGTCGTGTCGCCGTCGATCGAGATCGGAGAACGCACGCCGCCGACGCTCTCCACGACCGTGAGTCCGTGCGCGGGAGCGGCGAGCTCCCGCACGAGCTCCTCGGTCGTGAAGGGCGGAAGGCCGAGCTTCCCGGCTGCAATGGGAGGTGCCATCGCGGCGGGGATCCAGCGGTGAGGGGGACACACGGTGTGTGGGTCCTCGCCGCTCGCACTCGCGAGGAGCTCGGCGTCGGTGCCGGTGTCGGCGGGCGAGAACGACTGGACGGGCTTGCGAACCGAGACCGCGAAGCCGCGCGCGCGCCAGGCCCGCACCACCGCGGCCGCGACGAAGGTCTTGCCGACTCCGGTGCCGGTGCCCGCGACGAGGACGATCACGCGGATGTCTGCAACTCGGCCCGGATCTCGTCGAGTGCGAACGCCAGCACGTCGACTTGGTCCTCGGTGTGCGCGGCGGAGAGCGTGACCCGCAGCCGCGAGGTTCCGACCGCAACCGTTGGCGGCCGGATCGCCGGGACGAGCAGCCCTCGGAAGCGAAGCGCGTCGGAGGCGAGCACCGCGGCTTCCTCCTCGCCGAACACGAATGGCACGATCGGCGACGGGTGACCGGGGCGGAGGCGGTCGACGAGCGCGCGCAAACGCGCGACGAGCGAGTCGCCCTCGGGTGAGCGCAGCACCTGCAACGCGGCGAACGCCGCCGCGGTGTCGGCCGGAGTGAGCGCGGTCGTGAAGATGTACGGGCGGGAGAGGTTTTCGATCAGCTCGACGTACCGCGTCGGACCGGCGACGAAGCCGCCGAGAGCGGCGAGTGTCTTCGACAGCGTGCCGACGCGCAGGACGTCGGCGTCGGCGGGGAGATGGAGCTGCGGACCGAGCACCGCGTGGGCTTCGTCGACGACGAGCAGCGCGTGCTCGCTCGCGCAGAGCTCGACGAGCCCCGTCACGTCGGCGAGGTCGCCGTCCATGGAGAACACGGTGTCGCTGACGACGAGCGCGCGACGATCGCCGCGTTCGTGCAGCAGCGACCGGAGATGGTCGAGGTCGTTGTGGCGGTAGATCGCGACTTCACCGCGCGCCAGCCGGCAGCCGTCGATGATCGATGCGTGGTTGAGCTCGTCGGAGCACAAGAGCACGCCCTCGTCCCCGAACGTGGTCATCACGCCGAGATTCGTCGCGAAGCCTGTCGGGAACAGCGCCGCGCGGGGCGTCGCCTTCCATTCCGCGAGTGCGCGTTCGAGCTCGGAATGCACGGGGCGCGATCCGACGATCAGGCGCGCCGAGCCGCTTCCGGAGCCGTACGTGTCGAGCGCCGCGTGGGCAGCCGCGATCACGTCGGGATGCCGGGTCAGGCCGAGGTAGTCGTTGGATGCGAAGTTGATCGGGCCGTTGCCGTCGAGATCGCGCGGCGCTCGCCATTGCCCTGCCGCGCGGATCTCGTCCGCCGCCGCGTCGGCCCACTCTTGCCAGCTCACGGATTCGACGCTTCCTGGTCGATCGCGTCGCCCAAAACGTGGACGATGCGATGGATCTCCTCCGACGTGATCGTCAACGGCGGCATCAGCGTCACGTTGTCGCCGATCGAGCGCAACAGAACACCACGCTCCACTGCAGCCGCGCTCACGCGCCGGCCCCAGAAGCGCGCGCCGGCGGGGGGCGCGAGCTCGACGGCTCCCATGAGCCCCCGCAACCGCACCTCGCGCACGGCGGGCTTCGCCGCGATCCGGTCGTGCAAGAGCCCGGCGAGCTCGTCGGAGCGCTCGCGCACGTTGGCCAGCACGTCCCACGCCTCGATCAGCTCGAGATGACGCAACGCGACGGCGGCTGCGAGCGCGTTCCCTCCGAACGAATGGCCGTGGTACAGGGTGCGCTCGCCGAGGTCGTCGCCGAGGAACTCGGCGAACACCCGCCCGCTCGCGGCCGTCACCGACATCGGGAGGTACCCGGCGGTGAGACCCTTGCCCAGGCACAGGAGATCGGGTCGGAGGTCGCACTGCTCCGACGCGAAGAGCGTGCCCGTCCGGCCGAAGCCGGTGGCGATCTCGTCGCAGATGAGCAGCACGTCGTGCGCGCGGCACGCCGCGCCGAGCCGGGCCAGTCCCGCGTGGTCGGCGAGCTGCATCCCGGCCGCGGCTTGCACCGAGGGTTCGACGATCACCGCCGCGAGCTCCGATGCGTGCTCGGAGATCAAGCCCGCTGCAACGTCGAAGCACGCGGGGTCGTCGAAGGCCGGCGCCCGGACGACCGGGAAGCGCAACGCGTTGAAGACGTCGGCGCCGAAACCGTCGTCGCCCACCGACAGCGCACCGATCGTGTCGCCGTGGTACGCGCCGCCGAACGCGAGGAAGGTCGAGCGGCCGGTCGCCCCGCGGTTGTGCCAGTACTGAAACGCGATCTTCAGCGCCTGTTCCACTGCTGACGCGCCATCGCTCGCGTAGAGGAAATGGGGGTCGTCGACGGGAACGACGCGCGCCAGTGCCTCCGACAGCTCGACGACGACGCGGTTGCCGTTGCCGAGCATCGTCGAGTGCGCCCCGAGCGCGAGCTGTCTGATGATGGCGTCGTCGAGCTCCGGCACGTGGTGCCCGAGCGTGGTCACCCACAGCGACGAGATCGCGTCGAGATAGCGTTTCCCGTCGACGTCGATCAGCTCACGTCCCTCGGCCCGGTCGACGATGATCGGGCCGTTGTCGGCGAACGTCGCCATCTGCGTGAAGCCGTGCCATACGACCTGAGCGTCACGTTGCACCCACTCGTCGTGCGCGGTCACGGGTCGATTCTGACGCACAATGTCGAGATGGTTCCCACGCGGCGGCGGCCGAGGCGTTGCGCATGACCCAGGCGAGCGATCCGCTCACCCTGCACGACCGGCTCCTCGCCGCGACCTATCGCTGCGTGGAGCGCTTCGGCCTCGGCAAGACGACGATCGAAGACATCGTCAAGGAGTCGGGGGTTTCCCGGGCCACGATCTATCGGCAGTTCGCAGGTGGCCGGGACGAGCTGATGCTCGAGACGGTGGGCTGGGAGCTCACGAACTACTTCAGCCAGCTCGCGGACCACGTGCGCGATGCCCCGACCTTGGCCGAGCTGCTGCGGCGGGGACTCGCGTTCGCACATCGTTCCGTGGCCGAGCACGCGGTTCTGCGCAAGGTGATGGAGACCGAGCCGGAGCGCCTACTGCCGCTGCTGACGACCGAGTCGGCCAAGACGCTGCCCTTCATCGCCGATTTCTTGTTGCCGTACCTACGTCGGGAGGCCGAGGCCGGCCGGCTCCGGCCGGAGGTCGACATCGACCGGGCGGCCGAGTATCTGGCCCGCTCGATTCTCTCGCTCATCGGTGCACCGGGACGTTGGGATCTGGACGACCCGGACCAGGTCTCGGATCTCGTCGAGGTCGAGCTCCTCGGCGGGATCGCCGCCACCACCTGAAGCCGTCCCCTGCTCGCGATCGCGAAGAGAAATGTGACACGGACACAATGTGTGACTGGCACACCCATGGGTTTGGGAAATACTGAAGGGTGAACCGCATCTCAATCCCCGCCCTCTCCAAGCAAGTCCAGACTGAGGCCGACGCCTACCTGTTCATGGAGGAGTTGATCTGGGACGGTCGCCCGGTCTGCCCGCATTGCGCCGGCGTGCGGAAGCATTACTTCCTCACGCCGAAAGCGCCCGAGGGACGCAAGGCCCGGACCGGCAAGGTCAGTGAGCGCAGGGTGTGGAAGTGCGCCGACTGCCGCCGCCAGTTCACGGTCCTGGTCGGGACGATCTTCCACGGCTCCAAGATCCCGGTGAAGACCTGGCTGTTCGTCCTGGTCGAGATCTGCGCCTCCAAGGACGGCGTCGCGGCTCGCGAGATCGAGCGCAAGTACGACCTGACGCCGAAGACGGCGTGGTTCATGCTTCACCGGCTCCGCGAGGCGATGACGCGCGGCGACGGATTCACCACGCTCACGGCCGGGACGATCGTCGCCGACGAGGTCTTCATCGGCGGCGCGTCGCGTCGGGCGAAGCTCGCTCGCGGGTGATCCCGAACGTCAAGGGCGACACGCTCTGGCGTGCGATCGAGCAGCAGGTCGACACGGCCAACTTGCGGCTGACTGGTGGCAAATGAAAATCGCACGGGCTGCGCGTTGCCGTGATGTTTCCCGCCGGCGGCGCGCGCAGCCTCACCGCCGACCGGGTGATATCCGGATCGACCACATGAGGGTACGGTCGGCGCAGGATGCCTGACGCGACCACGAATGGTCACTTCAACTTTCGCGTGCACCAAGCGACCGGGATGATCTCGGTCCAGTCTCACTGCGACATTGCAGAGGCGTTCGCGCAGTTGAAGGTCCGGGCCGCCACGATCGGCGAGAGCCTCGAAGCCACCGCGATCGGGGTGATCGACGGCACCATCCGGTTTGACGAGCGGGCGTAGCCTTGTGGGCATGGCGCCCAAGCGCGACATGGACGAACGCCTCAACATCGAAGGCGACCCCGCCGACGTGCTCCGCGCATTGTTCGCGATCAAGGCGTGCGACCTAGGGGAGCCTGAAGGCGACCCACAAACGGCGGACGAGGCGATCCAGCGGCTCATCGACGGCTGACCTGCAATCCGTCTCTACCTCGTCGTGGGTTTGGCAAGTCACACATTGTGACACGGGACACATTGACGATGAGACGTTCAGTGGTCCAATGTCTCAAGCAATGGATTTCTCGGCTGAGCTGCTCAGCCCCCAAGCAACGCGGATCGTCGACGCGGCCGTGATCTGCATCGGGCGCGTCGGCCTGGCCAAGACCACGCTCGACGACGTCGCCCGCGAGGCGGGATGCGCACGTGCGACCGTCTATCGCTGTTTCCCGAACAAGCAGCAGCTGCTCTCGGCACTCGTCGCCCGCGAGGTCGGCTCGCTGCGCGACGCTGTCGTCGGCGCCGCGGCGTCGACCGACACGCTCGGCGATGCGATCACCGCCGTGATCACCACTGCGGTCGGTGTCCTGCGCGGTCACGTCGCACTTGCGTTCGTCTCGGCGCACGAGCCCGAGCTCCTTCTCCCGTTCCTCGCCTTCGAGCAGGAGGACGCGGTGCTGCGCACGGCTTCGGCACTCGTCGCTCCCGCGTTCGCGCGCTTCCTGAACGACGTCGACGCCACGCGGCTCGGCGAATGGGTCGCGCGGATCGCGCTCTCCTATCTCTGCAGTCCGTCCGAGAGCTTCGACATCGGCGACGCCGCGCACGTTCGTGCACTCGTCGACGACTTCGTCCTCCCTGGTTTCGTCAAATCCGAAGGGGTGTCCCGATGACCGCAAACCACGAGCTGATCGGCCGCGACGAGATCAACGATCTCGAGGCCATCCTCTCCGTCAGCAACACCGACGTCGACGCCGTCATCCACACGGTCGGCGCCAATCTCGACGCCGTCTTCACCTGGGACTACGAGCGCACACGTCCGGCGCTCGGCAAGCTCTACGAGAAGGCCAAGACGTCGCAGTGGAACGTCACCACCGACCTCGACTGGTCGACACCGGTCGACCAGGAGGCGCTGGCGCTCAACGAGATGAACCGCGAAGACGTCAAGTTCTTCGGCGATGCCGTCGACCTGGCGGGAACGCCGTTCGCGAAGTGGACCGAGAAGGAGTGGGTCGAGCTCGCGATCGAGGGTCAGAACTGGACGCTGTCGCAGTTCATGCACGGCGAGCAGGGCGCATTGCTCTGCACCGCCCGCATCGTCGAGACCGTGCCGTGGATCGACGCCAAGTACTACGCGGC
>PLBO01000154.1:0-31463 GCA_003134555.1 Actinomycetota bacterium
CGAGCCCGACGTCGGCGAGCCGGTCGAGGATGGCGTGCGCGGCCGGCGTGCGCGCCTCGCCGGCGCCGAAGAACTCCTCGGCCTCGGTCACCGACATCGCGAGCACCTCGCTGATGTCGCGGCCGCCGAGGTGGTGGTCCAGCACCGATGCCTCGTACCGCTTCCCCTCGCACTCCTCGCAGGTGGTGACGACGCCGGCCATCATCGCCAGGTCGGTGTAGACGACGCCGGCGCCGTTGCAGTTGGGGCAGGCACCTTCGGAGTTCGCGCTGAACAGCGCCGGCTTCACGCCGTTGGCCTTCGCGAAGGCCTTGCGGATCGGGTCGAGCAGTCCGGTGTACGTCGCCGGGTTGCTCCGTCGCGAGCCGCGGATCGCGCCCTGGCCGATCGACACCACACCCGCGCCGGCGGGGATCGACCCGTGCACGAGCGAGCTCTTGCCGGAGCCGGCGACGCCGGTGACGACGACAAGCACCCCGAGCGGGATGTCGACGTCGACGTCGCGCAGGTTGTTCGCCGTCGCGCCGCGGATCTCCAGCGTGCCGGTTGGCATCCGCACCGTCTCCTCGAGGACGGCCCGGTCGTCGAGATGACGGCCGGTGAGGGTGCCGCCGGCCCGCAGCCCCTCGACCGTCCCCTCGAAGCAGACGGTGCCGCCCGCCATGCCCGCGCCGGGACCGAGATCGACGACGTGGTCGGCGATCGCGATCGTCTCCGGTTTGTGCTCGACGACAAGCACCGTGTTGCCCTTGTCCCGCAGCCGCAGCAGCAAGCCGTTCATCCGCTCGATGTCGTGCGGATGCAGCCCGACCGTCGGCTCGTCGAACACGTAGGTCACGTCGGTGAGCGCCGACCCGAGGTGGCCGATCATCTTGACGCGCTGCGCCTCGCCGCCCGACAGCGTGCCCGACGGCCGATCCAGCGAGAGGTAGCCCAGGCCGATCTCCGCGAACGAGTCGAACGTCTGCTGCAGCGCGGCCAGCAGCGGCGCCACGGACGGCTCGTCGAGGTCGCGGACCCACTCGGCCAGGTCACTGATCTGCATCGCGCCGGCGTCGGCGATGTTGATCCCCTTGATCTTGGAGGACCGGGCGGCCTCGTTGAGCCGGCTGCCGCCGCAGTCAGGACAGGTGGTGAACGTCACTGCGCGCTCCACGAAGGCGCGGACGTGCGGCTGCATCGAGTCGACGTCCTTGGACAGGATCGACGACTGGATCTTCGGGATCAGACCCTCGTACGTCAGGTTGACGTTGTCGACCTTGATCTTGGTCGGCTGCTTGTAGAGCAAGTCGTCGAGCTCGGTCTCGGTGTACTTGCGGATCGGCTTGTCCGGGTCGAAGAAGCCGCAGCCGCTGAAGATGCGGCCGTACCAGCCGTCCATGCTGTAGCCGGGGATCGCGAGCGCACCCTCGTTGAGCGACTTGCTGTCGTCGTACAGCTGAGACCGGTCGAAGTCGGTCACCGATCCCGCGCCCTCACATCGCGAGCACATGCCGCCGGCTCGCGTGAACGATCGCTTCTCCCTCGTTTTCCTGCCGCCCTTCTCGATCGTCACGGCACCGGCCCCGCTGATCGTCGCGGTGTTGAACGAGAACGCGTTGGGTGAACCGATGTGCGGCTTCCCGAGTCGGCTGAAGAGGATGCGCAGCATCGCGTTGGCGTCCGTGGCGGTGCCGACGGTAGAGCGGGAGTTGGTGCCCATCCGCTCCTGGTCGACGATGATCGCGGTGGTCAACCCTTCGAGTACGTCGACCTCCGGCCGCGCCAGCGTCGGCATGAAGCCCTGCACGAAGGCGCTGTAGGTCTCGTTGATCAACCGCTGCGACTCCGCGGCGATCGTGCCGAACGCCAGCGAGCTCTTGCCCGAGCCGGATACACCGGTGAACACCGTCAGCCGGCGCTTCGGGATCTCGATGCTGACGTCCTTGAGGTTGTTCACGCGCGCGCCGTGCACGCGGATCGTGTCGTGGCTGTCGCCAACGTGCAGCGCAGGCGACTGCGTGTCCTTCCTCGTGGCCGTGCTCATCGTGTCTCCATCTGTTAGGCGGCACAGGTCTGATCACGTAGGCGATTGTGGCGGCGCGGCGGTCGTGTCGAGACCGTCCAGAAAGCTCAATACGCGCTGGGTGAACTGTTCGGGATGCTCGATTGGCAGCATGTGCCCCGAGTCGGCGACCACTTCGACTTTGACCTTGGGAATGCACCGACGTGCTCGCTCTGCTGCCCGCCGAGCGTCGTTGACGGGGCTGCGTTCACAGAGGAGGACCAAGGTCGGCAGAGTGATGCTGCGCAAGTCCTCGTCTGACATGCGCTTCGGGAATGGTTGTTTCGCCACGAAGGTGAGAAGCCCCGCCACTGACAGCTCGAGCAGGGGTTCCGAAGGGACTGCACCGTTGTTCATGAGCGCCAGAAGGCGATGGATGGCCTTCTCCGACTTAGCCAAGGCCAGCAGGCTGTCAGGCACCATCTTGATCATGAAGCTTGTCTTTGGTCGGCCAAGAGCGCCCACCGGGTCAACGCAAGTGATGCTTGCGATGCCGTTCGATGAGTGACGTGCCTGGTTGAGCGCGAGCCATCCCCCATACGACAGCCCGACGAGATGAACACCGTCCAGATGTAGCGCGCCGAGTACCTCGGCAAGCCAGGCAGCGAAATCGTCGCCGTTTCGAACCGCAGCAGATTGGCTGCTCCGTCCTGGATCGGTAATCGTGTCTATGGCATAGACGGGATGCGAGCCACTGAGCGCAGCGATGTCTGCGTACCAGGCTGGGGACGCAACCGCGATCGCGTGGAGCAGGACAATTGGCGGACCCATTGCCGGTCCCGTCATCAGAACAAGCGTGGTCCCGAAGGTTGTTTCGATGTCCAGGTGACTCGGTGCTGCGGGCCAATATTCGAGAGCTGCGTCGTATGCCGCAAGAAACCGCCGCCGCGCCGCCTCGCTACGAAATCGGCCGAGCTTGCGGGACTTCTTGTTTGTCTCGCGCACCCGCCCAGTATGTCCGCGCCGACGGGTGCAACGGCTAGGCGCGTGCGTCGCGTTCCGAGTCCGCTTGCTTCGTCAGTCGGTGTACTTGCCGAGCTGGCGGAACCAGCCCAACGTGTCTTCCACGCCCCACGACTCGGCGAGACGATCGCCGGCCACCCGGTACATCGTGGTGCCCGGCTTCTGGTATCGCTGACCGGCGGGTGCGATACCGAGGAACGGGTCGCCGGTGAGTGTTCCCCGCTCGACGTACCGGTTCACGATCCGGTCGCCTTCGACGATGAGATCCTCGATCGAGATCGCGACGTCGGGGAACGAGCGGCGCAACATCTTGCAAACACGCACGTAGTGATCGCGACCGACGTTCGCCTTGCCGTCGGCGCCGTAACGAGCGGTGTAGTCGTCTGCGAGCGTCGTCTCGCACACCGTCCAGTCAGCCCGGTTGAAGCCGTCTTCGATGTGGTGACGCACGAGCGTCTTCATGTCGTGAGGAGTCACCATCACATTCGATCACGAATGCGCCAGACCGCCGGCTACACCTCGACGAGCTTGGGCGACGACGCCAGTGCGTTCACCAGCCGACAACCTGAGCATCCGGGTTGTCGACATCAGCCGATGCGTCACCGAACGCTTCGTGCGACAACGTGTACTCGTGGCGACTCCGCTCCGTCCGGTCGTCAGCCCACGCGGCTGCCTGCAAGAGTGCGAGCAGGCATAGCTGTAGACCGGCGTATAAGGCGAGGCCAAGCGCGAGCCAGATCACCAAGGCTTCCTCCGATCCCGTTTCATCGTGCGGAAGCGGGGAAGCAACCTGAAACGGTCCCCCGACTTCGTGCAACCTTTCCTCGGGCGCATGTCGCTGGCAATGGAAGACGCGTTGGTATTGGCTCAACGGTTCGAGCCCGTCTCGCCGGACGCGCAGACCCTCGTTGCGGGAGGCCGGGCTGCGACACGTGGGGCGATTCGGGGCGTCGACCCGATCCTTACCGACTTCTTGAACCTTCACTGCCTGACTCTTCGACTCTTTCCAGGGGGCCCTCATGGTCTGATCGCATACTGGCTGCAACCAGCAATCAGCAACCAGCAATACAAGGGATGAACCACCATGAACCTCAAGCACAAGATGTTGAGCAAACGGAAGCTCACCACGTCCATCGCTGCCGCGGCCATCGTGTTTGCGATCGGTGGCTACGCGATCGCCGGCGCGACTTCGAGCAACGGCGTGTCAGGTAGCGCGAACGCGGCCAACGCGGCGAAGGTCATCCCGTTCCAGCCCGGTCAACCCGGCGCGTCCAAGACAGTCGGTCAGGTCCCGGCGAGCTTCAGTCCCGGGACGGGCACGATCGTCACCGGAACGGCCGCGGATAAGGCCAAGGCCGCCGCGCTGGCCGCCTACCCAGGAGGCACCGTCAACCGGGCCGTGCTGCTGAGCAACGGCGAATACAACGTCCACATGATCGCCGTCAACTGGCCGCACCACGTCTTCGTCGACAAGAACTTCAAGGTCGTCGGCGCCGAGTAGGCGCGCAACTCGCGGATCGTTGGTCCCCGGCGCCGCGGCGTCGGCGGAACGGCCAGCGCTCGCGAAGCTTCTTGTGCAGGCGTGCCGGCGCGCGCCGCGCGCGGTTCACGCCGGCGAGGCCGATTCCGATCCACTGCGCCATCTCAGCCCCTTCGCGCCATAGCGCCCGATGCACGCTCTGGAGCGCACGTGCGAGCAATCCTCGCCGGGACTCTACGCAGCCGTCGGCCACGGCGACGTTACGGGACGAGTGGCGCGTCGAGGAGGGATACTGAGCGAGTGTCGCTTGGTCCCGAGTTCCGTTCTGATCTCTACCGAGGCACGGCTCGCTTCTACGACGAGTTCAGAGTCGGTTATCCCCGCCGTTTGCTCGACGACTTGCGCGTACGAGCGCGGATCACGGGCGCGGGCAGGCTGTTGGATCTCGCGTGCGGCACCGGCCAAGTCACTTTCGGCCTCGGGTCGAGCTTCACCGAGATCTGGGCCGTCGACCAGGAACCCGAGGCAGTCGAGTTCGCTCGTGCGAAAGCGTTGAGCCACGGTGTCGACAACGTTCGCTGGATAGCGGGGCGCGCCGAGGACGTCGACGCGGACGGCTACTTCGAGCTCGTGGCTATCGGGAACGCGTTTCACCGTCTGCAGCGGCGAGTTATCGCCGAGTCCGCGATGCGTTGGCTCGTCGCCGGTGGGCACCTCGCGCTTCTCTGGAGCAACTCGCCTTGGGACGGAAGCCTGATATGGCAACGCGTGATGGCGGACTCGCTCGACCGTTGGACACGAAAAGCAGTGGCGACGGAGAGAGTTCCGGCGAACCTCGACCAGCACCTGGCGGAGGAGCCGCATACGAACGTCCTCGTGTCCGCGGGATTCACGATCGTCGGCGCATTCGAGTTCGAGATCCCGTATGAGTGGAGCGTCGAGAAGCTGACCGGGTTCATGTACTCGACCTCGGTCTTGTCGCAACCGGCGCTCGGGCAAAACGTTCAGGCCTTTGAGAGCGACCTCCGCGAACGGCTGCTGGCTGTGCAACCCGAAGGGGTCTTTCGCGAGGACATCAGCTTCAGTTACACGCTCGCGAGAAGGCCGTAGGCAACCCCGGAACCGCGCCCGGAGTGGCGTAAGGATCGACCTGAATCAGACGTGCTACAGCGAGTCTGCGAAGCCTTTGATGTCGCGAACTGTCGCCATGTACACGTCGGGCATGGCAGCTCGGAAGATGCAGTCGCCGGCGTGACACGTGCCGTTGACCGTGCGGCTGACGGCGCTGACGCCGGCGTCGAGCAGCTTGCGGTAGTACGCCAGGCCCTCGTCGCGAAGCGGGTCAACCTGGTTCACCGAGATGACGTGTGGAGGCAGGCCTTCGTCTCGGCCGCATACAGACCGCCCGAGAGCGGCGCGTCATGGGTGCACCTGGAGCAATTGCTCGAAGCGTTCGGCGATCGTGCAACCCGGTACGGTGCGGTCCCGTGACGTATCTCATCACGGGCGCCGCCAGTGGCATCGGTGCGGCGACAGCCGAGCTCCTTGAACTCGGTGTTCATCCCGAGAAGCTCCTCGCCATCTTTGATCGGGCCGAGAAGTTCGGTCTCGACGTGCAGTGTCAGCGTCGGCCGTCCTGAGGAGGCCGCGACGGATGGCGCTGACAGATCAACAGATCGTTGCCATCGCGGCTCGCAACAACAGCGAATGGTGCGATGTCGTGTGTCTGGCTCACGGCTCGCCCGGTGTTTTCGATCTCGACGCGTGGACCAATCAGCGTCGAACCCCGCCTTTCTATCCCGACGCGGTGACCTTGCGGCACACGCCGAATGTGGAACGCGTCCTTTCACGGGTCGATGCAACATCCGGGTGCACGATCAAGGACAGCTTCGCGAGTGTCGACCTGTCCGCACACGGTTTCCGCGTGCTGTTCGACGCCGAATGGATCCACCGGCCCGCGCAACCGCGGCGTAGCAGCCGGACGGCCGGCACAGAGTGGACACGATTAGCCGACCCGGATGCCCTCATTGACTGGGAGACGGCGTGGAGCGACGCCGGCATCTCTGTCGGACTGTTCTCACCGGGACTTCTCGCTGACGACTCCATCGCGATCCTCGGCGAGTACGCCGACGATCGTATCGTCGCGGGCGTGATCCTCAACCTCGCGAACGGCGTCGTGGGTCTCTCGAACGTGTTCGCGAGGGCCGAAGACGCCGACGCGTTGTGGTCCGGATGCCTCGATGCCGTCGAGGCGTATTTTCCGAGCCTTCCAATCGTCGGCTACGAGTCCGGACCGGCGCTCGATGCGGCACACGATCATGCGTTCATGTCCGCGGGCCCGCTGCGAATATGGATCAAGGACAGCGGCGAGACGGCAACGACCTAGTCGGTCCATCGGACTGCCGAGCCTCGGCGCTCAGGTCGCCGAGCTGGTCTGTCGATGACGGCATCATGGAGGTTCGCGAGCGGATCGGGTCCGAACGCGGGCACACGGGTCGGTCGAGCGGAGGCGAGGCCGACGCCGGCGGGCGGCCGAATCGGCGGTTTTACGTACCGGTTGCGGCGAAGTTCGTCATTTCCGTGTTGTTCGCCTGCGCATGGGTTGGCGGCTCGTTCTGGCTGTCGTTGCCTTGGTTGCGCGATCTCGTCCGCCACGTCGGCGTCGTCCCCGCGATAGTCGTCGTCACGCTGTTGGCGTATGTGCCGGGCCTGATCGTGGCGTTCATGGCGATGTCGTTGCTCCTCGACCGCCAGCCACCGCTGAAGGTCGCAAACCCGACAACGGCCGTCACGATCGTCATCGCGGCGCGTAACGAAGAAGCCGGCATCGCCGAAACGATTCGCTACGCGGCGCGCACCGACTACGACGGGCCCGTGACCATCGTGCTGGCCGACAACGGATCGACCGACGCGACGCGCAAGATTGCGCGCGCGACCGCTTTGGAGTTGGACATCGAACTCGTGGTGAGTCGTGAACCGAAGCCCGGCAAGGCCAACGCGCTGAATACAGCGCTCACATTGGTGAACACGCCGTACGTGGTGACCGTCGATGCGGACACGCTGTTGCATCACGAGGCACTTCGTCGTCTGGTGTCCCGCATCGAAAGCGCGCCCGCCGACACGGTCGCCGTTGCGGGCGCAGTCTTGGTTCGCAACTCGCGGTCGAACTATCTGGCCCGTATGCAGGAATGGGATTACTACCTCGGTATCGCGGCCGTGAAGCGCATGCAGGGCTTGTACCAATCGACGCTCGTTGCGCAAGGGGCGTTCTCGCTGTACCGCACCGAGGAGTTGAGACGCGTCGGCGGTTGGCCCGACGCGATCGGTGAAGACATCGTGGTGACCTGGCGACTCATGGAATCCGGCGATCGCGTGCTCACCGAACCGACCGCGGTCGCGTTCACCGACGTACCCGTCACGGTGAAGCATTTCGTGCGGCAACGGGCGCGCTGGGCGCGCGGCATGATCGAAGGTCTGCGAGCCGTTCCACCGTGGCGTCAGGCTCGGCCGCTCACGCGTGCAATCGCGGGAATCGACATTCTGATCCCGCTCCTCGACGTGGGCTACGCGCTGATCTGGCTCCCCGGTCTGGTCCTGTGCCTGTTCGGATATCCGCTTATCGTCTCGCTGTGGACACTGCTGGTAATGCCGATCACCGTCTGCGTGTACGGCGGACTTCGCCGCTACCAACGCCGACACGTCTTCGGCCCACTGGGTTTGCGCGTACGGCAGAACCGGTTGGGCTACCTCGCGTTCCTGCTCGGTTACCAAGCCCTGTGCTCGATCGCCTCACTCATCGGCTACGCCCAGGAGATCGCGGGCACCCGTCGGCGCTGGAAATAGATCCTCGCGAAGCGTCTACTGAAAATCCGGCGTGACGCCGAGGTATTCGGCGATACGCCGGAGCATCGCGGGTTCGAGTTTGCGGTCGCGTAGCAACATCTCCTGAGTGAGGAGAACCCCGAGGCGGCCGTCCTCGCTGCGGAGGGAACCGCTGTAGACGCCGCGCGAACCACTGGCCTTCAAGGGCCACAGCTCGAGCAGCATCCACTCGTCGGCGCGGATCGGTTCGTGGAACCACAAGCTGTGATCGATGCTCGGTCCGCCGGCGGGCAGGCCCGGAACCTCCACCTGCCCGAACCCGGAACCGAGGTCGGAGACGTAGGCGACCGCGCAGGCGTGCACCAGCGGGTCGTGGGGGAGCGGTGTCGATGCGCGAACCCACAGAGAATCGGAGTGGCGAACCTGACCGTCGCCGATGCGCGTCGGCGTCACCTCTCGGACCTCGACGAGAAACGGCGACGGACGCGCGGGCAGCGTCGACGCTTCCGGACCGCCACGCGTCGGAACCGCGTCGAACGTCGCGCTGTCTTCGCGCGCATGAAACGACGCGACCATCGAGAAGATGACCTCGCCGTCTTGGACCGCTCGCACGTGGCGGGCCGAGAACGAACCACCGTCGCGGTCGCGATCGACGTGGAGGATCACGGGGCGGTCGACCCGGCCCGGCCGAAGGAAGTAACCGTGCAGCGAGTGCGGCAACCGCTCGGCCGGTACGGTCGCGCCCGCCGCGCGCAGCGCCTGCGCCGCAACCTGGCCGCCGTAGAGCGACATGCGAGCGCCCGCGCCCTTCTCGTTCTGACCGCGGAACAGGTCACGGTCGAGAACCTCGAGGTCGAGCAGGGCCGCGAGCCCGTGCGCCGGCGCACCTTCGTAGTCCGATTGCACGCTTACTCCCGTCCCGGTCGCGTGTGCTGCGCTGCGGACCATAATCTTCGACGGACCCAGGCGAAGGAGGGAACCATGTTGCTCGCGGGCGTGAACCATGTCGCGGTCATCACCGACGACACCGAGCGATTCGTGCGGTTCTATCAAGAGGTCTTCGATGCGACGGTCTCGCACCGCGAACAGATCGGCCCGGGAACCTTGACCATGGTCGACATCGGTCCGCGCACCGAGCTCAACGTCTTCGAGATGCACGCCGACGGCGCGCCCGAGCTTTCACGTGGTTCGATGTTCGGGCACGGCCCGATCGATCATGTCGGATTGCAAGCAGCCGACCGAGAAGCATTCGTCGAGATCCGGCGGCGCCTCGTCGCGCGCGGCGCGAGCGATGGGTTCGTCACCGACTTCGGACGCGCCCACAGCATCTTCTTTCGAGACCCCGACGGTCTCGAAGGCGAAGTCCTGTTATGGCTGTCGCATGACGCCGAGGTCCATCCACCCGGCACTCCCGCTACGGGATACGAACCGGTTTAGACGCGGACAGCCGCGGGTCGACACCACGAAAAATCGGGCGTGGGAACATGAGGGGCCCACAGGTCGTTGACTACGCAACTAAACCCTCTCGCTCCGATCCGGAGGTATTCGCCGTGCCGGCCATCACAGTCGACGACACGCTCGTCCTTCCTCGTATCCCGCGCCCCGATCCGTCTGCGTCGGTGCCGCGACCGATCGCGAAGGTCATCACCGCGCACAGCCAGGCCGAGGGCGCCGGGTTCATCGTGCGGCGGCCCTTCCCGGGCGAGCTCTCGCTGACCGAAGCGGACCCGTTCCTGCTGCTCGATCACGTCGGGCCCACGGTCAACGGTCCCGGTGAGGCGAAAGGCGCGCCGTGGCATCCGCACCGCGGCTTCGAGACCGTCAGCTACATCCTCGACGGCGAGATCGCGCACCACGACACCAANNGGCATCTTGCACGACGAGTTGCCAACCGAGTGGATGTATCGCACCGGCGGGTCGTTTCACGGGATCCAGTTGTGGGTCAACCTCCCCCCGGCGCTCAAGATGACGCCGCCGCGCTACCAATCGATCACTCGGGACGCGCTCCGGCTCCTCACCTCCGACGACGGCGGCGCACTCATCCGCCTCATCGCCGGCGACATCGCGGGATTCGCCGGACCGGGCGACACCCACACGCCGATCACCTACGCCCACGCGACCCTGGCTTCCGGCGCGCAGCTCTCGGTGCCGTGGAATCCCGCGTTCAGCGCGATGGCCTATGTCATGACCGGCCGCGGGAGCGCCGGGCCCGAGGGCCGGCCGGTCGAGAGCGGCCAACTCGTCGTGTTCGGTCCGGGCGATCATCTCGTCGTCGCCGCGGCCGACCGCCAGGCCGAACCGCTCGACGTGCTCCTGCTCGGGGGCTTACCGATCCTCGCGCCGATCGCTCACTACGGACCGTTCGTGATGAATACTCGCGCCGAAATTCTCCAAGCCATCGACGACTACCAGGCCGGCCGGCTCGGTATCGTTCCCGCCGACCAACTCGCGCCCCGGAACTTCGCATGAGCCCGTCCTGCACCCACCTCGACCAAGTGGCCGACGTCGCCCCCAGCAGCGGTGGGTGCGAGGACTGCCTGCGGATCGGTGGCCGATGGGTGCATTTGCGAATGTGCATGTCGTGTGGCCACGTCGGTTGCTGCGACCAATCACCGAACCGCCACGCGACCGCACACTTTCACTCTGCGGCCCACCCGATCATCCAGTCCTACGAACCGGGCGAAGACTGGTGGTACTGCTATGTCGACGACCTGGCCTTCGCCGTCGATGACGCACCGTCGTTCGCGCACCCATGAGCGCGATATCCGTGCTCTCGCACTGACACGTGGTCAACGAGGCCGACGCGGGCTGTCGATTCGACTTCCCCAACCCCGACTATCGCTGATTCGTTAATCGTCTAGACGGCGATGTTCGCGAACGTTACGGCCACGGTGTCGGATCTGGTGTCGGCGTGGCACGCGATAGTCCCGAAACAGGTCGTGAACGCGACCGTGCCTTTGCCTTGGCAGGGCAGACGCAGCGACGTCGGGATGGGTTTGGCGACGTTGTAGGCCGAGAAGCGGACGACATGGATCATGTCGCGTCCGAACTGTGCCCAGAGATCGTGTGCGAACGATCCGGTGTAACCCCCTCCTGCGGATACCCGCCGGACGGCGACGGTCTGGAGCGCGAGCGGAGGACCGGTCCGACTTGCGGGTCCGGGGCACACGACGTAGATCACCGCGCCGGTGTGTTGGCCGTTGACGAGGCCGATGTAGTGCTGGTTCGGCCCGATGGGAGGTGTCGCTGCTCCCGCCGGTGTGGCCGAGGGCCCGACCGCGAGGCAGAGAACAGCGATCGCGCGCGACAACCTACGGGCGATGATCATGACCGACCTCCTCGCGAGTGTCACCCTCAGCTTCGCGCCGACCGCATCGGATGGGAAGTCCGCTAGCGCGCGCGTACTCGGCCGGAGCGTTGGAGAAGATCCGACCACGAGAACCTGCGTTCATCGGGATCGGGCATGCGCATCCACTTTGCGGCTACTCCTCACGGGGACTTGACGGCCTGAAGGGTGTAGGTAGCGGCCAGCCGGTTCGGTGCCTCGCGCAGGCGGAATTCCCCGCCGCCGACGTCTTCCATCGCGTCGTCGAGCGGGTTCCATGACACGGAGTCATGTTCTTCGATTGCCGTGAGCGACATGCCGGCGTTCATGAGCGCGGTGATCACCTCGGCCAGGCCGTGGTTGAAGTGCACGATGTCAGGTGATTCCAGTGGCTGGTCGTGCGGGACATAGCTGAGCGGTTCGGAGAAGTGCACGCCCTCCGTCTCGAAGTACGGAAACTCCACAACCACGAGCTTGTCGGGTCGCGGGTCGGCCAGCGTCCAAAGCATCGGGTGGCCCTCGCGCATGAACACTCGGCCACCCGGTCGCAGGAGGTCGGCGACGACCTGTGCCCAACGGCGGATATCGGGCAGCCAACACAGCGCGCCGATGCCGGTGTAAACCAAGTCGAAGCGACCGGCGCCGAGCGCCTCGACCGCGCCGTACAACTCGTTCTCGACATAGTCGATCGCCACCCCGCAATCGGCCGCGAGTTGCGCGGCTACCGAAAGCGCCGGCGCAGAGAAGTCGAGGCCCGTGACGCTGCGGGCACCGAGCCGGGCGAGCGACAGAGTGTCGGTGCCGATGTGGCACTGCAGATGCACCACGTCGAGCCCTTCGATGCTGCCGAGGCGCGGAAGATCGAAGCGCACGACGTCCGACAGGTGCGCAGGATCAGCTCGGAAGTGCTCGAGTCCGTAGGCGTTCGCGTGATGCGCGACACGGCTGTTCCAGTTGGCCAGGTTGACAGCCACGTAGTCGTCCACCGCGCCATCGTCCCACAGGCAGTTAGCGTGGTGACGTGTCGTCCACTTCCGACGGGCTGGTCCTCACCGCGCCACAGCGCGCGCATTACCACGAGCACGGTTGGTTGGCCGTGCAAGGTCTGATCGGCTCGTCCTGGTTGGATCGCTTGCGCTCGGTCACCTCCGAGTTCGTCGAGCAAAGTCGATCGCTTACCGAGTCGAACCTGATCTTCGATCTCGATATCGGGCACTCGGCGGCGGAGCCGCGTTTGCGCCGCCTCAGTTCCCCGACCGATCTGCACGAGACCTACTGGACGTTTGCGTCGACGTCACCGATCGTCGAGGTCGTCGTCGACCTCGTCGGTCCGAACGTGAAGTTCCACCATTCGAAGCTCAACTTCAAAGCGGCGCGCGGTGGGGAAGAGGTGAAGTGGCATCAGGACATCCAGTTCTGGCCGCATACGAACTACGACCTGCTCACGATCGGAGTGTTCCTCGAAGACGTCCAGCCGGGTATGGGTGAGGTCGGATTCGTGCCCGGGAGCCACAACGGGCCGCTTTTCGATCTCTACGACGGCGACGCGTGGGTCGGCGCGCTCGCCGATGACGATGTTTCGAGCGCGGGCGTCGAACATGCCTGCTATCCGACCGGGCCGGCCGGGACGATCACTGTGCACAACTGCCGGACCGTGCACGGTTCGGCACCCAACGGCTCGGAGCGCGCTCGTCCGTTGTTGCTACAGACGTACGCGCCGGCCGACGCGTACGCGTACACGGATCTCGTGCGGCGGTCGCCTCACGGCGAAGAGCTCATTCGCGGCGAACCGGCGCGCTGGGCCCGCCACGACCCTCGCCCCTGCCTCGTGCCACCGACCGGTCGGTACCGGCCGATCTTCGCTTCGCAACAACGAGAAGATTGATCGACGAGTTCGGGCAAGCTGCAGACCTGCCACCGGACCATGGGTGCTTCAGACGACTGGTGGGCGCTACCCAATCCCTCGCCTGCGCAGTTTGTGATGGACGCAGCTTCGGGGCACAGTTTGCGGAACTGCGAGTGGACGAGGAGGCGGGCAAGGTGCGTGGGCCCCGACTACGGGGCGGGGTCGGCGCGGGCCGGACCGTCAAGACGAAGATATCCCTCGACCAGCTCGTGCAACCAGGGTGACGGGCCGAGCCGTAGACGCGCCGACCTGCCCCAGCCGCGTCGGCGCGCTCGACGGGCTGCGGGGCCTGGCCGTCGGCGCGGTCCTGCTCTACCACTCGCAATTCGGCTTCGCCCGCGGCGGCTACCTCGGCGTGAGCTTGTTCTTCACGCTCTCCGGGTTCCTCATCACGTGCCTGCTGGTCACCAAACCGAGGGAGCAGCCGCGAGTACGGCTACGGAGCTTCTGGGCCCGGCGCGCGCGGCGCCTCCTCCCCGCAGCCGCGCTCGCGCTCGCGGGCGTGTTGATATACGGCGCGACGATCGCGAGCGCCGACCAGCTGCGATCGTTGCGCGGCGACATGCTCGCCACGCTCGGCTACGTCGGCAACTGGCGTTTCTACTTCTCCGGTCAGAATTACGCGCAGCTCTTCAGCGCGCCGTCACCGGTCCTGCACTTCTGGTCGCTTGCGATCGAGGAGCAGTTCTATCTCGTGTTCCCGCTCGTCGTCGCGTTGGTGGCCTGGGTCTCACGGGGCCGCCGTTACGTGCTCGGTGTGTTGCTCGGTGCCGGCATCGTGGTGTCGGTGATCGCCGGACGAGCGCTGTACGCCACCGCCGGTTCGGCTCGCGTCTACTACGGCACGGATACCCGCGCGGCCGAACTCCTCATCGGCGCGCTCCTCGCGGTGGTTGTCTCCGGTCGGGTGACGCCGGACCGCCCGACGTCGGCGCGAGTTCGGACGCTCGCAACCGCCGCGGGCGTCGGCGCGTTGGGCGTGATCGTGTGGTGGTGGGCGACGGTCGAACAGAGCGCGCCGTGGCTGTATCGCGGCGGACTCGCGCTGCACGCGTGTTGCGCGGCGGTAGTGATTGCGGCGGCCCGGCTCGACGGACCGTTCGCGCGAGTGCTCGCCTGGCGTCCGCTCGCGGCACTCGGGCTGATCTCGTACGGTGTCTACCTCTTTCACTGGCCCGTCTTCCTGTGGCTCACTCCTGATCGAACCGGGTTGGCCGCGGTGCCGTTGCTCGCGCTTCGCCTCCTGGTCACGTTGACGCTCGCGATCGGCTGCTTCCTTTTCGTCGAGCGGCCGATCCTGCACGGAACGCGATTGCGCGGCGCCTACCCGAGGCTCGTGATCCCGGTCGCGGCGACTGCTCTCGTCGCCGCGACCGTGTTGATCACTTCATCACTCCCGCAGCCCACCGTCGTGTTCGCGTCGCTGGGCTCGCAACCGAAGGCATTACAAAGCGCGCTCCAAAGCGCGTTGCGAGCGAGCCCGGCGCCCAGGAGCCCGCGGCGATTGCCGAGCGCGCGCCCGCGCGCCGTACCGCTCCACCGCGCGGTTTCGACGCACCGTCCGTTGCGGATCATGATCGTCGGCGACTCCGTGGGCCGGTCACTCGGGCGCGGGTTCGAGCTCTGGGCCTACGAAACGGGCGGCGCGATCGTGCGCAACGACGGCACGCCGTCGTGCAGCATGGGACGCCACCTACCGATCCGCACGGTGTTCGGGGCAACGGCGGTGCAATCAGACGGTTGCGGCGGCTGGGACAAGCGCTGGCCCGAAACCATCTCTTCATTTGACCCCGACGTCGTCGTCGTTCTCTACACGATCTGGGAGATCCAGTGGCGGCAGTTGCCGGGAGGCCGCTGGGGGAGGCCCGGTGACCCCGACTTCGATCGGTGGCACCTGTCGGAGTACGAGGCCGCGGCCGACATCCTGTCTGCGCGCGGCGCGTCGGTGCTCTGGCTCGACATTCCGTGTGTACACACGGCGATATCCCCGAACGACCTGTTCTGGAAGATCGACTACGGGACGATCCCGGAGCTCGTGGCCGCGCGGCCCGCGGTGCACATGGTCGACATGAACCGGCTCTTGTGCCCGAACGGTCCGCCCAACCGCGATTTCGGCGGTGTCACCAATGCCCGGCCCGATGGCGCGCACTATTCGGATGCGGGCGCGCTCGCAGTAGTGCATTGGTTCATGCCGATCATGCTCGGTGAAGAGCCCGCGCCGCCGTGGATCTTTCGCCGGCCGACCCAACCGCCTGCGATGAGTCTTGTGTCGCACCACGGTCGAAGTGAGAAACCTTCGTCCATGCGATGATGCGCGCCCGAGATTGACGATCAATTGCTTCCCCGCCGGTCGGCGGTAAGTGGGTACCGAACCGAACCGAACCAGGGGGATACGTGGCCCAAGAGCCGTACGACGCGATCGTGGTGGGTGCGCGCTGCGCCGGCTCTCCGACCGCGATACTTCTCGCCCGCAAGGGTTACAACGTTCTGGTCGTCGACCGTGCCACCTTCCCGAGCGACACGCTGTCGACGCACGTCGTGCACCCCCCGGGGGCTCAAGCGCTGAAGCGTTGGGGTTTGATCGATCGGCTGACGGCCACGGGATGCCCGCCGATCGACACGTACGCGTTCGACTTCGGCCCCTTACGATCTCCGGCTCTCCCGGGACCGCCGATTCGCCGGTTGCGTACTGCCCACGGCGGACCGTGCTCGACAAGCTGCTCGTCGACGCCGCCTCCGAGGCCGGCGCCGAGGTACGCGAGGAGTTCACGGTCGAAGACCTCGTCGTCGACGACGGCCGAGTCACGGGCATACGCGGCCACAGCAAGAGCGGCAAGTCCGTCACCGAGCACGCCAGTGTCGTCGTCGGTGCGGACGGTCGGTACTCGACCGTCGCTCGAGCCGTCGGTCCCGATCAGTACAACGACAAGCCGCAAATACTCAGCGGCTACTACAGCTACTGGAGTGACCTGCCCATGGACGGACGGTTCGAGGTGTACGTACGTCCGGGGCGGGGATGGGCCGCGGCGCCGACCCACGACGGCCTGACGCTCGTCGTCGGCGGTTGGCCCCTCGCCGAGTTCGAAGCCAACAAGAAGGACGTCGAAGGCAACTACATGAAGATGTTCGAGTTGGCACCCGAGTTCGCGGAGCGCATCCGCGGCGCCAAGCGAGAAGCGCGGTTCGCCGGGACGGCCGTCGAGAACTACTTCCGCAAACCGTTCGGCGCGGGCTGGGCGCTGGTCGGCGATGCCGGTTACAACAAGGACTTCATCACGGCCCAGGGAATCAGCGACGCGTTCCGGGACGCCGAGCAATGCGCCAACGCGTTGGACGAGTCGTTCTCCGAAAAGCGCTTGTTCGACGACGCGATGGCCGAGTATCAATCGACGCGCGACGCGCACGCGCTGCCGATCTTCGAGTTCACGTGCATGCTCGCCACGCTCGAGCCGCCGCCGCCCGAGATGCAGCAGTTGCTGGGAGCTGTCTACGTCAACCAGGAGGCGATGGACGGTTTCGCGCGCGTCAATTCGGGAGTCACGTCACCGGCCGAGTTCTTCTCGGATGAGAGCGTGGGACGAATCTTCGCCGCCGCGCACGGATAAAAGGACTGACCGGACCCGCCGCTAGGAGCCGGCGGTCAGCGTCGTGTTCGACGTGAAGGCGCCGTCCAGGGTGTCGAATCCGCCCTCGAACGAGCCTTGGAACAAGAGGACGCCGTTGGCCTTGGAGAGCCCGCGCGTCCCGTGCGTGATTCGCAGCGACATGCCGAACCGGATGTCGAAGGCGCACGTACAGAGGTTGCCATCGGCATCCCCGCTGAGTGTGCCGACCGGCGTCTGCAGCAGGAACGTTCCGCCGGTCAGATCGCGTCCGCCCGGGTGACAACAGACGACGCAGGTAGTGACGGTGAGTATCTCGGGCCGGCCCTGGTGAACGACCGTTCCGCTGAACACCTGGCGATCGCCGCCGGTGGGCTCGAACCTCGTGGGACACGCGTTGTCGGAAACGGCCGGAGCCGCGGCCCCGATCACCGAGCCCCCGAGGTGGCTGAGCCGTCCCGACCCGCCGGCGCTCGCCGGCACGGCGAAGAACACGACGGAGACGAGCGCAAGGCTCGAGATCGCCGACACCGCCCGTCGGGATCGGCGACCAAGATGTGCGAACATATTCGTGTTCCCCCTGGGCCCCAGTGTCGCCGTTCCGTGGCGGCTTGCCTAGATCTGTGTCAGGACGAGTGACGCAAGTCGCACCCGGACGGGCACGTTCCGTGACGGCGTTCTGGAAAGTATGTCATCTAATTGGTGATTTCGGGAGGGCGGGAACGAGTTTTTTCCCGTCAGGAACACAATTTCGGCTCACGCTGAGTCCACGACGGGGGCGGCCCGACCGGTCGAACGCCTAGCTGCCGGTGATCCGCAGCATTGCGCGCCGCTCAGCCGCCTATGTCGGCGGAGGGCTGTTGCGCGGCGCGGAGGTCGCGAGCGCAGAACAGCGCCGGAATCACATAGCCGTCTTGGCGACGCCGCAACCGGTACGAAGGTTGGGGCGAACCGTCGAGGACGTCGACGATCTCGACACCGTCGATCCACTGATCACCGAAGCGACAGCACACTGCGGTCCCGAGGTCGAACGACGTCGCGGACGGCACGACCCGCACCGCCTCGTCGTCGAGGACGATCTCGCGCGGATCCACTTCCGGCGTTGCGAACACGCTGCCACCGAGTACGCGCGGGCGAGCCGGCTCCGATGGCACGAGCCTGCGGCCCAGGTGGCCAAGCGCTTCGGTGAGTGCGGGACGTTCGAGGCGGTCGACTTCGAGTTGTTCCGCCAGTCGGGCGTACATCGACGCGACGCGTTCGAGCGCGGCCGAGACGCCGGCGGCCTGAGCCGCGAGCGCGTCGTTGCGGGCTACGGCAGTGGCGTCGACCCTCGTCTCCAGCCGCCGGGTGCGTTCGATCTCGGCGCTGATCGTGGCCCTCAACGCCGAGACGGTCTCGACCAGGGCGGCTGTTTGTTCCGCGTTGACATCGAGCCGGTCGCGTGCCGCGAGGACGACCGCTTCCGCTTCTTGGCGTCTGCGTCGACCGAACACCCAACGCACCTCAGTCTCGGGGAACCGTCAGAACGCTAACAATCAGTCACCTGCCACTACCAACTAGGGCCGAGGCCGGAGAAGTTCAGCTCGCTTGGAGCCGGACACGCGACTTTGCCGTAGTAGACGCCTGCCCTCGGACCGGTCGCGATGTCGGCCAACGAGAAGATCGTGCCCGAGTTCGATGCCTGAGACAGGCACACCATGTCGTTGGTGCCGATACTGGAGTCGCCGACCACGACGGTGAGCTTTCCGCCCCAGTCGAGCGACGGCTCCAGGGCTTTCATCTTGGCGGCGTTCGCGTCGTAGGCCTGCGTGTCGGTATAGGTGATCTTTTCGTTGACGAGGGCGTTGCGAATCTCGGACTGTGCTGCACGGTCTTGGGCGCGTTGGCGTGCGCCGGTAAAGGCGGGGATGGCGATCGCAATGAGAATGGCAATGATGAGTACGACAACCATCAATTCAATGAGTGTGAAGCCTTGCTGCTCGTCTCGATGACGGTGAGCAAGGGGAGGCGGAGATTTCACTTGAATTACCCCTTTCCATGCGCCGGGCTCGGGTGCTCGATTGGGCGCCAAAAGGTGCGTCGGCCCTGGGCGCCCTCAGCTTGAACGCAAGGCGGTGCGAAAAGGGGCGCATGCTGCCGACGTGACCTCGAAGTCGACTTTGCCCGTATTGGTCGAGCGCGGCGCTCGGCGGGTCCGGTGGCGCGGCTCGTCGGGTTCGGTGTCGTCCCTACCGGTGCGCGCGACGGCTCGTCATCCGCAGCACGACTGTGGCTCCAGGCATCGGAACGAGCGCTCGGCGACTACTTCTGATTCTTGCTGGACTTCCGGGCCTTGCGCCTCTGCTTCTTGCCGGGGGGTCCACCGGGACTCCCCGAAGGCGTGCTGGCATCGCCTGGCTTTTTCTGTTTTCCCATGAGGACAGCCTACGGGAGCGCGATCCCGTCCGGGGCGGGTCTCCCTACGACAACAAGCGGTCGAACGCAGGGGCCGCGGTTTCTACCCGTCTCGCGATGCACTACCGCTCTCGAGGTCATGGTCGGCGCCGAGCAGCGCCGTGTAGGCGGCCTCGGCATCGCCCTGGTCGTCGAGTACGAGCCGGAGCCCGACGGACACCAAGGTGTCGAGCACGCTCAGCACGTCGACCGTGAACGGACCCTGTTCTTCGAGGCCCGCCTCGACCGCGTCCTGGAGCACGCCCCCGTTGAGGGCGTTGGCAAGCCGCTGCGCGTACAGGGCCTGGTTCTCCTCGGACACGGCTCCCAGTATCGCACGGTCACTCGCCGACGGAACAGATGAGTTGCTCGCCGGGATGCCGGCGTACGGTTCTTCGTGATCGCGCAACGGCTTTCGGCGCTCGGCATCGTGTTGCCACCTGTGTTCCCTCCGGCCGCCAACTACCTCGGGTGCGTGATCGACAACGGCACCGTGCACGTCGGCGGCCACGGACCGATAGCCGGAGTGGAAGTCGTCCGGGGAAAGGTCGGCGGCGATCTCACGCTCGACCAAGGGCGCGAAGCCGCGAAGCTCACTGCGTTGTCGATTCTCGCGACGCTTCAGTCGGAGCTCGGAGACCTCGACCGGATCGATCGGATCGTCAAGGTGTTCGGGATGGTGAACGTTGCGCCCGGCTTCGACCAGATGCCGGCGGTCATCGACGGATGCTCGGATCTCCTCGTCGAAGTGTTCGGCGATGCGGGCCGTCACACCCGTTCGGCGGTCGGGCTCGCAGAGTTGCCGTTCGGCATTGCGGTCGAGATCGAGCTCACGGCCCGACTGCGTTAGGCGCAGAGCGTCGTGACGCGCGTGCTGATCTCTTCGCGCAGCGCCTGATCCTTCTCCAGCTTCTTCTTCAGCGCTCGAGTGTCACGGTCGCTGATGTTCGCGTGCTGCGAAGAGGTATAGGCGACTTCGAGTGCGTGCTCATCCGAGAAGGATTGGGTCTTGACCTTGCACAGCGCGGTGGCGCGGGCCTCGACGAAGGCGTGCCGCGCCGCGGCGCTGGGCGTGTACGACGAACCGCACGCCGCACCTCCGAGCACGGCGAGCACCACGCTCACGACAGCGGTTGAGCGCGACTTCATGTCACGCTCAACGGTACGACGGCGGTCTGAGTTTGCGAGCTCCCGTACGTCATCGTGACGGTGAGGTTGTAGCTGCCGGCGGCGACGTTCGGGCCGACGGTGACCTGGAACGCGAAGTAGTCGGTCGTTCCCACGTTCAACGTGGACAACTGGCTGGGGCTCGTGTCGGTCTTCCCGGCCGGGTAGGCGATGGTGATGCCCGCCGGCGCGGACACCTGCGCAGTCAGGGAGGTAACGCCGGGCTTCTCGCCGCGCACCGAGAACTGCTGCCACGTCGTCGTGCCGTTCGCGACTGGGCCAAGAGTCGTGGTCAGCGCCGTGATCGCCGGCCCGCTGACGACGGTCACCGGCAAGCTCACCTGAAGGGTCTGCGTCTTCGGGGTCGTGTTGGAGTTGCCGTTGTTCTGATGCAGGTCGTAATTCACGGTGAGCGTGATCGTGATCGCCTGCGTGACCGAGTCGTTGACGGTGACTTTCAGCGCCGCGAAGTCGGTCGCGGAGGCGGACAGCGTCGAGCTGCCCCACAGCGACGAGTAGCTAGCGGTGTTCGTGGGATAGCTGATCGAAGCGCCGCTGCTCGTCGCCGTCATCCGAAACGAATCGGCGTCCTTGCTCGCACCTCGCCAGAGGGTCGATACCCACGCCGTCTGGCCCGGGTGCATTGCAGGCAGGGTCGTCGTCAACGAGGTGATGTCCTGGTTCGGGTTCACCGCCGATACGGGAGCGGCGATCACGACGGACGACGCCGCGACAATTGCGCTCAGGGCAGCTGCCGTGGTGAAGCGCCGCGAGACGGAGGAGGTAGACCGCATAGCGCGTCGAATCGGCAGCCGTCGTGGGCTCCTTGAGACGGCTCGCTCGGAACGCCTCCGTCTTATCGGTCAAGTGACCAATATCACCCTGTGTGAGGCGGTGGGGCCGACTCGCCGAGAACCCGCTGCAAGAGAACGAGATCGAGCCAGCGTCCGAACTTGGTACCTACCTGAGGCATGCGAGCGACCTCGTGGAAGCCGAGTCGCTCGTGGAAGCGGATCGAGGCGTCGTTCTCGCGATCAACAGCCGCAACCATCACGTGCATACCCATGTCGGTCGCTCGTTGGATGAGCGCGTTCATCAGTTGGCGGCCGGCACCTCCACGCCAGTGGTCTTCGCGTACGTGGATCGTGTTTTCGACCGTGAGTCGGTAACCGGGCCATTTGCTCGAGTCTCGAAATTCTCCGAACGACGCCCAGCCGACGACGTCGTCGCCGACGACCGCCACCAACACCGGATGCCCCGCGCTCCGTTGGTCGGCCAGCCAAGCGCCGCGCTCTTCCACGGTGTGCGCGACGTCGGTCCACTCGATCGCAGCAGTCGAGACGAACGCGTTGTGGATTTGGGTGATCGCTTCGAGATCGCGCTCGTGAGCGTCGCGGATCGATGGCTCGCGCACGGTTCCATCGTACGAATCGCCTGCTGTTGACGCCTCGATGCGTCGAGCGCGACGGGCGCGGCCGGTCTCTTAACTGGTTCTTGAACGGTCCTCAGCCACCTCTCACGCGCGGTCGTCAGCGTGGCGTCAACCGTCGCTTCTGTCGACGGCCGACGACCCCGACCAAGGAAGTGGCCGCTATGCGCGTAACTCGCAAGCTCCCTCTCGGTGCAGCAATCGGCGGCGCAATGCTTGCCGCCGGGGCGTTCGGGTATGCGGTGTTCACGCCCGGGAGCAGTGGCGCGCAGACGACGACCACTGTGATGACCAAACCCGCGGGCGGTACGCCTCACTCGAACGAGGATCCCACTCACGAAAAGGGCGAGAGCGCCCAACGGGAGGCGGACGAGAACTCGGGCAAGGCGTTCGCGGGCCGCGGTCCCGGCGGGCACACCTCCAACGAGGACCCGGCCCACGAAAAGGGTGAAAGCGCAGCACGCGAAGCGCAGGAAAACGCCTCCCAAGGTTCGATCGCTCCGTAGTCGCGGAACAATCACGGCGCGCTGATGCCACAGAAGCGACATCACCGCGTTGCGAGGTCGGTGTCGTCGGTGTTGGTGCCTACGGTGACGGGCTTCGGGAGGAGACCGTGGTAGTGCCTCGGTTGGGCGAGGTAATCGTCGAGTTGGTCTTGAGTGAGGGGCCGGGCGATGTAGTAACCCTGCGACATGTCGGCGCCGAGTCGCCGCAATGACCTGAGGGTATTGGAGCACTCGACGCCTTCGGCGACGACGACCAGATTGAGCGCGCGAGCAAGTTCGATGGTGGCGCCGACGATCGCATTGGCGCGGTGGTCGGTGTCGAGTATCGACACGAAGGACTTGTCGATCTTCAGCTCGTCGATGGGGAGCTCGAGGAGTTGCGACATCGAGGAGTACCCGACGCCGAAGTCGTCGATCGAGATGCGGATGCCCCGCGCTCGCAGTTGTTGGATGCATCGGTTGACGCGAACGGGATCGTCACCCAGACATGACTCGGTGACTTCAAGTGTGAGGCGCTCGGGCGGAAGCTTGTGCTGCGCGAGGAGCACATCGATGTGGGTCCCGAGTTGCTCGTCGATCAGATCGTAACGCGAGATGTTGACGCTCATCTGGAGCGGAAAACCTCGAGCGTCGAGCCTCGCGGCTTCGGCGATGGCGATCTCCAAGACGGCGCGAGTGAGTTGGGGGATCAGCCCGACGCGTTCGGCGAGCGGAATGAAGGTGTCGGGATAGAGGAGACCGCGCTCCGGATGATGCCAACGCGCGAGCGCCTCGACGCCGCGCACGGTTGCGGTTCGCAGCTCGAGCACCGGCTGGAAGTGGAGTACGAGAGCCCTCGCCTCGATCGCAGTGCGAAGGTCGTGAATGAGTGCGAGCCGGTCACGGCTGTTGAGATCGTGCTCGGCGTGGTACGAACAGACGACTGATTGCTGGCGTTTGGCTTCGTACATCGCGACGTCGGCGCTGCGGAGAAGGTCGGCGTAGTTGGAACCGTGATCCGGGGAGATCGAGACTCCGATGCTCGCGCCCACACGGACTGTGATGCCGTCGAGCGTGATCGGATCGGAAAGCGTCTCGGCGAGCTCGTGCGCGATGGCGACGAGATCCTCGTGCGAGGTGACGACGCAGGCACTGCCGTACTCGTCACCTCCGAGGCGGGCGAGCGAGCCGCGGTGCGCGATCCGGCGTTGGAATCGTTCGCCGACGATCCGCAGGAGCTCGTCGCCGCTGTGGTGTCCGAGGGAGTCGTTGACCTCCTTGAATCCGTCGAGGTCGACCAACAGGATGCCGACGCGTTGGTTGCCCTGTGCGCGCCCGAGCTTCGATTCCGCGTCCTCGAGAAATGCACGGCGGTTCTGCAAGCCGGTCAGCGCGTCGGTGCGAGCGTCGCGGAAGTTCTCGGACGCGTGACGCACCTCGCGCAACGTGAGTCCCATGCGAACGATCACGACGCCGAGCGCACCGAGGGCCATTCCGGATGCGACCGCCGACGTGTGCCGGAACAGCGAGACGACGAGAACGACCAGCGACAACAGACCGAACACCACTGGAACCAGCGCAATCCCGGTCGGCGACGGGCTCGACGGGCGCCGTGCCTTCGAACGGCGTTCGTCGGTTTGCCACGCGGCGAGCCCCAGGAACAGTGTCCCGATGACCCAGGTACCGTCGAGGAACGTTCCCGCCAGGTAGGTGCCCGCCGTCGTTTCGCTCAGGTAGATTGTGTCGCCGATCACGAACCACAACACGCCGACCATCAACAATCCGGTCGACCAGGTAGGCCGATACCGCTGAGGCGCGAGCCCGGCCACCAACAGCACCAAGAGCAGCAGATCGCACAGCGGATAGGCCATCGAAACCGCGACCTGCAGTGGGCTCCCGCTGACCTTCAGCACGGGCTGGAACCACAGCATCGTCGCGGCGGCTCCGATCGCGAGCCCGGCAACGACGCCGTCGAAGCGGACGCTCGCGTGGCCACGGCCGAATGATCGTTGGGTCATCACCGCGATGCCGACGATGAACGCCGCGTACGACAAGAGGTAGGGAACGTCGCTCGGCGCCGGACTCGGGATCGGAACGCGGTTCTGGTCGTAGAAGAGATAAACGAGATTGCCGATGCTGTTCATCGCGATCCCGACCGCGATTGCCGTCCAAGCGACCCGCAGCCGTGAGGTGTGCCGCATCCGCAACCACACCGGAACGATCGGCAAGGTCCCGGCGACATTGCCGACCCACCCGTCCCAGAACGTCACGTACCCGCTCGCGGGACGCGTGACCACGATCAGCGATGCGCAATACGCGACGACGAGCACGACGCACGCGGCTTGCCACGCCGCCTGAGACGACTCGGTACCGGCCCATCGAAATGTCGCGGCCAGACGCCGTGTGGTCCTCACCAACCAACTCGACGCGAAGTCACGAAGCCTCCGCGTGGTCGGTCGGAAAGAGACGTCACCGGATCAGATCGTCCCCTCGAGGGCTGTGCATAAGGTCGATTCGGCGCCCCTGAGACAAAGGGTTCATCCGGTTGGAAATCGCCGCGACCTATGCCCGGGCTCGACGTTTCCTCGTGAGTCCGATCCCGCACCCGATCAACGCGAGCCCCATGACCATCAGGGCAGTGGTGCGCGCTCCGGTTCGCGCCAGGGTTCCCGTGGGCTTCGTGGTCGTCGTCGTGCTGCCATGCAACGTCGTCGTCGTCGTACTGGACGTGGGGGTACTACCGGCGGTCGTGACGGTGCGGGGTCTCGTAGTGGACGTCGAACTCGTCGACGAGGAGCTGGACGACGTCGTCGAGGGTGAGGTCGTCGACGTGGTCGTCGTTGATTCGNNNTTCGGTGCTCGATGTCGTCGTCGACGACTCGGAGGTCGTCGTGGTCGGGTATTCGGTGGATGTCGTCGTCGGATACTCGCTGGTGGTGGTCGTCGAACACGGCGTCGTCGTGGTTGTCGTCGAGCTCCCCTCGCCCCCGCGAATGATCCCGGTTTCCTGGGAGTGGGGGCACGTCGTGGTGGTCGTGGTCGACGTGCTCGGGGGCGGCCACTCACCGCCCCGCACAATGATCCGGTTTCCGTGGGCGCCGGCCGGAGCGATACCGAACACCACGAGCACCGCGCCGAGCGCGATGGTGGCCGCACCGAGAGAACGGTTCCGAATTGGTGCGCGAGTCGCCGACAGGGCACGGTCGTAACAGGCGTCGTAACAGGTGTCGCCCCACACCTCGCGCTGTAGCGCTCTCAGCGCCTTCAGCTCGCGTCCTTTGCGCCCCACCGCCAGCCCCTCCGTGTGCTCGCCCCCGGCGAGTATGGGCACGGAGCGTGAGCGTCGTCAAACGCCGGATGGAGAGTGCGACGCCGCAAGAACCGTCCGGTTGCGTCCTGCCGTCTTGGCGGTGAGGAGCGCTTGGTCGGCGACGGCGACGACTTCGTCGAACGTGTCCGCGTCGATCGAAGAGGCAAGCCCGAAGCTGACCGTGAAGGCGGGGACGCGTCCGGTGCCGAGGGTGAGCGCGAGCCGTTCGCGCAATCGCTCGAGAACCTTGGTAGCCGTCTCGACGTCGCACTCGGGAAGGACGATGACGAACTCTTCGCCTCCGTAGCGCGCGGTGATGTCGGTCGGTCGGATGGAATCGCGCAACACACGAGCGAAGAGGCGCAGGGCCTGGTCGCCGGCTTCATGGCCGTGGGTGTCGTTCAGCACCTTGAAGTGGTCGAGGTCGCCGTACGCGAGCGAGTACGGAGTTCCCTCTCTTTGGAGGTCACGCACCCGGTTCTCGAGGCTGCGACGGTTCCAGAGCCCGGTGAGCGGGTCGGTACGGGCCTGAGCTTCGGACTTCTCGAACGCGCGCAGCATGGCAATGCGGTCGGAAGCGCGGCGTGCCGTGATCTCGAGATAGGTGACGTCGTGTTCGCTGGGCGCGACGCCATCGGGTCCGGTTGCATGTACCACGCCGGAGGTCTTGCCCGTGATGCTGATGGCGACGCACGTGGCCGACAGGTCGCCGGAAGGACGCGCCTTGAGGTAGGGGCAGGCGTTGAGCGCGCGGCTTGTCGGGAACACGAGCGTGCGACCGCGAACGGTCGCGGGACAATCGAGCGGCGAAACGACCCCGCAGCCGCTGCGCGATCCGGCGTCTGTTGGGCTGCTGGTGGCGAGGGTCTGCTGGAAATGCGCGCGGCTGGAGTCGGCGACGAGCATCTCCACTTGAAGCCCCGGGACAGATTCGTGCAGAGCTTCGCTCATGACGCGGTAGGCGTCCGGTTCCGTTTTCGACATGTCCAGCGCTTGTTGCAGTGTTTCCTCGAACTCACGACGTTGCGAGTCCAGCCGTTCGGCGTACTCGCGGCGGCGTGCGCCGCGCCCGACGAGAACCGTTCCGAGCGCGACGATGACAGCCGCGATCGCATTCACGACCATGACGGTCGTGCGGCCGTTCTCGAGATTCCGAATGCTCTGCTGCGAGTGATGATCGATCGCCTGCTTCAGCTTCGCTGCGGCGGTCGCAGTAACAGCCCGCGCTTGCGTGAACATCGCGCGCTCGGCCGCGATGCCGGCCGCGATCTCGACGAGCGGCCGACCGGCAATGAGCGGAGCGAGATTCGATAGTGACTTCGAAAAGACCGCGTTCGCGTTCGCGATATCGCGGGCGATATCGCCAAAGCCCATCGTCTTCAGAATGTTCACTGCGCGTTGCGCTTCGGCGGATTGCACCTCGGTGAGCTGCGCACCCTTCCCGATGTCGGCGGGAGCGATGTCCGCGAGCGTCGTGCGCAGTTTCCCGAACTGCGGCTCGATGAACACCTGCCAATCAGCCAGGGTCGCGCGGTAGTCCAAGACCTGCCGAAGTGCCAGATCGTCGTTGTGATCCTGACGTACTTCGCTACGCCCCACTATGAGGGGACGTACGCTGAGCGACGCGAAAACCGTAACCACGAGCAGGGCGATGGCGCCGTAACCCCAGACACGTCGGCGCGCCCGCAGCCGCATACCCTTTGCGCGGCGCCGACGGGTTGTACTCGCGGATAGTCGTCCCACGCCGAGATCCTCTTTCGGGGACACTCAGTATCAGGGCGGCACGTCACCGCATCGTCACGACACCACTACGAACGGTCGTGCTCCATCTGTCCGGCTACGACCTGCCAGCTCGTGCCGTCCCAGCGGTGGGCGTGACCGCCATCGGGGCCGCCACGATTGCAGTGCCGAACCTCGCCTTCGTGCGCGGGACTGCCCTCGAAGGTGGCGAAACAGCTCTTGGAGGCGCACGGCTGGCGTTCTGCGGAACCGAACCCGCGGCGCGTCGTCGCATCGAGACTTGTCATGATTGTGCCTTCCTGGAGCAGTGGGCTCAGGGAAGAGGCGGAGGGCTCTAGTCGAGCGAAGTCTTGACTGGGCTCGAACTCGGCGTCGCTCCCGAGAGAGTTCTTGACCTCGTGAACCTACACCCGGTGTCGCCGAGTGACCCCTCGGGTGTCGTCGGCGTTCGTTTTGGAGAAGACTCGTGCGCGAGCCGCGGCAGAAGGAAGCTCAATGCGACGATTCTCGGTCCGGCCCACTCTGACGCTCCGGGGTCGCAAGTTCAAAGGTCTCCGCGGCTGGTCGGGTAAGCCGACGCATCCGCCGCTCACCGACTTCCCGATCGCGGCGTACGTCTTCGGCGCCGCCTTCGATGTCATCTCGACGCTCGGGCGCCACGAGACCTGGGCGCGCGATTTCTTTCGCGCCGGGACGTACGTGTTCGTCGCCGGCGTGGCGGTCTCCGTTCTCGCCGCGCTCACCGGCTTCTGGGACTGGTTGCGTTCGACGGAAAAGGGCACGCAAGCCCGGCGTACAGCGAACACCCACGCGGTGACGATGCTCACTGTCACTCTGCTCGCGGTCATCGACACCGCGTTGCGACTCAACGTGTACAACACGCGAACGCATCCGAACGTCGCGATTCTCGTGATCTCGCTCGTCGTCGCCGGGCTCGTGTCAATTGGTGCCACCTTCGGCGGCACCTTGGTGTACGACTACGGGTTCGATGTCGAGACCGCCACCGACAGCCCGGTGTGGCACAAGTCCGAGGTCGACGTGCTACCCGGTGATCACACGACCTGACCGAGTCGGCGTGAAACACTGGCGGCGATGACGAACGTCCCCTCGGCCGCCCAGCGGCTCCTCGTAGTGACCGCGGCCGGCGTCGTCTTCGCCGCGGTCACCGCATTCCTGGCACCGTGGCAGTTCGCCGCGCTCGGCGGCTGGGACGTGGCTGCCGCGGCCTACGTGGCCTGGGTGTGGGCGACCGTCGGCCGTTGGAGCCCCGAGGAGACACGTACCCACGCCACGCGCGAGGACACCAGTCGAGTGGCGACATCGCTCATCCTCCTCGGCGCGAGCATCGCGAGCCTCGTGGGCACCGGCTTCGATTTGCTCAAGGCCCACCAGGCCCATACCAGCGGCCGGCTCGCGTTGACCGTGATTGCGGTGCTCACGGTCGCGCTGTCGTGGACCGTTGTCCACACGGTGTTTGCGCTCCGATACGCGCACGAGTACTACTCCGAGCCGGTCGGCGGGATCGACTTCAAGACAGACCGCGAGCTTCCCGACTACCAGGACTTCGGCTACGTCGCGTTCACCGTCGGGATGACGTTCCAGGTTTCCGATACCGACATCCAAGCCCGAAGAACGCGAAGAACGGTGCTGCGCCATGCACTGCTCGCGTACCTCTTCGGCGCCGTCATCTTGGCCGTCGTCGTCAACGTCATCGCGAGCCTGCTCAATAACTAACGCCCATCGCCGCGTTCCTCAGCGCGCGCGCCATTCGGGGGAGCGGCCCTCGGCAGCTGCCCGGCCGCCTTCCGCCGCGTCCTCGGTCACGGCGGCGACCTTGCGCATGGTCTCGCCGAAACGAATCGCCTCGAGCATCGGAAGCTGTCGAGCGCGTACGGCAACCTCCTTTATCGCGCGCTGGGCGAGAGGAGCGCCCTGAAGCAGCCGGTCGGCGAGGCGACGGGCCTCGTCCATGAGCAGCTCGGGCGCGACCACCGAGCCGACGAGCCCGATCTCCTTGGCGCGCGCCGCGTCGATGCGCTCACCGGTGAGGAGCAACTCCATCGCGTCGTGCCACAGGAGTCGCTGCGGAAGCCGGATCGCGCCGACGATCGTCGGCACACCGAGGCGAACCTCGGGAAATCCGAACTCGGCGCGCTCGCTCGCGATGACGAAGTCGCACCAGGTGACCAGCGTGAGGCCGTAACCGAGGCAGTAGCCGTTCACGGCGGCGATCACCGGTTTGAAGATCTCCCAGCCGCTCTCGAACGAATTGATCGTCGGCTTCTCCCAGAACGTGCCGGGAAAGTCGCCTGCAGACCCGGCGCCGTCGCGCAGATCTGCGCCGGCGCAGAACGCCTTGCCCGCGCCGGTGACGATCGCGACCCACGCGTCTTCGTCGTCGCGGAATCGACTGAACGCATCGTTGAGATCGCGACGCATTTCGCGATTGATCGCGTTCAATGCTTCCGGCCGGTTGTACGTGATGGTCGCGACGTGTTCCTCGAGCTCGTACGTTGCGGTATCGCCCATGCGGCCATTCGTAGCGGCTCCGGCCGACGCCCGCAACGCCCGCAACGCAACTGTGCCGCGCCGCTACGTTGAAGGCATGAGCACCCAAGCTGAAGCCTTCGAGAGATTCCTGGCACTCCACCACGGTGATGCGCCGCTGCTCCTGCCGAACGCGTGGGACCGCGGCACTGCGAAGCTGTTCTCGTTCTTGGGGTTCGCGGCCGTCGCGACCACGAGCGCCGGTCACGCGGCAACGCTCGGCCGACTCGACGGCAAGGTGACGATCGACGAGATCCTCGAGCACGCGGAGGCGCTCGCCGGCGCGACGGATCTCCCCGTGAATGTCGACTTCGAGAATGCTTTCGCCGACGACCCGGCGGGCGTCGCCGCCAACATCTCGCACCTCGCGGCAACGGGCGTGGCCGGCTGCTCGGTCGAGGACTTCACACGCCGCGCGGACGATCCGATCTACGAGACCGCGCTCGCGGCCGAGCGGATCGAAGCCGCGGCCGATGTTGCGCACGGAACGGGGCCGCGCCTCGTGCTCACTGCTCGCGCCGAGAATTATCTCCACGGGCACGCCGATCTCGCCGACACGATCGCGCGGCTCCAGGCGTATCAGGCCGCGGGTGCCGACGTGCTCTACGCGCCCGGGTTGCACACCATCGACGACATCCGGACGGTCGTGTCGTCGGTCGACCTTCCGGTGAACGTCCTCGCCCTTCCCAACGTCCCGCCGGTCTCCGAACTGGCGGCGGCCGGAGTGCGTCGGGTCTCGGTCGGAAGCGGATTCAGTCGCGTTGCCCTAGGCGCGACGGTCGATGCCGCCCGGGAGTTGCTCGACGAGGGAACCTACGGCTTCTGGCGCGTCGCGGCCTCGGCCGCTCCCGTGCGCGACGCGTTCGCCTGATCGGGAACGCGCCGCGCGTCGTGCGGGGCGGGGTCAGTCGTGCGCCATCGCTACGGCCGGTGCGCCGGTGGTGAGGCCCGAGGCGGAGCCCGCGAACGGGAGCCCGAACGCGAACACCCCGCCGTCTCCGGCCACGAACCGGTAACCCGCGCCCTGTCCCTCCATACCGGCGATCGGCGAAACCAAGTGGATGCTGCCGGTAGACCCGCGGAAAGGCGCGTTCCCGAACGAGAACACGCCGCCATCGCTCGCGACCGTCCAGTAACCCGTGCCCGACGGCGTCGGCGCCATCCCGACCATGGGTTGGTTCAGGTGTAGACCGCCCATCGAGCCGTGGAA
>PLBO01000154.1:31472-45697 GCA_003134555.1 Actinomycetota bacterium
GTGGAAGCGCGCGTCGCCGAAGGAGAACACGCCACCGTCGCTCGCGACTGTCCAGTAACCCTTACCCGACCGCGTCGGCGCCATGCCCACCATGGGTTGGTTCAAATGTCGGCCACCCATCGAGCCGTGGAACTGCGCGGTACCGAACGCGAAGATCCCGCCGTCGCGGGCGACGAGCCAGTAGCCGGGCGTCGAGCGGCCGGCCATGCCGACGATCGGTTGCACGAGCGGGACTCCCGCGAGTGAGCCGCAGCTGGGCGCGCTGCCGAACGGGTAGATGTTGCCGTTGCTTCCTGCGACCCAGTAGCCGTTGTGGTCCTTCTGCGCGACACACGCGCTCGGTGCGTGCGGCGGTACGCCGGACGGTCCGGCAAAAGCGGTGACACCAGACAGTGTCGGCACGAGGACGAGTCCGAGCGCGGCCGACGGCGCGGCGAAGTGCGCGACCGGCCCGACCGAGATCGTCGCGCGCACCGCGCCGTTGGCGGGGTTGAGCACGTACAGCCTTCCCGACGCCCGGTCAATCGACCAGAGGCTCCCGGCGGCGAGGATGGGCGAGCCAGCGGCGCCGGTCGCGGGGCCGACCCAACCGAGCGACATCGTCCGGTGCGCGACGTCGATGTTCACCTCTTGGATGTGGTTCGAGCACGGCACGAAGAGACGCGAGCCGTCGAATGCGTTGGTCCCGAATGCTTCGACGCCGTTGCACATGTGCAGCGCACGCAGTTGCGACATCGTGTTCGTGTCGACGAGGTACCCGGTCTGCTGCTTGCCGATCTGGAACAACATGTTGTTCGGGAGGATCGACGGTGCGACGGACGAGATGTCGTTGTCGCCGCCCGGGAAGGTCTTGAAGGCACCGGTGCGATGCATCGCGGGCGAGCTGTCGAACCGCAGAACGCTCTCGCCAAAGTTGTTGCCGCTGGGGTTGGGGTTACCAGTGGCTACATACACGTTGCCGTGCGTGTCGATCGATGCACCGCCGGGCGCCCAGATCGCGCCGAGGCCGGAGGTGGGTGTCACGTTGAACGCGACCTTGCCGTGCCCGGCCACGTCGAGCGAAACCAACCAACCGTGATAGGGACCGCAGTCGCCCGCGTAGCCCCCGTATCCGATGTAGACGCGACCGTTGCCGAAGGCGAGACCGGCGCGTTGCTGGATGAACAAGGGATTCTGTGACCCGCCGGGGTCGGCGTTCGCGGAGACCTTCGGCGCGCCCGTGAGCGTGTCGAGCCCGACGAGCTGGTGATGAATGTGATTCGCCGAATCCTGGACCGTGGCGACGACGTAGATCGTGTGCCTCGCCGTGTCGATTACGGGCGTCGAAAGGATGCCGAGCGGATCGACGTTGCCGCAGCCCACCTGCGAGCTCACGTTCCTCATCGCCGGTCCGAGGTGTCGCGACCACAACACACCACCGTCGTGCGCGTCGAGCGCGTAGACGGTGTTGTTCTCGGTCGCGGTGAAGACGCGCCCGTCGAAGACGAGCGGTTGGGCGTAGACCGCGGCGTCGAGCGTCCGCTTCCACGCCTGGTGGGCAGGAAGAAGTTGCGGCTCGGAGGTGTCGTTGCCCGTTCGTTGCGCGTTCCCGTGATACACGGGCCAACTCGAACCGGCGAATGCGGGCGCCGCGGTGGCGGTGATCACGACTGCTAGCGCGGCGACGAGAATTGAAATTCGGCGAAGCTGCATGCGGCCAGTCTGCCGCGCGCCGCCGCGGCGCCGTCGTCGCCCCGGACGTCACGCGTGAACATGTACGCGAGGCTCTCCCGATCTCGCTCCTGCAGGGCTCCGCGGCGGCAACTGGACGCTCTGCGCGAAACCAGTTGACAAAGTATTGCGGAAAGCCGTCGACGCGCGCACCTCCCTGACCAGCCTGAACGCCGATGTCCGCACACCCGGCGCGCGACCTTTGTAAGACTGCCCCTTATGTCTGAGCGGAGCAGATCACCCCTTGGCTGCCGCGCGGCTTTTGCCGTCGCGGTCGTCGCCGTCGTCGCATTCACACTGTCGGCTTGCACGCCCACACGCGCGCAACTCGGCTCGAGCTCGGGGTCGTCGGCGAGCGCGCCACCGAACGCAACCGAACGACAAATCATCGACGCGGTCAACCGGCTCCGCGGTGCTCACGGGCTGCGCGGTCTTTCCGTGAACTCGAATCTCGAGGACAAAGCCCACCTGTGGGCGGCGTGGATGGCCGGCGGCAACTGCGGAGGCGCCGGGTCGATCTGTCACTCCAATCTCACGAGTGGCATCACCGTGCACTGGAGTCTGCTCGAAGAGAACGTCGGTGCCGCCTCGCCCGGATCGAACATCGCGGGCGTCATCAACGGCTTCGAGCGTTCGCCGGAGCACGCCGCGAACATGTTGAACTCGCGCGTCACGTCGATCGGCGTGGGCATCGCGTATGCCGGCAACACCGTCTACGCGGCCGAAGAGTTCATGGCGCCCTGACCCCGCGCTTCAACCCGCGGCGGCGAGCGCCGCGGTGAGCGCGTCGGCCTCGACGTCGAGGCGGCGGACGAGACCGGGAACGATCCGCCGCTCGGCGCTGCCGCCGACGATCGGCACCCGCACGAAGAGCTCGCCCACCACGCGCCGCCGTGTACGCGCGCCGTCGAGAGCCTCGAGCGTGACGTCGGCGGATCCGTAGAGCCGGTCGGCTTCCGCTTCGGCTGCAAAGGAGAGGCGCCCGACGTACGTCGCGGTGTCGAGCCGCAGCTCTTGGATCCACGTGAGGCGGCGGCCGGACAGGAGCCGGCGTGCGATCGGGTCGAGGTGACCGACGAACTCGTAGCGGAGTCGGAGGATCCGCTCGGTTCCCGCCGCGGATTGCTCGACGACCTCGGGTCGGCTCAGATCAGGGAGCTCGAGCCGGGTGTGGAACGCGGGGTCGCAGAGGATGTCGGCGACGGCGTTGCGAGCGCCGGGGAGCTCGTGCTCGACGCGGAACCGCACGTCGTCAGTCTGCTGCCGTGGGGCCACCCGTGCCACCTTGGGGGCCGACTCTCCCCGCGGCGAGACACAGCACCTCCCAGACCACGACGGCCGCGACCGTGGAGAAGACGACGAGCGGCCGGGGCCGGTCCCACGCGACGAGGACGACCGCCGCGACCGATGCGCCCGCGATTGCGAGCGGCCGCGCGTTCCGCTGCATCAGCTGGACGACGACGGCGCGCGCCTGTTCTTCGCGCGCGACCAGCGTCTTCGACTCCGACAACCAAACAACGAGGAACGTCGCGAGCGCGACGGCGAACGTCAATCGCGCGCCGGCCCGCAACGGTCCGACCAACGCATCGAAGGGAGCGGCTGCGATGACGCGGTGTGCGGACCCGACTCGCGCGAGGTAATACGAGCGGCCGACGGCCGCACCGACGGATATCAGGACCATCACCGAGGCGGCGCCGACGGCGAGGTGCTCGACCGTGCGTCGGCGACGCGTCGAACCGGCGATCGCGCCGGCGCCGGCCGCGATGGTCGCGAGCGGCAGCCACGTTGCCAGTTCGTCGAGCAGCCGCGTAGCTCGCTGCGCGCGCAAGAGGTCGGTCGACCGGAACAAGACGAAGCGTTGCTCGAGGGCGGAGGTCGGAATGGTGTCGAACAGGCGGATGCCGTGGCTGTCGAGCGCGCGACGGACTGCGGTCGCGAGCGCGCCGGTGTCGATCGCGACCTCTCCGTTCGTCGTCGTCACGACCTCGCCCTTGCCTTCGAGCACACGCACCAGCTGATCGTGCGCGACCCGATTCGCCTCCTTCCACGCCTGGCGCGCCGCGGAGGTCGCCAGCGCGGCCGAAGCGACCTGCACCGAGGTCGCGCGGATGCTCGCGGCGAATGTGGGCGCGAACTCGGCCGCGCCCTTGGGCAGCGCGTCGCGCAGGCGCGCGGTGACGTCGACGTGGCTGTACAGCGCGCCGACGATCGTCTCGGCGAGCGCGTCGCGGACCTCCGGGCGATCGAGGACAGGACCCACCGCGCGGACGTAGGCATCGGTGTTGAGGACGAGCGCCCGCATCCACAGTGCGACGGCGGAAACCAGTGTGAGGAAACACGTGATCCCGACGAGGCACATCGTCGCGATGCGTCTGCCGCTCACGACCGCCGAGGCTACGGCGAGGCTCAGGCCCGGACGGGGACCCGAGCGGGTTAGCGTTGATCCTCGTGACAGCTCCTGTCGTAGTCCTCGATCCTTGCTTCGATGCTCCGGCTGCGGCCGCGCTGGTCGACCTGTGCGAGCGGTTCGGGCGCTATCGCATGTACGCCGAGCACGAACGGCTCGATACCGAGATCGGTCAGGGTCTCTCTCCGCGTCACGACGCGCTGATGAACTTCCTGCGTACCGGCGGCCTCGCCCGCGCACAGGAGGGGCCCGAAGCGCTCGGCGTGCGCACCAGCTATTTCCGCGAGGAGTACGCCTACGGCCGCGACGAACGTATCGACGGTATCGGCACGTTCTTGTACCACGAGCCGTTCGTCGAGGCCGCCCGCTCGATCCACGGCCGCGCCGTGATCGAACCCGCGATCGCGTACGCGAACTTGATGGTTCCCGGACAAGAGCTCGCCGTCCATACCGACGTCCCCGAGTACCGCGGCGCGAACCGCAAGCTCGTCCCACAATGGTTGCTGGTGGTAATGCACCACTCGGGGCTGTTCGACGAGTACCGAATGCCGATCGCGACCGCCATCGCGTGGTTCCACGATTGCGACGGAGGCGAGCTCGCGTACTGGCCCGACGGCGCAGCCGGCGGCGCGCGCCGTCACCGCGTCAGCTACAACACCGCACTCGTGCTCGACACCGACACGGTGTTCCACGGCGTCGACCGCATTGCCGACGTCGGCGCCGACGACCTACCTCGCATTCGGCCGGGCACGACGCTCGACTACTCCGACGATCGCGCGTGGACGTTGCACGCGGCCGACGGTACCGAGCTGGCGCGGTACCGGTGGGACGACTTGCGGTTCTCGGTGTCGTGGAAGGCGTATTGCTTCCGGGACGCACACGAACGCGACACCTGGCGCGAGCACCGCGACGATCTCACGCTCGACGCGATCCTCGACCGTCTCATCGATGATTTGCGATCGCACGACCGCGTTTCGGGCGACGTCGCGCGCGACGGCGCGTTGGGTCAGTTGCTGATCGACGAGTACGTGACGTTCCCGATCTCCACAGCGTCGTCCGAGTCGTCCACAGGTTGATCCCTCTATCGATCCACAGGCCGTCCGTCGTACAGTGAACGCATGAGTTTCGTAGTGCACTTCGAAGACGACACGACAACGGTCGTCGACGCCGCCGACTCGTACGAGCAAGAAGGTCCGCTCACGACCTTCTTCGACCGCAACGGTGGCGGCCGGCTCGCCTCCGCGTTCGCGGTGCGAGTCGCGTCGTTCCGGACGAGCAAGATCGTCGAAGTCCGGCGCGAGACGGCGGAGACGATCGAGTCGCTTCAGTCGTCGATCAGGTCGTCCTCGTCGACCACGACGTCCCATCGCTGCGCGCATTCGCCGCACAAGTAGACGACGCTGTCGCCGGGCTCGAAGTCGTCCTCGGGGCCGATCGGCTGCGCGAGGTACGCGGTGCCGCCGCATTCCATGCAGTCGATGCGTTCCGCGATCGCCACTACGCGACCGTAACCCTCAGACTGTCAGCGTCAAGAGTCGGCCTGCGACAACGGCCCGTAGGCCTCCGGCCGCCGCGTGCGCAGGAAGGGGAAGAGGTCGATCCAGTCGCGAGCCTGATCCAGGTCGAGGTCGGCAACGAGGACGGCGGGCTCGGATCGGGGCGCCTGTACCAATACCCGACCGTACGGATCACTCGCGAACGAAGATCCGTAGAACGTCAATGGGCCCTCGCGGCCGGTGCGGTTCACCGCGAGCATGAAGGTGCCGTTCATGATGCCCTGGGCCCGGACAACCTGTTCCCAGAGCGGCTCGGTGTCGAAGTCGGGGTGGTCGGGCTCGGATCCGATCGCGGTGGGGTAGACGAGCACCTCGGCGCCCGCGAGGGCGAAAGCTCGCGACGTCTCGGGAAACCATTGATCCCAGCACGTCGGGAACCCGAATGTCGCGTTCTCGATGGGCGTAACCGGCCAACCGGAGTCGCCGGGACGGAACCACGTGTCCTCGTGGTAACCGGCGGTCACGGGGAGATGGGTCTTGCGCGTGCGCGCGACGATCGCGCCGTCGGGCGCGACGACGAAGGCCGTGTTGTATCCGAGGCCGCCGTCGTCGGCCGCCTCGTAGCAAGAGGCGTGCACGTACGTTCCTGTTTCACGCGCGCAATTGACGACGAGCGCGTACGTCGGTCCGCCCGGAAGTAGTTCCGGCTCGGCTCGCGGGTGGTTCGGATCGCGTCGCTCCACCGCGAAGTAGGCAGAACGCGTCAGCTCCGGCAGGCACACCAGGCGCGCGCCCTCGTGCGCAGCCGTGCGCACGGCGTCGGCGATCGCAACGTCGTGCTCGTTCGGATCGGGATGCCACTCCAGTTGGACGAGACCGACCCGAAGCGGTGATCGCGTCGGCGGATGCACTCGCGCCGGCGAGGGCAGCACGTCGAACGCGGTCCGAACGATCACTGCGGAACCTGCTGGGTGATGCAATGCACTCCGCCGCCACCGTACGCGAGCACGACGCCCGGCACCGGGATCACTTCGCGATCGGGATACTGCGCCGTGATGAGCCGGCACGCGTCGTCGTCGAAGGCGTGGCCGCTCACCGGGACCGCGACGAACCCGTTACCGGGATAGAGGTTCACGTACGGCACGGGCAGGCTCTGCCCGTCGAAGTCGGCGTAGGGGAGCACGGGCACCTCGATCACGTCGAGGCCGGCCGCGCGCAGCCGGGAGACGTTGTCGGCCGCAATCGCCGCGTTCTGGTTGGCCGGGTTGTCGCAACCCTGAACCAACGCCGCACCGCTCGGCGTGAACGCGACGACGTTGTCGACATGGCCGTCGGTGCCGGCGTCTTCGGCGATCGCGTCGGCGAGCCAGACGATGCGATCGACGCCGAGGAACGATTGCAAGGCGCGCTCGATGTCGGTCCGGCTGCAGGTGGGGTTGCGGTTGGGGTTGAGGAGGCAACGTTCGGTTGTCACCAACGTGCCCCGGCCGTCGACGGCGATGGATCCGCCCTCGAGCACGAGGGGAGTCTCCTCGACCGGGAGGCCGAGGAGCCGGGCGACCGCGGCGCCGACCACCGCGTCGGCATCGTGGATCTGCTTGTCGCCCCAGGCATTGAACCGGAAGTGCACCGCGCCGAGTTTGCCGTCCGGCGTGCGCACGACGATCGGGCCGTCGTCACGCATCCAGGCGTCGTCGATGTCGAGCGCGACGATGTCGGTCGCGTCGCCGAGGTGCGCAGTCGCGCTCGCGAGGTCGTCGGGGCGGACCACGAGGGTGACGGGTTCATACCGAGAGATCGCGCGGGCGATCTCCGCGTATACGGCGCGCGCGGGTTCCAGCTGCGCGGGAGTGAAGATGCATTGCGGGACGTCGGGCGGCCAAGCCATGAGCGTGCGACCGTGCGGTTCGGTCTCAGCCGGCATGCGACGTCCCGAAGGAAGCGACACGACGGCAAGCTAGCGTGCGCCCATGCCGCTCACCGCCGATCTCGAGCAGTTGGCCGCACGCGTGTCGAACTGGGGTCGGTGGGGCGCCGACGACCAGCGCGGCACGCTCAACCTCATCACTCCCGCAGCAGTTGCGCGGGGCATCGCCGCGGCGCGCCAGGGTCATGTGTTCTCGCTCGCGATCCGGTTCGACCAGACCGGGCCGCAGTGGGACAACGTGCACATGCCCGAGCGCACCAATCCGGAGCTACACACGCACACCGTGAACGTCGCCTTCACCGGCGACACACGCGACTTCACGACGAGCGACGACTCGTTCCGGATGGGGTCGCAAGCGGCGACGCACTGGGACGCGATTGCGCACGTCGGCTACGAGGGCAAGCTCTACAACGACACGCCCGCCGACGTCGTGCGCGCCGAGGGCGGCGCGACCCGCCTGGGCATCGAAAACTTCGGTCCGGTCGTGACCCGCGGCGTGCTGCTCGACATCGCCCGCGCTCACGGCGTGCAGCACTTCGACGACAACTACGCGATCACGGGAGACGACCTCGAGGCGGCTGCGGCGGCGGCGAATGTCGTCGTCGAGCCCGGCGACGCGCTGCTCGTGCGCACCGGGCAGATGCATTTCCTGCGGCTCGGCGACAAGCAGAGGTACTCGATGCCGTCCCCGGGTCTGTCGACGCGGTCGATCGCATGGCTGCGCGACCACGACGTCGCCGCAGTAGCCACCGACACGATGACGTTCGAGGTCTACCCGGGCGAGCACCCCAAGGTCTTCATGCCCGTGCACATGATCCAGCTCCGCGACCTCGGGCTGGCGCAGGGGCAGAACTGGCATCTCGACGACCTCGCCGCCGATTGCGCGACCGACGGTCAATACGACTTTCTGCTCGTCGCCCCGCCGCTCCCGCTCACCGGAGCGGTCGGCGCGCCGGTGGTCCCGGTCGCGATCAAGTAGCGCCTCGACCGCCCGCTCGGACGCGCTAGGTGTCGAGCGGCGGGTTGGGCTGCACCTCCACGATGGGCACCCACATGTGCTCGGGGGCGGTCACGACCGTCACCACCGCACGCGCGACATCCTCGGGCTGCATCGTGTGGAAGTGACGCTGGATGCCGAAGCGTTGCCAGCGCGGCATGAGCTCGTCGAAGACGCCGAGGTCCCATTCGTCGGCGAAACCCGTGAGCGTCGGCCCGACGCGGACGACCGACGAGCGCACCCCGACGCCTTCGGATTCGAGCGCGAGCGTCTGCGCGAACGCCTCGATACCGGCCTTGGTCGACAGGTATGTCGCGAGATGCGGACGCTTCTGCACCGTCGCATCGGAGGAGATGAAGACGACATCGCCGCGCATGCCTTCGTCGCGCAGCTGGGCGACGACGCGCCGGGTGAGCAGCATCGGACCGAGCAGGTTCGTCTCGACGATGCGGCGATGATCCTCGTCGCTCATCTCGTGGATCGCGCCCGGCAGGGCGGTTCCGGCATTGTTGACCAACACCTCGATCGTGCCCGCGTGCGAGCGAATGTAGGCGCAGAAGGCATCGATCGAAGCCGTGTCGGTGACGTCGAGCGGGTGCACCAGGGCTGAGCCTCCGACCTCCACGACGACCTTCGCAGTCTCGTCGAGCTGAGCGACGCGCCGCGCACCGAGGCCGACCGTCCAGCCGAGCGCGCCGAGGGCTTCCGCGATGGCGCGGCCGATGCCCGCCGATGCGCCGGTGACAACTGCAATGCGCGGTTCGGACGCCTCAGGCGCCAAGGAATTCACCGCCGTTGACATCGAGCGTCTGTCCGGTGACCACACGCGACCAAGGCGACATGAAGAAGACGACGCTGTTCGCGATCTCGTCCTGAGGCGGGATGACGCGCAGCGGGATCCGGGCCTCGATCTCGGCGCGCACGTCGTCGCGTGAGATTCCACGCGACTCGGACTCCCAGCCGATGAACGTCTCGACGTTGGGACCGCCGATCCATCCCGGCGCAACGCAGTTCACGCGCACTCCCGTGGGTCCGAGCTCGACCGCCATCGTCTTCGCCGCGGTCTGGATCGCGGCCTTCGACGACGAGTAGCCGCCCTCGAGCGGGCGGATGTTGCGCATGCTCATCGAGATGATGAACACGACCGACGCGTCGCCGTGCTCCGCCGCCGCCGTCTTCAGGTGTGGGAGGCACGACTGGGTGAGCCCGAGCGCTCCCCACACGTTCACCTCGAAGATCTTGCGCCACTTCACGAGATCGACCGCTTCGAACGGCTCGAACGTGTCCATGCGGAAGGCGTTGTTGACGAGCCCGTCGAGCCGTCCGTACGCGTCGATCGTGCCGTCGACCAGTGCGCGGACCTGGTCGGGGTCGACGAGATTCGTCGGTATCGCGAGGGCGCGCCCGCCGTCGGTCTCGATCTCCTTTTGCACCTGGTCCAGGTACTCGGCGTTGCGGGCCGCGAGAACCACCCTCGCGCCTTCGCGCGCGAGCGCCCGGGCGTTTGCCTGACCGAGGCCGGGCCCGACCCCCGACACGATGACAACCTTGTCGTGTAGCAGCATCCGCCCATCAGAGTCAGCGCGACGCGACCCGCGCAACCTGGGGTCGACTGTTCCTGCCTCGAGAGGTGACTCGCGTCACCTTCCGGTGCACCGATCCTCAAGGCCGCGGGGCGCGGGTGCCGATGCCTTTGCGGGCGGGTCGGAGCGACCCATGTTGGTAACCGGAGTGCAGGCGGTCGGCGCCAAAGGCGTGACCGCGATTCAAGGCACCGTCGTCGACATCAAGGAAGCGACGCGGGCGGGAGTCGACGGCGACCGCGACGGCGACCGCGCCGCCGGCCGGCGCGCCAAATCCGGAGAGCCACAGCCGGTGGTGTTCCCGCGCTCGAACCTACGCATCGACCGGCGTCCCGTCGCGATACGACAGCGACACGCGGCGACGCGTTATCGATCCGACGGCGGAGACGCCGACCACGACGACGCAGCCTGAACAACGCCGCGCGCGGAGCTACAACGACGCGGGCTTCGCGCAGCGGGCGCGGACCAGCGGCTCGAAATGCTCGAGCGGCAACGTGTCGTAATCGGGGTCGAACGCAACCTGGTCCCAGTCGTCGGCGAACCGCGCCGCGAGATCGAACCAGGGCTCACCCTCGTACTTCGAACGCGCGTCGGGGTCGCCGCCGAAGTGCTGGTAGTAGTGCCGGCCCTGGAAGTCCTGGTGCGCGCGAATCATGTGGTACACGTCGGAGCTCACGTACGGCTTGATGATCGCGGCCGCGATCTCCGGATGATTCGGCACGCTGACCGCCTTGCCGATGTCGTGCAGCAGCGACGCGAACACAACCTCGTCGTCGGCGCCGGCTCGCTCGGCGCGCGTCGCGGTCTGCAGCGAGTGCGTGAGCTGGTCGACGGCGAAGCCGTCGGTGATGGCCGCCAGTGAGCGCAACATGTCGAGCACGCGCTCGGCGACCCGATCTTGGTGCTCGAAGGTCTCCTTGCCGATCACCGCCCACTGCTCGGCGGTGGACTCGTCCATACGGGTGAAGGTCTGCGACATGCCTGCAGCGTAGAACAGCCGGGACTGCCGGATCAGGGCTGACCCAAGAGAAGCGCGGCGCCCTCGAGGAAGAAATCCATCCCGGCGCCCTTCGCGTCGCCCCCGGCGCGCAGCTCGTCGTAGGTGACGGCCGCACCCCACGGGTACGCGGCGAGCTTGCCCGCCCGGCGCTTCGGGTCCCGCGGTCCGACGTAGAGGTACGGCTGCGAAATGGTGTCGTCGCCGGGCGACGCGCCGTAATTCGCACGTGTGCCGGCGGCGGCATCGCCCAGCTCGCACGCGAGGTCGAAGTGCTCGGGCCAGAGCGTTGCGGCCGTCGAGTCGTACGCGGCGTAGGTCTCGCGCAGGTCGTCGAGCAACGAGGCTCCCAGCGCGACCCACTCCGCGAGCACACGGGCCGAGTCGGCGTCGACCTCGAGCGGGGCGTCGGGCGCGCAGGGCGTGGCCGGCTTGTAGACGTCGGCGGGCGCGCCCGGCGGGATGCCGATGAACTGCGCCGCGGCCCCAATGGTGGTGATCCGCACGCGCGTGCTGGTGCCCGGTCGGTCGTGCACGAGCTCGACCCCGTCGACGCGCACGCGCTCTCCGTCGCCGAACGTCGGCGTCCCGAATCCGCCCGGCAACGGAACCAGGCCGATGTGTGCGTCGGCGCGGTAGCGGGCGGGCGCGATCACGTGCTCGGCGAGCGCGTGCAGCCCGTCGCGCGCCGCGACGAACGTGTCGGGCAGCGGTTCGAGCATTCGGCGACCTTAGAGCAAGCCTTTGAGAATCTCGGCAAGCTCCAGTGGCTTGTCTCCTTGGACGCTGTGACCGGCGCCTTCGACGACGACCACTCGGGCCTTCGGGTTTCTACGTTTCACCTCGGCGACATCTTCGTCGTCGACCACCGGCGACGTTCCCCCGCGTACGAGGAGGAGCGGTGCTTGGACGCGTTCGACCGCCTTCCACAGATCGTCGAGGCCCGGCATGACTTGTCCGTCGTCGCCCTCGCCGGAACCGCGGCGCGGCAGGTCGTAGCGCCAACGCCATCGGCCGTCGCCCGCTTCGATCGCATTGTGAAGAATGCCCCGGCGCAAGGACGAAACCGATCGGGTCGGATTGAACGCGATCGTGCGGGCGAGGATCTCGTCGAAGCTCTCGAAGAACTCCGGTCCGTCGATGAACTGCGCGATCGCCGAGGACTTCTCGCGGTTCACACCTGGCGTCACGTCGACGAGCACCAGTTGCCGAACGAGGTCGGGCGCGCGATCCGCGAGGGCAAGCGCGGTGAGTCCGCCGAGCGACATGCCGACGACCATGCGCGCCTCGGGCGCGAGCTCGCGCAGCGCCTGTTCGAGCGTGGCCGCGTTCTCCGCGGGCCAGTAGGCGTGATCTTCGCGGTGCGCGGAATGTCCGTGGCCCGGAAGGTCGACGGCAACGATCGGGCGGTGGAGCGCGAGGGCGACGGTGTCCCAGGTGTGGGCGTTCTGCGCGCCACCGTGCACGAGCACGAGCTCGGGGGTGTCCGAACCCCATACGAGGGCGCTGATCGTGCCGTTGCTCGTGTTCGCCTCGACGCGCCGGACGTCAGGCGGTCCGGTCCATGGAATACCGAATTCTTCGGCGTTCTCGTGGAAGAGCGCGAACTCGTCGTACACGGGGGCGCTGGACATGTGCGGTAGTCGACTCCAGTAGGTGCGGTCGATGCAACCGGGCCGAGTCGGCGGCACGCGCAATGCGAGCCGAAGCCGAAGGCGTTCGTACACTTGACTTCGATGCGCGGGCCCCACCTGTCGTCCGTCGCTTTGCGCCGCCTGACCCTTGTCAACGTGGTGTTGCTCGCGGCGATCATCGTGAGCGGCGCGGTCGTGCGACTCACGAACTCGGGCCTCGGATGTGCCGACTGGCCGAACTGCAGCGCGACGAAGCTGGTCGACGTATCGAGCCATCACGCGGCGATCGAGCAGCTCAACCGCATCTTTTCCGGCGCGATCGGTTTGCCCATCGCCCTGGCGTTGTTGGGCGCCTATGTCGTCCGCCCGAAGCGGAACGATCTGGTCCGGCTCGCCTGGATCCTGTTCGGACTGTTCTGGGCCGAGGCGGTGCTGGGCGGCATCTCCGTGAAGGTACGGCTGGCCTGGGTGAGCGTCACCGGCCATTTCCTGCTCGCGATCGCATTGATCGCCATCGCGCTCGTGATGCATAACCGAGCGAGCAGCGCCGACGTACCCCGCCGACTCGCGGTACCCCACGACACGTTGACACTCGCCCGGGCCGTCTACGCGCTCACGATCTGGGTCCTCGTGGTGGGAACGCTCGTCACCGCAGCCGGTCCGCACGGCGGCGACGTAAAGGCCCGCCGGCTCGGGTGGCCGTTAGGTGACGTGGCGCGGGTACACGGTGTCTCGGTAGACGTGCTGGTCGCGCTCACGCTCGTCCTCGTCGTCGCATTGGTGCGAGTACGCGCGCCGCGGCGCGCGCTGAACATCGCGACGCTGACTGTGATCGTCATGGCCGCGCAAGGAGTGCTCGGCTACGTGCAGTACTTCAACCGCATCCCGGCCGTGTTGGTCGGATTCCACGTGTTCGGCGCCGTGTGCGTCTTCACCTGCGTGCAGCAGCTCCTCCTGGCACTGCGAGTGGCGGATGATCGTCCCGTCGCCGACGTAGGCGGCCCCGGCGCGGCACGCGACGTCGTCGGCGCGCGATAGCGCGTGCGGCGGGCCGCCTGTGACAGGCTCGCGCGGTGCGCGTTCACCTGGTCGACGGAACGTACGAGCTCTTCCGGCAGTTCCTCGCCCCTCGCCCCGGTCACACCGACCACGACGGCATCGAGGTCGGCGCGACGCGGGCAGTCGTCGCGTCGATGCTCACGATGCTCGAGGACGGCGCGACCCACCTCGGCGTCGCGACCGACCACGTCATCGAGTCGTTCCGCAACGATCTGTGGGAGACCTACAAGACCGGTGAGGGCATCGACCCACTGTTGCGCGATCAGTTCCCGCTCCTCGAAGACGCCCTGACCGCGCTCGGTGCCACGGTGTGGCCGATGGTCGAGTACGAGGCCGACGACGCGCTCGGGAGCGCGGCCGTGATCGCGGCTGCCGACGACCGGGTCGAGCAGGTGATCATCTGCACGCCGGACAA
>PLBO01000154.1:45703-219840 GCA_003134555.1 Actinomycetota bacterium
AGCGCCGACGGGTTCCCCGGCCTGCCCGGATTCGGCGCGAAGACCGCGGCGGCGCTCCTCGCGCGTTTCGGCCACATCGAAGCGATCCCCGACGACCCTCGAGCGTGGGACGTCGCGGGCGTGCGCAGCGCGGACCGTCTCGCGGCGACACTCTCGGCCGGGCGCGCGGTCGCGGCGCGCTTCAAGGACCTCGCGACGTTGCGGCTCGACGCGCCCGTCGGCAACGTCGACGACTGGGAATGGCGCGGACCCCGACCGGGATTCGGCGATTGGTGCGACCGTTTCGGATCGCCGAGACTCGTCGAGCGCGCCGCCAAGCTCGCGGCGCAGAGGGGATCCGGCGGTTCATGAGTGACGCAGTGCTCGTCGAGCGGGTACGCCCAGGGATCGCGGTGCTCACGCTCAATCGCCGCGAACGCCTCAACGCCATGAACTACGACCTCGTGCGCGGCCTCTACGACGCGCTCGACGAGCTCGAGGCCGATCGATCGTGCCGGGTGATCGTGCTGACCGGTGCCGGGCGCGGATTCTGCGCCGGGCTCGACCTGAGCGAAGGTGCGAGCCCACCGACGACGGCCGGCCTCGGACGGGCGCAGGCCGGTATGACCGTCCAGAAGTTGATCGCCGGCCTCGTTCCCAAGATGCGTTCGGTTCCGCAGCCGGTGATCGCGGCCGTGAACGGCGCGGCTTCCGGTGGAGGTCTCGCGCTCGCCCTCGCGAGTGACGTGCGCGTTGCCGCGCAGTCGGCGCGCTTCAACGTCGCGTTCATCCGCGTCGGCCTGTCGGGGTGCGACATCGGCGTCTCGTGGATGCTGCCGCGCCTGATCGGTGCGTCACGAGCGTTCGAGCTGCTCCTCACCGGACGGCTCATCGACGCGGCGGAAGCCGACCGTATCGGGCTCGTGACGCGCGTCGTTCCCGACGTCGACGTGCTCGAATCGGCGTTGGAGACTGCCGAATTGATCGTCGGCAACAGCCCCTTCGGCGTACGCATGACGAAGGAGGTCATGTGGAGCCAGCTCGAGATCGGCAGCCTGCAGGCCGGCATCGACCTCGAGAACCGCACACAGGTCCTGTCGAGCTTCACGGGCGACCTCACCGAGGCGATGGCCGCGTTCATGGAGAAGCGTCCGCCGAAGTTCGCCGACGGATAGAGAACGAGGAGCGGGGTCGTGATGCTCGAAGGACGCGTGGCACTGGTGACCGGCGGCGGCCGGGGGATCGGAAAGGCGATCGCGCTCGGTCTCGCCGAGGACGGCGCCGACGTCGCGGTCAACTTCCGGCGCGACGAAGACGCGGCGCGCGAGACGGTCGCGGAGATCGGCAAGCTCGGGAGGCGTGCCGGCGCGTACGCCGCGTCCGTCGACGATCACGAGCAGTGCGAGGGGATGGTCCGCGCGGTCATTGCCGACTTCGGTCACGTCGACATCCTGATCAACAACGCGGGAAACGCCTCACGCGGCCTCACCGTCGCCGACACCGACCCCGCCGAGCTCGAGCGCACCGTGCGGACCCACGCGTTCGGCGCGTGGTCGTGCAGCAAGCTCGTGTTGCCCTCGATGCGCACGCAACCGCGCGGCGACATCGTGATGATCTCCAGCGCGGCAACGTTGCACATGGCTGCGAACTCCGCGCCGTACAACATGGCGAAAGCCGCGCTCGAAGCGCTCGCGGCAACCCTCGCCAAGGAGGAGCGGCGCAACGGCATTCACGTCAACACCGTCGCGCCGGGCCTCGTCGACACCGAGATGGGCCGCCGGCTGGTGAAGGGCGCGATGGGCGTCAGCGACATCCGCTCCATGGACGCGGGCAGCGCGTTCGGGCACGTCTGCTCGCCGGAGGAAGTAGCCGACGCGGTGCGATTCCTCGTGTCGGACCGGGCGTCCTACGTGACCGGCCAACGGATCGGCGTCGACGGCGGAGCCTTCTAGACAAGTCGACGCCGAGGGCCTCGCGCATCCGCACGGTTTGGCGTACGCTGCGACCATGGTGGCCTCGAAGGCGCGTGGATCCTTCGGGATCGGTTCCGCGATTGCCTTGACGGTGATCTTGGCTGCGTGCTCGAGCGGCGCCAAGCACGTGACGGCGGGTCCTCCGACGACGCGCTCGTCCGATGCGTCGTCGACGATCACCCCGGCCGCACATTCCAAGAAACGTGCGTCGACGACACGTTCGTCGAAGACGCCGTCCACGAAGCCTTCGACCACGTCGTCGATCGCCCGTTCGCGATCGAGATCGACGCGTACTTCTCTGGTGCCTCTCGTCGGCCCGTCTGCGACGTCTCCGAGCGCGACCGTGACCGCGCCCACGTTCCCACCGCCGACCAACACGACGCCGCGGACCTCGCCACCAACGCCTACGACGATTCCCGGTCCGCGGCCGTACGACCCGACGAAGCCGATCGATCTGAGCGGCACACCCGGAGTCACACCGGAGGAGCAGGCACGCGCGGAAGCGTTGGTGAGGAGCACGCTGAGGGATCTCCCGAAGTACGCCGATCCCGCGGTTGCGTACGCCGCCGGGTATCGCTCGATCGGAGACGGGATAACCGGTGATGAGCACTATGTGAATTGGTCGTACCTCGACGACGGCCACATTCTCGACTCGAGGTATCCGGAGTCGCTGGTCTACGAGGTCCGCAACGGCAGGCAGACGTTGGTCGCCGCGATGTACATGATGCCGCTGGGGACTCGCTTCACGGGCGCTCCCGATGTCGGCGGCGCGCTCACGCAGTGGCACGTGCACACCAACTTGTGCCTCGTCGACAATCCAAACGATCCGTTGCAGAAACTCGTGTCGGGGCTCGTCGCGTTTGACGGGACGTGTCCTGCCGGTTCGACGAAGGCGGGCTCGTCACCGATGCTGCACGTATGGATCGTCGCGAACCCATGCGGCCCGTTCGCGCCGTTGGAAGGCATCGGCGGCGGTCAGGTCCCGCCCGGTGAAACTCCTCTGTGCGACCGAGCCCACGGTTCGGTCTGAGGAAGGATCGATAGCGACGGCGGCGTCGCTACGATCGAATCGTGCTGGCGATTCTCGTACTCCTGTTCGTCGTCATCCCGATCGTCGAGATCTACGTGGCCGTTCTCGTCGGTCATGCGATCGGCGCGCTGAACACGATCGGCCTCTTGTTGTTGCTCTCGATCGTGGGAGTGTGGCTCACCAAGCAACAGGGTGTGTCGGTGATCTCGCGGATCCGTCGGCAACTCGACGCGGGCCGGATGCCGACGAACGAGCTCATCGACGGAGGGCTCGTCGTCGCCGGTGGCCTCCTGTTGATCGTGCCCGGCTTCGTCACCGACGCTCTGGGATTGCTCCTGTTGTTCCCGCCGACACGTCTGCTTGCGCGGGGGACCCTCAAACGCCGGTTCCAGGGTCGGGTCACGTATCTCGGTGGTCCGACCGGCAATAGCCGTCTCGACGGCCCCGACGACGTGATCGACGTCTGACGAGAACGGGTCAGTAGGGCCCGTCGCAGCACGAGTCACGCCAGCCGCAGGCGGGACAGCGATAGTGCGCGTGCTCCGGCTTCATCGCGTTGCCGCACACGAAGCAGGTCACCGACAGATCACACGCGCGCGTGGAGGTATCGGTTTGCTCGTTCGCCGGTTCGCTCACGGGGTTCGACGCTAACCGAGCGGACGGAGGAGCTCGGGGACCACCGGGCAGTCGACGCGAGAGGTCGCATCCGCCGGCCGCTCGAGGCCGCGCGGCCCCGCGATGCGGTCGAACTGTTGCACCGAGACTTCCTCGAAGTCGGAGTCGGGTGGAAGCGAGGAGACGATCATCTCGTACACGCGTGCCGGCAGCACGCGTCCGACCCCGCCTACCAGCCACACCTCGCGCGCGCCCGCGCCGATCAGCTGAAGTACTTCCCCGGTGCCCGCGGGAACGAGCGCTCGCTCGGGACCGATGGCGGTTGCCGAGACCACCAACCGCGACGTGTGCTCGAGCACTGGATCCCATCCGTCGACGACCCGCACGGTGTGATCACTGCGACGACGCCGGAGTGACGCGACCGGGTCGTCGCCGTCGACCCGAATCGCGACCGCGTCGATGTCGAAGCGCTCGGTCAGAGCGTCGTCGACGGTCGAGGTGAATCCGATGACCGCCACGACCTCGTCTTCGTCGAGCAACGGAAGCGTCGCACCGAGTCGGTCACCGGTGCGATCCGCCTCCAGATCGTGCACCGCCATGTGCGCCGCGGCCGCGGGATCGGGAGCGGCGAGAATGCGCGAGCACACCCACCACAGCGCCCCGTGCGCGCGATGGTGCGCAAGCACGCGCCGGCACGCGACCACGAGCGACGCGGGTTCGTCCGAGAAACCCACGAGGGCATCGGCCGCGGCCGCCGCGAGCCGATCGTCGTCGACGTTGCGGCGGGTGACCGAGCGCAGACGCTCCGCGGGTGTGACCTCGCCCCACATGGTTCGCGGATCCTACGGCGAGGGGTAGGTCGTGGCGGCGCGCAGGCCGGCCGTGGCGTCGTCGAGCGCGCCGAGAGCGTCGGCGCGTCGCACGAGGGTGTCGACGTCGCCGCCGAGCCGCAGCCGGCCGCGCGCCAGCGCGATCTGGGCGTTCTCCCGGCCGAGGGCGATCGCAACTGCGGTGGGGTAGTCGGTCGTGAGGCGGACATCGGGGGGGTCCGGAGCGTCCCCCTTCGTGACGTGCGCCCCGTCGCGGTCGACACGGAACCGATAGCGGACCTCCCCGCGCCCCGGCACGTCGTGGACGACCTGTTCGATCACGATCGGGGCGAGCGCGGACACGCGGACCGACGCGCGCACTGCGCGATCGAGCTCGTCCAGCCACACCTCCGACAGGTACTCGGGCACGATCGCAGCGTAGGCGGGACGGGTTCCGGTCTCGCCTTCCGGTGCGACTACCGTCCGAGCGTGACCTCGACCGGGCCGAAGGAGGCGATGTTCCCCACGGCGCTGGTCCCGTTCGCGACGCGGGTGGAGCGCCGGATCGACGACCTGTTGGCGGTGGAGCTCGCCCGGTGGCGCGCGGTCGACGCGGGGCTGGCCGAGCCGATCGAAGCATTGCGCGGTTTCGTCGCCACGGGCGGCAAGCGGCTCCGCCCGGCGTTCTGTTACTGCGCGTTCGTCGGTGCCCAGGGCGACGGGGGCGACCCACGCGTCGTCGACGCCGCGGCCGCGCTCGAACTGGTACATACCTTTGCGCTCGCGCACGACGACGTCATGGACGGCTCGGAGATGCGCCGCGGGAACGACTCCGTACACACGCGCTTCGCCCGGCGCCACATCCGCGCGGGGTGGCGGGGCGAACCCCGCCGATTCGGTGAAGGAATGGCGATCCTCGTCGGCGACTTCGCCTTCACCTACGCCGACGTGCTCATGCGCGGCATGCCGGACGCCGCGTACGTCGTGTTCGACGAGTTGCGCGTCGAGCTGTGCGTGGGTCAGTCACTCGATCTTGCCGGCACCGCCGCCGCGAGCACCGAAGCCGAGCTCGCCAACCGAATCGCGGTCTACAAGTCGGGCAAGTACACCGTCGAGCGACCGCTCCACCTGGGTGCCGCATTGGCCGACGGGCTCGCGTCGCTAGGTCCTGCACTCACTGCGATCGGCTTGCCGCTCGGCCACGCGTTCCAACTCCGCGACGACGTGCTCGGCGCGTTCGGCGACGCGGAGATCACCGGCAAGCCGGTCGGCGACGACCTGCGCGAAGGAAAGCCCACGCCGCTCGTCGCGCTCGCGTTCGCCCGCGCGGATGCGGCCGACCGGGAGCTGCTCGGACGCCTGGGGGACCCCCATCTGGGCGCCGACGACATCCGGGATCTCCAGCAGGTGTTCACGCGCACGGGCGCGCTCGATCAGATCGAGTCGGACATCGAGCGCCTCGTAGCCGTTGCCCGCGACGCGTTGTCGACTGCTCCGATCGACGACACCGCGCGCGGCTGGCTCGACGAGCTCGCCGCCTACGTCGCCTGGCGGGACCGGTAGCCGCCGCTACCGGGGCCACTCGTAGACTCGCATCGCCATGCCCGCCGCTGCTCCCGACCCGGCCATCTCCGTCGTCGGGCTCGCGAAGCACTACGGCGCGACCCACGCGGTCGACGGGCTGGCGTTCGACGTGGCGTGCGGCGAGGTGTTCGGCCTGCTCGGCCCCAACGGCGCGGGCAAGACGACCACGGTCGAGATCCTCGAGGGTTATCGCACCCCCGACCTCGGGACGGTGCGGGTGCTCGGCCTCGATCCCGTCCGCGACGCACCCGCGCTCCGTCCGCGTATAGGTGTGATGCTCCAAGAAGGCGGGTTGTATCCGGGGCTGAAGCCGCTCGAGCTCCTTCGTCTCTTCGCCGCCTACTACGACGACGCGGAAAAGCCGGAGGTTCTGCTCGACTCGGTCGGCTTGCGCGACGCGGCCGGCACAGCCGTGCGGCGCCTCTCCGGTGGCCAGGTCCAACGACTCTCCCTGGCGTGCGCGCTCATCGGCCGCCCTGAGGTCGTCTTTCTCGACGAACCGACCGCCGGCATGGATCCCCACGCGCGCGCCACAACCTGGCAACTCGTGCGCGAACTGCGCGACCGCGGCGTCACCGTGCTGCTCACGACCCACGCGATGGACGAAGCCGAGCAACTGTGCGACCGCGTCGCGATCATCAACGGCGGCAAGCTCGCGGCGCTCGGTTCTCCCGCCGAGCTCACGCAACACGTGGTCTCGGACGAGATCTGGTTCGCGGCCGCGCCCGGCCTCGACGTGGCCGCGATCGGACGCGCGCTCGGTCTCGGCGAAACCGACGTGGTCGAGGATCGCGCCGGCGATTACGTCGTACGTGCCGCGGGCACGCCCGAACGCATCGCCGATCTCGCGTGCTTCCTGCGCGACGCGAACGTCACGCTGGGCGCGCTACAAGCCGGGCGCCGTTCGCTCGAAGAGGTCTTCTTGCAGATCACTGCGGAACAGGCTCGGTAGCGTGAGGCGTCGAGCCGTAGTCGCCCAGACCCGCGCCGAGACCCTGCTGCAGCTCCGGCGCGGCGAGAACTTGATCGTCACCCTTGCGATCCCGCTCGGGATCCTGGTCTTCTTCGCCAAGGTCGACGCGATCTCGACCGACTTCGCCCATCCGGTCGACTTCCTCGTTCCGGGGGTGCTGTCGCTCGCGGTGATGGCAGCAGCAATGGTGTCGCTGGGTATCGCGACCGGCTTCGAACGCCGCTACGGCGTGCTGAAACGGCTGGGTACGACACCCTTGTCGCGCGGTGGCCTGCTCGTTGCCAAGACCGCGACCGTGCTCGTACTCGAGATCCTGCAGATCCTGCTCGTCGTCGCAGTGGGTGTCGCGATCGGCTGGCACGTGCCGGCGGGCATCGTCCCCGCAATCGGCTTGCTGCTCCTCGGTACGGTCGCGTTCGCAGGGATCGGCATGCTCATGGCGGGCACATTGCGGGCCGAGGCCAACCTCGCGGCCGCGAACGGACTGTTCCTCGTCCTTTTGTTCCTCGGCGGGATGGCCTATCCGCTGGCCAAGCTCCCGACCCCGCTGCAGGACTTCGCCAAGGCGCTGCCCGCCGCCGCGCTCTCGGAGACGGTCCGTGCCGTGCTCGCGTCCCAGGCGTTTCCCGTAGGGGAGCTCGCAGTGCTCGTCGCCTGGGCCATCGGTGCTCCGCTCCTCGCGGCGCGCTACTTCCGCTGGGAAGAGTAAGGCGCGATCGGACGGTCACGCCCGGAGGAGCGCGTTCAGTGCCGATTCGAGGTCGTGGCGGCTGGTCTGACCGAACAGGCGCTCGCGCACGACGCCGCGCGCGTCGATGAACAAGGTGTCGGGCATTGCGTGCACGTCGTAGCGGGCCGCGACGGGATTGTCGGTCGAATCCTCGACGAGCGTCGGGAACGTCACCCCGAGCCGGCGCACGAAGGCGCGGGTGTCGTCGGGAAAGTCGCGGTAGTTGATGCCGACGACGGCGACGCGCGGCCCGTCGTCGTCCTGCGCCCGCTCCAGGATCGGCATGTCCTGCTCGCAGGGATGACACCACGAGGCGAAGAAGGTAAGCACGACGGCCCGCCCTCGCAGCGCGGACAACGTCACCGGCTTACCGTCGAGGCCCGGCAGGGTGAAGTCGGGCGCGACGCTGCCGATCCTCGCCTTGGCGGGGGTAGCAACCGCGCCCTTGCCCACCCCGCCGGCCGTGGACGAGTCGTGCGAGCGCAGGATCAGCGCGAGGAGACCGATCGGGAGTGCCAGCGAGACGACGACCAGCGCGACGACGACACCGCGCGAGAGGCGGCGGGGGCTCGGGGTCTCAGCGGACGAAGGTGTCGACGGCAACGGCGACGAACACCAGCATCAGATAGACGTTTGACCAGGCGAAGAATTTGATCGCCCGCTGCGCCGAAGGCTCGCGGACCAGCGCGAACGCGCGCGTCACGAACAGCACGCCCAGGACGAAGACCGCCGCCGCGTATACGCGACCGACATCGTTCGTCAGCGTCATCGCGAAGGTGAGTGCGACCGTGATCGTCGCGTACGCGGCGATCCGGCGCGTCGTGAGCTCGACGCCGTGCACGACGGGCAACATCGGCACGCCCGCGGCCGCGTAGTCGTCGCGATATTTCATCGCGAGCGCCCAGAAATGCGCAGGAGTCCAGAAGAACACGATCGCGAACAGCAACCAAGCGGGTGCGCCGAGCCCGTTGCGCACCGCGGCCCACCCGACGAGGGCCGGAACCGCGCCCGCGGCACCGCCGATGACGATGTTCTGCACCGTGCGGGGCTTCAGCCACAACGTGTAGACGAAGACGTAGAACAGCGTGGCCGAAAGGGTGAGGGTGGCGGCGAGGAGGTTGGCCGCGGTCGCGAGGAGGACGAACGCGAGAACGTTCAAGATGATGCCGAACGCCAGCGCGCGGGCGGGCACGATCTCGCCCTGAGGTAGCGGGCGTCCGTGTGTGCGCTTCATCAGCTGGTCACGGTCGCGTTCGATCCAGCAGTTGATGGTGTTCGCGCCGCCGGCGGCGAGCGCACCGCCGATCACCACCGCGGCGATCAATCCGAGTGCCGGCATTCCGTGCTGCGCGAGGATCATCGGTGGCACCGCGGTGACGAGCAACAGCTCGATGACGCGGGGCTTCGTGAGCCGGACGTACGAGCCGATCGTCGCGAGGAGCGGCCGGGACCCGAGGTCGAGGGGAATCGTGGGTTGAAGCATCGGCTGCAACGAATCTACCGGCCGGCCCGGGGGATCATCCGACCACGATCTTGCCGACCATCCCCGCGGCCGCGTGGCCGTCGAAGGAGCACTTGAACGGATAGGTGCCGGCCGCGAGCGTCACCTTCCCGGTCGCGACGGGATTCGCAGGCGTGACCTTGACCTCGAACTTCGGCGACGAGATCGTGAACCTGTGCTCCGTGGCGCCCTTCTCGTGAAGGGTGATCGTGAGCTCGCCCGGCAATGCGTTGATCGTCTTCACGTCGAAGCGGAACGGGTCGTACGCGTTGACGTCGATCCGGCCGCCCGTGGCGGTCTTGGTGCCACCGGAACCGCCGCCGCCCCCACCGCAGGCCGCGAACACGAGACCGGACGCGAGCAGGACGCCAAGCGACGCGCGTCGGTTCCAGCGGCGGGACATTGCGGGCCTCCTCGGAAAGCCTCCCCGAAAGGAGTTCTCAGGAAGATAGCTGTGGGCGTCACCACGAGCAGGCATCGAGCCGAGCCGGCGGGCCGGTATCGAATCCCCGCCGCTAGCCTGCGCCGGATGTCCGCCCGCGACGAGAGCAAGCACTCGATCCGCATGGTCGCGGACCGGCTGCTGGTCGTCGAGTCGAAGGAAGCGGGTGAACGCAAGTCGCGCGCCGGCATCCTGATCCCGGCAACCGCCGACGTCTCCCGCCGGCTCGTGTGGGCGGAAGTCGCGGCGGTCGGTCCGACGGTGCGTACGGTCGAAGCCGGCGACACGGTGCTGTTCTCGCCCGACACCGGCTTCGAGGTCGAGATCCGGGGCGATGAGTACCTCATCCTGCGCGAACGCGACGTGCACGCGGTCGCGTCGCCTCGCACCGAGGGCGGTACGGGGTTGTATCTGTGATCGATCCCGCAACCGTGCTGCGGATCGACGGCCGGGCGGTTCTCGTCACCGGCGGCACCCGTGGTATCGGACGCGCGATCGCCGAAGCGAGCGCGGCGGCCGGCGCGAATGTGTGTGTCGTCGCCCGGAAACCCGCAGAGCTCGAGGAGACGTCGGCCGCGATCTCGGCGCTCGGCGCGCAGGTCGTGACCGTCGCGGGTTCAGTCGGCGATCCCGACGTCGCGGACGCGGCCGTGGGGGCGATGATGGAGACGTTCGGCCGCTGCGACGTCGTGGTCAACAACGCGGCGATCAACCCCGTGTTCGGACCGCTCATGGACGCCGACCTCGGCGCCGTCACGAAGGTCTTCGACGCGAACATCACGGCGCCGCTGCGCTTCGCCCGCGCCGCTTGGCACCAACACATGCAGGAACACGGTGGGGTAGTGCTGAACGTCGTGTCGGTCGGCGGGTTGCGACCCGGTCCGTTCCTCGGCGCGTACAACGTGTCGAAGGCCGCGCTGATCCACCTCACCCGTCAGCTCGCGCAGGAGCTCGCGCCCGGTGTGCGCGTGAACGCGATCGCACCCGCGCTCGTCAAGACCGACATGGCGCGCGCCTTGTGGGAGCCGAACGAGGAAGCGATGGCCCGGACTCACGCCCTCGGACGTCTAGGCGTCCCCGACGACATCGCGTCGGGCGCGCTGTTCCTGATCTCCGACGCGTCGGCCTGGCTGACCGGCGAGGTGCTCGTCGTCGACGGCGGTGCCGGCGTGAGCGCGCGCGGGTAACTACTCGTCGTCCTCGATCGTCGGGTCGACGTAGCGGATCCCGTATCGATGCCGCTGGGCGAGTTCGGCGTACGACTCGGGATTCGTCTCCACCCAGAGCTCGGCGCCGGTCCCCTTGACCGGTCGCTTCACGACCGCGGGCGCGCCGGTGACCAACATCCCGGCCGCGACGATCGTGCCCGCGGCGACCACCGATCCGGCCGCGACGAGTGCGCCGACGCCGATCGTCGCACCGTCGAGCACCACGCTGCCGTTCGCGACGAGGCACTCCGCCTCGAGGATCGCACCGTGCACGACGCAGTTGTGGCCGACGGTCGCACCCGGTCCGATATCGGTCGTCAATCCGGGCGGCCCGTGGATCACGGCGTTGTCCTGCACGTTCGCGCCGCGCCGGATGATCACGGGTGCGTAGTCGGCTCGGATGACGGCGCCGTACCAGATGGACGCGCCCTCCTCGACGATCACGTCGCCGACGAGCGTCGCGGTCGGCGCGACGAAGGCGCGTTCGTGCACCTGCGGCGTCAAGCCCTCGAACGAGAACAGCGGCATGGCGGTGGCCCCTCAGAGAAACGCGCGCGCGACCGCGATGGCGGCCCGAGCGGCGTCACCTTCGATCACGAGGTTGGTATCGGCAGGCCGGCGGCGATGCACGAACACGCGGCAGTAATCCCCGGCCGAGCCCGTGATGCGGTCGGCGGCCGTCTCGGGCCCGTTGGCCCACGGAGCCCCGGAGGGTAGGGAGAGCTCGATCCGCAGGGGCGCTTCCGGAGGCGGGATCCCGGCGACGGAATAGGCATAGGGCAGCGCGCGCGTCGCGAGCCACGCGACGTGCGCGAGACGGTCGGTGTCGACGGCCGGGACATCGAGCGCACTACGCACGTCGAGACCGTGCGCCCAGGTCTCCATGAGCCGGGCGGTGACGAACGACGGCGTGCGCATCCCGATGCCCCACGGGATCCGCGCGTCGGCCGGCAGTTCGCGCAACATCGTGCGCTCGGCCTGCGAGGTGCGTTCCCACCACGCGGCGACGTCGTGGCCGGCCAGGCGACGCCCGCGCAACACGCCGTGATAGGTGACGTCGGCACCCGACGCGGCGCGGGCCGCGAGATCGTTGATCGCGTACGGACCGCCCCGCGCGGTGCCGATCGCCATCTCGTCGGTGTCGGCGAGATGCGCGATCGTGTCGCGCACGTCCCAACTCCACGCCGGCGTCGGTGCGAGCCACGCGTCGGAGTCGACGGCGGCGACAACCGCCTGCAGCTCGCGCTGTTCCGCTTCGAGATCGCCGACGAGTGCGGCGACGTCGGTCACGGACGCCGGATGCGCGTCCGACCCAGCGACACCTGGACCTCGGCCGGATGCGGCACCGGTGGCGGACCCGAGGTGAGCCGGATGTCCATGTACTTTGCGACCTCTTCGTACACCGCGTCGCCGAGCATCTTGCGCAGCTCGGGTTCCATCGACTTGTAGACGGGCTCGCTTCCCGTGAACGCCTCTTTGGCCTCGGTGCACCACCACGCGAACTCTTCGCCGCCCTCGCCCCAGCCGTCGCGGCCGAACTCGGTGAGCACCGAAGTGACCGACTCGTCTTCTTCGTCGCGGTCGACGGCGCGCAGCGGAAGCTGCCAGCACACGGTCGGCTTCGTGTCGCTGAAATGCTTACCGGTGTTCATCGCGTGCAGGTGCAACGCGCAACCCGGGCCCGCCTCGAAGCCGGGGCGATTCAGGAAGACACAGGCCTCGTCGTGCAGGCGGGTGCGCCACTCGTCCTTACCGGCGTTCGCCCACACACCCTTTTTCAATCCGATCTGCTTGAACTGCCACTCGTCGTCGCCCAGGCGTTTCGCCAGCTTCTCGACCTTCTCCTTGACCTTCTTCTCGGACTCGTACGCGCCGTAGGAGCAGCACCCTTGCACCAGCTCGGGCGCGGGCTCGGTGAGCACGCCCTGGCATCCCTGGCCGAAGATGCAGTGCCATGACGACGCAAGGAACGTGACGTCGACCTGCCACTGCTTTCGCTCCTTGCCCGGAACGGGGATGGTGATCCACTCGCGCGTCGGTCCAGCCATGACCGTCGACGCTAGTCGGTAGCATCACGCGTATCGCGCACTTCGATCCGTCTCACGACCAACTCGTCGCCGACCTCCGAGCCGCCGTCGGTGAGGATCGTGCGAGTGCCGAGCCCCTCGAGCTCGCGTTGTACGCGCGTGACGCCGGCGTCGCCGTGGGTCGAGCCGTTGCAGTGTGTTTCCCGCGATCGAGCGACGAGGTCGCCGCGGCCGTAGGTGTCGCGCGGCGGCACGGCCGGGCCTTCGTCGCGCGCGGCAGCGGCACCGGCCTCGCGGGCGGGGCGACCCCGCTCGACGACCCGGTCGTGATCGTGACCACCCAGATGAACCGTGTGCTCGAGATCGACCCGCAGGCGCGTGTCGCGTGGGTGGAGCCCGGCGTGTTGAACCTCGACCTCTCCCGGGCGGTCGGCCATCTCGGCCTGCACTATGCGCCCGACCCGTCGTCCCAACAGGCGTGCACCATCGGCGGCAACGTCGGCACGAACGCGGGCGGCCCGCACTGCCTCGCCGACGGCGTGACCTCCGCGCACGTGCTGGCCGTCGACGTCGTGCTCGCCGACGGCACCGCGACGCGTCTCGGCGGCCTCGAACCCGATTCACCGGGCTACGACCTGCGGGGTTGCTTCGTCGGCTCCGAGGGCACGATGGGGATCGCCACCCGCATCGCGGTTCGTCTCACGCCCGACCCGCCGTGCGTCGCGACCCTCTTGTGCGCGTTCGACTCGGTCGAGGCGGCGGCGACGACGGTGAGCGGCATCATCGCCGCGGGCGTGCTCCCGGCGGCGCTCGAGATGATGGACGCCCCCATCACCCGAGCCGTCGAGGACTTCGTCGGCGCCGGCTACCCGCGCGACGCGCAGGCCGTGCTCCTCGCCGAGGTCGACGGACTCGAAGGCGGGGTGGCGGAGCAGGTCGACGCGATCGCGGAGGTCGCGCGTGCGAACGGCGCGACCCTCGTGCGGGTCGCGGCCGACGACGCGGAGCGCGCGTTGCTCTGGAAGGGACGCAAGTCGGCGTTCGGTGCGATCGCGCGCATCGCGCCCGACTACTACCTGCACGACGCGGTCGTCCCGCGCACCAAGTTGGTCGAAGTGCTGCGCCGCGTCTACGAGATCGCCGACGCGCACGAGGTGATCGTGATGAACGTGTTCCACGCCGGCGACGGCAACCTGCATCCGCTGCTCGTGTTCGACCAGCGTGAGCCCGGAGTCTGGGACCGCGTTCACGCCGCGGGCACGGAGATCCTCGAGGCGTGTCTCGACGCCGGGGGAGTGCTCACGGGCGAGCACGGCGTCGGGATCGAGAAACGCGACCTCATGCCGCGGATGTTCTCGCCCGACGATCTCGACGCCCAGGCGCGTCTGCGCGATGCGTTCGATCCCGACGGCGTCGCGAACCCGCAGAAGGTGCTGCCGCGCGGCAGCCGGTGTGGTGAGCTCCAACGCGTTCCCGAAGGAACCTGGATATGACCGCGCCGGGGCCGGTCGTCGCGCCCGTCGGCGCCCGAACGCATTGGGAGATTGGCGGTCCGCCGACCGAGGGCGCGGTCGAGGTACGCGCTCCGGTGGGCGTCATCACGTACGAGCCGGCCGACATGACGATCACCGTCGGCGCGGGCACGAGCTTCGACACGCTCGACGGGGTATTGGCCGAGCACGGGCAGGAATGCGCGCTCGATCCGCGCTCGCGCGCGGCGACAGTCGGCGGCATCCTGGCGTGCGGACTGTCGGGCCTCCGCCGGCTGCGCCACGGTCCGGTGCGCGACCACGTGCTCGAGGTGCGCTTCGAGACCGGCGATGGCCGGCTGGTGAAAGGCGGCGGGCAGACGGTGAAGAACGTCACCGGTTACGACCTCCCGCGTCTGTTCGTGGGTTCGCTGGGCACAATCGGCGTGCTGCAACAGGCGACATTGCGGTGCCGGCCCCGGTTCCCACGGTCGCGCTGGTTCGCGGGCTCCGCGACCGACTCGTTCCGAGCGTCGGCGCGTCTCTGGGACGGAGCGCGGGAGGCGGTGCTCTTCGAAGGCGTCGACGCCGACGTCGAATCGCAAGGCCGCGGACTCGCCCCGCTCGATACCCCGCCCGCGCTCCCGGACGGTCCACACCGCGGGCGAATCTCGGTCGCGCCCGGGCGCGTCGGCGAATGCACCGCCGCGCTCGCGGGCCGCGTGCGGTGGTGCGCGGAGCTCGGCGTCGGCACGGTGCACGTCGCGGCTGACGAGGCCGACGCGCTGGTTCACGCTCGGTCCGTATCGCACGCGTACGGGGGATGGATGCTCCGAGAGGCGGGCGGGCCATCCGACGACGACGGCTTCGGCTGCGCGCTCCCGAGCGCGGCCCTGATGCGGCGCGTGAAGGATGCGTTCGATCCCGGATGGAAGCTCAACCCCGCGCGACTTCCCTTCGCCCGGATCGGATGACATCGTGACCGGGCCGCTCCAACTCGACGCCGAAACATTGAATGCGTGCGTCTCGTGTGGGCTCTGTCTCCCGCATTGTCCGACCTACCGGGTGACGGGTCGCGAGATTGCCTCACCGCGCGGACGAATCGCGGCAATGCGCGCGGTCGAGACGAACGAGGCGCCGATCGACGACGCGTTCCGCGCCGCGATGGAGGAATGCGTGTCGTGCCGCGGCTGCGAGCCCGCATGCCCGTCGGGCGTGCAGTTCGGGAAGCTGATGGAGACGACGCGCGCGGCCCTTCCTTCACCGCGTTCGCGCGTGCGACGCGGCGCGGAGTGGTTCGGCTACCGGGTCGTCCTCCCGCGTCACTGGCTCCTGATCACGTGCACCTGGCTCGCCTGGCTCGCGCAGCGGCTGCACCTCGTTCCCGCGCGCGTCGGCCTGCCCCGGCTGTCGGCACGTTCGCTCGCGCGCGGTTTGGAGCTACCAACCGGTGGCACCCCGGACGCGTGGCTGTTCACCGGTTGCGTCATGGACGCGTGGTTGCGCGACACGCACCGCTCCGCCGCGCGGGTGATGGGCGCCACCGGTGCCCGCCTCGCCCAGCCGACGAACGGCGGCGCGTGCTGTGGCGCGCTGCACCTGCACGCCGGCCGCGAGGCCGAGGCGCGGGCGCTGGCGGAACGCGTGATGCAGTCGATGCCGGGCGTCGCGCCGGTCGTCGTCGACAGCGCGGGATGTGGTGCCACGATGAAGGAGTACGGGAAGTTGCTCGGGTCCGCCGACGCGCACGCGTTCAGCGAACGGGTGCGCGACTTCTCCGAGTGGCTCGCGCACCAGGCCGCCCCCCGGCTCCGCCCGACCGGCATCCAGGTCGTGATCCAGGACCCGTGCCATCTCCGGCACGTGCAGAAAGCGCACGGGGCGGTGCGTGAAGTCCTGGCGCCCGCGTACGAGCTCCTCGAGACCGCCGACGACGGACTGTGCTGCGGCGCCGGTGGGGCGTACGTCGTCACCCAGCCGGAGCTGTCCCGCCGCATCCTCGATCGCAAGGTCGAGGCGTTGCGCGCGGCAGGCGGTGGCGCGGATCCGATCGTTGTCTCCGCCAATCCCGGCTGCATGGTGCAACTCCGGGGCGCGGGCATCGACGCCCGCCACCCGGCCGACCTGATTGCGGAGGCACTCGATGAATGACCGCTTCGAGCAGATCGCCGAACGACTCACGGCCATCGAGGAGGAGCTGCGTGATCTCGCCTATGAGCGGCTTACGGAAGCCGCCCGAGCTCCCGACAGCGACACCGGTGTCCGAGCGGCCGCGGACGAGAAGCGGCTGCTGCAGGCCCGGCGCGCGATCGCCCGCGCGATCGGTGCGTTGGCCCCATCGAGGACGGACGGGGAAGCATGACCGCGGTGGAACGGCCGACCTATCAATCGTTGGTCTTCGACAGTGCTCGCTGGGAAGGATTCGTCTTCCGACCCGACGACATCGTCATCAGCACGCCGCCCAAATGCGGGACGACGTGGACGCAGATGATCTGCGCGCTGCTCGTCTTCCAGACGACGACGTTCGACCGCTCGCTCGACCTGATCTCGCCCTGGCTCGACATGTTGACCCGCGATATCGCCTCGGTGCGGGCCGACCTCGACGCGCAGACGCATCGCCGTTTCATCAAGACCCACACGCCGTTCGACGGACTTCCGCACGATCCCGACGTGACGTACATCTGCGTGGCTCGCGACCCGCGGGACGTCTTCCGGTCGTGGGACAACCACATGTCCAACATGGATCTGCCCGCGCTCCTCGGTGCAAGAGAGCGCGCGGTCGGCCTGGACGACGTCATGGACATGCTCGCCCAGGGGCCGCCACCACGCCCCGAGAGCGAGATCGACCGCTTCTGGTTCTGGGTCGACGACCCGGCCCCCGCCACTAACGGGATGAGCCTGCTCTCGACCATGCGGCATCTCCAGACGTTCTGGGAGGCGAGGACCCAGCCCAACGTCGTGATGCTGCACTACGAAGACCTGCAGCGCGACCTCGAGGGCGAGATGCGGCGCCGGGCGACACGCCTCGACATCGACGTGCCCGACGATCGTTGGCCCGACCTCGTCGAAGCCGCCACGTTCGAGAACATGCGTGACCGCGCCGACGCGCTCGCGCCCGACACGTCGAACGCGATCTGGACCAGCAACCAGCAGTTCTTCCACCGGGGCAGCACGGGACAATGGCACGACCTCCTCGACGACGCCGACCTCCAGCGCTACGACCGGCGCGTTTGCGAGCTGGCGGAACCGGAGCTGGTGGCCTGGGCGCAACACGCCTGACCGCGCACGACATCTATTCGGGCTCGTTGAGCCGATCGATCAGCACGCGCAGGCGCGAATACGACCGGCGGTCGAATCGCATCCGCAGGCGGGCGAGGTCGGGCATGTCGCCGTCGGCGATCTCGGCCTTGCTCGCCGTGGTCGGCTCGATGCGTCCGCTCGCGAGGATGTCGGCGAACTCGGTGTTGAGTGCCTCGATCCGTGCCGGGCCCGGCAGGCGTTGCATGCGCAACACGAGATTGCCCTCGACGAACCGCAACGAGTGGTAATTGCGGTAGAAGCCGGTGATCTCCGCGAGCGCGACCGAGGCGTCGTCGGTGATCTTCACGAGATGGAGGTCCTCGGGCGAGATGTAGCCACGAGCGCGGAGCTCACGTTCGACGAACTGCACCCAGCTCAGCCAGAACGTGCCGCCGGGCACGTCGAGCAGCACGATCGGCGCCGGCGGCGCCTTGCCGGTCTGGACCAGCGTGAGCAGCTCGAATCCTTCGTCGAGCGTTCCGAAGCCCCCGGGCAGGAGAACGAACGCGTGCGCCTCCTTCACGAACGTCACCTTGCGGGTGAAGAAGTAACGGAAGCTGACCAGCTTGGGATCGTCGGCGAGGAACTGGGTCGTGGCGGCCTCGAACGGCAACCGGATGCTCACTCCGAACGAGTTGGCCGCGCCGGCACCGTCGATGCCGGCCTCCATGATCCCCGGCCCGGCACCAGTGATCACCATCCAATCCGCGTGCGCGAGCTCGCGCGCCAGCGCGACGGTCTGCGCGTACAGCGGATCGTCGCGCCGGGTACGCGCCGATCCGAAGATCGCGGCCTTGCGCGCGGCGCGATACGGCTCGAAGACCGCGAACGCGTATCGCATCTCCTTCAGCGCCGCGTTGGCGATCTTCAGATCGCCGCGCGTCGCGCGATCGCGCGCGAGCCGAACCGCCGAGACGATGAGCTCGAACACCAGGTCGGCATCCTTGACATCGCCGATCTTGGCGATGAGCTGTTCGATGTCCTGGTCGATCTCGGGATCGCCGGTGCGATACCGCGGAAGCCGCGCCACCGCCCGGTCAGCCTCCGAGAACGGGCCGCGCGAGCTCGGCGAGCACCTCGGCCGGCCGGGCCCCCAGGTGCGAGATCACCTCGGCCGCCCCGAGCGAGGCGAGCCGGCCGCACGTTGCGAGCTCGTAACCGTGGGTCAGGCCGTAGAGGAAGCCGGCCGCGTACAGGTCGCCGGCGCCGGTCGTGTCGATCACGTCTACCGGATGCGCGTCGATCACGTGGACGTCGTCACCGGCGACGATCACCGAGCCGTGCGCGCCTCGCGTGAGCGCGGCGACCGCGCAATGACCTCGCACGCGGTGCAGGGCCTCGTCGAAGGTGTCGACCTCGTAGAGCATCGTTATCTCGTTCTCGTTCGCGAACAGGATGTCGACGTCGCGCTCGATCAGTTCCAGAAATTCTTCGCGGTGCCGTTCGACGCAAAAGGGATCCGAAAGCGTCAGCGCCACGCGCCGGTCGGCCCCGTGTGCGATTGCCGCAGCACGCCGAACCGCCTCCTTCGCGGCCGGCGGATCCCACACGTAACCCTCGAGGTACGTCACAGCCGAACTCGCGACCACTGCCTCGTCGATGTAGCTCTCGTCGAGCTCCGCGCCCGCACCGAGGAAGGTGCACAGCGTGCGCTCCGCGTCGGGCGTGACGATCACGAGACAGCGGCCGGTCGGCGACCCGGTGACGGCGAGGGGTGCTTCGAAATGCACGCCTACGCTGTGCAGGTCGTGCGAGAAGACCTTGCCGAAGGCGTCGTCGGACACCCGGCCGATGTACGCCGCGCGCCCGCCGAACGACGCGACTCCCGACGCGGTGTTCGCGGCCGAACCGCCCGAGATCTCGGTTGCGGGCCCCATCTCCGCGTAGATCTCGTCGGACCGCGCTTCGTCGACCATGGTCATCGCCCCGCGCTCGATGCCGGTGCGGGCGACGAACTCGTCGTCGGCGTAGGCGAGCACGTCGACCAGCGCATTGCCGATGGTCAACACGTCGAAGCGGGTCACTTCCTCACTCCGAGCGCGAGCTCGACCGGCTGCGCCGCGGGGGGATGCTCCTCGACCGGACGGAGCCGCCGTCCGACGGTCTGCGTGCGGCCGTACAGCGTCGTGCGTTGCGCGAGCGTGCGCCCGATCGGCTCGACGATCGACCGGAATTCGGCCTCGTCGAGCTCCTGGCCGTGGCTCGCGCCCGCGGCGCGCGAGATGTTCTCGTCCATCAGGGTGCCGCCGAGATCGTTCGCGCCGGCTCGCAGGATCTGGCGGGTGCCGACGATCCCGCATTTCACCCACGACGCCTGCACGTTGGGGATCGTGTCGCGGTAGGCGATGCGACCGACGGCGTGCATCAGCACCACCTCGCGGAACGTGGGTCCGCGCCGCGCCTTGCCCTGGATGAAGATCGGAGTGGCCATGTGCACGAAGGGCAACGGCACGAACTCCGTGAACCCGCCGGTCTCCTGCTGGAGATCACGCGTGCGCACGAGATGCCGGGCGACGTGCACCGGCCTCTCGACGGTGCCGTGCATGATCGTGACGTTCGACTTCAGGCCCACCTCGTGCGCGGTCCGGTGTGCGAACAGCCATTCCTCGGTATTCACCTTGTCCGGGCAGATGATCGCCCGCACTTCGTCGTCGAGGATCTCGGCCGCGGTGCCGGGAAGCGTGGCCAGGCCGGCTTCCTTCAACCGGAGCAGGTAGTCGCGCAACGGCATGTCGAGCCGGCGGGCGCCTTCGGTCACCTCGAGCGCGGTGAACCCGTGCACGTGGATCGACGGCGCGACCTCTTTGACCGCGCGGGCGACGTCGACGTAGTAGTCGCCGTCGAAATCGGGATGGATCCCGCCTTGCAAGCAGACCTCGGTCGCGCCGCACTCGACGGCTTCCACGACCCGCCTCTGCATCTCCTCCATCTCGACGAGATACGGCTTGCCGCGGAGGTTGAGTGAGAGCGGTCCTTTCGAGAAGGCGCAGAACTTGCAGCGGAACGTGCACACGTTCGTGTAGTTGATGTTGCGGTTGCGGACGAAGGTGACCTCGTCGCCCACGATCTCGCGCCGCAGCTGGTCGGCGACCTCGGCGACCCGTGCGACTTCGGGACCGCGCGCCGCGAGCAGCGTCACGATCTCGTCGATGCCGACTTCCTGACCCGCGAGCACACCCGCGAGCACCTCGCCGACGCGACCACCCGCGCTCGCACGTGCGGCGGGAAGAAGCGTTGGAGGTTCGAGGTCGTCGCGCCCGGGTGCCCACGCGGTATCGCGCGCCAGGCCCTCGAGGTCGGAGGCGACCAGCACCGCGGTGCGAACGTCGGGGTGCAGCCACTCTTCGGCGCGCTGCACGTACTCCGGATACACGGTGAGACGCGGCGCGAGGACGAAGCCCGCGGCCTCGGTGGCCTCGCGGAGACGGTCGAGCGCCGGCCACGGTCGCTCGGGGTTCACGTGGTCGATCGTCAACGGCGAAACACCGCCCCAGTCGTCGATCCCCGCCGCGAGCAACGGTGTGAGGTCGTCGCTCAGGTTCGGCGGCGCCTGCAGGTGCACGGCGCCGGGCAGGATCAGGCGGGCCACCGCGATCGACCACAGGAACTCGTCAGTTGGGCACGGCTCGGCCCGATGCATCGCGGTGCCGGGTTTGGGCAGGAAGTTCTGCACGATCACCTCTTGCACGTGGCCGTGCTCGAGGTGCGCGTTCGCGATCGCGACGAGCGCCTCGATCCGCTCGGCCCGGGTCTCGCCGATGCCCACGAGGATGCCGGTGGTGAAGGGCACGCGCGCTCTGCCGGCCGCGTGAAGCGTGGCGAGGCGCCGCGCCGCGGTCTTGTCGGGCGCGCCGTGGTGCGCGCCGCCGGGCTCGTGCAGGCGGTCGGCGAGCGTCTCGATCATCATCCCCTGCGACGGGCTGACCGCGCGTAGTCGCTTGAGCTCCGCTTCGGAGAGAGCGCCCGCGTTGGCGTGGGGGAGCAAGCCGGTCTCGTCGAGCACGAGCTTCGCCACCGACGCGAGGTAATCGACGGTGCTTTCGAAGCCGTGCTCGCGGAGCCAGTCGGCGGCTTGCGGGTACCGGTCTTCCGGCGCCTCGCCGAGGGTGAACAGAGCTTCGAAGCAGCCGAGTGCTGCGCCCCGCGAGGCGAGTTCGAGCACCTGCTCAACGGCGAGATACGGCGACTCGAGCCGCGCCGGCGGCTTGGCGAACGTGCAGTATCCGCAGCGGTCGCGGCACAGCATCGTGAGGGGCACGAACACCTTGGGCGAGAAGGTGATGCGCCGGCCGGTCTGTTCGTCGCGGCGCGCCGCGGCAGCCGGCATCAGCTCGGTCGGGGGCGCGTCGAGCAGCTCCCGGAACGACGAGGCGCTGAGCATGCGGGCGACCCTAGTCGGCCTCCAGGGCCGCCCGGTCTCCGATCCACAACACCTGGCGCGCCCGGATCCGCGCGCCCGGCAAATCCTCTCCCGCGCGGATCCGCCTGATCGGCTCGCGCTTCTCCTCGCCGGCGACGGTCACGACCGCGAGCGCCGCGCGTTCGATCGCGGGAAACGTGAACGTCAACCTCCGATACGGGTGCAAGTCGTCGCCGTTCTCGATGACGAACCGCTCGCGCTCGTCGAACGCCGGAGTGCCCGGGAACAGCGAGGCGGTGTGACCGTCGGGTCCGAGACCGAGGTGGACGATGTCGATCGGCGGTGACGTACGCACGAGCGCGTCGTACGCGTCGGCGCCGGCCGACACCATCGAATGGACCGCTCGGGGCGACACATGGTCGAGCAGGACCCGGCGGGCCATGCCCTCGTTCGAGTCGTCCGACTCCACCGGCACGATCCGCTCGTCGCCGAAGAACACGTCCACGATCGACCACTCGAGCGCCTCGCGCCGCAACGCGGCATAGCACCGCTGGGCGAGCTCACCCCCCGAGAGCGCGATCGATTGCGGCGTGAGCTCGGTGACCAGACGCGCGAAGGCACGCGGAACGTCGTCGACGATGCGGATCTGTCCGGGAAGCTCCACGTCTGCCATTCTTCCCCGAGGCATGGATCGAACCACGGTCAACGTCTACGAGACGCACGTCGACGACTGGATCGAGCACCGGCGCCGGGCCCGACCGTCGTCGATCGACGCTTTCGTGGCGCGCGTCCCGGCCGGGGTACGCGCCGACGTCGGGTGCGGACCGGGATGGCACAGCGGCGAGCTGGGCGGGCCGGTGGTGGCGTTCGACGCCGCGCCCGCGATGGCCGCTCAGGTCCGCACCTTCGCACCCGACGCGTGGCCACTCGTCGCCGACCTCGAGCACCTTCCGTTCCGAGCCGGCGCGCTCACCGGCGCGTGGGCTCACCGGTCGTACATGCACATCGCGGCAGGGCAGTTGCCGATGGCGCTCGCCGAGCTCCACCGATCCATTGCCCTCGGCGGCGCGGTGCACGTGCAGGTCACCTCGCATCGCAACCCGACGACCGACGACGACCGGTTTCCCAACCGTCACTTCTCGTGGTGGCGGCCCGATCACCTGCGCGAGGTCGTCGAGGGTGCGGGCTTCGACGTGGACGAGCTGGTCGACGACGGCGAGGAATGGCTCGACGTCGAGGCAACGCGCGCCCGCAAGTTGGCCGACACCGTCGGTCCGGGCATGCGCGTACTGCTCGTCGGTCTGAACCCGGGCCTGATGTCGGCCGACCGGGGCATCAGCTTCGCCCGGCCGGGGAACCGGTTCTGGCCCGCGGCCCTCGCATCGGGACTCGTGACCCGCGCGCTCGATCCCTTCCACGCGTTCCGGGTCGATCGCGTCGGCATGACGAACATCGTGCGGCGGGCGACCGCAAAGGCAGACGAGCTGACGCGCGCGGAGTTCATCGAAGGAACGGGGCGTTTGGAGCGGCTCGTCCGCTGGTTGGAGCCGAAGTGTGTGTGCTTCATCGGGGTTACCGGCTATCGCGCCGTGATCGACAAGCGCGCCGTGATCGGCTGGCAGTCGGATCCGTTCGCGGGTGTGCGGACGTACGTGATGCCGAACACGAGTGGACTCAACGCGCACGCCAAGCCCGCCGACTTCGCAGATCATCTCCGTGCCGTCGTTGCGGCTACGTGACCTGGTTCACCTAAACTCCGAAGCCTTCTTCTCGAGGGTAGCGAGCGCGTCGTGGAACGACTTCGCGAACGACTCGACACCCTCACGCTCGAGCGTGGCGGTCACGTCGGCGAAGTCGACGCCCGCGCCGGCGAGATCGGCGATGACCTTGCGCGCGCCCTCGACGTCGTCGCAGATCGAATCCGCGCGCAGGTTGTCGTCGCCCTTCGCCAGCACGTCGACCGAAGCCTGGGCCAGCGTGTTCACGGTGTCCTTGCCGACGAGCTCGTCGACGTAGAGGGTGGGGGAGTACGCGGGGTTCTTGGTCGACGTCGACGCCCACAGCGGGCGCTGCTTGCGCGCGCCCGACGCTTCGAGCTTTTCCCACCGGGCGCCCGACAGCTCCTTCAGGAACATCTGATACGCGAGCTTGGCGTTGGCGACCGCGGCCTTGCCTCGTAGCGGATGACCCTCGGGCAGCCGCCGGTCGGTCTCGGTGTCGACGCGGCTCACGAAGAACGACGCAACCGAAGCCAGATCGCGGAGATCGCCACCCGCTGCGGCCCGCCGCTCGAGGCCCGACAGGAACGCACCGATGACCTCCTCGTAGCGCGCGAGGCCGAAGATCAGTGTGACGTTGACATTGATGCCGGCCGCGAGGGTGTCGGTGATCGCGGGAAGGCCTTCGGCAGTGCCTGGGATCTTGATCATCACGTTCGGGCGGGCGAGGCGCTCCCACAACTCCTTCGCCTGCTGCGTCGTCGCCGCGGTGTCGTGTGCGAGATCGGGCGACACCTCCACCGACACGTATCCGTCGGCCGCCTCGAGTCGGTCGTACCCGGGGCGCAGTACGTCGGCCGCGTGCTCGATGTCGGTGGTGACGAGATCCCAATAGGCGTCCTCGGTGGAAGCGCCGGTGCGCGTCACCGCGCGCAGCTGCTCGTCGTAGTCGTCACCCCCGGCCATCGCTTTCTCGAAGATGGTCGGGTTCGACGTGACGCCGCGTATCCCGTGCGTGTCGATCAGAGTCTGCAAACCGCCGGTCGCAAGCGCGCGCGTCAGGTTGTCGTACCAGGGACTCTGACCGAACTCGATCAGACGAAGAATGGCACTCGCCATGTTCAACTCCCTCCCGCTCCGACGGCGTCGAGCAACGCGAGCGCGCGCTCGACGGTGTGCTCGGGCGTGATCCCGAGCTCGCGCATCACGACCTCGCCCGGAGCCGATGCGCCGAAGCGATCGATGCTGACGACGTCGTCGGCGTAGCGCTCCCATCCGAAACGCACGCCGGCTTCGACCGCGAGGGTCGGCACGCCGGTCGGCAGCACGTCGGCGCGATAGTCGTCGGGCTGTTGTTCGAACAGGTACCACGACGGCATCGAGACCACGCGCGCCGCGACGCCACGCGTCGCGAGCTGTTCACGCGCCGCGACACACACCTGCACCTCGGAGCCGGTACCGATCAGCACGACGTCGGGCCGAGCCGCGCTCTCGGGCGCGAGGACGTACGCGCCGGCGGGGACTCCGGCCGGCGCGCGCTCGGCGGTGCCGTCGAGCACCGGGACCTTCTGGCGGGTGAGGAGCAGCGCGGTCGGGCCGTCGCCGTCGAGGTGCACCTTCCACGCGGCCGCCACTTCGTTCGCGTCGGCCGGGCGGATCAGGCGAAGACCCGGCATCGCGCGCAGGGACGCCAAGTGCTCCACCGGTTGGTGGGTCGGGCCGTCTTCGCCGACGCCGACCGAGTCGTGCGTCCAGACGAAGCAGACCTTGGCCTGCATGATCGCGGCGAGCCGCACCGCGGGTCGCATGTAGTCGCTGAAGACGAAGAACGTGCCGACGCACGGCACGAGCCCGGACACCGCCATCCCGTTCGCGGCGGCTCCCATCGCGTGCTCGCGAATGCCGAAATGGATCAGGCGCCCCGTCGCGTCGTCGGGAGTGAACGTGCCGAGGCTCTTGACCTGCATGCCGGTGTTGCCGGTGAGGTCGCCCGACGCGGTGAACAACCCGGGCACGACGTCGACGACCGCGGTGAGCACCTCTTCGATCGCGGTACGCGTGGCGAGCGACGCACCGACCTGCCACGTGGGCAGCTTCTGCTCCCAGCCGTGCAGACCCGAACCGGACAAGCACGCTTCGTACTCGTCGGGCTTCGGCTGCGCCTCCCAGGCCGCACGCGTGGCCGCGCCGCGCCGCCCGGCCTCCCGGTAGGACAGGACCGCGTCGTCGGGCGCGAAGAAGTCGACGGGAGGAAGGCCGAGGATCTCCTTGACCTTCGCGACCTCGTCGGCGCCGAGCGCATTGCCGTGCGCGGCGGCGGTGTCCTGGACCTTCGGCGACGGGTAGCCGATGTGCGAACGCAACACGAGCAGCGTGGGCCGGGTCTCCTCCGCGATGCCGGCGCGCAGTCCCGCTTCGAGCACATCGAGATCGTTCGCGACCTCACCGAGTCGCACGACGTGCCAGCCGTACGCCTCGAAGCGCTTCGGAACGTCGTCGCTGTACGCGAGCTCGGTCGGGCCGTCGATCGTGATGTGGTTGTCGTCGTAGACGAACACCATTCGTCCGAGCTTCAGGTGCCCGGCGAGCGAGGCTGCTTCGTGGCTGATGCCCTCCATGAGGTCGCCGTCGCNNGCGACGCCTTCCATCAAGTCGCCGTCACCGGCGATGACGTAGGTGTGGTGGTCGACGATCGTCTGCTCGCGGTTGTAGACGGCGCCGAGGTGCGCCTCGGCGATCGCCATCCCGACCGCGTTTGCGAACCCCTGCCCGAGCGGGCCGGTCGTGACCTCGACGCCGTTGGTGTGGCCGTACTCCGGGTGACCCGGAGTGAGTGAGCCCCACTGGCGAAACTGCCGGAGGTCGTCGAGTTCGAGGCCATACCCGGTGAGGTACAGCATCGAGTAGAGCAGCATCGACGCGTGGCCGGCGGAGAGAACGAACCGATCGCGGTCGGGCCAGTCGGACGCGGAGGCGTCGTATTTCATGATCCGGGTCCACAGGACGTGCGCGAGGGGCGCCAGCGCCATCGGCGTGCCGGGATGCCCCGAGTTCGCCTTCTGCACCGCATCCATGGCCAAGCCGCGGATCACGTTGATCCCGCGCTGCTCCAGGTCGTCAGCCACGTCGGCCCCTTTCTCCGCCCCGCCGCAGCCTATGTGTACCCATCCCCCGCGCTGAACCTTTGCGCGCAACGGAACGCGACGGGTCAGCGCTCGAAGACGGCGACGCTCGCAGTGAAGCTGTGCAGGAAATTGCGGCCGCCGATCGGGCCGATCTCGCCCGCGCAGAACGCACCCGCGAGCGGCTTCGCACCGAGCAACTCGTCGACGACGCCCGCGTCGTGGTGGGGCTCCGGGAACAGGTGCCGGCCTCGCCCGTTGCACGTGAAGAGCAACGCCGCGTCGCCTCGGGCGTCGGCGAGCAGCGCGCGCAGGTCCTCGTCGGCGGCCTCGGCGTCGCGCACCTGGAACTGCACCGTCGTGCCGACCTCGACGCGGTCGCCGATCGCGATCGCGCCGTTGCGGCGGTCGGCTCCAAGCACGTTGCGCACGAGGAAGTCGCCGCGCGAGAAGTCGAGCTTGTGCTCGTCGACCACAACACCCAAGTGCAGGCCGTTGCGCATCAGGTCGCGTTCCGTCTCCGTCGCCGCCTGCACGAGCTCCTGCAAACGGGCCATCGCCGGTTGGCCCGCGAGCTCGAAGACGAGATTGCGTTCCGCGCTCGTGACGGTCAGCGGCATGCCGATCGGCCGGCACCCCTGCGACACGACGGCGCGCACGGGCACGTCCTCGGAGCACACCAGCGCGACCGCGCCGTGGTGGAGCACCCGGTCGTCGACCGCGAGACGATTCGCGCCCGCCTGCGTCGCCGCCGACGCCATGCCGCCGATCACCGTGAGGCCCGGGACTCGCGCATTGCACACCTCGAGAAAATCGCCCACCGGGAACGAGTACGGCTCGGCGAGCATGAGCATCGTGCCCCGCGCCGGCACCCAATCCGGCCAGCCGAGGATCTCGTAGCCGTCATCGGTCTCGCGCGTCTCGAGCGCGATGGCATCGATCCGGCCCGCACCAAAGGACGCGGCCAGGACAGAAAGTCCGGGGCCCTCCTCGACCTCGACTCCTCCGCCCGCGACCCCGACCATCGTGCAACCGATCGTCGCGTCCGGCTCCAAGACGGTGCGCAAACCGCCCATCACGTCCTCGAACGCCCCCGCGTGGTGTGGCGAGGCGAAGCAAACGAGCAGGTCAGGGCGAGCGCCATCGAATCGTTCGAGGATTTCGCCGGCGACCTCGCCGACCGCTTCGACCGGGGTGGGATGCAGCGAGAGGGCCGACGCGTACCGGTTCACGAGATCCATTGTCTCCGACCGTCGACGCGGGGAGGCATCGAGTTGAGCGCGATCAGCTCGGAGGGAGGGCCGTGAGCGGCACCGTGACGGCCGAACCGCTCTCGACGATGGTGCACCGCGCCTCCACGGTGCCGGGCTCGGGGAACTCGAGCTCGCCCCGCACCAGCCGGTAGCCGAACTTGCCCGGTTCCACGACGAAACTCTGCCGGTTCCGCCCGATCTCCTCGCCGCTGTCGCGCACGAACACCGTCTCGAGCGTGCCGTTCCCGTCGGTGCCCGCAGCGGCCCGCACGAGCACGACGAGGTGCGGCGTGAGCTGTGCCGGATACGACGGCACCGCGGTCGAGAAGAACGCGCCGGTGATGTCGATCCGGGTCGCCGGGCCGGCGACCTGCCGGAAGTCGATCGTTTCGACGAACAGGGCCGCGACAATTTCCATGACCGCGGACCTTACCCGTCACGAGACCAGCACGACCTCGACGGCGCGGGGACCGTGCACCCCGAACGTGGTGATCATCTCGAGGTCGGCGGTACGGCTCGGGCCGCCGATCCAGGTGAGCGCGCTCGGCAGCTCGCCGTCGGCGATTTCCGCCATCGCGTCGGCGAATGTCGCGATGACGTCGACGACGCGCAGGACGCAGACGTGCTCCGGCGGCACCAGGCTCGTGGCGCGCGGAGCGCCCGGCGCGGCCGCGAGCGCGATCGCGGGTGGCTGCACGACCGCGAGCCGCGCGCCGGTGATGCCCACCGCGGCGTCGACGAGTCGCGCCGTCCAACGCGGGTCGTCGGGAGTGAGCACCTCGAGCCCCCGCGCGAGCAACGCGTCGACGACTCCGGGAACGGGAATGTCGTCGGTGCACGCGACGAGTCCGGACACGCGCTCGACGATCGCAGTGCGCGCGTCGTCGGCGTTCATCGGGCCCGTCACGGTGCACGAGTTCGCGCGCAGCCCCGCCGCGAGCGCGTCGATCACCGGTGCTCCTTGGCCCATCGATCCCGAAAGGACACACGCGCCGGCCGAGGCAGCTCGCGCGTCGACGTCCACGCGCGCAAGCCGGGAACGCGACCGCGCGACATGCGGCCGAGCGTGGTCGTCAGGCGATAGCCGCGCGGCGTCGACCAGGCGCGCGCCCACACTGTCCAGAACAACCGCCGCCGGCGGCGTACCGGCGAGCTCCGTTCGGGCGTATCGGCCCGGAGGGCGAGGATCATGTCGCTGAGCGGGATCTTCACCGGGCACGCGTCGCTGCACGCGTGACACAACGTCGAGCCGTACGGCAGATCGGCGCCCTCCGCCCCGCCCGAGAGCAGCGGCGTGAGGACCTTGCCCATCGGGCCCGAATAGACCGCGTCGTACGCGTGGCCACTCACGTTCCGATAGACGGGGCAGACGTTCAGGCACGCGCCGCAGCGGATGCACGCGAGCATCTCTTCGTACGTCGTCCCGAGCAGCGTGCGGCGCCGGTTGTCGAGGAACACCACGTGCATCTCGTCGGGTCCGTCGAGCTCACCCGCCCGTCGCGGACCGCTGATCATCGTCACGTAGTTCGACAACGCCTGCCCGGTCGCGTGCGTCGTGAGCAACGGGAGCAGCACCCCGACGTCGGCGAGGCGCGGAATGACCTTCTCGACCGGCATCACGACGACGTGCATGCGTGGCAGCGTCGTGCAGAAGCGGCCGTTGCCCTCGTTCGTGACGAGGACGAGCGTGCCGGTGTCGGCCGCCGCGAAGTTCACACCGGTGATGCCGATGTCGGCGCGCAGGAACTCACCGCGGAGCCGCTCGCGCGCCCACGCGGTGAGCGCCTCGCGGTCGACGGGCAGGTCGGTGTGCGCCTCTCGAGCCAGGACGTCGCGGATCTGAGGAAGCGTCTTGTGGATAGCAGGTGTGATCATGTGCGACGGCCGCTCACCCGCGAGCTGCACGATGTACTCGCCGAGGTCGGTCTCGACGCTGGTCAGCCCGGCCTGTTCCAACGCGCCGCCGAGGTCGATCTCCTCGGTCGCCATCGACTTGCTCTTCACCACCGTGCGCGCCCCGCGCGCCCGGGCCAGATCCAAGATGACTCGGCGCGCGTCGCCGGGCGTCGACGCCCGGTGCACCTCGACGCCCCTTGCCGCGAGCGAGCGTTCGAGCCGATCGAGCCAACCGTCGAGATCGAGCAGCGTCTCCCGGCGTATCGCCGCCGCGCGTTCCTTCCACTCGGGATGCGCCGCGGCGGACTCGCCGGCGGTGCGAAGCCGGCGGTCGAGGTTCTGCAACGCCTTTTGCAGTACCGGATCGGCGACCGCGGTCGCTGTTCGTTCGTGGAAATCGCGACCGGGCGTCGTGATGCCGTGGCCGGTCATTTCGACGCCGCCGTCAGCCCGGCTGCGAGCAGGTCGGCGATGTGGATGGGCTGCGGTGCGGTCGAGGGGCCGATCTTGCGTCGGCGGCCCTCGAGGTGCATCAGGCACGCGAGGTCGGTGCTCACGACATAGCGAGCGGCGGTGGCCGCCGCGTGGCCGAGCTTCGCATCCGCGAGCCGGGTCGACACCTCCGGGTAGCCGAACGAGAACACGCCGCCGAAGCCGCAGCAGGTGTCGGGCTCTTTCATCTCGACGAGCGTCGCGCCCGCCCGCTCGAGCAGCCGGCGCACTCCGTCGCCCAGTCCGAGTTTGCGCAGGCCGTGACACGCGTCGTGCACCGTGACCGTCGCGTCGAGACGCGCGCCGATGTCGTCGACGCCGAGCACGTCGACGAGGTACTGCGTGAGCTCGAACGTGCGCTGCGCGAGTGTCTCGGCCTCGGCCCGGCGTTCGGTGAGCAGAGTCGGGAAGTGATGGCAGACCATGGCCGCGCACGAGCCGGAGGGTGTCACGATCGCGTCGAAGTCGCCGGCGTCGAAGACGTCGAGTTGATGGTGCGCGAGGCGCGCCGCGGCCTCGGGTTCGCCCGCCGTCAGCGCGGGCTGACCGCAGCAAGTCTGGCGCGGCGGGAACACGACCTGCGCACCCGCGGCCTCGAGGACGCGCACCGTGGCTTGCGCCGTGTCGGGGAAGATCTGGTCGGCCACGCACGTGACGAACAGCGCGACTTTGGGCACCAGGTCGACGTTACACGGGCCGTCCACCGAGCCAGACGGCCCGCACTGCGAATGTGTGCGGGTCGAGCGCTACGAGATCAGCCCGGCCGCCCGGCGTGATTCGACCACGGTCGTTCAGCCCGAGCACGCGTGCCGGGTTCGCGCCGGTGTGCCGGACGGCGCGCGCGATCGGCACACCGATCGACACGACGTTGCGCAGCACCGCATCCATCGTGAGTGTCGAGCCCGCGAGCGTTCCGTCGCCGAGGTACGCGGCGCCGTCGCGTTCCACGACCGGTGGCTCGGTCGCGACCGCGTCGGTGACCAATACGGCGTCGGGGCGCGCCGACAGCGCGAGCTTCACCATCGCCGGATGCACGTGCACGAAATCGGCGATGAGCGACGGAACGAGCCGCGCGTCGTCGAGCGCGGCGCCGGGGAGTCCCGGCGCGCGGTGGTGCAACGGACTCATGCCGTTGAACAGGTGCGTCACCATGCGCGCCCCGGCGTCCGCCGCCGCCCGCGCGCCCTCGAAGTCGACGACCGAGTGACCCAACGCAACGACCACGCCGCGTTCGGCGAGCTCGCGCGTCGCGGCCAGCCCGGGGTCGGCTTCGGGCGCGAGTGTCACCACGCGCACGAGATCACCGAATGCTTCGCTGACGTGGCGCAACCACCCGCGATCCGCTCGCCGCAACATCGAGGGCGGGTGGGCACCGGGCGCGCCCCCGAGGAAGGGGCCTTCGAGGTGCACGCCGAGAACCACCTCGGGTCGGATGTCGCGCGCCCGCGCGGCGCGCTCCAGGATCACGTCGTATGTGTCGAGCGGCGCGCTGCAAATGGTGAGCAGCAAGCCGGTCGTGCCCCGGGCGAGGAGCGCATCCACGGCGTGGACGATCTGCTCCACCGGCGCGGTCGCGAAGTCGACGTCGCCCGTGCCGTTCACCTGCACGTCGACGAAGGCGGGAGCCAGCAGCGCGTCGCCGAGATCGACCGCGCCCGGCGCCGGCGTGCCCGAGCCGGTCGCGACGATCCGGCCGTCGCCCATCGTGACCCAGGCCGGACTCGACGACTGGCCGCCCTCGCCGTTGAGGACGCGGGCACAACGGAGCGTCAGCGAGCCCGGGATGCCTTCCACAGCGCCCAGCGGAGTCTGCACAGACCGCGCAGCGTACGCGGGACGCGCGAGAGGAACGAGCTGCGCGCCGGCCGGAGCTCGTGCACCTCGACGGGTATCTCCGCGGTGCGAAGGCCGGCCCGCTCGACGCGCAGGATCAACTCGGTGTCGAACAGGTCTTGGCCGAACGTGCAGACCTGGGCGTACGGTTCGACCACGGCTCGGCGCATGGCCTTGATGCCGTGCGTGTCGGAAACGCGCAAACCGAAGACCACCCGCAGGATCGTCCCGAACACGCCGGTCGCGAACTTCCGGAGCGGGTCACGCGAGTCGTTCGCGCCCTCGCCGCGTTTCGATCCCACGACGATCGTGGGTCCGCCGTCGGCGAGCACCTGACCGATCGCGGCGTCGAGAAAGTCGAGGTCGAAGTAGTCGATGTCGAAATTGACCACCACCTCGCCCGTCGCGTCGAGCAGACCCGCGCGGAGTGCGCGGCCGTAGTCGGCGTGGTCGCGGTGCTCGACCCGCACTTCCGGAAGCTCCGCCGCGATCTGGTGCGCGATGGACAGGGTGTCGTCGGTGGAGCCGTTCTCGACCACGAGTACCTCGAAGTGCTCACCTCGGGCGCGCAAGCCGTCGACGACGCTCTTGACGGTCGTCGCGAGGATCTCCGCCTCGTTGAAGGCCGGCATCACGATCGAGACGCGGGGCGCGGTCATGCCCGGCGTCGGTCCGAGAAGGGGAGACGCTGGTCGGGTGCGACGCGGGTGCACAACGGGCCTTGCCGCACCATCACCATCCGGCCTCGACCGTCGAACGCTCCGTCGACGGCGACGGGCCGTTCCTCGCCGTCGACGAATACCTGCAGCGCGGTTCCGGCGGCGCGCGTTCGCCAGTCGTCGTACGTCCGCAGCGCGAGCCGGCAGAGCCAGTCGATGGCGTTGGCGTCCTCGCGCAGCGCGGCGCGGGCGTCGAGCGCGGGCGCGCCGTCGGGCATCTGGATCACGGGCGTATAGATCGCGAAGCGAGGACCGAACACGACTCTTTCATCGGTACGCGAGCCCTTCCACACGTAGAGAACCGCGAAAGCCGCATGCATTGCAGTCTCGGGGTCGGGAGCCGCGGCTCGGCCCCGACCCGAGGAATCGACGGAAGCGACCGGTCGAGCGCACTGGATGAGACGCAGTGCCGCGAGGCCGGCCTCCGCCGCGGCGCCGGCCGCGGTCGCCCAGGGCCCGACCTCGGCCGAGAGCGCGTCGTCCGGCGGCGCCGGCTCCGGGAACGCCTCGGTGAGGGCGCGCGCCGAGCGCAGCTCGGCCCAGAGCTCGGCCACGGCGGCGATCCAACCCGGACCGTCGAGCTCGTCCTCGAGCGCGTCGACGCGGCGCGCGAGATCGAGCGTGTCGGGTTCCGCGATAGGACTGTCGGCGCACGCACGCGCCAAGACGGTCAGCGGCATCGCGCGGTCGCCGCCGACGTCGGAGATCGCGCGGGACCACGACGCGGCGGCGTCGTAGCCGTCGGGATCGGCAAGGAAGTCCATGGCGGTCGCCAGCGCGATCTGCGACGCGCGCGCCTGCGTCATCGGATTGCAGAGAACACCGCCGACGACATCGGCGAGATCGGCGTCGCGGCCCTGGTACGGACCGAGATGCAACGACGCCGACATCAACACGTCGTTGACGGGATAGTTGTCCCAGACGACGACCCGTCGGTCGCCCAGCGCCTTCGTCCATCCCCGCGCGTCACCGGCGCGGAGCTCCGGCGAACAGACCGTCGGTCCGGTCCACATCACGTCGACTTCTGGTGGCATCCCGGCGCCGAGCTCCGCGAGGTAGGGCGAGGGATGCGTGCCGACGTATTCAGTGGGGCACATCGTGAGCGCGGCGCCGTCGAGAGCCGAATGCAACCAGGTGACGAGTGCAGCCTGGCGGGGTGCAAGACCGGGTTGCATCGGAATGTCGTCGAGCAAGAGCAGGAACCACGACACGCCGGCTTGACGCAACGGCTGCAGTTTGTGCAACAAGGCCTCGCGGTCGGTTTGCGATTCGTATTCGACGTCGAGACCCGGCGAAATGGCGAAACCGAACCGCACCCCGTGGGCCTCTCCGTGCGCGGCGAGCTCCCGGAATCGCTCGAGCTCCGCCCTCTCGTAGGGGACGCGCCACTCGGCCCGATGACGGGCGTCGTCTTTCGGCGCGTACGCGTACGCGTTCATTCCGTGTGCCGCGAGGAACGACATCACCTCGATGCGGGCGTCGTGCGTCCACGGCGTCCCGTAGAAACCCTCGACGACGCCGCGCACGGCGAACGGGCGCAGCACGAGCACGACACTATCGGCGCCGCGTACGCTCCGATCCATGAACGCTCCGCTCGACGCCCTGGCCGTACACGCGCAACAAGCACCCGACAAGGTCGCCGTCGTGGTCGACGCGAGCGGAGGTGCAACCGCCTCGACCACCACCTTCAGTGAGCTCAACGCGCAGGTGAACCAGCTCGCACACGGACTCCTCGCGGCCGGAGCCCGATCGGAGGAACGGCTGGTCTGGTGCGGACCGAACTCACTCGAGGTCATCACCACGATTCACGCCGCCCGTAAGTGCAACCTCGTCGCGGTGCCGCTCTCGTACCGGTTCAACGCCGACGAGATGCAGTACGTCATCGACAACTCCGACGCGACTGTGGTCGTCGTCGACGCCGAGCAGGCCGAGCTCGTCGCGTCGGTTCGCGACCGGCTCCCGAAGCTGCGCGCCGTGGTCGTCTTCGGCGGCGCGGTGCCCGCCGGCCGCGACTTCCTCGCGTGGGACGACCTGTGCGCCGGTCAATCGGCCGGAGAACCCGACGTCGCCGCGACCAGCGAGGCCGGCGCGGCGATGATCTACACGTCCGGAACCACCGGTAAGCCCAAGGGCGCACTGCGCACGCGCACCGACCGTCAGATCGTGTTCGCGTTGCTCGACTCGCTTCGTCTCCTGCACGAGAGCTCCGTGCACCTCACTACGGGTCCGCTGTACCACTCCGGACCCCTCGCCTTCGCGTCGTTGGCGCACACGCTGGGCGCGCCCGTCGTGGTCCTGCGCAAGTTCGACCCCGTGCGCTGGATCGCGCTGGTGAAGGAGCATCGCGTCACGAACTCCTTCTCCGCACCGACCCAGCTCAAGCGCATCGTGTCGCTGCCCGACGAGGAGCTGGCCCGGGCCGACATGTCGTCGATGATCTGCCTGATCGCGAACGCCGCGCCGGTGCCCTACGCGCTGAAAGAAGAGATCATCGACAAACTCGGCGACGGATTCCTGTTCGAGGTGTACGGCTCCACCGAGCTCGGCGTCGACACCGTGCTCCCACCCGAGGACCAGCTGCGCAAACCCGGATCGTGCGGGAAGCCCTACGGCGGGATCGAGATCCGGATCGTGAAGGACGACGGCTCGATCGCGAGCCCGGGGGAGGCGGGGGAGTTGTTCGTCCGCACCGGCCTGGCGATGGACGGGTATCACCGCACCGAAGAGCACCTCACCGAGCTGGCCGACGTCGAATGGAAGTCGGTCGGCGACGTCGCGTACGTGGACGACGAGGGTTACGTCTACATCTGCGATCGCAAGAAGGACATGATCATCTCGGGCGGGGTGAACATCTACCCCGCGGAGATCGAGGCCGTTCTGTACGCGCACCCGCAGATCCTCGACGCGGCGGTGTTCGGCATTCCCGACGACGAGTGGGGCGAGCGAGTGCACGCGATCGTGCAGCCGAAGCCGGGCCAGACGATCGACCTCGACGAGCTGCGCGCGTTCGCGGAAGCGCGGCTGGCTCGCTACAAGCAGCCGCGCGCGTACGAAACGCGAGCGGAGCTACCCCGCACCGACTCGGGCAAGCTGCTGAAGCGCGTCCTGCGGGACGAGTACTGGCGCGACCGCGACCGGGCGGTGTGACGATGGCTCTTCCTGCTCTTCCTGCCCGTCTCAGCTTGGTCACGCTCGGCACGCGCGACTTCGCGCGCATGCGAACCTTCTACCTCGGGCTCGGCTGGCCCGTCGGCGTCGACATCGACGGCGACCTCGTCTCGTTTCTCCTCGGCGGCGTCGTCCTCGGTTTGTATCCGCTCGATCTCCTGGCCGCCGAGGCCGCGCCCGGCACGCCGGGGCCGGGCGGCGGATGGTCGGGTGTGACGCTGTCGTGCAACTGCGACACCCGCGACGAGGTCGACATCCCGTTCGCGGCCGCGGTCGCGGCCGGCGCGACCGCGACCGCCGAACCGGTCGACCGGGTGTGGGGCGGCCGGTCCGGCTACTTCGCCGATCCCGAAGGCAATCGCTGGGAGATCGCCTGGGCGCCGGGGATGGAGTTCGACGCGCGCGGCGCCGTCACGCGATTCGGCGAGTAGCGAGCGCAACGCGGTCGGCGTTGCCTCCGCATGGGCGCCGCTAGCCTCGGCCGCCGTGCCGACCCTCTCGGAAGCCGCGTCGAAGCAGCTCCTCGCTCGTTACGGGGTGCCGGTGCTCGACGAGCGGACCGCCGCTGACGCCGGCGCAGCCGTCGCGTCCGCAGACGAACTCGGCTACCCGGTCGTCGTCAAGCTGTGCGGCGACTCCATCGCGCACAAGACCGAGCGCGGCCTCGTTCGACTCGCGCTCCCGGACGCAGCCGCGGTCCGCGCCGCCTCCGTCGAGCTGCTTGCTGGGGTCCGCGCCGACGACGGTGCCGTCGAGCTCCTGATCGCGCCCATGGTGCGCGGCTCACGCGAGCTCATCGCGGGCCTCGTGCGCGATCCTCAGTTCGGTCCCTGTGTGATGTTCGGCGTCGGTGGAGTGCTCGCGGAAGCCTTGGGCGACGTCGCCTTCCGCCTCGTTCCGCTGACCGAGCTCGACGCCGACGAACTTCTCGACGATCTCGCGACGCAGAAGCTGCTCGGGCCGTTTCGCGGCGAGCCCGCAGTCGATCGGGCCGCGGTCGCGGCGACGCTGGTCGGCCTCTCCCGCCTCGCCCACGACCGGCCGGACGTCGCCGCGGTCGATCTCAATCCGCTGATCGTCGTCGACGGCAAACCGGTCGCGGTCGACGCGCTCGTCGAGCTCGTCGAGCTCGACGACGCTTCTCCATCATCTCCCCGCGGTGCAGTCCGTGCCCGCCCGAGCAACGAGGCGTTCCGCTCCCTCTTCGAACCGCGTGGCGTGATCGTCGCCGGCGTGTCGACCCATCCGGCCAAGTTCGGTTTCGTCGCGCTGCACAACATCCTCTCCAGTGGTTATCGCGGGCAGGTCGCGGCGACGAACCTCGAAGCCACTCCTGTGCTCGGTGTCGAGGCGGCTCGCAGCGTCGACGAGTTGCCCGACGGTCCGTGGGATCTCGTGTTCGTCTGCACCCCGGCCGGAGCCAACGCCGACCTGCTGCGCGCGTGCGCTCGACGGGGTGTGCGCGCGGCATTCCTCACGAGCGGGGGCTACGGCGAGGCCGGCGACGCCGGCGTGCGCGCGCAACACGACCTGGTCGCGCTCGCCGACGAGCTCGGCATCCTCTTGGCCGGGCCGAACGGGCAGGGCGTGGTGTCGACTCCCGTGCGGCTCTGCGCGCAGATCGTCGCGCCGTATCCACCGGCCGGGCAGATCGCGATCGCGAGTCAGTCGGGGAACTTCGTCTCGTCGTTCGAGAACTGGGCCGTGCAAACCGGTGTCGGTGTGAGCCGCGCCGTATCGGCGGGGAATGCGGCTGCAGTCTCGGTAGCCGACTACCTCGACTGGTACGCCGACGACGACGCGACGACTGTAAGCCTGGCCTACGTCGAGGGAGTTGACGACGGTAGAGCACTCTTCGACCGTCTCGCGGCGGTCGCACGGCGAAAGCCGGTCGTCCTCGTCAAGGGTGGAACGACGGCCAGCGGTCAGCGGGCCGCGGCGAGCCATACCGGCAGCCTCGCGGCCGACGACCGCATCTTCGGCGGCATGTGTCGCCAGGCCGGGATCACGCGCGCAGAGACGGTGGAGGAGGCGTTCGAGGCGGCCGCCACGTTCGCGACGCAGCCGCGCCCGCGCGGTCCGCGCACCGCGGTGCTCACGACCGCGGGAGGATGGGGAGTGGTAACGGCAGATGCGATCGCGCGCGCACCGGGTCTGGAGCTCGCGTCGCTCCCAGACGACCTTCGCGCCGCGATCGACGAGAAGCTCCCGCCGCGGTGGAGTCGCAACGATCCGATCGACTTCGCCGGCGGCGAGACCCGCGACACGATCCCCGAGGTGATGGAGCTCGTCGCCCGGCATCCCGACATCGACGCGATCGTCTACCTCGGCCTCGGCATCCAGTCGAACCAGGCTCGGCTCCTGCGCGAGGGCGCGTTCTATCCCGACCACGGACTCGAACGCATCGTCGCGTACCACGAGCGCCAGGACGCACGGTTCGCCGAGGCCGCCGCGCACATCTCCGACGCGACCGGCAAGCCGATCCTTACCGCGACGGAGCTCGCGGTCGCGGCGCCCGACAATCCCGGGCCGGCGACAGTCCGAGCCACCGGACGCGTGTGCTACTCGAGCGGGAACCGCGCAGTGATCGCGCTCGCCCATCTCTGGCACGACGCGCGTTTCCGGCTCGCGCGCGGACTGCCCTGACGTGACTGCACGACTTCGGCAACTGGGTTTTGTTCTCGTCGCCACCGCATGTGCCGTTGGCGCGGTCGTGTCGCTGACAGCGGTGCGGCCGACGCGTGCACACCGCACGGTCGCCGACGCACCGCAGGTGCGGACGCCCCTCGTGTCGGCGCGGCGGGTTCCGACCTTGCTCGTCCGGACCGTCGAGAGCGCAACGCAGTCGCGAGCTGCCGACGCGCTGACGAAGAAGCTCATAGAGATCGTCGCGTCCGTCCACGCCTGCGTCGCGGTCGACGGTATCCGCGGTTCGCTCGCGCGCATCGGAACCGACCAGGCCCTGGCTCCCGCGTCAACCCTCAAGCTCCTCACCGCCACAACCGCGATCAACGTGCTCGGCCCCGAGCATCACTTCACGACCCGAGTGTTCGCCGACGGGGGCGGCAATCTCGTCGTGGTCGGCGGCGGCGATCCACTGCTCGCAACTCCCGAGCACATCGTTTACGAACGCGCGGAAGCGCCGTATCGCACTGCACCATTCACCCCGCTGACCGAGCTCGCCGACGCCGTCGTCGCCGCCGGCGTCCACGCGGTGAGCGGCGCGCTGCTCGTCGACGATCACGTTCACGACTCGCTCCGCTTCCTTCCCGCCTGGAAGCCGGTCTACGCGCAGGAAGGCGACGTCGGCTCGCTCGGCGCGCTCACCGTCGACGGCGGTTACGCGGACGCGAACGACCGGACGCCGGCCCCCGACCCCGCGGTGACCACCGGCCAACGGCTCGCCGCAATGCTCGGCGCGCGTGGCGTCACGATCGCCGGCGGCGTCCGGCGCGCACTGCCGTCCGGAGACACGCGCGAGATCGCGCACGTCGATTCGCCGGCACTCTCCGGCATCGTCGGCGAGATGCTCACGAGCAGCGACAACTACACCGCCGAAACGTTGTTGCGCGACATCTCGATGAACGCCGGCGACGCTCCGGCCACCACCGACCAGGGCGTGCGAATCGTCGAGCACGAAATGGGCGTCCTCGGCGTCTCTCGGGCCGGTCTCGTCATGCACGACGGTTCGGGTCTCGCACCCGACGACCGCGCCTCCTGCGCGACGATGTTGCAGCTCGTCGGGCTCGCGGCTCGGCCGCAGTTCGCGGCGATCGACCGGGGGCTCGCGGTCGCGGCTCGGAGCGGAACGCTCGTCAACCGGTTCGTCGGCGATCCCCTCGCCGGGAAGCTCCGCGCCAAGACGGGCTCGATCGCGGGCGTCGTCGGACTGGTCGGCGTCGTCGACGGGCCCGATCACCTCCGCTTCGCCTTCCTCGCGAACGGCGCCTTCTCGTCCGGCGCGGGCGCGCAATTGCAGGCCGACGTGGCGCGGGCGGTGGGTTCAACCCCTGATTTGCGAGTTCCGCCCGATCTCGTACCACCGCCGTGATCACGAGGCGAAAGGCGATCACGCCTTGCACGGCGGGCCGCGCCAGGACGAAACTGCTCCGCTGATCCTCGAAAGGTTGTGAGTGGCCGACAATCCGCAACAGACGATCCGCGAGCTCAAAGAGCTCGTCATCGCCTACGCGAAGCAAGAGACCGTCGACCCGCTGAAGGGCCTCGGTCGCTACGTCGCGTTCGGCGTCCTCGGCGCGCTCCTCTTGGGTATCGGGGTGATGTTGCTCGCGATCGGCGCGTTGCGGGCCTTGCAGGGCGACAGTCGTGGGCCGCATTTCACCGGCAACTGGTCGTGGGCGCCCTACGCGATCGTCGTAGTCGGTGCATTCGCGATCGCCGCACTCGCATGGTTCGTGGGCACCAAGAGGAAGAAGTCATGAGTCCGAGATCGAAGACGCTCGACAAGCCCGAGAAGCCGATCACGCGCGCCGACATCGAGGCCAAGTTCGGAGAGCTGCGCGGTGAGGTCGACGAGCGCACGCAGGCCGTGAAGGTGCCGGCGATCGCCGTCGCCGTCGGCGTTGTCGTGTTGACCGTCGTCACGGCGTACTGGTTCGGGAAGCGCAAGGGCAAGAAGCGCCAGCTCGTGCTCGAGATCCGTCGGATCTGACGTGTACGCGTCGCTGCTCCGCCGCTTGACGAGGAACGGCCTGCGCAAGGGCGCATCCGGCTCCACCCCCTGGCTGATCGTCGGGATGGTGGCGGGCGGGCTCCGCTTGGTGCGGCACTTCGCGCGCGACGAAGAGGAAGTCCTCTACCGGACGGCGATCAAGGCCGGCGACGTCTTCGAGGTCGTCACCCGCCCGAAGCCGTAGACGTCTCAGAGCGGCCGATCGCCGGGCGCCGGTACTGTGGCGACAATCATGAGGGTCGTTTTGCGGAACCCCAAACGCGAGATCGACGTTCCCGCGCCCCGCAATGTCAGCCACCTCCTGCGAGATCTCGAGATCGTGCCGGAAGCGGTGCTCGTGATCCGCAACGACACGCTGGCCACCCACGACGAGCGCCTCAGTGACGACGACGTCGTCGAGATCCGGCCGGTCACCTCGGGCGGCGCCGCATGAAGTGCGGCCGGTGCCGCGCGCCGGCGGTGATCGAGGTCCGCCGCCACAACGCGGGCTATTGCCGCGAGTGCTTCGTGCGCCACTGTGGCGAACAGGTGCGACGCGCGATCGACCACTTCGACATGTTGGGGCCGGGCGAGCGGGTGCTGGTGGCGGTGTCCGGGGGCAAGGATTCCCTCGGGCTCTGGCAAATCCTGCGCGAGCTCGGCTACGACGCCGACGGTCTCTACCTGGGCCTCGGCATCGGTGAGTACTCGGACGAGTCCGGTCGCTACGTCCGCGCCTTTGCCGCCGAGCGGGGCTGGAAGCTGCTCGAGATCGACCTCGCCGCCGAGTACGGCTTCGACGTGGAAGGCGGCTCGCGATCTGCGAAGCGCGCGCCGTGTTCGGCGTGCGGGCTGTCGAAGCGCCACATCTTCAACGACGCCGCAATCCGGCACGGCTACGACGTGCTCGCCACGGGTCACAACCTCGACGACGAAGCCGCGGTGCTGCTCGGAAACGTCTTGCGCTGGGAGACCGAATTCCTCGGACGCCAGCACCCGGTGCTCCCCGCCGCGCCCGGGTTCGCCCGCAAGGTGAAACCGTTGATCCGATTGAGCGAGCGCGAGCTCGCCGCGTACTGCGTGCTCACGAACATCGACTACATCGTCGAGGAGTGCCCGATGGCCGGCGGCAACCGCCATCTCGGCTACAAGCACACCCTCAACGAGATCGAGGAGCGATCACCCGGCACCAAGGCGGCCTTCGTGTTCGGTTTCCTGGAACGCGCGCACGAGCGGTTCGCGGCCGAGGTCGCCGAAGCCCGCGACGAGCTGCGTCCGTGTGCAGAATGCGGGGCGCCGACTCCCGGCGACGTGTGCGCGTTCTGTCGCATGCGCGCCCGTGCCGTCGGAGAACCCATCGGCGTCAGGAGCATCTCGTGAGCCGGGTGTTCGAACCCGGCGATCGGGTCCTGCTCGTCGACAATCGCCGCCGTCGGCACCTCGTCGTGCTCGAGCCGGGTGGCCAGTTCCACACGCACGCGGGAATCATCGAGCACGACGGCGTGATCGGTCGTGCCGACGGCAGCACGGTGCGCACCACTCGGGGAGCTCGCCTCACGGCTTGGCGGCCGACTCTCTCGGAGTACGTGCTGGAAATGCCGCGGGGTGCGCAGGTGATCTACCCCAAGGACATCGGCCCGATCCTGATGCTCGCCGACGTCTTCCCGGGCGCGCGCATCCTCGAATCCGGTGTCGGATCGGGCGCGCTCACGAACGCGCTCCTGCGTGCCGTCGGGCCGACGGGCTCCGTGACGGGCTACGAGATTCGAGAAGACTTCGCGAAGCGGGCCGTGCAGAACGTGCACGGCTTCCTCGGCACCGACGTTCCCCTCGACGTGCAGGTGCGCGACGTGTACGAAGGAATCGACGAGCGCGAGGTCGACCGCGTGATCCTCGACCTGCCCGAGCCGTGGCGCGTCGTCAAGCACGCCGCCGACGCGCTCGTGCCGGGAGGTTTCCTCCTCGCGTACCTGCCGACGATCCTCCAGGTCGGCCGCCTCCGGGAAGAGCTCGTGTCGGCGCCCTTCGCCCTGATCGAGACGCTCGAGGTTCTTCACCGCGCCTGGCACGTCGAAGGGCAGTCGATCCGTCCCGATCACCGCATGGTTGCCCACACGGGTTTCCTCACCGTCGCGCGGCGTCTGGCCGACGAGCCGCAGTCGACGTCCGGAGGCGAGTGAACGCACTCGACGTCGCGATCATCGCGACTGCGCTGGGTGCCGGGTTCGGTGGCTGGCGTCTCGGGCTCGTCGCCCGCGTCTTCGGATGGGCCGGCGTGTTCACGGCCCTCGCGATCGGCGTCAACTTCGTACCCAGGATCGTCACCGCGTTCGGGGGCACGACCGCCAACGGTCGTATCGGCGTCGCGCTGTTTTTCCTCTTGCTGGTCGCGTCGGTCGGGCAGGCGTTCGGTCTGATGATCGGACTTCTCGTGCACCGCGTGTTCCCGATCCGGAGCCCGCTCCCGCGGTGGGACCGGATCGCCGGCGCGCTCGCCGGAACGTTTGGCCTCCTGGTGCTGACCTGGCTGGTCATCCCGTCGCTCGCGACGGCGCAGGGCTGGCCGGCGCGTATGGCGCGCGACTCCTGGGTGGTCGGCGCGATACAACGCGTCGCGCCTCTTCAACCGGCCAAGTTCGCGGCCTGGGGTCTCGCCATCTCGGAGGCGCCCTACCCCTCGGCGCTCGGCCCACTCGACAGTCCCCCCGATCCGGGGACGGCCCCGAACGAGACGTTGGCGCCCAAAGTCGATGCCAGGGTGCGGAGCTCGATCGTGAAAGTGACCGGCAACGCGTGTCATCAGATTCAAGGCGGCAGCGGCTGGGTCGCGGCGCCGGGGATCGTCGTGACCAACGCGCACGTGGTGGCGGGGGAGCGGTCGACGACGATCGTCGACCACGACGGCACGCCGATGCCCGCCATCGTCGTCGAGTTCGACTCGGTGCGCGATCTCGCGGTCTTGTCGGTGCCGAGGTTGACCGCGTCGGCGCTCCCGCTCGCGGTTGGCGCCCCCGGTCAGTTGGGCGCGGTGTACGGGCATCCGGGGGGCGGACCGTTGAAAGCGGCGCCGGCTCGAATCGGCGAGGAGATCGTGGCGGTCGGAACCGACATCTACCGGACGTCGACGAGTCGCCGTAACGTCTTCGTGCTCGCGGCGACGCTCGCCCCCGGCGACTCGGGTGGTGCGCTCGTCAACCGGGACGGCGCGGTCCTCGGCGTCGCGTTCGCGATCGACCCGGGACGGAAGGGGATCAGCTACGCGCTGACCGACGCGGAGGTGCGGCCCGCGCTCGCGGCGGCCGCGGCCAGATCGCTCGCCGACACGGGATCGTGTCTAGTCGAGTGAGCGTTGCCGGAGGTGGGGTTACTCGGCCTCGATGAAGATGCACTCGCCGGGGCACTCTTCGGCCGACTCGACTACCGCGTCGAGCATCCCGTCGGGGATGTTGGCCAGACCCTCGGCGCCGCCCGGGTCGGAGAACACCTTGTCGCCCTCTTTGACGTAGGCCAGACCGTCATCGAGCAGGGTGAAGACGGCAGGCGCGATCTCCTCGCACAGCCCGTCGCCGGTGCAGAGATCCTGGTCGATCCAGACCTTCATCGGAGGTCCTCACTTTTTTGCTCGGCGGGTCGAATGAACGTCAAACGGCTTGATTCAATTTATCACACCGGAGAGTGACAAATCCACATCCCGAGTAGTCCTCGGGGAACGTATCGGATGCGCGCAGTCCGGCCTGAACAGGGGACTAGGGTCGCCATCGACCGAGGAGGTGTCGCTCAAATGGCTTCCGAGCACGAGCGGCGGCTGACCGAGTACGAAGCTCAGGTCGATCAGCTCCAAGAGAGCATCAAGGGACTCGAGGAGGAAGTCGTCGTCCTGCGACGGCGTCTCCAGGACGCGCCCAAGCGGGTGCGGACGCTCGAGGAACGGCTGCTCGAGACCAAGGGCCAGCTCGCCCAGGCGGTGTCCCAGAACGAGAAGTTGTCCGCGACCTTGCGCGAAGCCCGCGAGCACATCTCCGCGCTGCGCGAAGAGGTCGAGAAGCTCACGATGCCGCCGTCGGCGTACGGCACGTACCTCGGCACGAACGACGACAGCACCGTCGACATCTTCACGGCGGGCCGCAAGATGCGCGTCGCGGTGCATCCCGAGCTCGAAATCGCAGAGCTGCGGCGCGGTCAGGAAGTCGTGCTCAACGAGTCGTTGAACGTCGTCCTCGCGCGCAACTCCGATCTCGCGGGTGAGATCGTCACGTTCAAGGAGCTCTTGCCCGACCGCACGCGCGCGATGATCGTCGGCCGCGCCGACGAAGAGCGCGTCTGCGAGCTCGCCGAGGAGTTGCTCCACGAGAAGCTGCGCGCGGGCGACCATCTCCTGATGGAAGGCCGGTCCGGCCTACTGCTCGAGAAGCTGCCGCGCCCCGAGGTCGAAGAGCTCGTTCTCGAAGAGGTGCCCGACGTCTCCTACGACGACGTCGGCGGACTCGACGAGCAGATCGAGATGATCAAGGACGCGGTCGAGCTCCCGTACCTTTACGGCGACCTGTTCAAGGAACACGATCTGCAGCCGCCGAAGGGCATCTTGTTGTACGGGCCTCCGGGCTGCGGCAAGACGCTCATCGCCAAGGCTGTCGCCAACTCGCTCGCGAAGCGCGTCGCGGAGAAGACCGGCAACACCAGCGCGCGTTCGTACTTCTTGAACATCAAGGGCCCGGAGCTCCTCAACAAGTACGTCGGGGAGACGGAGCGCCAGATCCGCCTCATCTTCCAGCGGGCGCGGGAGAAGAGCGAAGAGGGCTACCCCGTCATCGTGTTCTTCGACGAGATGGATTCGCTGTTCCGCACGCGCGGCACAGGCATCTCGAGCGACATCGAATCGACCATCGTGCCGCAGCTACTCGCCGAGATCGACGGCGTCGAGGCGCTGAAGAACGTCATCGTGATCGGCGCCTCGAACCGCGAGGACCTGATCGACCCCGCGATCCTGCGCCCCGGGCGCCTCGACGTGAAGATCAAGATCGAACGTCCCGACATCGACAGCGCGAAGCAGATCTTCACGCAGTACCTCACCACCAGCCTGCCGATCGCCGAGCGGGAGCTGAAGAACGCGGGCATCGATCCCGAAGGCGCCGTGCGCACCATGATCGCCGCCGCGGTCGACGCGATGTACTCGATGGGCGATGAGAACAAGTTCCTGGAAGTCACCTACCAGAACGGCGACAAGGAGACCCTGTACTTCAAGGACTTCTCCTCGGGCGCCATGATCGAGAACATCGTGCGGCGCGCGAAGAAGCTGTCGATCAAGCGCACCATCGCCGGCGGCGACCGCGGGATCTGCACCGACGACCTCCTCGACTCGATCAAACAGGAATTCCGCGAGCACGAGGATCTCCCCAACACGACGAACCCCGACGACTGGGCGAAGATCTCCGGCAAGAAGGGCGAGCGCATCGTCTACGTGCGCACGATCGTCAATGAAGGCGACAAGGACCAAGGCGGCCGTCAGATCGAGCGCGTCACCACCGGCCAGTACCTCTGACCGCAACGGTGGGTGCCCCCAGGCGTCGGTAGGATGACGCGGTGGCCGTGCCGAAGATCGTCGGTATCGAGACCGAGTACGGCGTGGCGTTGCGGGGCGCGCCCGAGCCGAATCCTGTCGTCGCGTCGAGCCTTCTGATCAACGGGTACGTCGAACAGCGGCGAATCGGTTGGGACTTCGAGGACGAGTCGCCCGGCCGCGACGCGCGCGGCTTCGCCCGCGACGGCGCGCAACCCCCCGAGATCGAGACCCACCTCGTGAACGCGGTGCTCACGAACGGCGCGCGCTACTACGTCGACCACGCGCACCCGGAGTACTCCACTCCCGAGTGCGCCGACCCGCTCGAGGTGACGCTGTTCGACAAGGCGGGGGAGCGGATCCTCGCCCGGTCGATGGAGGCCGCTCGCCGTTTGCTGCCCGCCGGGCAGGAAATCGTGGTCTACAAGAACAACAGCGACGGCAAGGGCAACTCGTACGGCTGTCACGAGAACTACCTCGTCGACCGCAACGTTCCGTTCGCGGGGCTCGTGCGCAACCTCATCCCGTGGTTCGTGACCCGCCAGGTGTTCACCGGCGCNNCCGACTTCTTCGAGGAGGAGGTCGGGCTCGAGACCACGTTGAAGCGCCCGATCGTCAACACGCGCGACGAGCCGCACGCGGACCCGCAGAAGTACCGCCGGCTGCACGTGATCGTCGGCGACGCGAACCTCTGCGAGGTCGCCACGTTCCTCAAGGTCGGCACGACCGCGATCGTCCTCGCGATGATCGAGGACGGATTCATCGACAAGGACCTGTCGATCTCGTCGCCCGTCGCGGCCATCCGCTCGGTGTCGCACGACCCGACGTTGCAGGCGACGGTCGACTGCACGTCGCTCGGTCGCTGCACGTCGATCGAATTGCAGTGGGAGTTCCTGAGGCTCGCGCGCAAGTACGCCGACGAGACCGGCCTCGAGTGTTGCGGGCCCGAGGCGGTCGGAACGCTCGTGCTCGATCGCTGGGAATCGGTGCTCGGAACCCTCGAGTCCGATCCGTCGGCACTCGACGGCCAGCTCGACTGGGTCACGAAGCTCCAGCTGCTACGCGCGTATGCGGAACGCGACGACCTGCGCTGGAACAATCCGAAGCTCGAGCTGCTCTCCGTCCAGTACCACGATGTGCGTCCGGGGCGCTCCCTCTACGAGAAGCTCGTGCGGGGCGGCCGGATCGAACGCCTCCTCGAGGAGGACGACGTGATGGCCGCGATGGCCGATCCGCCGGAGTCGACTCGCGCGTATTTCCGGGGCACGTGCCTCGCGCGTTGGGCAGACTCGGTGGTGGCAGCGAACTGGGACAGCCTCGTCCTCGACGTCGGAGTGGAGCCGCTGCGGAGGATCCCGATGATGGAGCCCACGCGTGGTAGCAAGGTGCATGTCGCCGAGCTCTTCGGTCAGGTCTCGACACCCCGCCAACTCGTCGAGCGTCTGACGGCGAGCTGAAGGTGTCGCAGGAGGTCCGTCATGGCTGAACGAGAACGCAAACAGAAACCCGCTCCCAAAGAGCGTGAGGAAGTCGTCGACGAAGAGGTCGCCGCCTCGTCCGAGCGCGGCGAGAAATTGAAGGAAGACATCGACGATTTGCTGGACGAAATCGACTCCGTGCTCGAAGACAATGCCGAGGAATTCGTCCGCAGCTACGTGCAGAAGGGTGGCCAGTAGTTACGTCCAACCGAACGTCGCATGTCACACCGTCGTCGTACAGTCGACGAGTGAAATGTTGCAAAGCGTGCGGAGAAACGAAACCACTGAATCAGTTCTACCGAGCCGTCGGCATGGTCGACGGACATCGCTCCGACTGCATTCCGTGCAATCTCGCGGCCAAGCGAGCGCGCACTGCGCTTGATCCCGAAGCAAACCGCGCCCGCGCGCGGCGCTGGAAGCGCGAGAACCCCGATCGAGCGCGAGCGAAACAACGCGAGTACATCGATAGCGGACAGAAGCAGATCTGGGATCGTGAGAGCCACCTGAGGCGCAAGTACGGGATCACGATCGCCGACTACGACCGGATGTTTGCGGCACAGAACGGCGTCTGCGCGATCTGTCTCGAGGCGCGTCCCGAGGAACGGACCTTGCACGTCGACCACGATCACGAGACGGGCGCCATCCGCGGGTTGTTGTGTTTTCGCTGCAACAACGCGATTGGAAGCCTCCGGGAGAACTCTCTCATCTTCGAGGCTGCCGCGAACTACTTCGATCGTGACGACGAGCTCGCAGCGCTCGTGCGGGAGCGGGTCGGTGCCCTGACGGGATGAGCCTCGGCGGTAGGCTCCCGCGCCGATGTCCGAATCGAGCCCGTTACCGCTGTTCGCCTCCTCCGTCGATCCCGGGCCGTCGTTCGCCGACGTGCTCCGCAGACTCGCCCCGCACCAGCTTCCGGGGGCCGGTATGGACAAACCGTCGACGAACGACATCCCGCACGGCACGACCGTCGTCGCCATCCGCTTCGCCGGGGGCGTGATCATGGCGGGAGACCGTCGGGCCACCTCCGGTTACCAGATCGCCAGCCGTCGCATCGAGAAGGTGTTCGCGGCCGACGACCTCTCCGGCGTTGCCATCGCCGGAGCGGCCGGACCGGCGATCGAGATGGTCAAGCTCTTCCAGGTGCAGCTCGAGCACTACGAGAAGGTGCAGGGCGAGACCCTCAGCCTCGACGGCAAAGCCAACCAGCTCGGCCAGCTCGTGCGCGCCAACCTGCCCGCCGCGTTGCAGGGCTTCGCGGTCGTGCCGCTTTTCGCCGGCTTCGACACCGCGCGCAAACGCGGTCGGGTCTTCAGCTACGACGTCACCGGCGGGCGCTACGAAGAGCTCGACTTCCAGGGCCAGGGTTCGGGCACCGTTCACGCCCGCAACTGGATCAAGGCCGGATGGCGCGAGGGGCTCTCCGCCGACGAGGCGATCAGCCTCGCGATTGCTTCGCTGTTCGCGGCCGCCGACGAGGACATCGCGACCGGCGGTCCCGACCTCGTGCGGCGCATCTTCCCGACGGTCGCCGTGATCGACGGCGACGGATACCGAGCCCTCGGCGACGACGACGTCGAGGCCCGCAGCCAGATCCTCCTGCAGGGCGCCGAGCGCGGTGGTCACGAATCATGACGACAGCCGCATGAGGGCGAGGCGCAGACCCGGAGGCCCGGTCGGTGTATCCACCGAACTCGGTGTTCGAGGGCCGGAGGTCGAAGCCCAATGAGTATGCCGTTCTACGTCTCGCCCGAGCAGGTGATGAAGGATCGCGCCGACTACGCGCGCAAGGGCATCGCCCGCGGTCGGAGCCTGGTGGCGCTGGAGTGCCCGGCCGGCGTCCTCATCGTCGCCGACAATCCGTCGCGCACGCTCTCCAAGATCAGTGAGATCTACGACCGCATCGCGTTCGCTGCGGTCGGCAAGTACAACGAATTCCAGATGCTGCGCGTCGCCGGCGTGCGCCACGCCGATATGAAGGGCTTCTCCTACTCGCGCGAGGACGTCAGTGCGAAAGAACTCGCCAACGCGTACGCGCAGACACTCGGCCAGGTGTTCACCCACGAGATGAAGCCGTACGAGGTGGAACTACTCGTCGCCGAGGTCGGCAGTCCCGACGACGACCACGCCGAGATGTACCACGTGCTCTACGACGGCGTCGTCATGGACGAACAGAATTACTCGGTGCTCGGCGGGCAGGCCGACCAGATCATCGAATCGCTCAAGGAGCAGTACCAGCCGGGCATGAGCCTCGGCGACGCGCTCAAGCTCGGAGCAAAAGTGCTCGGGAGCGATGGCGCGCCGCTGACCGCTGATCAGCTCGAGGTCGCGCTGCTCGACCGATCCCGGCCGCGCCGCGCGTTCCGCCGCATCAAGAACGACGAGCTCACCTCGCTGCTCGGCTGATCGCCTGCGCGCCGGAGCTAGTACCAGCGCAGCAACAGAGCGATCGGGCCGGCGAGCAATATGAACAGGATCAGCGTCGCCACCCAGATGACCGGAACCGGACGCGCCCGCAACGGCGGCCGGTCGTCATCGAGGATCTCGTCGGCTTCGTCGACCTCCGCAACGAGCAGCATCAGGCTGGCCTCATCGAACTGGTCGTCCGGGACGTACACGTCGACGCGCGCCATCTCTCCCACCGTCAAGCCGTAGGGGCTGTCGAGCGCACCGCGTAGCTGCACGTCGAATCCCTCGTACTCGAGCCGGGCTGCGATCACTCGAGCCCGAAACGACCCGTAGACCGACGTCAGTCGGGTCATCGCCACGTCGACCAGCATACGGCGGCGGCACATCGCCGCGACCGGGTGCCCGTACACTCACCTGCGGTGGACCGGCGCATCTTCGGCCTCGAGAACGAATACGGCGTCACCTGCACCCTGCGCGGCCAACGTCGCCTCAGCCCCGACGAGGTCGCGCGTTACCTGTTCCGCCGGGTCGTCTCCTGGGGCCGGTCGAGCAACGTCTTCCTCGAGAACGGCGCCCGCCTCTACCTCGACGTCGGCAGCCACCCCGAGTACGCCACCCCCGAATGCGACTCGATCCGCGATCTCGTGATCCACGATAAAGCCGGGGAACGCATCCTCGAGGGGCTCGTGCAGAGCGCCGAACAACGCCTTCGCGAGGAAGGCATCCGCGGCGAGGTGTTCCTCTTCAAGAACAACACCGACAGCGCCGGCAATTCATACGGCTGTCACGAGAACTATCTCGTCGAGCGCGAGGGTGACTTCTCAAAGTTCACCGACGTGCTCATCCCGTTCCTCGTCACCCGCCAGATCTACGCGGGCGCCGGCAAGGTTCTGCAAACGGCGCGCGGCGCCATGTACTGCATCGCGCAACGGGCCGAGCACATCTGGGAGGGAGTGTCGTCCGCGACGACCCGCTCCCGGCCGATCATCAACACACGCGACGAGCCCCACGCCGACGCGGAACGGTTCCGGCGTCTGCACGTGATCGTCGGCGACTCGAACATGAGCGAGTACGCGACGTTCCTCAAGGTCGGCGCGACCGCCATCATCCTGCGCATGCTCGAGGAGGACGCGGCGCCATGGCGCGACCTCACCCTCGAGAATCCGATCCGCGCGATCCGCGAGATCAGTCACGACATCACGTGCCGGCGGCGTGTACGGCTCGCGAACGGGCGCGAGCTCTCGGCGGTCGAGATCCAGACGGAGTACCTGAACCGCGCGCTGCGCTTCGCGAAGCGACGCGGGCTGCCGCCGCTCGAACAACGCGCGCTCGAGATGTGGGAGCACGTGATGACCCACCTCGAAGACGATCCGCTCAAGCTGCGGACCGAAGTCGACTGGGTGATCAAGCATCACCTCATCGAGGCGTACCGAAAGCGCGGCGATCTGCCGCTGACCCATCCGCGCGTGTCGCTGCTCGACCTCGCATACCACGACGTCACCCGCTCGCGTTCGCTCTACTACCTCCTGGAGCGGCGCGGCCAAGTCGACCGCCTGGTCGACGACGACGAGATAACCGAGGCGATGAACACCCCACCCCAGACGACCCGGGCGCGGCTGCGCGGCGCGTTCATCAAGCGCGCCAAGGAGCGCAAGCGCGACTACACGGTCGACTGGGTTCACTTGAAGCTGAACGATCAGGCGCAGCGGACGGTTCTCTGCAAGGACCCGTTCAAATCGCGCGACGAGCGGGTCGAGCGGTTGATCGCCTCCTTGTAACCGGGCGACTCTCTCTCCGTTTAGCCTCGGTTGGATGCCGTCGTTCCGGGTGGGCGTGGTCAGCGAGATCGTCGGAGCACGCTCGGGATTGCAGCGGGTGCTCGTCGACCTCGGCTCAGTGGTCGACGAGCAGGCGTACGTGCTGACCCAGCTCACCGGCGCGGTCGCAGTCGGTGACCGGGTTGTGGTCAACACGACCGCCGTCGAGCTCGGTCTGGGTACCGGCGGCTGGCACATCGTGCATTGGAACCTGGCACGCGAGGCGTGGACGGGCGCAACCGCCGGCGCGACTCCCGCCGCGGGGATGAAGCTTCGCTATACGAGCTTGCAGGTCGACGTCGAGAACGCGGAGCCCGCCGGAGAGACCGACGTCGGTGGGATGCCGGTCGTGGCGGCGGGGCTACACAGCCAGGTGGCGGCGATCGCGGCGGCTTTCAAGCAGGTCCGCCCGCGGGCGCGGCTCGTGTACGTCATGACCGACGGGGGCGCGTTGCCGATCGCGATCTCGGAACTCGTGTGGCAACTGCGTGAGCGGGAGCTGATCGACGCGACCGTCACGTGCGGGCACGCGTTCGGAGGCGACCACGAGGCGGTGTCTGTGCACGGCGCGCTCGCCGTCGCGCGTCACGTTGCCGGTGCCGACGCGACGGTCGTCGCGATGGGGCCGGGAAGTGCGGGGACCGCGAGCCGGCTCGGGTTCAGCGGGATCGAGGTCGGGCCCGTGCTCGACGCCGCGACGGCCTTGCACGGCGTCCCGATCGCCGCCTTGCGGGTGTCCTTCGCCGATGCGCGGCCGCGCCACTACGGCGTCTCGCACCACAGCACCACGGTGCTTTCGCTCGCGACCCGCAGCCGCGTCCGCGTCCCGGTGCCTTGCGTCGGCGGCGAGGAGGAACGACGGATCCGTAGCGACCTCGCCGCCGCTCGCGTCGACGAGCGCCACGAGGTGGTCGACGTCGCACCCGTCGGCGCGGTGCAGCTCCTCGTGGGTCACGGTCTGCACGTCGAGTCGATGGGGCGGGCGGCATCGGAGGATCCCGTCTTGTTCGAGGCCGCGGCCGCGGCGGGGGTTCTCGCCGCACGAACCGTCACCTAGGCTGAACCGATGCCCGACGCGCCGTCGCGGGTCGAACGCGTCCTGAACCTCCTTGCACTGCTGCTCGACACCCGCCGGGCGCTCACCCGCGAAGAGATCGTTCACGACGTCGCCGGCTATCCCTCGCAGATCACCGCCTATCGGCGAGCGTTCGAGCGCGACAAGGAGACGTTGCGCGGCATGGGAGTTCCCCTCACGACCGAACCGATCGGCGACGGCTCCGAGCTCGGCTACCGCGTCCGCCCAGAGGACTACTACCTCCCTGATCTCGGCCTCGACGCCGAAGAGGCCGCCGCCCTGCGCGTCGCAGTGAGCGCGGTCTCTCTCGGCAGCCACGCGGGGGAGGGCGCGCTGTTGAAGCTCGGCGGCCTCGCCGACGAGGCGGTCGCGCCGATCGCGTCGCTGCCGATCGCGCCCGCGCTCGCCACCCTCTTCGAGGCGTTCCGCGCCCGGGCCGTAGTCCGGTTCACCCACCGCGACCGTGTCCGCACGGTCGAACCGTGGGGACTTTCGTCGAAGCGGGGTCATTGGTACGTCGTCGGCTTCGACCGCGACCGCGAGGCGGTCCGCGCGTTTCGTGCCGACCGCATCGAAGGCGATGTCGAGCTCGGCGAGCCCGACGCGTTCGAGACCCCTCCCGATTTCCGGCCCGACGATCACGTCGAGTCGCGGGCATGGTTGCTCGGCGACGACCCCGCCGTGACCGTGCGCGTCCGCGTCGACGCCGACCATCGCGACGCGATGCTCGAGGAGCTCGGCACCGACGCGGTCGTGGAAGACGACGGCAATCACGACGGCGGCGCGGTCATCGAGATGGCAATCACGAATCGCGCGGCGTTCCGTACCTTCGTGCTCGGATTCCTCGAGCACGCCGAGGTGCTCGACCCGCCCGAGATTCGCGCCGACCTCATCAGCTGGCTCGAACGGGCCGCGGCCGGAGCAGCGGCGGCCGGGGCGTGAGCCCGCGCGCCCTCGCGGGACCGGAGATTCAACGCATCCTGGCGCTCGTGCCGTGGATCGTCGCGCACCCCGGTTCGCCCAAGCACGAGATCGCGGCGCGCTTCGGACTCACGGTCGAGCAGCTCGACGAGGATCTCCTGCTCGTGCTGATGATCGGGGTGCCCCCCTACTCGCCCGGCGACTATCTCGACGTCGACGACGACGAGGGCAACGTCACGATCCGGCTCGCGGAGTACTTCCGCCGCCCACTGCGGCTCACGCCCGCCGAAGGTCTCGCGTTGCTCGCGGCCGGACGCGCACTGCTCGCGGTTCCGGGCTCGGATCCCGACGGACCGCTGGCGACCGCGCTGGCGAAGCTGGAAGACGCGCTCGAGCTCCCGGGCCTCGTAGTAGACGTCGGCGAACCCGGCCAGCTCGCCGCGATCCGCGACGCGGTCGCGGGTCACCGGCGCGTGGAGATCGAATACCTGTCGGCGGGACGCGACGAGCTGACGACCCGTCGCATCGATCCCGAGGTCGTCTTCTTCGCGACCGGCGAGTGGTACGTCGGCGCGTATTGCCACAGAGCCCGCGACGAGCGCATGTTCCGCGTCGATCGCATCCGGTCGGTCGAGCCGACCGGAGAGACCTTCGAACCGGGCGCGACCGGGTTCGAGACCGGCGACGTCTACACGCCCCGTGCCGACGACACGCGCGTGACCCTCGAGCTTGCGCCCGCCGCGGCCTGGGTCGCGGAGGCCTATCCCACCGAGGCGGTCACCGAACGCGCCGACGGTTCGCTCGAGATCGTGCTCGCCGTCAGTGAGCGGGCCTGGCTCGAACGACTCCTGCTGCGGCTCGGACCGGACGCCCGGGCCGTCGCACCCGAAGAGATCGAGCCGCTCGCGGCCCACGCCGCACAGCGCATCCTGCGCCGTTACCGCGACTCCGAGGGTTCAGATGGACCGGCGGCGCGTCGACGTGACACCCGATCGCGCGGGCGCGCATGAAAGGATGCAAACGGTGAAGTCGTCCACGAGCGCCGATCCCCCGTACGCGCGGCCGCCGAACGGGGCACCAGACGACTTCGAGGCCGCGCCGACACCGCCCGCCGCGCCGACACCGCCCAAGTCGAAGGCCACCTGGGCCGTCGTCCTCGAATGGGCCTTTCTGATTGCGTCCGCGCTCGTCATCGCGCTGCTGATCAAGGCCTTCTTGTTCCAGGCGTTCTACATCCCGTCGGACTCGATGCTGCCGACGCTCAAGACGAACGACCGGGTCATCGTCAACAAGCTCTCGTACCACCTGCACCCGGTCCATCGCGGCGACATCATCGTGTTCAAGTCGCCGCCTAATGTCGATCCCTCGGTGAAGGATCTGGTCAAGCGCGTCGTCGCGCTTCCCGGCGAGACCGTCGAGGGCCGCGCCGATGGTCACATCTACATCAACGGCAAGGTGCTGAACGAGCCGTACCTGCCCAAGGGCCAAGGCCCGGGGCCCGGATTCGAACGCATCAGAGTCGCCGCGGACTCGTATTGGGTGATGGGCGACAATCGTCCGAACTCGCGCGACTCGCGATTCTTCCCGGAGCATTTCATTCGTAAGAAGGACATCATTGGGCGTGTGTTCCTGCGGATCTGGCCACTCAACCGCCTCGCGATTCTTTGATCGCGCCGCGCGAGCAGTGAACTGACCCCGCGTGGAAGACCAACCCCGGAACCCTGTAGACCCTTTCGGCCCCGTCGAGGTTTCCGACGCGCCCGCCGCGCCGAAGCCCGCCCGCAATGTCGCCAAGACAGTGGTCGAATGGTTCCTGCTCATCGGCGGCGCGCTCGTCATCGCGCTCGTCGTCAAAGCCTTCTTGTTCCAGGCGTTCTACATCCCGTCGGACTCGATGGTGCCGACGCTCAAGACGAACGACCGCGTCATCGTCAACAAGCTCTCGTACCACCTGCACTCGGTCCATCGTGGCGACATCGTCGTGTTCCGGACACCAAAGGGCCCCGACGGGAAGCCGATCGACCCGACGATCAAGGACCTCGTGAAGCGGGTCATCGGTCTGCCGGGCGACACCGTCAGCGAGAAGGACGGTCACATCCTCATCGACGGCAAGGCGCTGAATGAGTCGTATCTGCCCGAGGGAACGGTCAGCAATTGCGCATCGTTCCCGGCGCAGTGCTTTCCGACCGGTCCGATCCCTGCCGGCCGCTACTGGGTGATGGGTGACAACCGTCCCAACTCGCGCGACTCGCGCTACTTCGGTGCGATAACGAAGAGCGAGATCGTCGGACGCGTCTTCGTGCGTGTGTGGCCGTTGAACCGCCTCGGCCTGCTCTGACGTCGCCGCCTACTCGGCGACCCATTCGCCGACCGTTGCAACCATGCGGTCGGGTCGGTCGCAGTAGACGGCGTCGATCCCCATCGCGAGGACCGCTCGCAGGTGGCGAACCTCCTGGGTGTCCCACGCGAACGCTTTCACCTCGAAGCGGTGGAACAGCGAGACGAGGCCGGCAGTCCATTCCGTGTGGTGGAGGTTCATCGCGTCGATCCCGGCGGACGCGAGGTCGAACGCGTGCCGTTCGAGCGGCGTGCCGATCGCATTGCGCCGCTCGGAGTGCACGAGCTTCACCCGCTTGTCGTCCCGCTGGGAGCGAAGGAGCGCAACGTCGGGGGAGCAGACCCAGAGTCGGTCCGAAGCATCGTGCGCGCGAGCGACCTCGACCAGTGCGACGGCGGCGTCTGCACCCTTGACGTCGACCGAGCACTCGTACGCCGAGCCGAGCTCTCCGTAGACGTCGGCGAGCCGGGGGATCCCGTAGGTCGCCAGCTCCTCGGCGGTCGTGGACGAGATCCGGCGCCGTCTCAGGCCCCGCGAAACGACCGGATCGTGGGCGCACACCACCTCGCCGTCGGCTGAGAGCCACACGTCGGTCTCGAGTCCGCTCGCACCTTGGTCGAGGGCGGCACGAAAGGCCGGAATCGTGTTCTCGGCCTCGATAAGCCGCGCACCACGATGGGCGAAGGTGATGACGGCCACGGCCACTCATCGTGCCATGCGGGTCGTAGACCCGCGGAGATATGACCAACGCCACCCTCCAGGAGCCTCAAGCGCCCCGGGGGGTCTGCCGAAGGGTTTATCAGCCGCCACCGGCGGTTGATGGGGACTCGAAGCGGACCAGGGATGGGTGACGCGGTGACAACGATCCGGGCCAACTGCCCGAGCTGTGGAGACGTCCAGCTGACCGCTGACGATCTGACGGTCCGCGTGTGCGCCGACGACGAGCGCGGCTCCTACTGCTTCCGGTGCCCCGACTGCCGTCAGGCCGTGGCGAAGGAAGCCAGCCGGCGCATTGTCGACCTGTTGGTCTCGAGTGGCGTGCGTATGCAGGTCTGGCGCCTGCCGGCCGAGCTGAACGAATCGCGCGTCGGTCCGCCGCTCACACCGGACGACCTCCTCGACTTCCATCTGCTCTTGGCCGGCAATGTCTGGTTCGAGCAGTTGGCGGCGCAAGTGCGTCGTTCGCTCAACCGCTAAGGTCGCCGCGTGCTCTGGCTCGTTCCGTTCACGCTCTGCGTCGTCGGCCTGATGGCGCTCACCGTTCTCGCCGGCCGCGTGCGTCGGGAGATATCGCCCACCGTTGCGGTCATCGACCGCTTCGGTCGGGAGCACCGCGTGGCGTTGACCACCGCGTTGGAACGCCTGCGCGACGAGACGGCGCAGACGCGACGACGCCTTTCGGGCGACTGATCGCGCGGCCCGTCCGGGCCCGCGACGGTAGGATCGGCTCGTCGGCACTTCTTCGCCATGAGCCTCGGACCCGAAAAGATCATCCTCATCCTCGTGGTCGCGCTGATCGTCTTCGGGCCGCAGCGCCTCCCCGAGATCGCCCGCCAGGTCGGCGCTGCCATGCGCGAGTTGCGGCGTATGCAGGACACCGTGCGCGACGAGCTGGAACAGGTGCTGCATCCCGACTTCGCGCCGCCGAGTCCAGGCGAGGAGTACACCGCGATCGAAGAGACCGGTCACGCCGCCCTTCCCCCTGGTTCGCTCTCGGCGGCCGGGTCGTTCCCGCCGCAAGCCGTGCCCGAGAATGCGGGCGAGCAAACCGAGGACGTCGGCGACGACGGCTTCGCCGGACCTCGATCGTTCAGCTGAATCGGCACTGCAGGGGCTGACCGATGAGCGAACGGCAAGCAAACGAGGGGCGGATGACCCTCGTCGAGCATCTCACCGAACTTCGGCGCCGGGTGATCATGAGCGCGGTGGTCCTCGTCGTGCTCACCGTCCTCGTCTTCGTCTTCTACAACCGACTGCTGCATTTCCTCTCCGGGCCCTACGAGCACGTCACCAAAGGCGAGCGCGGGAAGGGGTGCGGCGCGACCGCGACGACCGGCTGCAAGCTCATCGCCACCGGCCCGCTCGAGCCTCTACTGGTGAGGGTCAAGGTCTCGACCTACGGGGGCATCGCGCTGTCGGTGCCGTTCGTGTTCTGGCAGATCTGGCGCTTCGTGACGCCGGGCCTGCACAAGAACGAACGGCGTTACGGCATCGGCTTCCTGATTGCGATCGCGGCGCTGTTCGCGCTCGGCGCGGTGGTTGCCTGGTTCACCGTCGAAAAGGCGCTGGAGTTCCTGCTCAGCGCGGGCGGATCCGGAATTCAACCGTTCGTCACCGCCGACAAGTACCTGACCCTGGTCACGCTCATGATCGCCGCGTTCGGAGTCGCGTTCGAGTTCCCGGTGCTCCTGGTCTTCTTGTTGCTGGTCAGAGCCGTGAACACCCGCCAGCTCCGCAGCATCCGGCGCTGGATGATTGTCGGGATCGTGACCTTCGCGGCAGTGATCACCCCGAGCTCCGACCCGTTCTCCCTATTCTTCATGGCTGTCCCCATGTACCTCTTCTACGAGATCGCGATCGTGATCGGGCGGGTGATGAAACGGTGACGCAACCATGAGCCCTTCCAAAACCCGTCAGCAGTTCGTCCCGTCGCGGCCGCGCGCGGAGGTGATCACGGCCGTCGCCGTCGGTGTGGCCATCGTCGCGGGCACGGCGTTGTTGATCTGGCTCATCCGCCCGGGCAAGGTCGGCGTACCCGGTGGAGGGGGCCTGCTGAGTCGACAGTCGCGCATGACGATCCTGCTCGTCCTGACCGCCGCCGCGCTCGGGGGCGTCCTCTTCAGGGTCCGGCGCGGGCGCCACCGCCTGAAGCGGCTCGGCGAGCGCGGGACGATCATCGTCGGATTCGCCGTCGTGATCGTGCTCGCGATCCTCGGCGGGATCTTCTGGCCGGGCGGAGTGGTGCGGCACTGGCCGAAGCAACCGAAGATCGCCAACACCCCCGCGACCAATCCGATCTCGGTACCCTCGAGCACACCGGCCAACACCGGACCGAGCACCACGGCGAAGACGGGCACAACGGTGAAACCAGCCACGAGCAGCTCGACACCGCCCACCACCAAGGGCCGGTGACGACCGCCGAGATCCGGGCGGCGTTCACGGCGGAACGGCCGTTTCCACTGGACCAGTTCCAGCTCGACGCGCTCGACGCGCTCGACGCCGGGCGGTCGGTGCTCGTGGCGGCACCCACGGGATCGGGCAAGACCCTCGTCGCCGAGTACGCGATCGCGCGCGCGCTCGCCGAGGGCGCAAAGGCCTTCTACACGACTCCGCTCAAGGCCCTGTCGAACCAGAAGTACGGCGACTTCGTGCGCGCGTACGGCGCCGACCGCGTCGGCCTCCTCACCGGCGACAACGCGATCAACGGCGACGCACCGGTGGTCGTGATGACGACCGAGGTCCTGCGCAACATGATCTACGCCGGCTCCCACGCCCTCGACGGGCTCCGCTACGTGGTGCTCGACGAGGTGCACTACCTCCAGGATCGCTCGCGGGGCGCGGTGTGGGAGGAAGTGATCATCCACCTCCCGTCCGACATCAAGATCGTCGCGCTGTCCGCGACGGTGTCCAACGCGGAGGAGGTCGCGGCCTGGATGCAAACAGTGCGCGGCGCCACCGAGACGGTGATCGAAGAGCAGCGGCCGGTCGACCTGGTGCATCTTTACCTCGTCGGCGACCGCGGCGCGCCGAGCCTGCACCTCGTGCCGACGTTCGTCGACCACGACGGCGAGTCGCGCCCGAACCCGGTGGCCACCCGTCTCGACGGACGCAACGTTCCCGATCGCGGGCAGCGCCGGCGGCGGCTGTACAAGCCGTGGCGCACCGAGGTGGTCGAACGCCTCGCGGAGGAACGGATGCTTCCGGCGATCGTGTTCGTGTTCTCCCGTACCGGATGCGACCAGGCGGTCGAGCAATGTCTCGCGTCGGGTATTCGGCTCACCGATGCCGACGAGCGCCGTGCGTTGCGCGCGATCGCGGAGCGGCACGTCGAGTCGCTCTCGGACGCCGACCTCGACGTGCTGGGCTACGACACGTGGCTCGCGGGTATGGAGGCGGGCGTCGCCGCGCATCACGCCGGTCTGGTGCCGCCGATGAAAGAAGCAGTCGAGGAAGGCTTCTCGTCGGGCCTGTTGAAGGTCGTGTTCGCGACCGAGACGCTGGCGCTCGGGATCAACATGCCGGCGCGGTCGGTGGTCATCGAGAAGCTCTCCAAGTTCACCGGCGAGCACCACGAGTTCCTGACGCCGGGCGAGTACACCCAACTCGCGGGACGCGCCGGGCGCCGAGGAATCGACGAGGTCGGCTACGTCGTGGTGCTCTGGGATCCGTTCGTGCCCTTCGAACAGGTCGCGGGCCTCGCTTCTCGTCGGACGTACGCACTGACTTCTTCGTTTCACCCGACCTACAACATGGCGGCGAACCTGGTGCAGCGCTATCCGCCGCAACAAGCGCGCCATCTGCTGAACCTGTCGTTCGCGCAGTTCCACGCCGACCGCGACGTCGTCGCGGTCGAACGCGAGCTGGAGCTGCGGCGCTCGCAGCTCGCGGAGGCCCAGGCCGCCGCGGTGCATCCGGCCGGTGACGTGCACGAATACCGACGTCTCCTCGCCGAGCTCGATGCGGGACGCCGCGCGGCGCACGGACGATCCGACGGTCGCTTCGACACGCTCCGGCCCGGAGACGTGCTGATCGTGCCGAAACGCGGCGGCAAGGTCGTCGTGCTCAAACAGGAGCGGGGGAGCGGTCCGCAGCGAATTCTTGCGCTGACCCAGGGGAAGTCGCTCGTACGGCTCTCGCCCCACGACTTTCGCGGCCAGCTCCGGAAGGTGGCGACGATCGATCTGCCGCGGCCGTACGCGCCGCGGAGCCAATCGTTCCAGCGCGCCGCCGTCGACGCCCTGCGCCGCCTGAAGGTCGACGACGCGGAGCTCCCTGTCGAGACCGACCGCGACGTCAAAGCGCTGCAGGCTGAAGTCGCGTCCCACCCGTTGCACAATGTCCCCGGCGTCGACGTGGCGTTGCGCGCGGCGTGGCAAGCCGACCGGATCGCGCGCGACATCGCCCGGCTGGAGCGGCAGGTCTCGTCTCGCGGCGAGAGCCTGGCCCGCCAGTTCGATCGGGTCCTCGGCGTGCTCACGACATGGGGCTACGTCGAAGAATGGACCCTGACCGACGCGGGCCGGCTGCTGACCCGGCTCAACAGCGAAGGTGAGCTCGTCGTCGCGGAGGCGTTGCGCGAGGGACGGCTCGACGGCGTCGATCCCGCGACCATGGCGGCGGTCGTGTCGTGCTTCACCTTCCAGCGGCGCGGGCCCGACAGCAACGACGCGATGCCCCCGCGCCGCTGGCCGAACCAGGAGGTCGCACGCCGCAGCCGCGCGCTCGACGGAGTCTGGCGCGACCTCCACCTCGCGGAGCGCGAGGCGCGTCTGCCCGAGACCCGCCGGCCTGATCCCGGATTCACCGCTGCGATCTACGCCTGGGCGATGGGCGAGGACCTGGCCGACGTCCTCGAGGACGAGGAGATGACGGGCGGCGACTTCGTGCGCAACGTCAAGCAGACGATCGACCTGCTGCACCAGATCGCCGACATCGTGCCCAACGAGATCACCGCCACGACGGCCCGGGCCGCCGCGGATGCGTGCCTGCGGGGCGTCATCGCGGCGTCGAGCATCGTCAAGGCACCGGCGGCATGATCAAACCGGGCGAGCCGTGGGGTCGACCTACGACGGCACCGCCCGATCTGGAGGTCACCGGCGGCGACGCCGATCTCGCGTCGGCAGTCGCGGGCCGGCCCGGCGCCCTCGTGCGCTTCCGGCCCGATCCCTCGTCCGACCTCGCCCGCGCGGTCGGCCTCGGCGCCGGCCCGGTCGTCGCGCTGGGCGTCGAGGTGCCCCTCGATCTCCTGCGCATCGACGACGGCCCGGTCGCGAGCAACATGATCGTGCTCGGCATCCCACCCGAGGCGCTCGGCCGGTTCTCCGGGCGCTTCGGCGCGAACGTGCGGGTCGATTCGAGGCCGGTGTTCCACGGACCGTGCACGACCGTGGTGATCTCGACCGGCGAGTTCCGCCGCGGCCTCGACCTCGTCCCCCGCGGACATCCCGGCGACGGTCGCGCCGAGGTGCAGATCTACGCCGTACCGGGCCGGCAACGGAGGCAGCTCCGGACCCGCCTGACCACCGGCACCCATGTGCCGCACCCGGGGATCACGCAGCGCTCCGGCGCCCGGGTCACCGTCAGCATCGACCGACGGGTCGCCCTCGAGGTCGACGGCCGCCCGGCGCCCGCCACCGACCTCGTCGACATCACCGTCGTCCCGAACGCCTACCGCCTCCTCCTTTGACCCCAAGGCCTCAAAACCGCGCCAACAGTTGGGCGCGAAACCGGCGCCGGAGACCCGGAATTGCACCCAACAGTTGGGCGCGAAGCGGCGCAAGGTGGGGGCGGGTGAGATGCGCGATGGCCGACCGAACCGTCGCTACCATCGCCAGTCCCATGCTCTATGCGCCGGAGACGTTCACCGACAGCGAGGCGGCTCGTCTTCGACCGTATTTCACGAATCTCGACGGTCCGGTCTTCGCGCTGACCAACCTTCCCGAGGTGGTCAAAGGGGCGCTCTTCGCGCGTTACTCGCGCTCCGACAAGAGCCTGCGAAGGTTGTTCCTCGACGAATTCGTCGGCGACCTCGACCTCACGGGCGACCTCACAGTCGACGCGACCGTCGGCCTCAAGCGCGCCGAAGACCTCTACGAACGGGTCTTCTTCGAGTACGGCGACGACTCGGTGGCCCAGCTCGGCGGCGTGCACCTCGCGTGCGAGCAGGCATCGAACCTGCTCACGAAGGTTCTCGAGTGGGGCCGGCTGATGGCTTACCTCGAGCAGTCGACCCGTTACATCCCGTACGACTCGCGGCTGCAGGGGCGCTACCGCTACCTGCGCCCGTCCCACGTGTGCGCCTCGCCGATGGGGACCCGCTACGTCTCCGATCTCGACGCGCTGTTCGACATCTACAGCGCATCGCTGCCGGCGATGATGGAGTGGGCGCGCGAGCAGTACCCGAAGCAGCCGACCGACTCCGACTTCGTCTACAAGCAGACGATCAAGGCGAAGGCCTGCGACACGCTCCGGGGGCTGCTGCCGGCCGCCACACTCTCGAACGTCGGCATCTACGGCACGGGCCAGGCCTTCGAGGCTCTGCTCTTGCGCATGCGTGCCCATCCGCTGCCCGAGGCCCGGATGTACGCCCAGCTGATGCTCGACGAGCTCCGCAAGGTCATCCCGTCGTTCCTCGTGCGCGTCGACCGCCCCGAGCGCGGGGGAGCGTGGTCGTCGTATCTGGCCGCGACGCGCGACGACACGCACGCGCTCGTCCAGCGCCTGTTCGGCGACGAGCGACCGGAGCCGACCAACGAGGTCAGCCTCGTCGACTGGGATCCCGACGGCGAGGACAAGGTCCTCGCCGCGATCTGCTACCCGCACACACGTCTGCCGGAGGCGCAGCTGCTCGAGCGCGTGCGCGCGCTGCCGGCCGACGATCGGGTCGCGCTCATGCGCGCCTACGTCGGCGAGCGCACCAATCGCCGGCACAAGCCGGGCCGGGCATTCGAGCGAACTGCGTACCGTTTCGACGTCCTCGGCGACTACGGCGCGTTCCGCGACCTGCAGCGCCACCGGATGCTGACGATCGAATGGCAGCAGCTCACGCCGCACCACGGCTACGAGATGCCCGCACCGGTGAGTGATGCCGGGCTCGCGCAGCGCTACGACGAAGCGATGGAGCGTTCGGCGGGTCTGTACGCCGCGCTCGTCGAGCCGTTCCCCGACCAGGCTGCGTACGCGGTCTCGCTCGGCTACCGCATGCGCTACGTCATGCACATGAACGCGCGCGAGGCGATGCATCTCTGCGAGCTCCGGAGCTCGCCGCAGGGCCACCCCACGTATCGCCGCGTCGCGCAGGAGATGCATCGCCAGATCGCGGAGCGCGCCGGACACCGCGCGATCGCGGAAGCGATGCGCTTCGTCGACCACGGAACGTACGATCTCGAGCGTCTTGACGCAGAGCGCGCGGCTGAGACGCGTCGCGCGTTGCCGAGCTGAACCAACGACGATTTTTTCGTTGAATCGTTGACCAGCACCGACGCGCGTCCGTGCTGGTCAACGGGTTCCGGTGCGGCTTGACATCGTTGCGCCATTGAGGCTGACTACTCCCCGCCCTTGGTTTCGGAGTCGACGACCCAGGCCGCGCGAACGCCGGATTGCCGGTAGTGCTGCAAAGGGGGCGAAGCGTTTCGAAGGGGTTGGGCGGTCGTCCGGGAGTCTTCGTTAGAGAACGTTGCGATAACCCGTCTGCCGTGCGCAGACCGGGCCACCCAGCGGCCCCGACGGTCTCCCGACCGGTCCGCTCACCCCCTTTGGCCGCTCCGACGAGGTGCATTCAGGCGATCACCGAACCCCTTTCCGGCGGCGTTATACTCCGCGCCCCCAAAGGCGGCAACGTGAGTGGGAAGGATTGTCGCGACGCGACGGTTACACGCCCGTTACCCGTTCCTCCCCGCGAGAAGGCACCCTGAATGAGTGACGACGACGACTTCGAGGACGAGCCCACACTCGAAGAAGACGACATCGACGCGGACGTTCTCGAAGACGACTTCGTCGAAGATGACGAAGCGGTGGTCGACGAGGACATCGTCGACATCGTCGACGATGAGATCATCGATGTAGTCGCGGTTCCCGGCGTTCTCGTGGCGCCCGCGGAACCCGCCCCCGAGGAGGAAGAAGAGGACGACGTCGTCGATCTCGACGAGGAGCTCCACCCGGACGACGTCGAGGAAGCCCTCGACGTCGTCCTGCGCGAGCGCACCGTCGCCGCGGGTCTCGAAGAAGAAGAGGACGACGACGACGAGCCCGACGATCGGGGTGAGGCCGGCACCAAGATTGTGCCGCGCCGCGAGAACGAGTTCCTGTGCAAGAGCTGCTTCTTGGTGCTCCCTCGCCATCAGCTCGCCGACGAGAAGCGCATGATCTGCCGCGACTGCGCGTGAAGCAACCGCGACCCGCGACGGTCGCGCGCTTCGTCGCGGCCGCCACGTCCGGTGCCCTTCTCGCGCTCAGCCGCCCGCCGTTCGACATCGGGCCCCTCGCCTGCATCGCGCTCGTGCCGCTCTTCGTCGCGTGGCGCGGACGCACAGCCCGCGGCGCAGCCGGCCTCGCGTTCGTCGCGGGGGTCGTCTACTACGGCACGTTGTGCGTATGGATCTGGTACTTCGGAGCGATCGCGCTCGTGCCGTTCAGCGCGGCGGTCGCGGCGTACTGGGCGGCCGCGGGAGCGGTTGTCGGGTGGCTGCGGACGCGAGGTATTGCGAACCCGTGGCTGACGGCGGCGGTCTGGGTGTGCGCCGACGCACTCGTCGCCCGCTGGCCCTTCGGTGGCTTCTCGTGGGGTGAGGTCGGTTACGCGTTCCACGACGTCGCGCCGGCCCGGGCCGTCGCGAGCGTCGGCGGCGTCACCCTGGTGACGTTCCTCGCCGTCGCCCTCAACGCGCTGCTCGCCGATCTGCTGGGTCAGAGGCGCGGGCTCGGCGCGTACGTCCGGACCCAAGCCGGCATCGCCGTGGTCGCGGCGGTCGTGGTGACGGCAACCGTCACCCGGGCCCAGCCCCGAGCGGTCGGCTCCCTGCACGTTGCCCTCGTCCAGGGCAACGACCAGAACCGGGATCTCACGCAAGCCGAGATCGATGCGCGCTATCTGCCGGCCAGCCACTTCGACCTGGCCCGGAGGATTACCGACCCCGTCGACCTCATCGTGTTCCCCGAGTCGAGCATGGACGCCGACCCGAGAACCGACCCCTACATCCGCTCGAACCTCGCCGCCGTCGCCCGGCGCCACCACGCGTGGGTGCTGGCGAACGCGAGTGTCGACGCGCCGCCCGACGGTCACGAGTTGTCGAACCTCGACGTCCTCTTCGACCCCAAGGGCCGCGTCGAGGGCGCGTACAGCAAACGGCACCTGGTGCCATTCGGCGAATCGGTGCCGTTCCGCGCATCGCTCGAGCACGTCGTCAGCGAACTCCAACGGGTGCCGCGCGATTACCGACCCGGGCCGAAGCCCGGCCTGTTCCCCGTCGCCGGCGTGCGCATCGGCACGTTGATCTGCTTCGAGTCGGCGTTCGGATATCAGGTACGGCCGTTGGTGCGCGACGGCGCGCAGGTGATCGTGATCTCGACGAACAACCGCTCCTACCGGCGGTCGGCCAACTCCGCCCAGCACGTCGCGATCGGACAAATGCGCGCCGCGGAGACCGGGCGTCCGGTCGTCCAGGCTGCGATCTCGGGCATCACCGCGGTGATCGACGCCGACGGTGTCGTGCACGACCGTACGCACCTGTTCGATCGCACGGTGGTGCAGGCGACGGTCGAGGCGACGGCCGGCGAGACGCCCTACGTGCGCTACGGGGAGTGGGTGACGCTGGCGAGCATGGTGGCGGTGGCGGTCGCCATCGCGCTCGGTGTTGCCCGCGCGCGCCGGACGACGTCCCTAGACTCCAACTCCGAGCTCGAGCCCGCGTCGATCGATGCGAAGATCGCCGGACCCGAGGTCGTCACGATGGCCGACGAGCGAGAATCGACCGCACCGCCATGACCGAGAATCCCGATCGGATCGAACGCACGCTCGAACTGCTCTTGTTCGCGCCCATCGGTGTCGGCGCCTTCCTGCGCGACAGCGCGCCGTCATTCGTCGACATGGTCGTGTCACGCGGGCGCGCCGAGTTCGATCGTCGCCAAGAGGAAGTGCAGCAGCGGATCACCTCGGCGCGCAGTCTGGGCCAGGTCGCGTTGGCGTTCGGGGCGCCGAAGCTGCGCGAGCGCGCCGAGCAGACGGTGACCGACGCGCGCCGCCGAGCCGAAGAGCTGCTCGGCTCCCATGCCGCCGACCCCTCGCCCCCGCGCGCCGACCTGCCGCCGTCATCGCCGGTCACCGAGTCGCCGACACCGATACCGACACCGGCGGCATCGACTCCGGCCGCTTCACGCGAGCACTACGCCGGCTTGTACGCGGAGACGCGCGACGAGCCGACGAATACAAGCAATGGCGATCTCGCGGGCAGCGCCGAGCTCCCGATCCCCGGCTACGACGCGTTGTCGGCGTCGCAGGTCGTCGAGCGCCTGCTCGGCCTTGCGCCCGAGGAGCTCGACGCCGTGCACGCGTACGAGTCGTCACACCGGCAGCGGCGCACGATCCTCGGCAAGATCGAACAGCTCGCCGAGTAGCGAACACCGTGGAGCCCGCTCGAGCGGCCAACCCGACCGACCTTCCCGTGCTCGTCGAACTGGCGCGGGCACTGCGCGCGGAGATGACCGGCCAGCGAGGCGGCGCGCTCTGGGCGACGCGCGAGGCCCGGCCCGAGCCCCACGAGGACACCCTCGCATCGCTGCTCGGACGCGACGACGCGTCGATCATCGTCGGAACGATCGACGGCACGATCGTGGGGTACGGCACAATCGAGATCGAGACCCTCCGCGACGGCTCGCGGCTCGGAGTGGTCGGTGACCTGTTCGTGGAACGGGAAGCACGGGCCGTCGGGGTCGGCGAGTCGATCGCCGATCTGATCATCAAGTTCTGCGCCGGGGCACACTGCGTGGGGATCGACGCGTACGCGCTGCCCGGCGCGCGCGACGCGAAGAACTTCTTCGAAAGATCCGGCTTTACCGCGCGCGCGCTGGTGATGCACCACAAGCTCTGAGCGCCCGCCGGTGGCCGCCGATCGGCGTCCCGGCAGCCTCTTCGAATCCCTCGAACGGCTGGATAGTGTGCGCGGCATGACCAAGACCGACGCCGACCTCACCGCCGCCGAGATCGTGTGGGATCTCGAACCGCTGCTGCCCGAACCCTCTGACCGAGGCCTGGCCGATCTCCTCGACGCGGCCGACGGACGCGCCGAGGAGCTGGCGAAAACGCGCGGGCACGTGGCCGAGCTCGACGCGGCCGGGCTGACGGCGTTCATGGAGAGGCTGGGCGAGGTGCTCGATCTCGTCGGGCGGGCCGGCAGCTACGCGGGGCTCGATTTCGCGACCGACACCACCGATCCCGCGCGCGGCGCGCGGATGCAGCGGGTCGAGGAACGGGCGACGGTCATCAGCACCAAGCTGTTGTTCTTCGAGCTCGAGTGGGCCGAGCTCTCCGACGAGCATGTCGAGCGCGTGCTCGCCGACGATCGCCTGTCGATCGCCCGCCACTATCTGCGCTCCGCTCGCCGTTACCGGCCGCACCTGCTCACCGAGCCGGAAGAAGTCGTCCTCACCGAGAAGGCCATGACCGGCCGCAGCGCTTGGGAGCGGCTGTTCGAGGAACAGGTATCGAGCATCGCGGTCGAGCTCGACGGCGCGCCGACCACGCTCGAAGCCGCGCTCGGGCACCTGCACGCGCCCGATCGTGACGTCAGGCGCCGCGCCGCGGAGGCAATCACGACGGGACTGGAGCCCGGGCTGCGCACGCGTTCGTTCGTGCTGAACACGTTGCTCTCCGACAAGGCGGTCGACGACCGGCTGCGGCATTTCGACAGCTGGATCGCGAGCCGCAACCTGGCGAACGAGGCGGGCGACGAGTCGGTCCAGGCCCTCGTCGACGCGGTGCAACGTCGCTACACGATCCCGCAGCGGTGGTACGCGCTGAAGGCGCGCCTACTCGGCCTCGATCGTCTCGCCGACTACGACCGCATGGCTTCGGTCGCCGACGTCGAGGCCCAGATCGGATGGCGCGCGGCGAAGGAGCTCGTGCTCGACGCGTACGGGTCGTTCTCGGGCGAGCTCGCCGACACCGCACAGCGCTTCTTCGACGGCGCGTGGATCGACGCGCCGGCCCGGCCCGGAAAGCGCCCCGGGGCGTTCTGTGCGTACACCGTGCCGTCGCACCATCCGTACGTGCTCTTGAACTGGACCGCGCGGCGGCGCGACGTCCTCACGCTCGCGCACGAGCTCGGTCACGGATTGCACGCGTACCTCGCGCGGGAGCAGGGCGTCTTCCATCAGGGGACGCCGTTGACGCTGGCCGAGACCGCGTCGGTGTTCGGAGAGACGGTTACGTTCGGCCGGCTGCTCGACGAGGTCACCGATCCGCAGGAGCGGCTCGCGTTGCTCGCGTCGAATCTCGAGGATCAGATCGCGACCGTGTTCCGGCAGATCGCGATGAACCGGTTCGAGGACACGATGCACACCGAACGCCGCGAGGTGGGGGAGCTGTCGGTCGAGCGGCTCGGCGAGCTCTGGGCGGCTTCCCAGGCGCCGATGTTGGGCGACGCGGTCGAGATCACCGAGGGCTACCGCACGTGGTGGTCGTACATCCCGCATTTCATCGCAACGCCCGGCTACGTGTACGCGTACGCCTACGGTCAGCTGCTGGCGCTGTCGGTATACGCGCAGTACGAGGCGCGCGGCGCCGACTTCGTGCCGCAGTACCTCGATCTGTTGCGCGCGGGTGGATCGATGCCGCCCGAAGAGCTTGGCAAGCTCGTCGACGTCGATCTCGCCGACCCGGGGTTCTGGGATCGGGGTCTCGACATCATCGAGCGCCGCCTCGACGAGACCATCGCCGCGGCCGAAGCCGCCGGAAGGTTGTCATGACGTATCGCGTCATCCAGTGGAGCACGGGCAACGTGGGAACGGCCGCGTTGCGTTGCATCATCCGCGATCCGGAGCTCGAGCTCGTCGGCGTGTGGGTGCACTCCGCCGAGAAAGCGGGTCGGGACGCGGGCGAGTTGTGCGGCCTGCCGCCGACCGGCGTGCTCGCGACCAACGATGCCGACGCGCTGCTCGCACTCGATGCCGACTGCGTCTCCTATACCGCCACCGCCGACCTGCGTCCGATGGACGCGATCACCGACATGGCACGCGTGTTGCGATCGGGCAAGAACGTCGTGTCGAGCTCGGTCGTCGCCGCGATCTTTCCCCCGCATCTCGAACCTTCGATGCGCAAGCCGTTGGAGGATGCGTGCGCCGAAGGTGGCGTGTCGTTCTTCACGTCGGGCATCGACCCGGGCTGGGCGAACGACGCACTCCCGCTGTTGCTCACGGGAACGTGCGAAGAGGTCGAAGTCCTCCGCGTGATGGAGATCGTCAACTACAAGCACTACGAGCAGCCGACGGTGCTGTTCGAGACGATGGGCTTCGGGCAGGCACTCGATTCCAAGCCGCTGCTCTTGATCCCCGGCGTGTTGTCGTTCGCGTGGGGCGGCGTGATCAAGGTGCTGGCCGCGGGACTGGGTGTCGAGGTCGAAGAGTTGCGCGAGGTGCACGAGCGCCGGCCCGCGCCCGACAAGATCGATCTGGGTTTCGGTGTGATCGAGGAGGGCACGACCGCGGCGATGCGCTTCGAAGTACAGGGCATCGTCGGCGGCGAGCCGCGCATCATCCTCGAGCACGTCACCCGCCTCGACGACGCGTTGTGCCCCGACTGGCCGCAGCCCGTCGGCGCCGGGGGATACCGGGTCGTCGTCACCGGAACGCCGAGCTACCAATGCGACGTGCAGATGACCGCGCGCCCCGGACAGGGCGATCCCGGCGTCATCGGCACGGCCGGCCGCCTCGTGAACGCCATCCCGGTCGTGTGCGCAGCTCCGCCCGGCTTGCTGTCGGTGCTCGACATGCCCCTCGTCACCGGTCAGGGTGTGATGCGATAACGCCGGAGCGGAAGGGCCAGGCCGAGGAGGGGGAGGGGCAGGATCGTCGCCGCGATCGGGCCGCTCTTCGTGCACCAGGAGTTGGCCGGCACGCCCGCGCACGGGTTCGGCATCGACGGTTGCGGCGTCAACGCGGGCAGCACGACCTTCGAGCGACGCGGGTAGGCGGTGCCGCGCTTGGGCGGACACGCACCGAAGACCTCGGTGGCGCAGATCACCTGTGCGGTCAATGTGCTGCCGAGCTGCGCGCCGGCATGGGCGATACCGCATGTTCCGTTGGTCTCTTGCAGGCGCGGCGGCGCGCTCGTGACTCCGGCCGCGTCGATGTTCTCGTGCCAGCAATTGCCGGGCGTGTGCCGCGCCGAGAGCTCCGCGAGGTCGCCGTTCGTCGGGTTTCCGAAGCCGCCGTTGTTCTGGAACGTGTTGTGCGCGATGTCGTTGCCCCAGGTGTCGAAATAGCAGCCCTTGATGCCGAGTCCGGGAACGCCGTTCGGATCGCCGCCTTGGCAATGCGCGATAGGCGGCGGTGTATCTGTGTCCGGGAAGGGCACGACGAGGACCGCCCAGCTGCCGTTGTTCTCGAAGCGGTTGTCGACCACCGTGTTGTTGCGCCCACCGGAGATCACCAACCCCGTTCCGGGCGGACCGAGGTTGGCGGTGCCGCGACCCGGAACGTTCGAAGTGTTGTTGTCGTGCACGAAGTTGTGCTGGAAGACCCAGCAGGAGCGCGTACCGGTCGGTCCGATCCCGCGGTTCGGGCACGTGCCGTCCTGCGGCGAGGGCGCGTCGTCGTTGTTCTGACTGTTCGTCGAGAAACCGGTCTTGTTGTGGTCGAACTCGCTGTTCTGCACGATCAGGTGGCCGCCCGAGTTGGTGCCCGAGTAACCCAGCGCCGAGAACTGCGCGTGCGCGTCGTCGAGCGTGGCGTTGCAGTCGCGGCACGCGCCGATGTAGTAGCCGGAGTCGGACATGTTGCTGGCGTAGCTGTGGGCGACGACGCCCGGGCCGTCGCTGTTGCTCACGAAGATGCCGTACGAACCGTCGCCGCCGGCACCCGCGAAGGTCGTCGTCGCCGACAGGTAGCTGCCGTTGTACGCGTGCAATCCGATGGTGCCCGACCCGTCACCGCCGTTCCACCAGATCTGGTTGCCACCACCTTGCGACCCCGAGAGGAAGTTGCACACGGTGAGGTTCTCGATCGAGCCGGCGCTCGCCTTCCACACCTCCAGGCCGTTGCGGCCGACCGACTTTCCCTTGGCGTCGACGGGCCCGAAGTCCTGATCGCCCGCGCGCGCGCTGCAGCGCGGCGCACCGGGCTTCGTGCCGTCGATCACCACGGCATTGCGGTCCATCCCGCGGACGTGCACCCCGGGCCTCGCGACCCAAACGCCCGAGCTCGCGTGCTCTCCTACGGGAACCGACCGGTCGTAGCGCTCGTGGTAGTCGCCCGGTGCGACCAGCACCCAGTCGCCGGGCTTGGCTGCGTCGACCGCGGCCTGGATGGTGGGGTAGCCCCCCGCGTGGCCCTTGTAGGTGCCGACGAGCAGCACGTGCGCGCCGGCGGCGTTGTCGCTCGGCTTCGGTGTGGCGCTCGAGCACGCCACGAGTCCGGTCACGCCGAGCAACGCGAACCACGCGACGAGGCGTCCGGTCATGTCGCGGACACTACAGACACGTAGCGGTAGAGAATTTTGGGGCTGCGCCCGCGACCCGGGCGGGTGAATGGGCGCAGGCAACGCAGCCCTGTTCGAGCTTAAGCCCCGGCCGAGCGCGGCGAATCAGGGTTCACCCGCATATCGCTGCGGTATACGTGGCGCGTAAGCGGGCAGTGACTCGGTTTGGAATGCGGTAACGGGCCGGTGACGCCGCCGCGTCACCGTGCGGGTATGTATGCGTCATCTCCGCCCGGCGTGCCGTATCGGACAGCTGAAGTTGGCGCGCGCTTCCGTCACAACCGGGAGTCGTGTCCCGTCGGCCAGTTGATCGAGCGCGCCGACCGTCGCTACGGAGTGAGCGGCTTACCGCTTTGCGCGTTGTGTCAGGCCGACCCGCCGACCGACCTTACGGTCAAGGGCTGAACGATCCGAAGACCGCTCGAGAAACGGTGCGTCAGCGCGCACATCGCCTAATATCGTCACTGTGACGCAACACGGGTGTCGCTGGTGCGGACGGACGTTCGCGGGCGCGGCCGGCAGGGGACGACCGCGGCTGTACTGCAAGCAGGCGTGCCGGCAGCGCGACTTCGAAGCCCGTCGCCGCGCCCTCGAGCTCGGCCTCGGCGAACACGAGCTCGTCGTCACCCGTGAGGAGCTCGAATCGATCAGAGACCGGCTCTTCGTGCTCGGACACACAATCGGCGACGCGGAGCGCGACCTGCGCAAGCCCGAGGCCCGACGAGCCAAGGAGCTGCAGCGCGTGCTTCATTACGTCCTCGAGAGCGCGCGCGACTGCGTCCGGCCGTAGCCCGCGGTCTCGCGGTGCCCGAGCTGGGGTTACCGCGGTCTCAGGCGCGCCGGGCGACGCGACGTCGACCCATGAACCACAGCGCACCGCCGGCACCCAACGACATCAAGCCCACGAGCGGCGGGAACGTGCTGCTGCCCGTGAACGGCAGCGGCCCCAAGGTCGTCGTCGTAGTAGTCGACGCGAGCGGCCCGACGCTCGACGGCGTCGTCACGACGGTGGTCGACGAACCCACCAGTGTGCTGCCCTCGGTCACGACCGTCGTCCCGCCCGGAATCGACGTTGTCGACGTGCTCGTCGTCGACTCGATGGTCGTGGTCGGAGCCTCGGTCGTCGTGGTCGTGGTCGATTCCGTCGTCGTAGTGGTGGACGATTCGGTGGTCGAGGTCGTCGTGGTCTCGTCAGGAATGCAAATCTGCTCGAGCGTCACGCTCGCCGTGCGGGTCTCGGTCACCTCGTCGGGCCAGGTCCCGGTGACTGTCAGGGTGATCGTTCCCGTCACGTCACCCGGCACGATCGTCGTCGCGGTCGTGGTAGGGCCGTTCGGCTCGACCGTCGGCGAGTATCCCGTGACGTCGTACGGCGTGGCGCCGATGGCGGCCGTCGCCGACGCGATAGTCATCGTCAGCGACACACTCGTGGTGACGTTGCCGATCGTCCACGTCACGACGTGGTCGCCGTTCGTACACACCGTCTCACCGGAGAGCAACGGATGGTGCGCCCACGCGGGCGACGCCATCACAACGACGATCAGCAGCGCACCGGCGCCGGCCGTGCCGAAGCGGCGAGTCCAAGCGCGTGCGCGGCGCAGACCGCGGGCGCGCCGCGCGAAGGCGTCGATCCGTCTCACCGAGTGCCTCCAGTCGCAAGGTCGCCCGAGGCGCCTCGCTTGCTTCCAGTTGCCGGTTGCCCGTCGCGAGATCGCTGACCCCAGATTCCGCAACCCGCGCAGCATACGACGCACAACGTTTCGCGCCGCGGCAATCAGCGCGAACGCGCAGCGCGATTTGCGAAACGAACACCCAACGCGATCTCGCAACGAACCCGAGACCGCTCGGCGAGCATCTACCCCGAACGCCGATAATACCCGGTGTGGCGTCACTGTTGGTGGCGGTTGATGTAGGGTATACACCTGACGTGTCCGGCGTTTCCTGAGCTACACCCTTGGGGGGCGTCGGTCGCGTCGCGCTCGGGTGCTTGCGAACGGTTGTTCGGTCAGGTAGAACACTCGCAACGAAACGTCGCCAGCGCGAAGCTGCGACCATCACCGGAGGGTGTAGCTCCATGGCCGAAGGCCGGTTGCAAGGTCTGTTCCTCGTCGGCGCGTTCGATCGCGTCGAGCCCGTCGCACGCAAGAGCGGGGAGGTGGTGCCGGGCTTCTTCAACGTGTTCGTGAACGTCGGCACGCCGTACTCGCGCCGCGCGTCGTTCTCGGAAATGGATCGCGAGACATTCGAAGAGACGCGAATCCATGAGCACTTGGCCTCGTTGAATCTCAGGGCCGGCGAGCAAGTCGCGGTGCGAGTCGTCGCACGTTCGTCGGACAGTTACGTGAACCTTGACGCGGTGCAGATCATCCCGCTTGAGCGAGAGGCCGCAGAGGCGCCGTAACCGGCGCCCTGTAAATCGGGACGGGGTGTAGCCGTGCCGATCAAGACCCGAACCAGCCGACGCGCGTCGCAAGCGTGTGACTTTGCCCCCCCGCTTGGGTCATCGGGCGCGAGCGCGTCGGCGGTTCGGCGACGTTGGATGATTGCCGGCGTCCTGTTCTGGCTCCTGTGTGCGGTGTGTGTTGCGTGGGCGTCGACTGCTGGTGCCGCGACTGGTACGGCCGCGTCGTCGTGTACGCAGTCCTTTTCGACCGTGACCGCGCCCGGCGGTGGTAACAACTTCACGATTACTCCGACGACCGGCCATGTGTGGGAAATCACGTCGCTGCGCTACACGCTCTCGACGGGCGCTGGCGCGGGTATTCGCACTCCGTTCTTGCGGATCGTGCATAGCGCGTCGGTCGTGTGGGAGACGCCGCTTTCTCAGCAGTCGCCGTCGTCGGTGTCGGTGTTCGAGTTCCAGCAGGGGCCCGCGGCTGCGGATAACGGGATGCCGGTGGGAACCACGACGTACTACTACGGAACCGGGTTGCCGGCGATTCTGTTGTCGTCTTCAGAGAGCATGGGCAGTACGACGACGGGCCAGCTCGCGGGCGACTCGTACACGGCGATTTCGTTCTCGTACTGCGACGTGATCCACCAGTCGGTCGACGTAGCGAATAGCCCGACGGTCGGCGTGTCGGGCACGGTCCCGGTCTTGGTTTCGGGTACGCCGACGGTGAACGCTGTGCAGTCCGGTGCGTGGCCGGTCACTGTGTCTGGCGGCTCGATCACCGCGAGCGCCGGTTGCCCCGGCGCAGCTCCGACGACCAGCTCGACGGCGACGACGACGACGGTTGCACCAACGACGACGACGACGTACGGCGACACGCCGTGCGCTGTGCAACTCGCGTCGTTCTCGGGGGACGGTCAGTCGATCGTTGTCGGTTTCGGCGTCGTGATTTTCTGCGCGGTGATCGGTGTCGTGCTGCTGATGGTGCGACGACGGAGCACGATTTAAATGGCGGGCTTCGCGGCGCCGTTCTTGATGTGTGGCGGGACGCTCGCGTGTATCGCGTTGGTTACGGAAGTTGTTCGGAAGGCGACACGGTGACGGACCCGGCGTGGTTGGTGAACTGCGCGGCTGTTGGTCTGTGTGTTGGCGCTGTCCTCGCACTCTTGCAGTTGATCTAGGAGGGAGGTGATTATTTTGAATCAACTCACGAAGAGCTACATCGCAATGGGCGGCATCCTCGCGGCTGTCGTCGCGTTCGCCCTTGCGGTCGACCCGACTCCCGACGCCATCGCCGCTACTGGCGCGACCGCGACGGTGACGGCGTTGCTGACGACCCTGAACACGGTTTGGCCCATCCTGGTCCCCGTGTTCGCGGCGCTCATCGCAATCGGACTGGTCATCCGTGTGACCAAGCGCGCCGCCAAGTAGGGGCGCTATATCGACGCAGGAGAACGAACGTGCACAATTTCAGACACTCCCGGCCTTCCCAGTTGGTAGCGGTCTGTGCGAGCGCGTTCGTTCTCCTGTTGTCGTTGGCGGTCGCGACCGCGCCAGAAGCGGCTGCTGCTACTGCGAGCGGTTCCATTCCGTCGTGGCCCTGGACGCCTGGTTCTACGGCGGGTTGTTCGGGGGGGTGTACGGCGAACGGCGCCCCGATTGGCGCAGCTTGCACCCTGGATTTTTGGTCGACGGACAACACCGCGGGCACCGTGTCGGAAACGGTGCAATGGGACAACACCCACGACGCGTTCGCGGGTTACGCGTGCGACATCATTGGTCCGCCGAACGTGACGATGACGGGCGGCGCCGCGGTGACCGATTCGCATAGCCCTCCGTACTGTCCGGCGAATCCGTTCCCCATGATCAACGAGTCGGTGTGGAGTTCGGGCAAGTCGTTGAACGCGCCGCTGTACGGGCCGCCGTGCATGGGATCGGGCACCTACGGTGCGATTGGCGAGGTCGGGCAGTCTCAGAGCGTGCAGTTGCTGTCGGGCCATTACAACGGGACCACCTCGGCGTGGTATCGGGTGTCGGGAGAGATCGACTCTCAAGCGACGTGTCAACCGGGCGGGTCGGGGAGTAGTACGTACTGCAACGGTTCGCCTGGTGGTGTCAGCTGGACGGCTCCGTCTTTGGTGTCTGGGACGATGTGCGCGAGTGCGCCGGGTAGCTCGGTGCTGAACATTTTCATGGCGACCGGTTCGACGAACGACGTGAACGCGTTGTGTACGACGGTGACCGCGGCTTCGCAAGGGTACGGAGCGCCGACGAATGCACCAGCTCGGCCCGACGGGTCCGGCCCCGCTAATACGACGGGAACTTGTCATGTGGGGACTGTGACGGTGACGGTCCCATCGGGCGACGTGACCGCCACGAACGGGCCCGCAACGACTAATAGCGCGTTCGCGATGCTGTCGGGCGACACGGTAACGGCGACGTCCTCTATGACGTGGAGCGGCGGAAACTCGCCGGGAGCGTGGATGCACGTTCGGTCAACCGATGGAAGTGTTGATGACACGGTCGCGTTGACGGTCGGCGCAAGTTCGCCATCGTCGTTGACGGGTAGCTTCACTGCGACGAAGAACACCTTTTATCGACTCGCGGTCGGGTGCAGCATGGGCGCCGTCGACCTGAACCAACAGAACTACGACGGCACGACGGAAACGAACACCGTTCCGGGCGGCGGGCCGATCGACACGTGTCTCATCAACTGCGGGTCGACGCAGCCAGGCACGGGTCCGGCGCTGGCTTGCTTCAATGGGTTCTTCACTCGCCTGAATCTGTTTGGCTTCGACGTTTTCCCCTGGGTGAATATCACGCAGGGGCCGTCTGACGTGCTCTGCTTCGCGCAGGCGATCACGGTGGGCACGGCGGGCGATTGGCAGGCGCAGTTCGCGACGATGCGCAGCGATTTCTCCGCTTCGCCGCTCGGCGATTATGTGAACTGGATGCAAGTGCCATTCAACGCGTGGGGCACGTTCACTGCGTCCTACTCGGCCGGCTCGGCAGGCTGCGCGGGCCCAACGATGAACATGCCCTTGATCGATACGGTGGGCTTCCATACCCATACGACCGCGATCAATCCGTTCTCGACGTGTGACTCCAACATCGCGACGGGCGCAACGCTTGTGCGGGACGCGTTCACGATCGGACTGTGGATCGGGTTTTGCTGGTTCGCGATCGGGGTGCTGTCGGCCGCGTTCGCGTTTAGCCCGCTGCGAGGTCAGGGGCCGGAATCGTGATCCTGCTCTTTTCGGCTGGCCTGTTTTGGTCGTTGTTCATGAGCGTTGTCAATCTGTTGCCACGTTGGACGGTCCCCGCGGGTGTGGCGTCGGGCGGGTCAACGTGGTCCGGGCTGAGCAACATCGCGTCGAACGCTGGCTCTATGTCCGCGTGGGTGGATTTCACGCAAGTTGCGGTGATCGTGACCGCGATGGGGACCGTTGTGGGGGTTGCCGCGGTGATCTGGCTGACGCGTCGATTGATCGTGTTGTTGCCGTTCGTCGGCAAGGTCGGGGAGGACTAGCGGCAATGGGCGCAGAGGTGATCGGTGCCGTGCTTGGTGTGTTGGTGTTCTCGTGGTGGCGTGCTCGGCGCCGGCACGGAAAGCAGGAGGACAAGCGCGCCGCGCCGGGCGATTCGACGGAGCGGGCGCAGTTCCCGCGGTGGCCCCGATGAGCGTGCGGTATCGGACGCACACACACTCAGGGTTCTACGACCGCTACATGCAGAGTCGAGCGTGGCGACGTAAGCGGCGGCGCAAGCTGCGGCGGACGGGTGGACGCTGCGAGGCCTGCGGGTTGCGGGGGAGGCTTGAAGTTCATCACCGGACCTACGAACGGCTCGGACACGAACGTATGGGCGACCTGCGCGTGGTCTGCGTTCATCATCACGCGTCGATCACTCGGAAGCACGACCAAGGGATGCCACTCGCAGCCGCGACGGACGCGGTCGTCACGCGCCCGGTGGTGCATTGGTGGGACCGATGATCTCCGTGTTGTATTTCCCGCTCGCGCTCGGCGCGTTCCGCGCGGTTGTGGTGGCTGCGCTGGTGTGGGGTGTCTTCGCGATCGGCGGCTGGTACGTCGCCGCTCACGATCGTGGGTATTGGCGCGGTTGGGCGGACCGGGCCGATGACGTGCGGGGAAAACGACGATGACGGCGGGTCTCGATGGGTAACTCGATTCGCGGTTACGTCGGTAAGAACGGCGGCGGTAAGACGTTGGCGATGATCGAGGAAGTGGCGTTGCCGTCACTGGCTCGGGGCCGGCCGGTGTATTCGACGGTGCGCGTGGGAAGCCCGGACGGGACCGATTGGTTCGAGAACTGCTACCCGTTGGTGAACCTCGCGCAGCTGCTTACGGTCGAGCGGTGTGCGGTCCTGATTGACGAGATCACTTCGTCTTTCCCGGCGCGCCAGGCGATGGTGTTGCCCCCCGATGCGCAGCGTTTGTCGAACCAGCTCCGGAAGGGCGATATCGAGTTCGCTTGGACGGCGCCTAACTGGATGCGTGCGGACAAGATGTTCCGAGAGGTGACCCAAGAGGTCACGGTCTGTCGGTCGATGGTGTCGAGCCGTTACGTGCGCAGCGCGGAGACTGGCAAGGTCGCGCGCTACGACGAGGACGGTCAGTTCTCGTCGCCGATGTTCCCGCTGCTCGACGGCAAGCCGGGCGGTCGTGTCCGTTGGCCCAACTCGTGGCCGGCCAGGGAGCTGTTCCGGTTCAAGACGTACAACGCCGAAGATTTCGAGGAATTCTCTCTTCACACTCAGAATCGGGTGAAGGCGATCCGGAAGCGTTGGTATGTCCGTCGCCGTCATAAGGCGTGGAAGTCGTACAGCACTCTCGAAGAGGTCGTGCTGCTCGCTCACCTGGATGAGTCGGGCATCTGCGTTGCTTGTGGTGGGACACGAACGCGACCGAAGTGTGTGTGCCCGCGACCGGATGGGCGGGGCCGAGAGGTGCGCGTCAGCGCGCCGGCCGGCGCCGCGCTTCGCTCGGAGGCCGACGCGTGAGCTCGCACTCGTACTACGACGTTCGGCTGTTGTTCTCGGCTGGGTTCTTGGTGTTGGCACTCGTGCGAGTTCGTCACTATCGGAGGTCGCGTAGGTGATGGTGTTCTTGTTGGTGCCGATACTCGTAGTGGCGTGTTGGCTGGTCGCGCCGGGCGCACGTGCGCGCATGGCCGCGAGGTTCACGGCTGCGAGTCCACCGAGCGTGACGTTGACCGCGGTGTGCGGTGTGGTTGGTGCTGCGTTGGCGCAGACGGCGCCGCGCGAGAACGTGGCCGCGTGGGTCGTGTTCACTGCCGGCGAGCTGCTGGTGATCGTGTGGGCGTTGTACGTGTCTCGCCAGGTCGACGGGTTGGTGCTCGTGGCGATGGGCACGGCCGTGAATCTGTTGGTTGTGGTGGCGAATCGTGGGATGCCTGTGCCGTTGGGTCACCCGGCGCCGGCGCAGTTCTTGCATCACGTCACGACGAGCGCCGACCGGTTGTTGTGGCTGTCGGATCGGTTCCACGTTGGGTCCGGTGTGTTTGGTGGCTGGTACTCGATCGGCGACGTGATCGTGCTGGTTGGCATGGGCGTGGTGGTCGCGCAGCTCGCGTGGCGCGACCGTCAGAGAGTGCCGGCGTCGTCGTAACCGAAAAGGGGCCCGACGCGAGGTTGCACCCTCGCGCCGGGCCAGTTCTGCACCTTGGGAGATGCGTTGCAAACGATAGCGGGGGCCGACGAGGAACGATCACGCGCACGCCGCGACGTTCGTTACGTCCAGCTCGAGCTGCTCAATTCCCTGTCGACGCTCCGCCGACTGCATGGCTGCCTCAACGGCCGGGCCAGCGCGGATCATGGCGTGTCGATCGTCCGCAAGGGTCCGCGAGCCCACTTCCGCAACGTCCGGACCTGCGCGAGCGTCCACGCCTGCCCGTGCTGCGCGTCGAAGATCCGCAACGGGCGAGCCGGCGAGATCGAGCAGGCGGTCACCGCGCACCTCGCGGCCGGCGGCGGTGTCCTGTTCGCGACGTTCACGCTGCCCCATGACGTGGGCGACCGGCTCGCGGCGCTGTTGCGGGCTGTGACGACCGCCTACACCGCGATGGTGTCCGGTGCCGCAGCGTCGGCGGAACGCACCTTGTACGGCGTCGAGGGCTCTATCCGGGCCTTGGAGGTCAACCACGGTCCCAACGGCTGGCACCCCCACCATCACGTGCTCTTCCTGACGGCGCGACCGCTGCGGTATAAGGCGCGCAAGGCGTTTGAACGGTCGATGTGGTTGCGTTGGCGGCATCAGATCGTGAAGGCCGGCTACCGGCCACCCTCGGCGCAGAACGGTTGCGACGTGCGCCCGGTGTGGGGTGCAGCCGGTATTGCTGACTACACCGCGAAGGTCTACGACGAGCGGCGCGTCGGCTTGGAGCTCGCACGGTCGGACTTGAAGTCGGGTCGGTTCACTGAACATCGGTCAGCGTGGGCGGTCCTTGGTGATCTCGCCGCGCACGGCGACGTCGAGGACCTGGCGTTGTGGTGGGAGTATGAACGGGCGACCAAGGGTCAGCGCGCTGTGCGGTGGTCGAAGGGGCTCAAGGCTCGATACGGCGTGCAGCTCGTGACTGATGCGGCGCACGCTGCCGAAGAGGTCGGCGGGGTTGTGGTCGCGGTGATCTCGGGGGAGTTGTGGCCGGCGGTGTGTCGTATGCGTGGCGCTCGGCTTGGCTTGTTGCGAATGGCCGAGGTTGACGATGATCCAGAGGCGGTGAACGAGTATCTGGCTCGCATCGAGGTCGAGGCTTTCGGCGATTCGATTCCACCAGGGGGCCCGCCGATCGACGCGGACGCGCAAGAGCGGCGAGCCACGGAAATGCAGCTCGCCGCTCGGCGCCTTGGGAGGTCAGTCGTTGTCGAAGGGCTTGGTGCTGTCGCTGACGGCGCGTTCGGCCTGCCACTGTGCTCGTCCTCTGCGCAGCGATCGCCAGAGCATCTGCTCGGTGACGTTCCAATCCACTGAACAGCGTTGGATGAAGTGCGTGCGCTCGTCTTGTGGCTGTTGCTCGTAGACGCGGGCAAAGACCATCGCTCCGTAGCGATCGCGCAGCACGAGGCCCATATCGGCGTGGCCGGTGGCGATCTCGCGCGCCCGGCGAGCGTCGTGGGCGCTCATGGCGTCACCTCCGCGGGAATGTTGAAGCTGAGCTGCGTTTCGAGCGTGAACTCCATCACTTCCCCTTGGTGCGATAGACGCCAGTGACCCATCGCGTAGTCGATGGCTTGCTGCTCGTTCTCGGCTTCGACGCACCAGGGCGCCGGCCGCTCTACGTCGATCGCTTCGCACGTCACGCAGCTCGTCCACCAGCCGGTGACGACGATCGGTTCGAACGGCCGCAACGGGTACGGGTTGATGTTGGTGACGACGACGCGCATTACCGCAGCGCCTGTCGGAGTGCTTCCGTCAACGCGATCGCCTCGGGGAGCGTGAGTTGAATGTTGAGCGATGTTGCGAGGGTTGTGCCGGCGTAGACGCCGAGGCTGGCACCGTTCGTACCGTGCGTGTTGACGACCAGAGTCGAGGCACCGTGGTCGAAGGGGATTCGTACACTGACTGTCATTGCAAACCTCCCAAGGTTGTTGGCACTGTGCCGTGCCGGGGCATCCCGGCTTGCCGGGACGGATGCGCAGTCGGGAGCGTTCTGTCAAGGGTCGGCGCAGCCGAAAAACCGGAACGGTTTTCGTGCCCTTGACAGCTTGAGCGGACGACGGAGCCCGCACGCGGACGCGTGTGGTGTGGTGCGATGATGCGCGCTCGATCAACGACGGGGAGACGTGATGGAACCAACGAACTGGCCGCCGAAGCCCTTGACGCACTACGACGTCGCGATGGGCGTTTTCTTGGGTCTGTGGTCGTTCACGATCACGGCGCTCGGCGCGTTGGGTGTGGTCGCCCTCGTGCTCCGCTGGTACGTGCACCGTGCGTGACCTGGCTTGGTAACTCCGCGAAATAACCGTCAGGAGGCTCCGAACGGCGCACGGTGGGACGATGGTCGAGTAGTGGCTCGTCCTCGGTGTGGTGACTGCGTGTCGACGGGTTCGGGGTCCCGGCGGCAGGCAAATTTCGGTCGGTTCATGGTGGGTGATGCTTACGGGCAGGTCCGGATGCTTTGTACTATTCATGCCGAAATGCGGTTACGGATTGTTCATGCTTGGGCGATTCCTCTAGAAGATGTCTGGATTGTCACGAGTGCGTCCGAGCTGCGTTCACTGTCCGTGGCGAAACGCCGATAATGCCCGTTATGTCAACTTGCGTGGTTGAGCCGAGAAGGCGAGCCTCGCCCCCATGACTCCTGACGACCTCGTAGAGATCGAGCTGATCAAGCGGCTCAAGTACAAGTACGCCCGCTGTCTCGACCAGAAGCGATGGGACGAGATCGCCGAGTGCTTCACGCCCGACGCGCACGCGTCGTACAGCGGCGGCGGTTACTCGTTCGAGGGCCGAGACGCGATCGTCGACTTCCTGCGCCGTTCCATGGGTGCCGAGACCTTCCTCTCGAGCCACAAGATGCATCATCCCGAGATCGATCTCACCGGCCCCGATACGGCCCATGGCGTCTGGGCACTCGACGACGTCGTGGTGATGACCGATTTCCAGCTCTCGATCCGGGGCTGCTCCTTCTACGACGACGAGTACGTCAAGCAGGACGGCGCCTGGCGCATCCGGCGTACCGGCTACAAACGGATCTACGAAGAGATACAGCCGCGCGGCAACGTCGATGGACTGCGCCTGACGGCCTCCTGGTGGGCGACGGGCGGCCGCAGTGACCTCCCGGCCGGCTGACCGCGTGCCCGTGTCGTCCCTAATACGTCACAGTGACGCAATCGGGCCATCGCCCTCCCGCCGATGACGCATCTCTGGAAAACGGCGACGGTCGCGTCGGGCGGCGAGACCATCTATTACGAGGTGACCGGCGCCGACGACGCGCCCGCGGTCGTGCTCACCCACGGCGCGGGCGGCTCCCACGCAGCATGGTTCCAGCAGGTTCCCCCACTCGCCGACGCCGGATACCGCGTCGTCACGTGGGACAGCCGCGGCTTCGGCCGCTCGACGTTCGCGACCGGCGTGCTCGGCATGGACGCGGCCGTCGACGATCTCGTCGCCATCCTGGAGGCGATCGGCGCTGATCGCGTGCACCTCGTCGGGCAGTCGATGGGCGGCTGGTGGGCGACGGCCTTCGCGCTTGCACAACCGCGGCGGCTGCGGTCGCTCACGCTGTCGAACACGGTCGGCGGCCTGTGGACCGACGCGCTCGCCGAACACTTCGCGAATTTCGTCGCGACCGCGGCCGGCGCCGACGAGAGCCGCTTGGGCGTCCACAGCGCACTCGCATCCTCGTTCGTCGGGCGCGAGCCCGCGCGAGCTTTCCTCTACCAACAGCTCAACACGTTCCATGATCCGCCGATGGCCGCCGTCGCACGAGTGCTGATAGGCGCGCGGATAGAGCACGCCGCGCTGGACGCGCTCGGCATCCCCCTCCTCGTGATCACCGGCTCCGACGACGCGCTCTTTCCCGCTCCACTCGTGACCGAGAGTGCATCGCGTCTCACCAACGCGACGGTCGTGGAGATCGGTGACGCCGGTCACTCCCCCTACTTCGAACGTCCCGACGAATACAACGCCGCACTCCTTCGTTTCCTCGCTGATCACCCGTGATCGCTAGAAGGTGACCGACTTCGAGGAAACCTTGTAGACGAGCGTCGCGGTCGCGGCGAGCGTTCCGGAACCGCTGCGGACCTCGGCGTCGCAGAACACGATCTGGCGCCCGCGTTGAGCGATCCATCCTTCGGCGACGAGGTCGTCTTCGACGATGGGCGCGAGGAAGCGCAACTGGATGTCGATCGTGAACAACCGGCGCCGCTCGTCGTAGCCGGAACCGACGGCCGGCACGACGACGGTGTCGATCATCGAGGCGATCACGCCGCCGTGCACGACCCCGGCCGGCTGACGGAACTCCGGCCGGTACCGAAGACGCATCCGCGCGTAGTCCTGGCGCAGTTCCTCCACCTCGATCCCGAGAAACTTCGGGAACCAGACCGTGTCCCACTTCCCGAAGTCCGACCAGATCGCCGCGCGCGCGGGCGCGAGTGGCGGAAACTGCTCCGATCGCTCGGTCACAGGCGTGTCACTTCCTTACGAACGGGAGCGGCACGACGCGGGCGTTGAGCAACTGACCCCGCACGTCGACCTGCAACGCGTCGCCGGGCTCGACGTTCGGCGGAACGAACGCCAGCGCGATGCCGTGCCCGAGCATCGGCGAGAAGTTGCCACTCGTAACGATGCCGACCTCCGCGCCGTCGCGCAGGACGCGCGACCCTTCGCGTGGTGGGCGACGGCCTTCGACGGATAGCCCGCGTAGTCGCCGTGCGATCCCCCGCTGCCGCTCCGCCGCGAGCGCGTCGCGGCCCCGGAAGTCGGGCTTGTCCCACCCGACCACCCAACCCAGCCCCGCCTGCAGCGGAGTGATACCGGGGCCGAGCTCGTGGCCGTGCAACGGCAGACCGGCCTCGAGGCGCAGCGTGTCGCGTGCGCCCAAACCCGCCGGCTCGATCCCGGCGTCGCCCAGCGCGTCCCACAGTCGCGGAGCCTCCGCGGCGGCTACGTGCAGCTCGACGCCGTCCTCGCCCGTGTAGCCGGTACCAGCGACCACGAGGTCACCCACCCGCTTCACATCGAAGCGCGCAACCGCGGCCGCTTCCGGATTCACCCGCGCGAGGAGCGCCCGGGCCTGGGGCCCTTGTACTGCCAGCACAGCGCGCGTCGCCGTTGCATCGGCGAACTCGACCTCGCCTTCGGTGTGCGCGAGGCCATCGGCAAACGCCGCGAGCAGCTCGTCGGTGTTCGAGGCGTTCGGCATCACGAAGAAGTGATCGTCGTCGACCCACCACACGATGATGTCGTCGACGACATGGGCGTCGTGCGGATCGAGCAGATGCGTGTACTGCGCTCGCCCGCACTCGATCTTGCGCAGGTCGTTCGTGAGCAGCCACTGCAACAGCTCGAACGCACCCGGCCCGCGGCACTCGACCGTTCCCAGATGGGAAACGTCGAAGACGACGGCACGCGTGCGACACGCGCGATGCTCCTCGAGCACGCTCGCGTACTGCAGGGGCATGTCCCAACCGCCGAACGGCACCATGCGCGCACCGCGGGCCCGATGCTGCGCGTCGAGCGGACTGTGACGAAGCTCGTCGCTCATGCGCTCTCGGCCGCGGAGCCGGTCGCGACGGATCGCGGACGGCGGCCGAGGTCGAGCGGCGCCGGCGGAGGTGCGTCGGTGCGGGCAGGCGCGTCGGCATCGACGAGTTGCGACGGCGGCTCGAGTCCGTACTTCACGAGCAGGTGCAGGTAGTCGCGTTGGTACAGGACCCGGATCGACACCTCGGGATGCTGCTCGACCAGCCGGCGGGCCTTGCGGTTCTTCTTCGTCACGAGCTTCTGGTTGAGGGTCGTGATCTCGATGTAGAGGTCGTACGCGGGCAGGTAGAAGTCGGGAGCGAACGCCTGCACCGTCCGGCCGTCACGATCGTGCTCGAGCGTGAAGGTCCGCGGCTCGTACTCCCAGGCGATCCCGTAGAAGTCGAGCAGCTTCGCGAACTGCCGCTCGGAGTTGTGCGCGAATCGGACGAGCTCGTGCGGGAGCTGTTCGCTATCGATGACGCGCTCCGAGCTTCCTAGCGCGCGGCCACGCGCGGAGTGCCGTCGGTGTCGAATGCGAGTTGTACGGCTTCGGTGATCGTCTGTTGCAGCGGCTCGATATCGAGTACGACGCTCAACACGCCCTGGCCGCCGCGCAGGAGATCCATCACCTGTTCATCGCTCTGCGCGAGCACGACGTTCGGGCCTTGGATGACGATCCGCACCGACGCGAGTCCTTCGTCGAAGGCACGCAACGACTCGACAGCCTTGCGCGCCGACTGCAACGAGATGCCCGCGTCGAGCATCTGCTTGATGACCTTGAGCTCGACGAGATCGCGATACGAGTAGAGACGTTGCGTACCGCTGCCGTTCGCGTCCATGACCGACGGTCGGACCAGACCGGTACGCGCCCAGTAGTCGAGCTGGCGGTAAGTGATCCCTACGATCTTGCACACCTGCGGACCGCGGTACCCGGGCTCGGACATCAGTGCTCCCTCGCAACTACTGCTCCTGCGGCCGGCCGTACCCCCGGACGTGCTGACATGAGTGTAGTTACATCGGGGTCGAACCGTAAACCTGAAGCTTTTCCACAGGTCTACGGACCCAAGGGCGCTACTGGGCGAAATCCTCGGGGGTGATGTTGTCGAGAAACTCGCGGAACTGCTCGACCTCGTGCTCTTCCTCGTCGGCCTCGAAGAGCACGCCGGCCTCGTCGAGGACCGCCTCGTCGGCGAAGATCGGGACCTCGGCGCCGAAGCGAACCGCGAGCGCGATCGCATCCGAAGGCCGTGACGAGATCCGCGACTTGGTGCCTTCCCGGTCGAGCTCGATCTCCGCGAAGAACGTGCCGTCGTGCAGTGCGGTGATCTCGACGCGGTCGACGGTGACCGCGAGGCCGTCGAGCACGGTCTTGAACAGGTCGTGGGTCATCGGCCGGGGCGTGTCCATCCCCTGCAAGGCGTACACGATCGCCGTCGCCTCCGGAGACCCGATGAAGATCGGGAGGAAGCGGGTGCCGCCCTCTTCGCGCAACAGCACGATGGGCTGATTCGTGGGGACCTCGACGCGCACACCGATGAGCGAAAGGCGAATCACGCTTCCTCCGTGGGGTCGACGGTCACCCTACCACCGGGCCGCGACGCCGAATCCGCCAGGCGGTACAGGTCGTCCACGTACGCGTCGGGCCGGGTCACGAGCGTGTCGCGGTCGGCCGCGACGACGTAGGGAACATTGCGGTAGAGATCGCGAACGTGCAGTCCGTAACCAAGCACGTACTCGTTGCCGAGCTCGATGCCCCGGTAGTCGACCACTTGCGGGACGATTCTCCTCGAGGACCGGTCGAGCATCGCGCACGTTGAGAGGCGGCGCGGTCCGCGGGCCGACAGCTGCGCGACGAGATACGCGAGCGTCAATCCGGTGTCGATGATGTCCTCGACGACGACGACGTCGCGCCCGCCGATGTCGCACGCGAGGTCGTGCAGGATCTTGACCCGGCCGGAATCGGGTGCGAAGCGCGAGATCGAGATGAAGTCGATGGTGACGTCGACGTCGGGTACGGCGCGCGCGAGGTCGGCGAGAAAGATGAGTGCGCCCTTCAGCACGCCGACGAGTACGACACCGTCGGGATGATCGCGTGCGATCTCGCGACCGAGGCGCCGGACGTGGCCGTCGATTGCCGCCTGGTCGAGGAGCACCGTCGGCGTCACGTCAGTTGTTGAACGTGCGCCGGACCGTCTGGCGTAGGAGCGCGGTGCGCAGACGGCGCCCGAGACCGGCCAGCTCGCCGAGGGTCTCGGAGGTACGCGCCTGTGCATCCGGGTTGCGTTGGCGGCGATAAGGCAACAGCACTTGCTCGAAAAGACTGGCTTCGCGCTCCGCGAACGCCCGGTACATACGGAGGTGCCGAGGCTCGATGCCGTGGCGCATGAACGCCGCGCACACGCGCGCCACCGCGAGCGAGTCGTCGTCGAACAACACCCGCTCGCCGGTCGACACACTGGGCGTGACCAGCCCGTACTCCTCGAGGCGGGCCAGATCCTCGTCGGTCATGCCGGCAGCGCGCACGAGCTCGGCCCGGGTCAGGTTGACCCCGCTCTCGGCCGGAGCGAGGACTTCGGCGCCCTCGTCGTCCTGAACGTGCTCGGAGGCCGAGCGTGCCTCGGCGCTCTGCGCCGCCTTCCGCGTCTCCTCGAACAACGCGTCGACCGTGGCGGGATCGACGGTGCGCTCGCCGCCGCCATCCGTCGCCGCGATCGCGGTGAAGCCGCCGTCGCGGTCGACCTCGTCGAGCCGCTCCTTGATGACCTTCAACGGCAGGAAGTGCTCTCGCTGCTCGCGCAGGATGAACCGCAATCGCTCGACGTCGGCCGCGTAGAACTTCCGGTAGCCCGACGGGGTGCGCTCGGGTTCGACGAGACCCTGGCTCTCGAGGAACCGGATCTTCGAGATCGTGATGTCGGGAAACTCGTCACGCAGCTGGTTCAACACGTCGCCGATCGACGAGTGCGCCCGCTTGGCCATGCTCAGGCGTCCCGCTCGCCGTTGGCACCGCCGAGAACGAAGCTCAAGCGGTAGCGACCGATCTGCACTTCGTCGTGGTGACGAAGATGCGCCTCGTCGACGCGCTTGCGATTCACGTAGGTGCCGTTGAGCGAACCGACGTCGCGCAACGTGTACCCGTCGGGACCGCGCTCGACCGCGACGTGACGGCGGGAGACCGTGATGTCGTCGAGGAAGATGTCGGAGTCGGGATGGCGTCCGATCGCCGTCGCCGGCTCCTCGAGGCGGTACGACGATCCCGCGTTCGGACCGTGCCGGACGACGAGCATGCCGACCCCGGGCGCGAGCCCGTCGAGGTAGCGCTCGAGCTCGTCCTCCTCGGTCGCGGCCTCGACAGCCGACAGGGTGAGCGTCGTCTCCTCGTTGTCGCCGGAGCCGAGGGGCGCGCCGCACGACGAGCAGAACCGGGCATCCTCGGGATTCTGATGTCCACAGCGGACGCAGATCACGGGGTCAGGCTAGCGATGCGGGCCGGATGCGACAACGGCTGCCTGCACCTCAACAAGAGGGTAAACGTCGAGGGTCGTGGACGCTCGACCGACGCTCAATGCTCCGGGTCCTCCGCCGAGATCAGCTGCCGGTACGCCGCGGCGTCGAGCAACCCGTCGACCTCGCTGACGTCGGTCACCTCGAGCTCGAACATCCAGCCCGTCCCGTAGGGGTCCTGGTTGACGAGCTCGGGCTGGTCACCCAGCGCCTCGTTCACGGCGGACACGACACCCGTCAGCGGCACGTAGACGTCGGACACCGACTTCGTCGACTCGATCTCGCTGATGCTCGCGCCGGCCACGGCATCGAGTCCGACGTCGGGCAACTGCACGAACACCACGTCGCCCAGGCTGTCCTGGGCGAAGTCGGTGATACCGATGCGGGCCACGCTGCCGGTCAGCCGGACCCACTCGTGCTCGCGGCTGTAACGAAGATCCTCGGGGATGTCCATGGCCCGGGAGCGTAGCTATTGCGTGAGCTCGGCGACCTGACCGGCGTAGATCGCGACGAGACGCCGCGCCTCGACGTCGCTCGCGCCCTCGGCCCAGATATGTGTGATCGCGAGCTCGGGGTCGGGCAACACGAGCGCCCACCCTTCGGGGTACACGATCTTCACGCCGTCTACGAGCACGGTCGGGAAGTCCTTCGCCCGTTCCATGATGCCGCGCATCACCGTTCCCTTGCGCTCCCACGGTGTCGGAACGATGTCGTGCGCGACGTGCGTTTCGGGCACCTCGGCCACGATCGCCGACAGCGCGCGACCGCTCGACGCGAGCAGGTCGAGCAGGTGCACGAGAGTGGCGACCGCGTCGTACGCGGGCAGGAACGACGGCCAGATGAAGCCGCCCTCCTGCGAGGCTGCGAAGTCGACGGCACCGCTGCCGGCGATCTCCATCAGGTGCGACGCCGACAGCTTCGCCCAAGTGATCGGCGCGCCATTGCGTTGCCCGAGGTTCTCCGCCTCCCGGCTCACCGAGACGGGCAGCGCGAGGCGTGAGCCCGGTCGCAGCTCGCAGACAAGCTTCACCAAGGCGAGGAGCGCAGACTCCGACGAGAGGGGAACGCCCTGGTCGTCAATGATCGTGGCCGTCTCGCCGTCGGGATCGAATACGTATCCGAGATCGGACCCGGACGTGCGCACGAGGTCGCCGATGGCCTTGATCCGGGTCTCGTGGTCGTCGTCGGTGGCCATGGCGCCACTCGTCGCGGCGAACGGATTGACCGCGAGAACGCTGGCGCCGAGCTTGGCGAGCACGTTCGGCATCAGGATCGACGTCGCGCCGTACGAATAGTCGAGGACGACCTTGAACGCCCGACGCCGGAGGCGCTCGGGCTGGACGCTGGCCTCCAGCGCCGCCGTATAGAACTCGATCGCTCTCGGGGGGAACACGATGTCGCCGATATCGCCCGCGAACGCGCGCCGGAAGTCCTCCCGGTAGAGCAACCGCTCGATCTTGCGCTGTGCGCCCTCGTCGATGTCGGCGCCGTACTCGTCCATGAAGCGGATCTCGACGCTGTCGGCGTCTCCCGACGCGAGCCGCACGCTGATCCCGCCCTGGGCGTTTTGGGTGCGCACCTGGAAGCGCGTGAGCGGCACGGTCGACAGCTCGAGGTCCATGACGTGCACGCCGCTCAGGTTGAGACCGGCGATCAACGCGCGCTTCAGCGCCCGAGCCGAGCGACTCGTGTCGCGACTTGTGCACACGACCGCGCCCTTCTTCAGCGCCGTTCCGTACGCCATTGCGAGCCGCACCGCCACCTCGGACGTGATGTCGACGTTCGCGAGGCCGCGCACCCCGCGCCGTCCGAACAGCGTGCGCGCGCCCTTGCTCTCCCACACGATCGACGACGTGACGAGCGCGCCGGGCTCCACCATCTTGAACGGATAGATCTTCACCGACGGATTGATGATCGCGTGCGCTCCGACGAAGCATTCGTCGCCGATTACCACGTTCTCCTCGATCCGCGCGCCGTCGCGGATGTCGCTGGCCCTGCCGACGACCGCGCCGCGCAGGCGCGCGCCGGGACCGATGTACACGTGGTCGTGCACGACGCAGCGTTCCAACTCGGCATCTGCCTTCACGACGACATCGGTTCCAAGCACCGTGTACGGGCGGAGCACCGCTCCCCCCTCGACCCGCGAGTTGTCGCCGATCAGCACGGGGCCGTAGACCTCGGCGTCGGGCGACAGATCGGCGCCCTCCCCCAGCCACACTCCGTCTCGCACTTCGAAGCCCGGCATCTCGAGGTGCATCCGGCCGTCGAGGATGTCCTCGTGCGCGCGCCGGTACGCCTCGAGGGTTCCGACGTCCTCCCAGTAGCCGTCGATCACGTGACCGATCAGCTTCTTGCCGTGCTCCAGCACCTTCGGGAACACGTCGCCCGAGAAGTCGACGACCTCTCCTTCTGGGATGAAGTCGAAGATCTCGGGCTCGAGCACGTAGATGTTGGTGTTGATGGTGTCGGAGAAGACCTCGCCCCACGTGGGTTTTTCGAGGAAACGCTCGATCGTGCCGTCCTCTCGAGTGATGACGATGCCGAATTCGACCGGGTTCTCGACCCGTTTCAGCGCGATCGACGCAAAGGCGTCGGCGGCACGGTGCGCCTTCATGACGCCGCCGAGATCGACGTCGGTCAACGCGTCGCCCGCCACGACGAGGAACGTGTCGTCGAGCTCGTCCATGGCGTTGCGCACCGAGCCCGCGGTGCCGAGCGGTGACTCCTCGGTCGCGTACCGCATCCGCACGCCGAACTCCGACCCGTCGCCGAAGTAATTGCGAATGTGATTCGCCAGGAACGCCACCGTGACGACGATGTCGTCGAACCCGTGGGTCGCGAGCAGCCGCACGATGTGCTCCATCATCGGAGCGTTCGCGATCGGCATCATCGGCTTGGGCTGGTTGCTCGTCAGTGGGCGAAGACGCGTTCCTTCACCGCCGGCCAGGATCACAGCCTTCATGAAGCCACCTCCGCGTGGAGCCGCGCGGTCCGTCCTTCCCGCAACGCCGCGCGCGCCGCGGGTACGTACTTCGCCGCCGCGAAGTACCCGAGCACGATTCCCCCGATCGCGAAACCCCAACCGAGAACCTCGAACACGGTGCGTACCGAATGGGCCGCATCGGCGATGAGGAACATCGGCAGCGCGATCATGAGTGCGAGCGTGCCGGCTTTTCCGGCCCACACGACGTCGATGCGGCGCGCGCCCGCGACCGCGAGCGCCACAGTTGCGATCGCGATGAGGACCTCACGCGCGAGGACGAGCCACAAGATCACTTGGATACCGGTCGCGAGTCCCTCACGCAAGAGCGCGACCGCGGCCGCGACGAGCAGCGCCCGGTCGGCGGTCGGGTCGAGGATCTTGCCCAACTCGCTGCCCTGGTCGAAGTGGCGCGCGATCCACCCGTCGACCCAATCGGTCGCGCCGAGTACCGCGAGCAATACCGCGGCTCCGCGACGGGCGGGGTGAGGCTCCCACAGCATCCACAAGAACACGGGTACGCACAGCAGCCGGGCCAGCGAGATGAGATTCGGAATTGTCATAACCCGTGACCGAGCGTCGACCATCGGTCTCAAGGGTACGGGCTACAGACCGGACGCGCCGCCCTCCGCACGCGGATCGGAACCGCAGCGGTACCCGCGGTCCATGCACTCGATCGCGTGCGCGATCCCCGGACCGTGGCGGTAGCCCCGAACGACGTCGATCTCGTGGCCGCGGCCACGGAGGTCGTCGATCCAGGCCGGATCGAAGTGGTCCTCCATCGCGATGCGTCCGGTCGCGGGATCGATGGTGAACCGCGGCGCGCTGATCGCGCGTTGTGGGTCGTCGCCGTCGACGAGCATGCGGACCATCAATTGCGTGTGGGTCTGCGCCTGGCCGTGGCCGCCCTCGGTGCCGAACACCAGCCACGGACGACCTTCGCTCATCGACATCGCGGGGATGAGCGTGTGCAACGGCATCTTGCGGGGCCCGATGCCGTTCGGGTGCGCGTCGTCGAGCACGAACGCCGACCCGCGGTTGTGCAGGTTGAGACCCCACTCCCCGACACGCAGCCCGGAACCGGCGCCGCCGAAGTTCGACTGGATGAGGCTCACGAGCATTCCGTCGCGGTCGGCTGCGCACATGTAGATCGTGCCGCCGTCGGGTTCGGAGTGTGCACGCGCCGGGCGCGCGCGCCGCGGATCGACTTCGGCACGTCGCGACGCGATCCAGTCGTCGCGCAGAAGTCGTTCCGGCGCAATCGTCATCGCGTCGGGGTCGCCGAGGTACTGCCGGCGGTCGGCGAGCGCGAGCTTGACCGCCTCGATCAACAGGTGCTCGCGATCCGGCCCGTCGTCCGGCCCGAGCTCGAAGCCGTCGACGATCCGCAGGGCTTCGAGCGCGGTGAGTCCTTGCGTCGGTGGCGGCATCTCGAGAATCTCGACGTCACGGAACGGCGCCCGCAGTGGCTCGACCCACGCGCCCGCGTGCGCGGCAACGTCGGCGGCGGTCATGCAGCCGCCGGCGTGCTGGATCCGCTCGGCGATCGCCGCGCCGATCGGCCCGCGGTAGTAGGCGTCGGGGCCGTCGGCTGCCAACGTGCGGATGGTCCGCGCGAGCTCGGGTTGACGGATCCAATCGCCGGCCGAGACGTCGCCGTAGGCGTCGTGAAAGTCGGAGAGACCGAAGTGGTCGTAGAGGATCGCGCTGTTCTCGAAGAACCACGCGCCCCGCTTGGTGACCGGAAAACCCTCTTCCGCGTAAAGGAGCGCCCGCTGCGCGAGCTCCCCGAACGACCGCGTCGCGAACTTCTCGATGAGCGTGAACCACGCCTCGACCGCGCCCGGCACGGTCACGGGGTGCGGACCGAAGACCGGCATCTCCGACTCACCCGATTGCGCCCGGACGAAGTCGGCGGTCGCGCCGGCGGGCGCACGGCCCACGCCCCGGTACGCGCTCAGCCCACCGTCCCACACCATCGCGAGCAGGTCGCCGCCGAAGCCGCACATGTACGGCGTCACGACTCCGAGGACGAAGTTGGCCGCGAACGCGGCATCGATCGCGTTCCCGCCCTCGGCCAGCATCGCGGCCCCGGCCGCGGAGGCGAGGTAATGCGGAGTGCAGACGACTCCGTTCGGGTACGCCCGCGCCTCTTGCAGCCACACGCTCACGCCGGCGGACGTTACTCACTCCATCCGACGACGGGCGACGACCGGCAACGAGCGCGACCGGAGCGCTCGGTAGTGTCGCCGGATGGAGTTCAACCTTGCCGACCTGTTCGAGGCCGTGGCCGACGCGGTGCCCGATCGCACCGCGCTCATCGCCGGCGATCGCCGCCTCACGTATCGCGAGCTCGACGAGCGCGCGAACCGAGTGGCGCACTACCTGCGCGACGTCGGAGTTCTTCCCGGCCAGCATGTCGGCATCTACGCCTTCAACCGCGCCGAATGGGTCGAGTCGATGCTCGGCTGCTTCAAGGCTCGGGCGGTACCGATCAACGTGAACTACCGCTACGTCGTCGAGGAGCTGCGCTACCTCTTCGACAATGCCGATCTCGTCGCACTGATCTTCGAGGCGGAGTTCGGGCCGCACGTGGTCTCGGTCCTGCCCGGTGTTCCCAAGCTCCGCCATCTCGTCCAGCTCGACGACGGCACGAACACGGTGACCGCGGGTCTCGACGCGGTCGACTACGAAGACGCGCTCGCGGCCGCGGAGCCGACCCGCGACGGCCTGCTCCCGCGTTCGCCCGACGACCTCTACGTCCTCTACACCGGCGGCACCACCGGCATGCCGAAGGGCGTGATGTGGCGCGCCGAGGACATCTTCTTCGCCGCGATGGGCGGCGGGAACTACGGCGGTCCGGGCATCGAACATCCGGCTGATCTCACGAAGAATCTCAGCGGGACGCCCGGGATCAGCTTCGCGCTCGCGCCGCTGATGCACGGCAACGCGCAGTGGTCAACCTTCGTCGCGCTCTTCGGCGGCAATTCGGTGACGCTCAACGCGAGCCGGCGCTTCGACGCCGACGAGATCTGGGATCTCGTCGAGCGAGAGGGCGTGAACGTGATCTCGCTGGTCGGCGACGCGATGGCGCGCCCACTGGTCGACGCGCTCGCCCATCGCACGGCGCCATCGACGTTGTTCGCTCTCGTCTCCGGCGGTGCGATCCTCTCCCCCGCCATCAAGCAGGAGCTCAACGAGCGTGCACCGAACGTAGCGATCATCGACGCGTTCGGCGCGTCGGAGACGGGCGCGAACGGGGCAGTCGACGTCACCGACAAGGGTCCGCGCTTTCACATGAACGAATGGACGACGGTGATCACGGAGGAGGGCGACATCGCGCCGGCCGGCGAGATCGGGCTCCTCGCCCGCCGCGGCCACGTGCCCGTCGGCTACTACAAGGACGCGGAGAAAACAGCGGCGACGTTCACCGAGATGCACGGTGTTCGCTGGGCGATCCCGGGCGACCGCGCGGTCATCGAGCACGACGGCACGATCACGGTGCTGGGGCGCGGCTCGCAATGCATCAACACCGGCGGCGAGAAGGTCTTCCCCGAGGAGGTGGAGGCGGTGCTCAAAAGTCATCCCGACGTGTTCGACGCGGTGGTCGTCGGCGTACCCGACGAACGATGGGGCGAGTCGGTCGCCGCGGTGATCGCGCCGCGCGCCGGTCGCACGGTGTCGCTCGAGCTGTTGACCGAGCACTGCCGCACCGCGCTCGCCGGCTACAAGCTGCCGCGCCGGATCGTCGTCGTCGACACCGTGGAACGCACCCCCGCGGGCAAGCCAAACTACCGATGGGCCAAGGCGACCGCGGTCGCCGCCTCGTAGCGTTCCAGAGTCGGACTACAACATTCCGTAGGCGCGGTTGGGCTCGAGCCTGACGATGACGCGACGATCGGCGACCATCGACTGGCGGTAGGCGTCCCAGTCGTTGTGCTCCCCCACTGCCGCGCGGTAGTACTCGACGAGCTCCTCCACCGTCGCGTCGTCGGTTCGCGTCGCGACGGGCGACAGCTCGACGTCGCTCTCGAGCACCGCGTAGGCGTAGAAGTCGGGCTGAGTGACGTGCAGCGCGGCCCAGGGCTCACGCACCATGTTCTTGTACTTGGCCCGATCGGCTGTGATCGAGATGCGGATCAAGCCGTCGTCGTAGACGTGGTGGAGCACGTTCGACAACTGCGGCCGACCGCCGGCGCGGATCGTGGTCAGGAGGGAATGGGTGTTCACCCGGGCGAAATCGAGTGCTTTGCTCAGTTCCATGACCCTCCTTAAAGTCACGAGATCTCGTACTGCACGGCGGTGCGCGCGGCCAGGATCGGCGAGATGAGCTCCGCGATGATGCGCCGATGCTCGGCGTCGTCCCGGTAGACGATGTAGTCGTCGATGCTCGCAAAGTCGGCGGCGACGGCGAAGCTCGCGTTTCCTTCGTTCACTCCGAGATCGCGGCCGATCACGTACGCGCGTACTTGCGGAAGCCGGGAGGGAAGGGTCGACAGTGCGTCCTCGACCGCCTGTACCTGCGCGTCGGTCGCAGTCTCGACGAAGCTCAGGAGCACGATGTGACGGATCACAGCAAGCCGCCGTACGCGCCGCCGTCGACCTGGATCGCAGTGCCCGTCATGTAGCGCGCGTGCTCGGAGCACACGAACGCTCCGATCCGGCCGAAGTCGCCCGGGTCGCCGATCACTCCCGCGGGCACGCCCGCGGCCGGATCACCGCCCGAGCCGTGCAGCGCGGCGATCCGTTCGGTCGCGTGCAACCCGGGTAACAACGAGTTGACCGTGACCCCGTCGCTCGCAACCTCGCGCGCGAGCGTGCGCAGGAAGCCGGTAAGGCCCGCGCGCGCCGTATTCGACAAGATCAGGTTCGGGATCGGCTGGCGGACCGCGATCGATGTGATCGCGACCACACGGCCCCACCCGCGCTCCCGCATCGCCGGGACCGCCTCGTAACACATCGCGATCGCGCCGCGGCAGTTCAGCTCGAAGGCCGCGAGGTACTGCTCGACCGTGGTGTGGGCGAAGTCGCCGGCCGGAGGTCCGCCGGCGTTGAGCACCAGGATGTCGATCCCGCCCAGCGCGGCCCGCGCATCGCGAACGAATCCGGCGGCCCCCTCGACGTGCGAGACGTCGGCGACGACGGGCACACTCCCGCGACCGATGGCGACCGCAGCCGCGTCGATCGTCTCGCGGTTCCGGCCGCAGATCGCAACCTTGACGCCTTCGGCGGCGAGCGCGTCCGCGATCCCGAAGCCCAATCCCCTGGACGCAGCCGCGACCGCGGCCCGCCGACCGGTGATTCCGAGATCCACGCGCGACCTCCGTCTTTTCCCGCCGACGAGTTAGTGAATCGGGCCCGCAGTGTCGCGCAGCGACTGGGCGCGCCGCCCGGTACGCAATGCGATCACCTCGGCGCAGACCGCAACCGCCGTCTCCTCGGGCGTGCGGGCGCCGATGTCGAGTCCGATGGGCGACATCACCCGGGCGATCTCTGCATCGGTCAACCCGGCGTCCCGCAGGCGCTGGGTGCGCTGTTCGTGCGTGCGCCGCGATCCCATCGCGCCGAGGTAGCCCACGCCGGTCTTGACCGCGGCGGCGATCGCGGGAACGTCGAACTTGTGATCGTGCGTCAACACGCAGATCGCGTCGCGCGGCCCGAGCTCCTCGCCGACCTTGGCCAGATAGCGATCGGGCCAGTCGTTGACAACCTCGTCGGCCATCGGGAAACGCAACACGGTCGCGAATACCGCGCGTGCGTCACACACGGTCACGCGATAACCGAGCACCTTCGCGACCTTCGCGAGCGCGGCGGTGAAGTCGACCGCGCCGAAGATGATCATGCGCGGCGGCAACGCGAACGACTCGATGAACACGCTGACGTCGCGCTCGCGGGCCTCGCCGTGCGCGCCGTAGTGACGAGTGGACGTGAGGCCTGCTTCGAGCTCACCGCGCGCGTCGCGCGCCACAACGCGATCGAGGTTCGCGTCGCCGAGCGAACCCGAGGCCTGACCGTCCGGCCTGACCAACAGCTTGGCGCCGAGATTCGGGCCCTCGACGACGGTCGCCAGCGCGAGGGGCTCCCCGGCGCGCAGCGCGTCGCGCAATTCGTCGTATCGACTCACCAGTCCAACGGCTCCACGAACAGGTGGATCGTGCCGCCGCACGTGAGCCCGACCGCGAACGCCTCGTCGTCGGAGTAGCCGAACGTGACGATTCCTCGTTGTTTCTCACCGGCGAGAATCGCGAGTGCCTCTTGCACCACCGCTCCTTCGACGCATCCGCCGGAGACCGAACCCGCAACCTCGCCCGCGTCGTTCACCGCCATCGTCGCCCCGGGGTCGCGGGGGCTCGATCCTTCGATCCCCACCACGCGCGCGATCGCGACGCGATGGCCCGAGGTGCGCCAGCGTTCGATGTCGTCCAGGACTTCCTTCATAGGTGCCTTCTCGCTCTCCGGCTCACTCCGAAATCACCCGCGCGAGCTGCTCCAACGCGGCGAGGGAATGACCCTCGACGAACTCGTCAACGTACGGAAGTGCCGCCGCCATTCCGCGTGCGAGCGGCGCGTAGCCCGGACTGGCCTTCAGCGGGTTGACCCACACGATGCGGTACGCGACACGCTGCAGTCGCGCCATCTGCTCGGCGAGTACCTCGGGCTCGCCCCGGTCCCAGCCGTCGGAGAAGATCACGACCACTGCACCTCGGGCGAGGCCGCGAATCCCCCACTCGTCGTTGAACCGGCGCACCCCCTCTCCGAGGCGGGTCCCCCCCGACCAGTCGGTGACCCGGCGGGCGGCGGCGTGCACAGCCGCGTCGGGATCGCGCGACGCGAGATCGCGTGTGACCCGCGTGAGGCGGGTGCCCAACGCGAACGCCTCGACGCGCGAACGGCTGACCACTGCCGCGTGCAGGAAGCGGACGAACGCGCGCGCGTACGGCTCCATCGAGCCGCTCACGTCGAGCAGCAGGACGAGCCGGCGAGTCCGTTCGCCTGTGGTGAGAAACGCGCGTTCGACCGGCTCGCCGCCGGCGCGCATCGACCGCCGTACTGTCCGACGCAGATCGGGTGCGCCGCGGCGCGCCTGCGATCGCTTCCGCCGCCGCGAGGGTCGGGCCGCGCCGACGAGGCGCAGGTCACTCATGAGCCGGCGCGCCTCGACGAACTCGTCCGGCGTGTACAGCGCGAAGTCGCGGTGGCGGAGGATCTCCGTCGGGCTCCAGCGCAGCGTGACGACCGGCGCGTCGACGCCGACCTCGTCGTCGGGTCCGACCGGGTCGTCGGCACCGGGAACGTCGAGCGCGACGACCACTTCCTCGGGCGGCAATTCGATCTCGTCGGCGCCGGCTTCGCGACGATCCCAGAAGACCGCGAACGCGCGGTCGAACACCGCGATGTCCTCGGGGCGATTCAGCATCGTCGCCCGACCGGTCCAGTACACGCCGGACCGGCTCGCGAGCCCCACACACCCGAGAGCCCGGGTGAAGGTAAGCGTGGCGCCGACCGGCACCTCCAAGCCTGCACCGCGGAGCACACGCGCGAATGCGACCGCGATCCGCTCCGGCGCGGTTTCCGAAACCGGCTCCGTTGTCGTCTCAGGCACCGCGTGCCACGGCCGAACGGACCAGGTCGCCAAGACCGTGCGCGCGCACGCGCTCCTGATCCTCGCGGTACTTGAGGATCGTTCCGAGTGTCGCGTCGACGGCGGTCTCGTCGAGGCGAGCCCGACCGAGGGTGGACAACGCCTCGGCCCAATCGATGGTCTCCGCAACTCCCGGAGGCTTGTAGAGCTCGAGCCCGCGCAATGCCTCCGCCGCAGCCGCGACATCACGCGCGAGCAGCTCCGGTACTTGCGGAGCCCGCAGACGCACGATCGCGAGCTCGCGCTCGAAATCGGGATGCGCGATCCAGTGATAGAGGCACCGTCGCTTCAACGCGTCGTGCACGTCGCGGGTGCGGTTCGACGTCAGCACGACGACCGGCGGAACGTCGGCGCGCACGACGCCGAGCTCGGGGACGGAGATCGACCAGTCGGAGAGGATCTCGAGCAAGAACGCCTCGAACTCGTCGTCGGCCCGATCGATCTCGTCGATCAACAGCACCGGCGGCACCGCGCCGTCGTGCGCGAGGGCCCGAAGCAATGGGCGCTTCACCAGGAAACGCTCGGAGTAGAGCTCGTCCTCGTCGACGCGTTCGTGGCTCGCCTCGACCGCGCGCAGGTGCAGGAGCTGGCGCGAGTAGTCCCACTCGTACACGGCCTGCGACGCGTCGATGCCCTCGTAGCACTGGAGCCGCACGAGCTCTCCGCCCGTCCACCGCGAGAGCACCTTGGCGACCTCGGTCTTGCCGACCCCCGCCTCACCCTCGAGCAGCAGCGGCCGCTGCAGCCGGAGCGCGAGGAAGATCGATGTCGCAAGTCCCTCGTCGGCCAGATACTCGTGGTCGGCCAGTCCCTTGGAGACCTCGGCGACCGTGTCGGGCAGGAGCGGTACCACCTCGCAAGGTTACCGGCGCACAACGCAGCCCTTAGGCTCCGCCTCATGCACGATCTCGTCATTCGGGCCGGAATGGTGGTCGACGGCACCGGCGACCCGCCGCTGGCGGCCGACGTCGCGGTCGACGGTGACCGGATCACAGCGGTCGGCACGGTGACCGCTCGGGGTCACAAGGAGATCGACGCGGCGGGCGCCTACGTCACGCCGGGCTTCGTCGACGTGCACACACACCTCGACGCGCAACTCGCGTGGGATCCCGACGCGACATCCTCGTGTTGGCACGGGGTCACGTCGGTCGTGCTCGGCAACTGTGGCGTCACGTTCGCGCCCGTGCGCAAGGGTCAGGAACGCTGGCTCGCGGAGCTCATGGAATCGGTCGAGGACATCCCGGCCGACGCCATCCTCGAAGGACTCGCCTGGGACTGGGAAACCTACGGCGAGTACCTCGCGGCGATCGACGAGCTTCCGAAGGGCGTGAACGTCGGCGGGATGGTCGGGCACTGCGCGGTGCGCCACTACGCCATGGGTGAGCACAGCCTCGACGAGACCCCGGCAACCGACGACGACATCGCGGCGATGTGCGATCTGGTCGACGAGGCGATGAGCGCGGGCGCGCTGGGTTTTTCGACCTCGCGCACGCTTTTGCATCGAGTTCCCGACGGTCGCCCGGTTCCGGGAACGTGGGCCGACGAGCGCGAGCTGCTCGCGATCGCCGACGTGCTCGGTCGCCGTGGTCACGGCGTATACGAGGTCGCGCCGCGGTTCGAGCGTCCGGGCGCGCACTACGAAGGAACCCGGACCGAAGTGCACTGGATGGCCGAGATCAATCGGCGCACCGGGCGTCCCGTCACATTCGGGCTCGCGCAGAGCAATGCCGGACCCGAGCTGTATCGAAAGATTCTCGAGTTCGTCGACGAGGAAGCCGAGCGCGGCGGCGAGCTCCGGCCCCAGACGACGGCGCGCGGGATCGGGCTCCTCTTCGGCCTGCAGCACCGGACGTTCTTCGATCGCGCGCCGGCGTGGGCCGCGCTGCAAGCGCTGCCGCTCGACGAGCGCCTGGCCGTCGTGCGTGACGACGCGCGCCGAACCGAGCTCGTGCAGGTCGCGGAGGCCAACACTCCGCCCCTCGACTGGCACGGCGTCTACGTTCTCACTCCCGACCACGTCGACTATTCCAACGATCCCGCCACCTCTTTGGGAGCTGCCGCCGAACGGCACGGCGAGACCATCGCGGAGGCGTTCCTGCGTCTCTCCCTCGAGACCGAGGGTCGCGCGCTGTTCAACTACCCGTTCCTCAACCAGCGGATGGACGCCGTCGAGGAGCTCCTCGACCATCCCCGGATGGCGATCGGTCTCGGCGATTCCGGTGCGCACGTCGGGCTGATCATGGACGCGTCACTGCCGACTTGGTTCTTGTTGCACTGGGTGCGCGATCGGAAGAAGTACACGATCGAGCACGCGGTCCGGCGCATGACCTCCGACACCGCGAGCCTGTTCGGCGTCGCCGATCGAGGTGTGCTGCGGCCGGGCGCGTTCGCCGACGTCAACGTGCTCGACCTCGATGCCCTCGCCCTTCATCTTCCCGAATTCGTGCACGACTTCCCGGCCGGCGCGGGTCGCTACCTGCAACGCGCCGACGGCTACCGCGCGACCGTGGTCAACGGCGCGGTTTTCGTCGAGCAGGGCGAGCCGACCGGCGAGCACGCGGGACGCACTCTGCGCTCCTCCCGCTGACGCCCGAGATGCCGGAGATCTGAGGGGCGCGGCCGCTAACATCGACCGTTGATCCTCGGCCGTAACGCGCCTTGCTGGGTGGGAAAACAACATTGACGCCTCGGCCGCTTCGAACACCGCTCGGCCCGTGACCGCACCCACGAACGAAACGCGTCCGGCGACGCTTCGATACCTGCCCGGGCTCGACGGCCTGCGCGGGATCTCCGTCCTGGCCGTCGTCGTGTTCCACCACTATCTGGTGGGCGGGCACGAAGCGGGATGGGCTCCCGGCGGTTTCCTCGGCGTCGAGGTGTTCTTCGTCGTCAGCGGCTACCTCATCACGTCGCTGCTCCTGACCGAGCGGCGGGAGACCGGCCGGGTCTCGCTGCGATTGTTCTACCTGCGTCGCGCCCGGCGCCTCCTGCCCGCGCTGTTCACGCTGCTCGCGGTCGTCGTCGCGTACTCGCTGTTGTTCCTGCCCGACGCGATCGGCACGCTCAAGTCGGATGTCGTGGCCGCGTTGACGTACACCAGCAACTGGTGGCAGATGTTCGCTCACCGCTCCTACATCGCCCAAGCGGGACGCCCCGAGCTCCTCAAGCATCTCTGGTCGCTCGCGATCGAGGAGCAGTACTACCTGGCGTGGCCGTTCCTGTTGATGTTCGGGCTGCGCAAACTCGGACGGCAACGGATGCTGGCGACGATCCTCGGCACCGCGATCGCGTCGACGCTGCTCCTCGCGCTGCTGGCGCACGGCAGCGTCGACGACGCGTACTACGCCACCTATGCCCGGCTCTCGGGTCTCCTGCTCGGGTCCGCGTTCGCCTTCTCGTTCGCGCCCTACCGCATACGCGGCCTGCCCGGTCGGGGTGCGCGGCTCGCGCTCGACGCGGCCGGAGCGCTCGGTCTCGTCGTCCTGCTCGCATCGTTCGGCGTCCTGCGGCCCTTCGGCATCAACGGCTATTCGTTTCCGACGTCGCACACCGACAACCTTGCGGTCTTTCACGGCGGCTTCCTGCTCGTGGACCTCGCGACCCTGCTCGTCATCGCCGCCGCGGTGCATCCGGCTTCGGACGTCGGCCGGGCACTCGGATGCAAACCCCTGCGGTGGATCGGTTTGCGCTCGTACAGCCTCTATTTGTGGCACTACCCGATCTTCTGCGTCACCCGCCCCGGCCTCGACATCCACCGGCTCGGCATCTGGTTCCTGTCGGTACGGTTCGCGGGCTGGCCGGTGTTCGTGATCCGCCTCGCCCTCTCGTTCGGCGCGGCCGAGCTGTCGTTTCGCTACGTCGAGACGCCGATCCGCAAAGGAGCGATCGGCCGCTACCGAGAGGTTGTGCGCGAGGCCGTGGGCAAGCGCCGGCAACGGCTCGTACGACGCGGCGCCTTCATCGGGAGCTCACTGACGCTCGTCGCGCTGATGCTCGGAACCGGGCTCGCCACGGCCCAACCCCAGGCCCCGAGCATCCCCGGCGTCACCGCCGGACCGGAAAACGGCGCGAAGCCCGATCCGGCCGCCTTGGCGTTGCTCCAGGCCACCACGACGACCGCACCCACGACACCGACGACCACGCCGCGATCGAAGGTCGGCGGCAAACGCCCGACAACCACGACAACTCGTCCTCACCCCCCGCCGCCCGCGCACGTGCTCGGAATCGGTGACTCCGTGATGCAGGGCGCGAGGGTCGCGCTCGTCGCAACGATTCCCGGAATCGCGGTCGACGCGATAAAGAGCCGGCAGTTCCGGGAGGCCGTCGACGTCCTCCAGCAGTACAAGAACCTGCTCGCGCTCCCGACGGTGATCGTGGTCCACCTCGGCACGAATGGTCGGATCACCAACGATCTGTTCGACCAGATGATGCGCACGATCGGTCCGGGACATCGCGTGTTCTTTCTCACCGCTCGAGTACCGCGGCTCTGGGAGAGCGAGGTCAACACGACGCTGCACCAGGGCGCGACCCGCTGGCCGAACGCGCGCGTCCTCGAATGGCGCGACTTCTCCGGCTGTCACGACGACTGGTTCGTCGGCGACGGCTTCCACCTGAGAACGCCCGGCCAGTACGCGTACGCAGCGTTCATACGCGACGGCCTCAAGGGGAAGGCGCCCACGACCTGCAAGAAATGAGCGCGTGTCGCGGACGCCTAACGGTGCAGTAGCCAGTCGGCGATCTGCAGGAACCGGTAGCCGAGGTAGACCGCCAGCGCCGCGCCAACGAGTTTGAGGTGCCACGGGACGGCCGGCGGCGCTTCGTCGGCGGGCCGGGTCATCCCCGGGATCAGACCCCGCTCGACGACCTTGCCGCACTTCGGGCACGTGGCGTCGGGGCGTACCGTCGACGGTGTCAGGAACTTGTTGCAGCTCACGCACCAGGGCATCGCTGCCATTGGAGCACTTGCCGTCCGCCGCACCGCAAACCGCCGATTCCTACCAAACCCTTGCCTGCCTTTCACCGGCTGCTCAGGGCCGACGCCGAACCTGAGTTGCAATGAATCCGTCCCTCGCCCCCGCCCTGCCCCCGCCGGTCCGATTCCGCGCCCTCGGGACGACCGCGGTCGTCGCGGTCACCGCCGCCTCGGCGCGCGAGGAAGCCGGATCGCTCCTGGCCGCCGAGCTCGACTCGATCGATCTCGCGTGCAGCCGATTCCGCGACGACTCCGAGCTCACGCGTTTGAACGCGTCGCCCGGAAGGTGGCTCTCCGTCTCTCCGCTCTTCCTCGCCGCGCTCGACGTGGCACTGACCGCCGCGCGTACGACCGATGGTCTGGTGGATCCGACGATCGGGCGGGCGTTGCGTGTACTCGGCTACGACCGCGACTTCGCGAGCGTTGCCGCCGACGGAGAACCTCTGCGCGTACGCGTCGAGCACGCAGCCGGATGGCGCGCGATCGACGTCGACGTCGCGGCCGGGCGCGTTCGAGTTCCGCGCGGGGTCGGGCTCGATCTCGGCGCCACCGCGAAGGCGTTCGCCGCCGACCGCGCGGCGCGGAACATCGCGGCGGCGACCGGCGCGGGCGTGGTCGTGAGCCTCGGCGGAGATTGCTCGATTGCGGGCCCGTCGCCCGCCGGCGGTTGGACCATCCGCGTCACCGATCGTCACGACTCGCCCGCGAACGGTTCGGAACCCGGCGCAACGATCGCCCTGGCCACCGGTGGTCTGGCGACCTCGGGCATCATGGCCCGGCACTGGACCCGAGGCGACCGGCACCTGCACCATCTCGTCGATCCGAGAACCGGCTGGCCGGCCGCGCCCGTGTGGCGGACCGCCAGCGTCGCCGCGCCGACCTGCGTCGACGCCAACGTCGCGAGCACGGCGGCGATCGTGCTGGGCGACGGCGCGCCGCGCTGGCTCGAGGCCAGGGGGCTCCCGGCCCGCCTGGTCGCGCCGGACGGTTCCGTCGTCGTGCTGGGAGGCTGGCCTGACGAGCCCGCCGAGGCGACCGGCATGGCATCGGTCACAAACGGAGTCCCGGCGATCCCGCGATCTTCGTGATCCGCCGATCATCTCCTCGTGCCCGTAGCCGCGAAACGAGAACTCTCGCGGCGGGCATCGACGCCGATCCGGGTCGGCGCGAGGGCGAGGGTCGAGCTCGCCGGCGGCGGCGTCTGGGCGGGATGTGTCAGCTACGTCAGCGGCGAGCTGGTCGGCCTGAAGGCCTCGACGATCGTCGACGGGCCCGTTGCGGCCGGCGACACGGTGACCGTCGTCATCGGTCAGGGCGAATCGATGGTCGCGGCGCAGGCACGGGTGCTGGCGGCGTCGGGTTCGTTCCTGCGGCTCTTGCGCCGCGAATCGTCCGAGGGCCTCGAGCGGCGCCGCGCGCTTCGGGTTGCGGTCGATCAGACCGTAGAGGTCACCTACCCGGCGCCGGGCGCCGGCGGAAACCACACCTGCGCGGCCCAACTCACCGACATGTCGGCCTCCGGGTGCGCGCTGCGGACCGCGAGCGAGCTTCCGGTCGGCCACTCGATCGCCGTCTCGTTGCGCATCATCGGCACCGATCTGACCCTTCCGGGCAAGATCGTGCGGGCCTGGAGAACCGACGAATCCCCGTGTGAACACGCCGGGATCCGGTTCGACACGCTTCCGCCGAGCACGACGAGCCTCGTCAAGCACTACCTCGTCGAGCAGTTCCGGGAGACGTCGGGTCCCCGACCCGTCGCCCCCCGTCGCCAGCCCGTCCAGTCCTGACCCCGCCCGCCGGCGGGCAGCTCAACTCTCCCCCGCGGCCGCCGATCGGGGATGCATGACACGGCGCGGTACCCGATGAGCCATTTCGACGAGGTACTCGCCTCCCCGGAATGGCCGTTCACGCTCGCGGCCACGCTCGAACAGCAGCTGGGCGACGACCGCATCCTCACTGTGGGATCGGCGCGCGACACCGTCGGAGAACTCGTGGGCGCCGCGACGGCGCGCGCCGTCGCGCTGAACTTCACAGTCGGTGACGAGCAGCGCGGCACGATCGCGCTGGTCGCGGTCGCAGCCTTTGCCGAGGCCCTCGAACGGGCCGCGTCCGACGAGATCATGCTGACGCCGTGCGCAACCGCGCTCGATGCCGCGGCGCGGGCGATCGGCGAACAGGCGGTCGTCGAAGTCGAGACCGAAGCCGCCCGCGAGATCGAGCCCGAGATCGTCGGCGACGAGCTGGGCGACGTCGATCTCGTCGTCTACCCGGTGCTCGACGGCGGCGATCTCCTGGGTTGCGTCGTCCTGCACGTGGGCTCGAGCTCGGCCGGCGCCACGCCGGAACTCACGCAAACCGAAGGTCGCGGCCCATCCAACGCAGGCGCGCACAACGGGAGCCCCGCCGGTGCGTCCTACGTGCTGGCCGACGTCGAAATGGGCGTCACGGCCGAGCTCGGACGCTGCCGTATGACGGTCCGCGAGCTGCTGTCGATCACGCCGGGAGCAGTCATCGACCTCGACCGCGCCGCCGGCGCGCCGGTAGACGTGCTGGTGAACGGCACGCTCATCGCGCGCGGCGAAGTGGTTGTCATCGACGAGGAATTCGGGATCCGGATCTCGGAGCTCATCCCGCAACCCGCCGCCGCGCGCTAGCGCCGAGCCGCGATCGGAGCACGAGTATGCCGTCGCTCTATCCCGCCCCCAGCGAACAGACCATCGAAGCGTTCCTCGGCGGTCTCGTATCGAATCCGACGCACGTCGTGCGCGTGCCGTCGCCGGAACCGGTACGCGAGCCGACCGGCGTCATCGCCGAGTACGTGAACGACGTCGATTCGCTCGCCCTCGTCGCCTTTGCGGATCACGACGTCGTCAACTTCGTGGGTGGCGCGATCGCAGCCGTCGAGGCCGGGGCCATCCAGGAGATAAGCCAGCGAACGACACTGGACGAAGCGGCGTTGGAGAGCTTCCGCGGGGTCGTAGACGGCTTGGGCTCGAGCTTCAACGGCGAATACACCCCGGCCCTCCGGCTCTCGGAAGTGCACCAACTGCCGGGAGAGCTGAGCGAGGACATCAAGCAACTCTGGCGTCGGCCCCGCGCCAAGCGCGCGTACCGCGTGACCGTCGACGACTACGGCTCGGGCATGGTGATCCTGTACCTGAACTGATCGACGGGCTGTGCCGCGTGCGCGCTCGAGGCGCCGCGCGGTAGACCGTCGCCATGCACGCACCCGAGGTTCCGGTGAGCCGGCGCTCACTGCTGAAAGGCATCGCGGTGGCCGGGGTCGGCGTCGCCGTCGCCGAGCTCGCCGGGTGCTCGTCGTCGAAGACGATCACCCCCGCAACGACTTCGACCGCAGGCGGCGGGACCACTGCGCCGAAGTCGACACCGTCGACAATCCCGAAGGTGTTGCGCCGGCCCGGATCGCGTCCGAATCCGACGTTGCCCGAAGGCACTGACACGTTGCCGAAGATCGAGCACATCATCGTCGTGATGATGGAGAACCACTCCTACGACGCTCGCTTCGGCATGCTCCGCCGCGGCGATGGATTCAAGCTCGACGCGAGGGGCAAGCCGCTCGACGCCAACCCGATGCCCGACGGCCGGTTTGTCCGCTCGTTCCATATGCCGTCGACGTGTCAGTTGGACCGCGTACCCCGACAGGACTGGTTGGCGAGTCACAGCTCGTTCGACAACGGTCGCAACGACGGTTTCGTCAAGGCGAGCGGCCCGGTCGCGATGGGCTACTGGGACCAGATCGACATCCCGTTCTACTACGGGCTCGCGGGCGCATTTCCCCTGTGCGACCGTTACTTCTCCTCGACTCTCGCGCAGACCTACCCCAACCGGCGTTTCCTCCTTGCCGGCACCGCATCGGGAGTCGTGAGCACGAGCACGTCGAACCTCGACAAGTTCTTCCCGGCGAACGGCACGATCCTCGATCGCCTGCACGCGCACGGCATCAGCTGGCTCGACTACGCGACCGACCTTCCCGCGGTCGACGTGATCCTCAAGAACGCGTCCACGTACGCGAAGAACGCCGTGCCCATAGGCCAGTTCTACAAGGACGCGGCCGCCGGTTCGCTGCCTGCGGTGAGCTTCGTCGATCCGCGGTTCTCCGGCGACCCCGGGGAGTCCGAGGAAAACAACGACGACATCAGCTACGGGGAGAACTTCGTCTCGAGAGTCGTGAACGCCGTGTTCCAGAGCCCCAACTGGAAGAACACTGTGCTCGTATACACGTACGACGAGCACGGCGGGTACTACGACCACGTTGCGCCGCCGCCGGCTGTCAAACCCGACAACATCCCGCCGGGCGCCGACGTGCCGGGGATCACCGGCGCGTACGACCGTTACGGCTTTCGCGTCCCGACCGTGATCGTCTCGCCGTTCGCGAAGCGGAATTACGTGTCGCACCAGGTGCACGACCACACTTCGATCCTGAAGCTGATCGAGACCAAATGGAACCTCGGCGCGCTGACGTACCGCGACGCGAACGCGAGCAACCTTCTCGACTCGCTCGACCTCGACGGTCCGCCCGCATTCGCCGAGCCGCCCACGCTTCCGGCTCCGGGCAAGGCCGGGCTCTGCACACCGGGCACGGCCGGCGGACCCATTCCACCGCCCGACGCGATCGTCCCGGCGGGCCAAGCGGCGTCGCTGCGGATCGGCGCGAGGGCCTAGCGTGACGGCCGTGGCGGTCGACGTACGCACCCGGATAGACGGCCCTCGCTCCGATTTCGATCCCGTGCGTTTCTTCGACGAAGAACTGCCCGCACGGCTCGACGACCACGCACACGCGATCGTCCCCGCGCTGGCGTTCATCCGCCCACGGCCGACCGTGATGGAAGTCGAGGGCCGGCCGTGGACGCTCACTGCCGACGATCGGCGCGTCACGATCGAGCGCGGCGCGCGACCCGACGCGACAGCCCACGTGACGCTCGGCCGCGAGCAGGTTGCCGATCTCGCCGACGACCAGCAGACGTTCATGAGCATGTGGGCCGCAGGCGCACTCGAGCAGCACTCCGGCAATGTCGGCCACCTGCTCGACTGGTGGCTCGTGCTGCGCGCCGCGCTCGACGGCACGCCGATCTACACCCCGGGCTCGGTCGCCCTCGACGACCCCGACGGACGCCCGCTCGATCTCACGCGCGCCTTCCGCCCCGACGACGACCGTGACGAGATGCAGCACTTCCTCGAGACCGCGGGCTTCCTGCACATCGAAGGGCTCTTCGACGAGTCCGAGATGGACGCCATCTCCGCCGACATGAATCGCTTCGCGCCCACATACGCCGAAGGCGACGGTCGTTCCTGGTGGGCGCGCACGGCCGACGCGGACACACGCCTCGTGCGCATGCAGGGTTTCGACCGCGAGTCCGACGCCGCCCGCGCGCTCATCGAAGACGCGCGGTTCCTCGACCTCGCGTCGATCGCCGGAGCGGGCCACCAGTTCGGCACGAAGCGTGCGCACAACCGCATCGAAGCGTTGTTCAAGCCGATCGGTGTCGCCGAAGGCATCTCCGACATCCCGTGGCACAAGGACTGCGGGATCGGCCGTCACTCCTACGATTGCTGCGGCCTGACCGTCGGCATATCGGTGACGGGCGCCGACGCGGTGTCGGGGCAGCTGTGGGTCCTCGCGGGCTCGCACCGCGCGCTCGTATGGTCCGGAATCCGCCAGCCCGACCTCGATCTGCCCGAGGTCCCGCTCGCGACGCGCACCGGCGACGTCACGCTGCACCTGAGTTGCACGATGCACATGGCCCAGCCACCAGTCGAGCGCGAGCGCCGCGTCATGTACAGCGGTTTCGCATTACCGCCGCTCGCCGACGCCGACGCCGCGGCCGTGGCCGCCGGCCGTGCCCGCCTCGGTGCCGTGCGCGAAGGCGCGCCGCTCACGGTCCTCGATCGACACTTCAGGAGTTAGGACACGCGCGTGCTCGAATTCGACCCGCTCGACGAATACCCGATTCATCAGGTGGCCTTGCCAATGCGTTACGTCGCGAGCAGCGACCGCAACGTGTACGACCGATGCATCTACCAAGGCGTCGATCACGAGGCCGACGCGTACTTCATCACCGGCATGGGCGTGTACCCGAACCTCGGCGTGATCGACGCGTACGCCACTGTGCGGCGCGGCGACAAGCAGTGGGCCATACGCGCCTCGGGTGCGCGTCCCGACGACAAGATGAGCCAGCAGGTCGGTCCGTACCGCATCGAAGTGATCGAGCCGTTCCGCGAGCTGCGGCTCATCTGCGATGCCGACGACCACGGCATCGGCTTCGACCTCGTGTACCGGTCGGAGTACGGGCCGATCTCCGAGCCGCAGCACATCCGCCGTCAGGGCGATCGGATCCTCCTCGACGCGTCGCGCTTCGCGGGTGTCGGCACCTGGGAGGGCGAACTGCGCGTCGACGGCGACACCGTTCGCGTGACCCCCGACCGCTACACCGCGACCCGCGATCGCTCGTGGGGCATTCGCCCCGTCGGCGAGGCCGAGCCCGCGGGCCGCCCGAACGACTTCACCGGCATGTGGTGGTGCTGGATCCCATTGCGGTTCGACGACTTCGCGTTGCACGTGATCCTCGAGGAGGACCGAGACGGCCAGCGCAACACGAACTTCGCGGTGCGGGTGTTCCCGGAAGCGTCGGGACGCCCGCCCGAGCAGCTCGGCTGGCCGTTGCCCGAGATCCGCTATCAGTCGGGCACCCGCAATCCCGTCGGCGCGTCGATCGAGCTCACGAACCGCGACGGCAAGAAGTCGACGCTCGAGATCGAGCCGCTGATCGGCATCTCGTTGAACGTCGGTTGCGGCTACGGCGCCGACCCGGACTGGACGCACGGCATCTGGAAGGGTGACGGGTGGGTCGAGGGATCGCAGTACGACTACAAGGATCCCGCCGTTACCGGACGCGCCGCGTTCTCGCTATGGGATCACGTGGCCCGGGTGACGTTCGAGGGTCACGAGGGCTACGGCATCTTCGAGCACGGCTGTATCGGCGCCCACGCACCCTCCGGCTTCACCGACCTGATGTCAGTAGCGCCGTAATTAGTGGGGAACGAGGCCGCCGTCGACGAGGATGACTTGGCCGGTCATGAAGCTCGCCGCGTCCGACGCGAGGTAGAGCACCGGCCCGACCATCTCGTCGGGGCTCGCGGCACGCCGCATGAAGCTCGCGTTGGCCATCGATCTCTGATTCTCGGGCGTGTTCGCGCGCACCATGTCGGTGTCGACGGTGCCGGGTGCGAGCGCGTTCACGCGGATCCCACGGGGCGCGAAGTCGGCCGCCATCGACCGCGTGAACGACATCAACGCCGCCTTCGCCGCGGCGTACATCGCGACATTCGCCGAGAACAGGAACGCGCCCGCTGATATCACGTTGACGATCGCCGCGTGCTCGCTGCGCTCGAGGTGCGGGAGTGCCGCCTGCACGAGAAACACCGGGCCGCGCAGGTTCACGTCGAACGACTTCTGCCAGGCCTCGGCCGTGAACGCGCCCAGCGGCTGGGTGAGCGCGTTCGCCGCGTTGTTCACGATGATGTCGACGCCACCGAAGCGATCGACGGCGCGATCTACGAGCGCATTGACGGCATCGAGATCGCCCATGTGCGCCGGGACGGCGAGCGCGTCACTCCCAGCCCCGAGATTGCGCAGGTGCGCTTCCGTCTCGCTGCACGCTTCCGGCTTCCGGCTACCCACGACGACCTTCGCACCGCCGCACACGAAACCCTCTGCGATCGCGCGACCGATTCCGCGCGTCCCACCGGTCACGACGGCGACGCGGTCGCGTACGTCGAACAGTCCGTCGAACGTCGTATTGTCCATCGCGTGACCCTACTCAGGTAGGTCAGTACCACACCCGAGCGGCGAGCAACGCGACGGCCAGCGCCATCATCGCGAACGACATCCAGCGCAGCGCACGCTCGATCGGTTCGAGCAACACCTGCTCGTCGAGCAGCCGAACATCTCCGTCATGCATCGTCATCGTCCCGTCGACGTACGCGGCGTTCCGGCGCAGCAAGCGCGCCTGGGTACTCAAGGATCGCTGCGCAAGGGAGAGGGACAACGCCGCGATCGCGGCGAACAGCGCGGTGAGATCGAGCCGCTCCGCCTGAACGAAATACGCGGTCAGCACCGGAAAGGCACCCCAGGCCGTGGCAAACCCGATATCAGAATGCAACTTTCCGCCGAAGAGCTCGACGTTGTACCCCACCACGAGCACCGGGCCCAGGGCCATGAATACGAGCAGGCCCAGTCCGATCCGACCCACACCGGCGAAACCGAGGGCCAAGGCGCCGCCCAGTGCAATCGCGGCGACGGTTCCGAGGACCGCGCTCGGAATCGCCGTGTGCAACGGCCGGCCGTGCAATTCGTCGAGCGCATGTGCCGCGATCCCGACCGCGAGAAAGAAGGCCAACAACGTCACCCCGAGGCGACCACCGTCGGTTCTCGGCGCGACCGTCGCGCCGAGCACGACGTAGGAGAGGTGCCACGCGGTGTACGGCGGGTGGAGGATCGTCCACCAGTCGCGCCAGCCACCCGGACGCGCCGCGTAGAACGCGGGGCGGACGCTCGTCATCGATCGGGCTTCCGTGCCCACATCACGAGACCGCCGCCGAGGCTCATCGAGCGGGCCGTCACGTCCGCGAGGCCGGCCTCTTGCCACGCCTGCACGGTCCAGCTCACCGGATATCGGCGGTAGTGCGCGGAGATATTCGGTCCGAGGAACCGTCCGACGTCGTACCACTCGCGGCCGCCGGTGACATATCCCGCGACGGGCAGTACGAGACGCGTGTAGACCCACCACCACGCGCGCCAGAACGGATTGCCGGGGACTGCGAATTCGAGGCTCGCGATCGATCCACCCGGCTTGACGACTCGCGCCAGCTCCCGCAACGTCGCCGCCGGGTCGGCGACGTACCGCAGGAGATACGTGAACGTCAGCGCGTCGAATGTGGCATCGGGGAACGGGAGCCGTTCGGCCTGGCCGACGACGAGCTGCACGCGGTCGGTCGCGCCCGCGCGCTCGACGCGCTCCTGTCCGCGGCGGAGCATCGGATGGGTCAGATCGAGCCCCGTGACGCGCGCGGGCGTGCGGCCCACGAGCTCGAGTGCCACCCCGGCCGTTCCGGTCGCGACGTCGAGGATCGAGCTCGGGCGCCCATCTTCCACGTGGCGCACCATCTCGTTCCGCCAGCGCCCGTTCTGCCCGAACGAGAGCACCTCCGCAAGCGCGTCGTAGCGGCGGGGTAACCCGTCGAACAGCTCCTGCGCGAATTCGTTGGGATCGCGAGTCGTGGTGTCCACGGGCGCCTCCTGAGAAGCGACCGTACCCTCAGCAGCTCGCCGTGCAAACCGCGTTCAGCGGTTCAGCTCGCGTCGCCGCCGGCGATGCCGAGCGCCGTTGCGAGGTTGCGCAGCGCTCGGTGCTGGAGCGACTTGACCGCGCCCTCGGGCCGATTGGTCATTGCCGCGACCGTCTCGAGGGAGAGATCGGCGACGAATCGCAACACGACGACCTCGCGTTGATCGGGCGTGAGCGCATCGAGAGCAGCAACGAGTGCGGGGTCGAGGGGCTCGTCGGGCGGTACGACCCGCAGCTGGTTCTGTGTGCGCAGGAGTCTCAGCCGTCGGGTGCGGCGGCGGTGTTCGTCGACCAGGCGGTGATGCGCGATCGTGAATACCCATCGCCGCAACGCGTCCTCGTCGCCCTCGAACCGCTCGAGACCGCGGAGCACGTCGACGAACACCTCGCTCAAGAGGTCTTCACTGTCGGCCGCACCGGCGGTGCGCAGGTAGTTGCGCACTCGGCCCGCGTAGCGACGAAAGACGTCCTCGACGCTCCACACGCTCGCGCCGGGCGCGGCGGGCGGGTCGGGCACGAGGGTCGCAGTCGTCGTTGCGGGCGCGAGGTTCACGGCTGCGTGGTCGACGTCGTGCTGGTACTGGTCGTCGGCGCGTTGGTCGTCACGGAGCTCTCGTCGCCGACGGCGTCTTTACCGCCGGCTTCTTGCCCGGCACCGTCGATGCGGCAGCGTTCTTGTCCGGCTTGCCGTGGCCGTGCCCCGACGAGGCCGACCCGCCGCTACCCGCACCCTGATTCTCGTTGCCGTTTTCCTTGGCGCCCGTCTCGCCCTCGGCGCCCGTCTCGCCCTTGGCGCCCTTGGCGCCCGTCTCACCCTTGGCGCCCTTCGCGCCCGTCTCACCCTCGGCGCCCGTGGCTCCGCCGGCCGGGTTGACCGACTGGACGGGCTTGCCGCACGGCGACTCGCCGGCCTTCGGGTCGGACTTGTGCGAGCGCACGTAAGCGCCGTGATTGCGGTACGGGCCGCCCGGACAAGCGACCGGGTCGTTGTAGCGGACGTGACCCGGAGGGACGTGGACGCCAACCGCGTTCAGCGCGCCGTGTGCCATGTCCTGCACGGGCGCGGGAAGCACGTCGGCGGCGGCGAGTCCGACCCCACCGGCGGCGAAGCCGGCAACCGCGGCCGCCGACAACAGCTTGAGTCGCGCCCGGCTCACCTTGGGCCGGCCGGCTGAGCGCACACTCGCGAGCACGCGGTCGGCGACGCCGGAGCCCAGGGGCTCCGAGCCCAACGCGCGCAAGCGGCGCCGTGTCTCCGGATAGTCCTGGTCGCTGAAGGGATCGTGTTCGTCCATGCCGGTTAATCGATCGAGCGGGCCACCGGGATACGGCGTGACCTGAAACGTAGGACCTTCGCCCAGTATCGGCACACACCGATCGGGACAAGAGGTGCATTTCCCGCCCTCACATTGCGCGATGTGACCGGTGTCTCCGTGGGGGCCGTATCGAGAACGTGGTGGCACTCGATTACACGTCTGGAGCCTGGGAGGCCCATCAGTCGATCTGAATGGAGTCAAGGTGTCGGCGTTTCGGACCTCTGGGCCTGGCAACATCCTCGACGCGCGAGAACGATCGCGAGACGAACGTGGGGGCATGATCGTCGCGATCTGCGTCCTGATGGTGGTCGCACTACTGAGCGCCGCGGTCGTCGCGCGCACGCTGGCCGGGTTGCGGGGCAGCCGCCAAGGTCAAGACTTCAGCGCTGCGCTCGCCAACGCAGACGCCGGCGTGAGCGACGCGTTGTTCCGCATGGACCAGAGTACGAACGCTGCGGTCGCGACGTTCTGCGTCGGTAGCAGCCCGGGCTGCACGTTGCAGACAGTCCCGGGCGCGCCCGGCGTGCAGTATGTCGCAACCCGCGTCGACGACGTCACCTACCGCGTCCAATCGAAGGGGCTCGTAAACGGTCAGCCGCATGCCGTCCAGGCAACGGTCACGAGCGCCTACGAGTACCCGTTCGCGATCTTCGCCAAGACGACACTCGCGTTCAACGGCAACTCGGGCGACTACAACGCGAGCATGTGCGCGGGCCCGGTCGAGACGGTCAACTCCGCCGGAGCCGTCGTGTGCAGTCCCAGCGGCGATGTCGCGACGAACGGCCAAGTCAGCTGTCAGGGCTCCGATTCGCCGGCCCACCAACAGGGCTTCTACCAAGGCGGCGGGACCAGTTGCCAAAACGGCAAGCTGCTTCCCGGGTCGTACAACCCTCAGAACCCGACGCTTACATGCCCGGCGCCGGTGAACATCCCCACGACGCCGTGCCTCCCCTCCGTACATAATCCGTGCCCGGCGGTGAACGGCGTGCTGCCCGGAATTCTCGCGCCCGGCGCCTACTACTGCAGCCAGATCGATCTCGGTGGTGGTAGTAACCCGACCCTGGCATTCCCGGCGGGTTTCACCGTGGGCGCCGGCACCCAGAACGACGGCCAGGTCGCGATGTACGTGATACCGACCGACAACACGAACATCACGGTGAGTACCGCAGACACCTGCGGCTGGGACAACGGCTCGTCGAGCTGCACGTCGGGGATCAACTACAACGGCGACCCGACGAAGCTCGCTGTCTACCTGAAGGGCGGATCCGTCGACAGCGGAAACGGCATCAGCCACTCCGGCAACTACACCGGCATCATGTGGGCGCCCAATGCCGCGGAAGTCAACCCGTCGTGCAATGCCACTTGGCGGGGAACCCTGGTCGTCAACGTCTTCACGTGTAATGGGGGTCCACACCTCGACGTCAAGTACGACACCCGTATGCGCTCACTCAAGCAGGGGGGTTGGACTGTCTCCAACTACACCGAGATCCCGTCGAACCAAGTCGTGTTGCCGTAGCCGACGAGACGTCAGCGACCGCGGTCGAGGATTTCCATCACCTCGTCGTCGCTCGTCTGCGAGAAGTCGTCGTAGAACTCGCCGATTGCGCGAAACGCCTCGGGCTGGTCGAGCACGATGACTTCGTCGGCGTCGCGTTGCAGGCGGCTGACGGCGCCCCCCGACGCGATCGGCGCGGCGACGACGACGCGCTCCGCGCCGTGGGCACGCGCGACCGCGCACGCCGCGCGCGCGGTCGACCCGGTCGCGATGCCGTCGTCGACGATGAGCGCGGTGCAACCGACGAGCGACACGCGTTCGCGCCCGCGTCGGAATCGGCCGGCGCGCCGTGTGAGCTCGTCGCGCTCGCGGGCTTCCACTGCGGCGAAGTCGGACGCGCGTACGCGCCGCGCCACCTCGTCGTCGACGACGCGCACGCCGTCCTCGCCGATCGCGCCCATGGCGAGCTCCGGTTGGAACGTCGCACCCAGCTTGCGGACCAGGATCACGTCGAGGGGCACGCCGAGCGCACTCGCCACCTCGTGCGCGACCACCACGCCGCCGCGCGGAAGCCCGAGAACGACGAGCCGGTCCCTCGGCAGCTCGGAGAGGTGAGCCGCGAGCCGGCGCCCCGCGTCAGACCGGTCTACGAACCGCATGGCCTTCCGACGGCCCCGGCGGCTCGGCTGACCAAGCCGCCTCCGTTGCGGTCGGAGCTCAGACGCCGCCCGCCTTGGTGCACACGACGTTGGAGTCGAAGCCGTCGGCACCGAGATACTGCGTCATGCGGACCGGGCCACCGGTGAAGCCCCGGTGCGCGCATCCCGCGGCCGCGCCTTTGTACGACTCGTAACCCGCGAGCCATTGCGGGACGCCGGTGAAGCGTCCCCCCGTGACCTTCGATCCACCGGTGATGAGACCCCATTGAAATGCCGTCGAGTAGATGCCGACCTGGTCGACGCCGACCGTGCGAAGTGCGTCAACCTCGCCCGCGAGAGTCTCGACGTCGCGTCGCTGTGTGGCCGGCGTCGCCGGTCCGTCGACCGATTGCCAGCTGTTCATCGTCTCGACGTCGAGCCACCAGTTGACGTTCGCGGCGCGGTGACGCGCGTTCACACGGCTTACCCGGTGCAATCGTTGCGCGGCATCGGTCGCAACCGTGTACGACGCCCAGGCGGAGTTCCAGCCGTAGTCGTAGGAGCATCCGAGCGAGTTCGGATCGGACGCCGCGCAGACCTTGGGGCTCGTCTGACCGAGCGGCCAGTGCTTGGCGCGTAGCGGACCCGGGTTGCCGGTGTTCGCGTAGAACTCCGGAGGCAATGCGAGACGCTTCGCCCACTTCAGCTCGCCGACCAGACAGGGATTGCGCGAGAACGACGTGCCGTGGTTGGTCCCGAGGATCCCGAAGGCCGCGCTCCGCTCGCTCGGCATCGATAGACCACACTGCGGAAAGCTCACGTCACGCGCCACGTTCACGCTCGACGTGATGTGCACCGGCGTTGCGCGCCACGTCATCGCGCGCCCGGCATCCGAGGACGCCGCGGGTGCGGCTGACATGGTGATCGTCACCGCCGAGATCGCGGCGACGAAGATGAAGGGACGACAGTGCACGGCACACCTCGATGCTCGCCGTAGGCCCGCCCGGGCGAAACCACCTCAAGCGTACGCTCTCACCACATGCGCTACGCAAGGCCCATTGCGTCACAGCAGACACAACATCCGGTCACTACGCGTGAGAATCGTGCCGAACTGAGGACCCTGCGTGGTCGCGGGCGCCGCTACGGCCGGGATCCTGCTGCCGAGATGGTGTCCAGTTCGACGACCTGCTTCGACGTGAACACTTCGCCGAAACGACGAAGCAGCCCGGCCCGCTCTTCGTCGGCGAGATAAGCGTCGAACGCCGCCCGGTTCGGAAACCAGAGCACGTGGACCTCGAACGGGAGCGTTGCTTCCTGGCCGTGCTTGCGCCGTCCCCGATACACGATCCGCGCGCCGTGGCGTGCGAGGAGGGGCAGAACCTCGTCCTCGTACGCCGCGGCGCGGTCGGACAGCGCGGGCGTCGTGTGACCGACGAATGCGAGGGTTACCGGATCGGTGTGATCACGAGTCATGCCGCAATCTCTCACGACTTCCGCACGCGGCGCGTCTACGGGATGCGTTGCATCCACACGAGCGCGGCGCCCGCGGTGAGCACGGCGAGAAGGAGCGCGAGACCGATGAACCATTCGGTGACGTCGGTGCGGACGGTGTCGAAGCCGACCGTGCGACGGATCTGGTCGTAGACGGCGTTGAGCTGGTTTCCGGTCGTGGCGGTGAACGACTTGCCGCCGCTTCCCGACGCGATCTTCGCCATTGCCTGTGGGTCGGCCGGAACCGGAACGCTCTCCCCCTGAATCGTGACCGTGCCCCCCGATGTGCCGAAGGCGATCGTGTCGATCGGCACCCCGGCCTTCTTCGCGGCCGCGGTGGCTGCCGCTACGGTTTCCTCGGGTGTCTGCCCTGCCTGCCCGATCGTCGGCGACCCGTCGCTCATCAGCACCACGGCCGCGGGGGCCTTCTTGCCGTCGGCGCCGGCCGGCAGCGACGTGGCGGCCGCGAGCGCGCTGTCGATCGCACTGCCGGTCGCCGTCCCACCGCCGATCGACAACGCGTCGACGGCAGCAATCACGGGCGTGTGATCGCTCGTGGGGGCGACGAGCACGCGGGCGGTGGTGTCGAACTGCAACAGCCCCACCTTCAGGCCCGCCGGCAGACCGGTGATGAAACGGCGCGCCGCGGTCTGCGCCGCGACGAGCCGGCTGGGGGTGACGTCGGTCGCCGCCATCGAACCCGACGTGTCGATCGCAAGCAGGACCGTGCCGCGCTGGCGCGCCACTTTCTTGGTGGCGGTCGGCTTCGCGAATCCGAAGACGAGCGCCGACACCGCGGCGAGCATGAGCACGGCCGAAACGTGTCGCTGCCAGCCGGGCCGCTTCGGCGCCACCGATGCGAGCAGGTCGACACTGGTGAAGCGCAACGCATATTTGCGCCGGGATCGCTGCGCGACGACATAGGCGAGCAGCAGCGCCAGCGGCGCGGCGAGGATCGCGAGGCGCCATGGTTCTTCGAAGTTCACGGAACGCTCCTCAATCGGGTGGCGCGGGCACGCTGCTGTAGCGACAGTGACGCGTGGCGGCGAACAGTCTTGCGGCCGGCTACGAACCGGACGATCTCGATCAGCCAGTCGGAGTTCGTGAACAGGACGAGATGCTCGCTGCCGGCCTCACGAATTTGGCGGCCGATCGCGTCGTGGCGTTGCGTGGCTGCCGCGGCGTAACGCTCGCGGAGCGCCGACGAGTTGGACTGCACGTGAATGTCGCGACCGGTCTCGGTGTCGACGAGCGTGAGCATCCCGGCCGCCGGAAGCACGAGCTCGCGCGGATCGACGACCTGGACACACAAGACCTGATGGCCGATCGCGAGCCGGGCGACCGCGGCGCGCCACTCGGTGTCGTCGAGGAAATCGGAGATCACGATGACCTGGCCGCGCCGTGGGCGGGCCCGTTCCAGCGAACGGAGCGTGCCCGCGAGATCCGTGTCGCTCGCCGATCCCTGCGTTCGGCGCGGAATGTCGTAGAGCTTCGACAGCGTGGCGAGCAGTTCCGGCCGCGTCGAGGTCGGTCGGAAGCGGACGACGTCGTCGCCTCCCGAGACGAGCATCCCGAACCGGTTGCCGTGTCGCGCAGTCAGGAATCCGAATGCAGCTGCCGCCGCGAACGCCACCTCCGACTTCTCGCGCTCCCCCGTTCCGAAGCTCATGCTCGCCGAGCGATCGACCACGGCCCAGGTCTGCAGTTCGCGGTCGGCCTCGGTCGTGCGGATCTGCGGAGCGATCGAACGGGCGGTGAGGTTCCAGTCGATCCAGCGCGAATCGTCGCCGGCCTCGTAGGCACGCGCACCGGCGACTTCGGAACCGGGACCGCTCTGGCGCCCGAGGAACTCGCCGCGCAACATGCCGTCGAGCCGCCGTGTCACGAGGAGCTCCAGGCGCCGCAGCTCCGCCGCCTTGCGCGCGACTGGCGCAACGCCTTCGGGTCGTCGGTCGGGGCCGCCGCTCATGCGGTGTCCTGCAAGCCGCTTTCCTGTCTCGGCGACACCTGCGGCACCGGCATCGTCGACAGCACGCGGCCGATGACGTCGTCGGCGGTCACACCTTCGGCGAGCGCGTCGTAGGTGAGGATGAGTCGGTGCCGCAGGATCTCGGGCGCGACGTCGGCGACATCCTGCGGGACGAGGAAGCGACGGCCGCGCAACAGCGCGAGCGCGCGTCCCGCCGCGAGAAGTCCGAGCGTCGCGCGTGGGCTCGCGCCCAGCCCGACGTGCGCGGCAATCTCCGGGACGCGCCAACCGACGGGGTCGCGCGTCGCCATCACGAGACGGACCGCGTAGTCCTGCACCGCGTGATGGACGAAGATCTCGTCGACCGCACCTTGGAGCTCCACCAGCTGCTCGATCGTGAGCATCTGGCCGGCTTCCGGCGGATTGACCCCCATCCGGCGGGCGATCTCGAGCTCTTCGGCATACGACGGCTGGCCGACGACGATCTGCATCAGGAACCGGTCGCGCTGCGCCTCGGGGAGCGCGTAGACGCCCTCGGACTCGATGGGGTTCTGCGTCGCGAGGACGAGAAACGGTGTCGGGGTGCGGCGGGTCTGTCCCGCGATCGACACGTGCCGCTCGGCCATCACCTCGAGCAGGGCCGATTGCACCTTCGCCGGGGCGCGGTTGATCTCGTCCGCCAGGACCATGTTCGCGAACACCGGTCCCCATTCGATGTCGAAGTCTTCGCGCGAGGGCCTCCAGACCCGAGTGCCGACGATGTCGGCCGGAACCAGATCGGGCGTGAACTGGAGCCGCACGAACGAGCCCCCGACGACACGCGCGAGCGTCGACACCGTCAAGGTCTTCGCCAGGCCGGGTACGCCCTCGATGAGGCAGTGACCACGGGCCAGCAGGCAGATCATCGCCCGCTCGACCATGCGGTCCTGGCCGACGATGACGCGCTTCACCTCGAAGAGCGCCTCCTCCAGCCGTTCCGCGTGGCGCTTGTTGTCGTCAACCGGCGTGGTCGCATCGGGACCGCTCATGTGCAGAGCTCCTTCGAAGAGGTGGAGTCCGAAAAGGTGGAGACGTGCGGCAACCGGGCCATGATGTCGGGGGAATCTGAGAAGTAGGTGCGGACGCGCCGCGATCTGGCTGAGGGCTTCCCTTGAATCGACCACCGCACCCGGCCGCGCCGACCGTAGCCAGCGAGCATGACCGGCTGGTACCGTCCCCGGCCGTGGCGACGACATACGTCGAATCTCCCGAGCTCGTCGACGACGGTCCGGTTCTCCTGGTCGGCACTCGCAAGGGCGCGTGGATCGTCGCCGGCGACGAGCAGCGCTCGCATTGGGCGGTTGCCGGCCCCTTGTTCCTCGGTCATATCGCGCAGCACATGGTGCTCGATCCGCGCGATCGAACCACCTTGTTGCTCGCCGCGGGCACCGGTCACCTCGGTCCGACGGTCTTTCGTTCGGAGGACCTCGGGCGTTCGTGGAAAGAGGCAACTCGCCCTCCTGCTTTCACGGCCGGCGATGCCCTCGGCCGGAGCCTGCGCGCAGTTTTCTGGCTCAGCCCCGGCCATGCCCGAGAAGCCGGTACCTGGTACGCCGGTGGTTCACCCCAGGGCTTGTTCCGCTCCGAAGACGCGGGCGACACCTGGGAGCCCGTGCGCGGATGGAACGATCATCCGAAATGGGAGACCTGGGCCGAGTGGCCGGACGAGGGCACGCCCGACGGGTCGATGCTCCACTCGATCATCGTCGACCCGCGCGACGCGTCGCATCTCTACATCGGACTTTCGGGTGGCGGGGTGTTCGAGAGCGTCGACGGCGGTGCCGATTGGCAGCCCCTCAACGCCGGCTCGGTCGCCACGTTCCTTCCGGATCCCGAACCGGAGTTCGGACACGATCCTCACTGCGTCCGGCTGCACCCACTACAGCCCGATCGCCTCTACCAACAGAACCACTGCGGCATCTACCGCATGGAGCGGCCGGAGGCGCGCTGGGTTCGCGTCGGCGACAACATGCCGCGCGACATCGGCGACATCGGCTTTCCCATCGAACTCCACCCTCGTGATCCCGACACCGCGTGGGTCTTCCCGATGGACGGAACCGATGTGTGGCCGCGCACGAGCCCCGGCGGACGGCCCGCCGTGTACGCCACGCGCGACGCCGGCGAGTCGTGGACCCGTCGTGACTCGGGATTGCCCGACCGCGGCTGGTTCACCGTCAAGCGTCAGGCGATGGCGGTCGACGCGCGCGACCCCGTCGGCGTGTACTTCGGCACGACGAGCGGCGAGATCTGGGCGAGCGCCGACGAAGGCGCGTCGTGGGAGTGCATCGCGCAGCACTTGCCGGAGATCTATTCGGTCGAGCACGCGGATCCGACGAGCCGGCGGTGAAGGTTCGGATCCCCGACCCGCTGCGCTCCTATACCGAGCGTCAGGCGGTCGTCGAGGCCACCGGCGACACGGTTGGCGCGGTGATCGCCGATCTCGACCGCCAGTTCCCGGGTATCCGCTTCCGGATGGTCGACGAGCAGAGCAAGATCCGGCCCCACATGAAGGTGTTCGTGAACGAGGACGCGGTTCGCGATCCTGAAACTCGCGTCACCCCGAGCGACGAGCTGACGATCATGCAGGCGCTCTCCGGCGGCTGAGCACGTCGAGTTGGCCGGGCCGGACGCCGGGTCCGATAGGGATACCGGCTGGATTGCGGCGTACCGCTGGTCGAACAAGACGACACGCGTGCGCGATTGCCGCGCGTGCGCGATCGCCCGGACCCTGGTGATGCGCTCTCGATCTCGACACGAGGGAGAGCAATGACGGTTTCGGCGGTGCGCCACGACGACACGGTCGACGTCAACGTCCTTCTGAGCGTGCTCAGCCAGCTCAAGGCCGGAGACCTCGGGGCCCGCATGCCTCTGGACTGGACCGGCCTGGCCGGAAAGGTGGCCGACCGCTTCAACGAGATCATCATGGCCAACGAGGCGTTCAGTGCCGAGCTGGCTCGGGTCAGCGAGCTCGTGGGCAAGCAGGGACAACTCTCGCAACGGATGGCGCGCGGTGGGTTGACGCAGCGGTGGTCCGGCCCGATCGAATCGGTCAACAGCCTGATCGACGACCTCGTGCGCCCGACGAGCGAGATGCAACGCGTCATCGGCGCGGTCGCCGGCGGCGACCTCAGCAAGAAGGTGTCCGCCGACGTGCGCGGCGAGATGCTCGAGCTGAAGAGCACGATCAACGCGATGGTCGACCAACTCAACGGGTTCATCTCCGAAGTGACACGCGTGGCCCGAGAGGTCGGGACCGAGGGCAAGCTCGGTCAGGCCGCCGCGGTCACCATCGAGGTGGGCGGGGTCTGGAAGGACCTGACCGACAACGTCAACCTGATGGCGCGCAACCTCACCGGACAGGTGCGCAACATCGCCGAGGTGACCACGGCCGTGGCCAACGGCGACCTGAGCAAGAAGATCTCAATCGACGTGCAAGGCGAGTTCCTCGAGCTCAAGAACACGGTGAACGCGATGGTCGACCAGCTCAACNNCTCAACGCCTTCGCCGGAGAGGTGACGAGAGTCGCCCGCGAGGTCGGCGTCGAGGGCAAGCTCGGTGGTCAGGCGCAATCGACGGAGGTCAGCGGCGTTTGGAAGGACCTCACCGACAACGTCAACCAGCTGGCCGCCAACCTCACCAACCAGGTCCGCGCGATCGCGGAGGTGGCCACCGCGGTGACCGAGGGCGACCTGACCCGCCAAGTTCGGGTGGAGGCAAGCGGCGAGGTCGCGGTGCTGAAGGACACGCTCAACGAGATGATCCGCAACCTCGGGGAAACGACGAGAGAGAACATCGAGCAGGACTGGTTGAAGACGAACCGGGAGCGCTTCACCCGCATGCTGCAGGGCCAGCGCGACCTGGCCGCGGTGTCGAGCATGATCCTTTCCGAGCTCGCGCCGCTCGTCTCGGCGCAACACGGCGTCTTCTATTCGATGACGAGCCCGTCCGACGACAGCGAACCGGTGCTCGAGTTCACGGCCGGATACGGCTACGAGGAGCGCCGGCACCTCTCGACGGCCTTTCGCGTCGGTGAAGGACTCGTCGGCCAATGCGCCAAGGAGAAGAAGCGCATCCTGCTCACCGAAGTACCCGGCGACTACGTGCAGATCAACTCGGGACTCGGCGCGGCCCCGCCCCTCAACATCATCGTCCTGCCGGTGCTGTTCGAGGGAGCAGTGCGCGCCGTGGTCGAGCTCGCGTCCTTCTCGTCGTTCAGCGTCACCCATCAGGCGTTCCTCGATCAGCTCCCCGAGAGCATCGGCCTCGTGCTCAACACCATCGAAGCGAACACCCTCACCGAGAACCTGCTCCGACAGTCCCAGTCGTTGGCGGAAGAGCTCCGTTCTCAGCAGGAGGAGCTACGCGAATCCAACGAAGACCTGGAACGGCAGGCCAGCCTGCTCGCGGAACGGAACATCGAGGCGGAGCAGAAGAACGAAGAAGTCGAGCAGTCCAAGCTTCTGGTCGAGGAAAAGGCGGGCCAGCTTGCGGTCTCGTCGAAATACAAGTCCGAGTTCATCGCGAACATGTCGCACGAGCTGCGCACGCCGCTCAACAGTCTCTTGATCCTCGCCGAGCAACTCGCCGACGACCCCGATCACACGATGAGCGACACCCAGGTCGAGTACGCGGGGGTCATCCTCGCGTCCGGCCGTGACCTGTTGGGCCTTCTCAACAGCATCCTCGACCTGGCCAAGGTCGAGTCGGGAACGGCCACGGCCGAGATGTCCGAGGTTTCCGTCGGCCAGCTCCACAGCGACCTCATGCGCGAGTTCGATCACGTCGCCCGCGCGAAGGGGCTCGGCTTCTCGATCGTCGTCGCGCCCGACAGCCCCGAAGTCGTCGTCACCGATCCGCAACGTCTACGTCAGATCCTCAAGAACATGCTCGCCAATGCCTTCAAGTTCACGGAGCACGGCGAGGTGCACCTGCAGGTCGGATTGGCCGAGCGAGGATGGAGCCGCGAGACGGAGTCACTCGCGATGGCCCCGTCGGTGATCGCCCTCTCTGTCCGCGACACGGGTATCGGCATCGACGAAGAGCAGCAACGGCGGATCTTCGAGGCCTTCGCGCAGGGCGATGGCACCACCGCGCGTCTCTACGGAGGTACCGGCCTTGGCCTCTCGATCAGCCGCGAGCTGGTCGGCTTGCTCGGCGGTGAGATCACCTTGACCAGCACGCCGGGCCAGGGCAGCACTTTTACCGTTTACCTTCCCTTGGGTCGCCCCGCGGTCGCGACATCGAACGACACGCCGGAAGAATCCACGACCGCTTCGGAGCTGCCGCGCACGCGGGTCGCCGCCAACAGCTGGTCCGCGCAAGACGTCGGCCTGTTCCAGCTCGACCGCCTCGACCACAATCGCCTGGGCACGCGCCCCTTCGAAGACACGAAGATCCTCGTGATCGACGACGACATGCGCAACGTGTTCGCAATGACGGCACTACTCGAGCGCGGTGGCGCCGAGGTAACCGTCGCCGAAAGCGGCCCCGACGCACTCGCGATCCTCGAGCGGACGCCGGACATCGACGTCGTCCTCAGCGACATCATGATGCCGGGCATGGACGGCTACGACACCATTCGTGCGATCCGCGCGCTCGTTGGATTCGAGTCCATTCCCATCATCGCCGTCACCGGCAAGGTGGTGCCGGGCGAACGTCAACGCTGCATCGACGCCGGAGCGAATGACTACATACCAAAGCCGGTAAATACCGACGATCTCATCGCCGCCATCGGACCGTGGCTCTCGGCAACTCCCCGGTCGACGCGATGAGCGCGTGCGTCCTTGTGATCGCACGGCTCGCTGACCGGGATCATTGTTGGTCGATGAGCCCCGTCTCGCGTGCGAACTGAACCAGTTCGGCTCGCGTCCGCAGACCGAGCTTGCGGTGAATGTGCGCGCGATGCGATTCGATGGTGCGAAGACTCACGTTGCAAAGGCGCGCGACCTCGACGTTGGTGTGGCCGAGCGCGATCANNGCGGGGCGAGAGTCCGAGTGTCGTGTCGCGAGGGCGATGCCAGCGCGCCAGCTCGACACCCAGCGACGGTTGCAGATAGGTCCGACCCTCGGCGACGGCGCGTATCCCCGTGAGCAGATCCGAGGTCGTGGCAGTCTCGAGCAGGTAGCCGGCGGCGCCGGCGGCGAGCACCGACTGGACCTCGGTGGGATGGCCGATCGGCGTGAACACCAAGATCGAGCTCTGGGCGAAGTACCCGCGCAGCGCGCTGATCACCTCGCCGTGTTTGGCGTCCGGCAAGGCGATGTCGGTGACGATGACGTGGGGTTCGAGGTCGAAACCTCCCGCGTCACGGACGCTCGCAGCTTGGGCCACGACGACGAGATCGGGTTGCTCGTCGATAACGGCGCACAGTCCTTCTCGCACAACGGGACGGCTGTCGACCAGCATCACGTCGACTGCTTGGTTCGACTCGGAACTTGTCAATTCGCCGCCGCGCCGAACCATCTTCATTTACTCCTATTCGTAAGAGCGCCACTTTTGGTTCGAATGCGCTCGTGCCCGCATTGGCAACCACCCGTTTGCACCTCCACGCGCCACTATTGGCCGGTCGGACCCTTGGCGGCTATGGGCGGAACATCGACGCGACCTAGACAATCCGTTGGTTCGCGACCAAGAACCAAGGCGCGGTCAGGCGGGCTCTGCGGAGAAGCCACAATTCGGTAGGCGCCGGAGGCCGTCCACATCGACCTTGTCAGCCGCTCGGGAACCTGGCTTCACCCGGCCGGCGTCTGAAGGTCGACCGCCTCGTGGTCGTGGAGGAACGATGAACCGGACACGCTTGTGTGGGATCTCGTCAGCTGCGCTGGTCCTTGTGGTGGCCGCCGCGTGCGGGTCGGCCGCGCAATCGGGGCTGGACGCCTCGACGGGCACGACGTCTCCCCCGAAGCGGCTGGAGCTTGCGACCGCAGGCGCGGGCACGCCCTCGGCGGAGGGCGGCGCGTCGGCGATCTTCCCGGTGCGGCCGACAACCTACGAGCTCGACGTGAAGCTCCCCGACCTGGGTCCGAGCGCGCTGGTTCGGCGGATGAAGGGCCTCCCGGCCACTTCGATCGACGTCCAGCGATTCGCGACCGCCTTGGGTCTTCAGGGCTCGCCGACGCGCACTCCCACCGGATGGGAGGTGCAGGGCACCGAAGCGATGCTCGCCTTCGTCGTGACCGCCGGAAGGACGGACGTGTCGTATTCGCTCGGTGTCCCGGGCGCCGTAGGCGGGTCGGTCGGTGCATCGGGTGGCGGTGTCACGAACGGCGGTTCGGGTAGTGCCACGACGCCGGTTCCGTCCCCGCCCGTCGACATTTCGCAACCCGCGCCGCCGGTCGACGTGCCGAGCTCGGACGAGGCTCGCACCATCGCGCGCGAGCTGTTCGACCGCCTCGGCGTGCTTGCCGGACAGAGCTGGTCAACGGACGTCAACGACAGCGGCGGCATCGCGATCGCGTGCGCGGTCGGAGTGCCGTGCCCGTCCGTCCGGCCCGAGGTGTTTGCCCGCACGGTCACGTTCACGCTGATGCTCGACGGTACGCGCGTCGACGGCGTCAACTGGTCGGTCACGATCGGCGAGCACCGTCGGATCGAATCCCTCAACGGGCAGTGGGCGGCCCCGGCACCGCTCGGCAGCTACCCGCTGCGTTCCACCGCCGCCGTTTTCGCCGACCTGCGGAACGGCACGGCGCGCTATACGGGCCCGCAACCGATGAGAGCCCTCTCGGACGCGGCTGCGACCGGGGCGCCCACGAGCAAGATGTCGCCGAAGCTCCCCGCCGTTGCGGTGCACATCACCGGCGTGTCGCTCGGCATCGCGCGCTGGGACGCCTACGACGGCGGTGACGCCATCGTCGATCTCGTCCCTACGTACCGGTTCCACGCACGGGTCGACGGGAACGCGTCGTACGACATCGTGGTGCTCGCACTCGACCCCGCCGCCGTGACGTTCACGAAGCCGGCGCCGAAACCCGAACCGCTTCCCGCGGAACCCATGCCCGCACCCGCGCCCGCGCCGGGCACCCCGGCAATCGACACCCCGGCACCCAACACCGCGGTATCGACGCCTTCTTCCTGACGTTCAGGCCGGCCAGGCGAACAAGTTGGTGACGCCGGCTTCGTCGAGGTCGCGCCGCACCCGCACCGAGGGCATGTCGAGCACGACCTGCTTTCCTCGCCGTTGCGCGAAACGCGCGACCATCACCAGCATCCCGAGAGTCGGTCCGTCGGCCACGTCGAGCTGCGCACAGTCCAACTTGATGTGCCCTTTGGCCTTGTCGATCACACCCGACGCACTCGCAATGAATTCACGTCGTGCGTCGAGGTCGAGACCGCCGAGCACGACCAGTCGCTCCGTCATCACCGGTCACACTCCCGAAGACACGCGAGCCGACGCTCACGGGTTCTGAAGCATTCTACGGGAACCGCGCCGGAGCGAGCACCTGGCGTGCCGGTAGCGCATGGGCGCCTCGGTGTCTAGCGTGCCGGGGAATGTCCGTGCGATCCTTCGCCGCGGTTCGCCGGAGGTGGTCGCGTCCGCCATCGGACGACCAGCCGCTCCTGTCATGGGTGCTGTTCCGACTCCGAAACGCGCTGCTCGCGGTGGCGGTTCTCGCAGTTGTGGCGACGGTCGGCTACGTCGTGCTCGAGGGGTACGGCTGGGTCGACGCGCTGTATATGACCGTGATCACGCTGGGGACGATCGGCTACGGCGAGGTCAGGCCGCTCGACACCGCGGGCAGGTTCCTCACCATCGGCGTCATCATCGCGGGTTTCGCCGCGTTCGTGTACGCCGCGTCAGTGCTCACCAACTTCTTCACGTCTGGTGAAGCATCGCAGCGAGCTCACGAGCGGAGAGCGCGAAGAATGCAGGCACAACTCAATGATCACGTGATCGTGGTCGGATTCGGTCGCGTCGGCCATGCCGTCGTTCGAGCGCTCCACCAGATGGGCCGCCAATGTGTGGTGCTCGACATCAACCCGAGCCTGCAGCCGCAGATCAGTGCGAGCGGAGCCTTCCATGTTGCCGGAGACGCAACTGACGAGGACGACCTACGACGAGCCGGCATCGACCGCGCCGTCGGTCTCGTGGCTGCGGCGGATCAAGACTCGCTGAACCTCGTCGTCGTCCTCACCGCCCGTGCAGTTCGGCCCGAGTTGCGGATCGTCTCGCGCGTCAACCAATCGACCTGGCTGTCGCGCATCGAGAACGCGGGCGCGGACGTCGCGCAATCTCCCTATGACTCCTACGGCGCCTCGCTCGCCGCGTCGGCGCTCTCGCCGACCGTGCTCAGTCTCCACAACCTGCCGCTCCTGGGCCTCGGCACCGAGGAGATAGAGGTCGCGGAGAACTCCGACCTCGTCGGGAAGCGCATCGAGCACCTCGAGGCCGCGCACGTCGGCGTGCACATCCTCGGTCTCCGACGCGAGCGTCAGCTCCACAAGTGGCACGAGATCGACGATCCCTTACGGCAAGGCGACGTTGTCGTCGCGTTGGGCGAACCCGCTGATCTCTCGGCCCTCGCTCGCATCGCGACCGGCGGTAACGGGTCGGCGCGCGTCGACAACACCTGACCGAGCGCGATTCAGCGCCGGCGCCGCTCGATGCGGTCGCGAAATTGCTCCCAGGTCAAGTCGATCTTTCGCGTCTTGGCGCCCTTCGGCCACCACAGCACGCCGCCCTTGCTGATGCGCAGTTCGCCGAGTTTTCCGCCGTCATCAGTGAAGATCTCGAAGACGACGTCGCTGTTTCCGACTTCGCGCTTGGGCTGTCGGATTGTCACAACATGGTCGGCCATGGATGCAATTTACGCTCGGTCGAGCGGCATACTTGCGTCAATGATCGAAACGGTTGACGAGGCTCTGCGGAACACGTTTGCGTGGTTCGAGGTGAACAGCGGCTGGGCACCTCCCGACGACGACACGCTCGTCGAATGGATCGCCGACGGCGTGTGCCGCTGTCCCGACGATTGCATCGTCGCACCCGACACGTGGTGCGAACACGGACTCGCCTCGTGGTGGCTGATCACCAACGAGCTGCAGAAGAACGACCGACGCGCACGCGACCGTAAAGGTCTGACGCCCTGAGTGCCGCTGCAATTCTCATTGCTGCTCTTCCGCAGTCGGCGCCCGCGTCGACGAAGGCGCGGTGCAACTCCTGAACTCGCTCCGGATGGTCGACGTTCCAGAGCTCGGGCGGCTCCCCCGACTCGAGCCCCATCTGGAAGTAGTTCGTACCGGCGGCACCGTCGGCGAGCACCACCCGGCCCGTCGCCAAGAGTGCTTCGAGGGAGCCCCGCGCGATCGGAGGCTACGCCACGTGGCGCCCCGCGCTCGGCGAAGTTCGATCTACCCCGACGCGCTCGGCAACTGTTGCGGTGCCGGGTGCAAGTGCTGGTCGGCCGGCGCGACGAGGAGCAGCGGTTCGGGGCCGACCGGGATCGAGAGTGGGTGTACGTGAAGCCTCGAGAAGGCGCTAGTCCAGGCGTCGTTCTCGTACCGGGTGATGTGCGAGCGGACGATGAAGATCCGACTTCGGGATCCGGTGCGCCGTTGGCGGTCGAGAGCGACGCGTAACGCGCGGAACACCGCCGCGGGCGTCCGGCCGCTCGCGTACACCGCGTCGAGGCCCGCGACTTCGGCAACGAACCCGTTCGCGACGACCGCGCTCCGAAGCGTACGCACGCGCCCGTGGGGCCAGTAGTACGCGAAGCCCCAGTTCGCCGAACTGTTGACCAGCACGACGTCGCTCGACCTCATCGACTTCGCGACGAACTGCGTCTGTGCCCGCGCGTCCTCGCTCGTGAACGCAACGCTCTGCCGGACCGGGACGACACCGAGACCGAAGAGCGCAGCTACGAGTGCTCCGATCATGAGGCCGGCGATCGGCACGCGCCGCCAGATCTCGCGCACGATGCCGAAGGCACCGATCGCCGCGAGACCGACGCTGGGTACGAGCACGAAGTGAAAGGTGCGCTGGTCGAGGAACGGATAGCGCCGCAGCGATGCCGCCACGAACATCTCGATCCACAATAACGGCAACGCGACGGCGAGCGCCGTCTCGCCCATGCGCGCGAGCACGACGGTGCCCACGACGAACAGGACGATGGCGACGACCGCAGGCATCGCGAGCGCGTGCTCCAGATGCTGCAGGCGATGCCAGGTTTGCTGGGGCCCTTGGAGAATTCCGCCGGTCAGATAGTCGCGCCGCCAGTAGATCTCCAGCGCACCGCTGATGTGGGACCACACCGTCACGGCGAACATTGCGAGGAGGCCGAGTGCGACAACAGCACCCGTCACTGCAGTCGCGATGATGCGGCCGACCTCTCGCGCGAGCACCGCGGAGATGAGCAAACCGCCGAAGCACGCCGCCGCGACGAACGCCGACGTAGTGCTGAACGGACACGCGACGAGAGCGACGACGCCCAGCCAGACCACCGCCGACGGACGCCGACGCCGGTCGACCCAACGAACCACCGCAAGCAACACGAGCGCGAAGAACGCATCGCCCGTGTACTGCTTGAGATCGTTGCGCACGAGCGCGATCGGCACGCACGACACGGCGACCGCCACCGCGACAGCCGCGAGCCGGGCCGAACTCTTCGACGGCCACGCGAGCGAGCGCGCGAGAACGTACGCGGCGCCGCTCGAGGCCATCGAGAACGCAAGTGTCAAGAGTCGACCCCGTTCGAGCGACGAGCCGGGAACCAATCGCGCGAGCGCCAGCCAGCCGACCGGCGTGCTGGAGCTCAACGACATGGCGCGCAGCCAGTCGACCCGGGTGAGGTCGGCGACCCACGACTCGTCCAACCAGTACGGACGATTCAGCATCTGCGCAACCGGATGCAGGAAGACCGTGAAGATCACCAGCACGAACGCGCACCGCGTGTCGAACCGACTCCACCCGATCCCGACGTCGGACGCATCGAGGTGACGACGCGGCGCCGAATGAGCCATCGCGCAATGCTCGCGCGGCTAGCTGCTCGCCATCTGCGCGAGCATGTGGTCCATCACCTGCGCGTGCTCGATCTGTGGGCTGAAGAGGATGACCTCCGCGTCGTCCAGAACACGCACGCTGTGTCCCGGCGGCCAGTAGAACAGGTCGTTGGCGGAACACGTTTCCTCGGTCCCGTCGGTGTAGGAGATGACGACCTCACCCGAGATCATGTAGCCCCAATGTGGGGCCTGACAGGCGTCGCTCTCCAACCCCTTCAGGAGCGGAGCAATGTCGGTGCCGGCCCCGAGCGAGAAATACTCGCCACCCATCGAGCCGAACCCCGCGGTATCGCCGAAGCCGACGGCTTGCCGCGCGACAGCACCAGGCACGTCGATCTTGACCGGTATGTCGTTCTTGGCGACGCGCATGCGACACCTTCCTGTCGGAGCTGATCTCGGACGACCTGCCGTTGTCCGACCATCGAAACCCGTCACGCGCCGGTTGACTAGTTCCAATAGTGAACCGTGGCATGGTGTGACATGAACAAGTACGGCCAGTACTGCCCGATCTCACGCTCGGCCGAGCTGCTCGGCGACCGTTGGACTCTCCACATCGTCCGCGACCTGCTCACCGGGACGACAAGGTTCAACGAACTGGTCCGTGGCAACCCGGGGCTCTCTCGAGCGCTGCTGAGCCGGCGGCTCGATCACCTCGAACGCGCCGGAGTGATCGCGCACGAGCCGAACGGGATTACCAACTCACGCCGGCCGGCCGCGATCTGCAGCCGATCGTCTTCGGCCTGGCCCAGTGGGGCGCCAGATGGGCATTCGGCGAACCCGACCCCGAAGAGCTCGACCCCGATCTCCTGCTGTGGTGGCTGCACCGTCGCCTCGACGCGCGCACGCTTCCCGGGCCTCGCTTCGTCATCTTGGTGCACTTCCGTGACGACCCCAAGCGCTACTGGATCGTCGTCGAAGACGAGGCATCGCTGTGCCTCAGCGACCCGGGATTCGACGTGGAGCTCACGGTCCATTCCGAACTTTCGACGCTCTACCGGACCTACCTCGGGCACCAGACGCTCAACGATGCGTTCCGCCGGGGTCAGCTCGATCTCAGCGGGTCCAATGCCGCGGCCAAGAGCTTCATCGACGCGTTCCAGCAGTCGCCCGTCGCCGCCCTCGTGGCGGAAGCCACGTAGCCCCGCGTGATCCGCGTCACCGACTGCGACTCGGTTGGCCGCGCCGGCCGATGAACGCCGAGACCGCCTTCAGCGACCAGCTCGAAAGCTGGCTCCAAAGCGAAGAGCCCAAGACGTTGGGCGCGCTCGGGGACGTGTTCGGGGAGAAGAGCTTCGCCGTCACGATCCTGTTCTTGATGTTCGTGCCCGCGCTGCCGCTTCCGACCGGCGGCATCACGCATGTGTTCGAGGCGATCACTGTGCTTCTTGCCGCGCAGATGGTGCTCGGCCGGCGCACCATCTGGCTTCCGAAACGCTGGCAGCGCCGCGAGCTCGGCGGGATGACGACGGGAAAGGCCGTCCCGTTCATGATCCGCCGGATCCGGTGGTTCGTAAGGTTCTCGAAGCCGCGCTGGGCGCGGCTGTTTCAGCAGCGTTGGTTTCTCGGCCTGCTCGGCTTGGTGCTCATGGGATTCGCCATCGCGGCCGCGTTCGCTCCGCCGTTCTCGGGGCTGGATACGTTGCCTTCCCTGGGCGCCGTCGCCGTCGCGCTGTCGATCATTCTCGAGGACGTCGTCGTCCTCGCAATCGGGATCGCGATCGGATCGGGCGGCATCGTCCTGATTCTCACCATCGGCGCCGCACTCGTACGGGTCTTCCGGAACCTCTTCTGACCGACAGCTACCCGAGGCGATGCGACGACGGGTAAGGTCGCCGCGTGATCTTCCACGAGCCCGCGCACGGTCGAACGCTACGTGCACGACTCCGTGGATGGCATGTGCCGACCCGCCAAGCCGGTCGCGATGCAACAAGCCTCGGCGTCGCGCACCACGAGCGAATGGTTCGTGCGTTGCGCGCCGCATCAGGCGAACGCCGTCCGGGCACCACGCCCGATCGATTGGGGTGACGCGATGGGAGACAAGTCTCCGAAGAAGACCAACGCCAAGAAGCCGAGCAAGTCGTTGAAGGAAAAGCGCGCCGACAAGCAGTCCAAACGCGAGGACAAGCGGCCCGGCTTCGGCCACTGACGGGACTACGACCGGCGGGATGAACTGAGCGACGCAGGACTTAAGTGATCGTGTAATTCGTGCCAGGTGCGAGCGACACAGTGGCCGTGCTCAGGCTCACGCCTTCCGTAAGACAGCCGCCGCCATTCGGACTGTTCACTGTCGTCGAGCTTGTCGTCTTGCCCACGAACACGGTCCCGCTCGTGAACTTGCCCGAGATCGAGCTCGAAGTCACCGTCGCGTACGTCACGGCGAGCTTCGCTCCCGCTGATGTCTGTCCGTTGTTCCACTTGACCGACCCGCTCGCGGTACCAGGCTTCGAATACGAGATGAGCTGTCCGCAGTTCAGCTTGTCGGTCTCGTTGGCGAGCACGGTGAGAACTCCGCTCGTGATCCCCGACGTTCCCGTGCAGCCCGAGAGCGTGCCCTTTGCGGTGAGAGTGTGGGCCACGCTGACCGTAGGCGACACTGGTGGCGACAACGTCAGCGTCCCGGTGAGTGACGTGCACGTCAACGCGGTTGCCGCACCCCGAGGCAACGTCGTCGGCGACGAAGCCGACGTGGTCGACGCCGCCGGTGCGGAACTCTTGGACGAGGAGCTACTCGAACACGCCGGCAGGAACGCCGCCATCGCGATCACCGCGGCGGTCGTGACAACAAGACGTCGGCGCACGCGCGTGACCTCCGAACCCGGCGAAGATTGGCCGCGCACCCTACATCGCGATCGGCACTTCTGTTTTGACCTTCTACCCGAAGCCGTGTCGAACGTCGGCGATTCTCGGGACCTCCGCCCCTGCCGCGCGCGCCGCAATGGGCCGACGCTGTTACCAGGCAGTGCATGATCAAGGAGCGACGACTGTGAAAGCACAAGTTGGTGACGAGATCATTGTCGATGGTCCGCACTTCGGCGATCTACCCAAGAAGGCCGAGGTACTCGAAGTGCGACAAGGCGGCGGCGTCGAGCACTACCAGGTCCGCTGGGACGACGGCCACGAAGGCATGTTCTACCCGGGGACCGACGCACATAGCGTGCACCCGGGCCGGCGAACCTAACTCATGACTGACGGTCGCCTGGAGCCGCTCTCGCACGACACTTGCTTGCGTCTGCTGCGCGAGGGAACTGTCGGCCGGATCGCGTTCGTCGTCGACGGCGATCCGATCATTCTCCCGGTGAACTATCGACTCGTCGAACCATCCTCAGGGCCCATCCTCGCGATGCGAACCCGACCCGGCACCGTGATCGATCACGCGCCGAACACTGTCGCGTTCGAGATCGACTCCATCGATACCGTCCAGCATCAAGGCTGGTCGGTACTCGTTCGAGGCGAGCTTCTCCATGCGACCCCTACGTCCGCTGAGTTTCGAGAGCTCTACGACCCCGAATCATGGGTCGCCGATCGCGAGTCCTGGCTTCTCATCGAGCCGTCGGTCATCAGCGGCCGGGAGCTCCACGGCGCGGAGTCCGTTTGGCCGTTCCACCCCGGCGAGTACCTCTGAATCGCGCGTCGAACTCGACCGGACTTTCAAGCTCTGAGGATCGGGCGGCGACTCTCTGCATCGTCCAGAGCGAAGAGCGCCACGGGGATGGATCCTCGCTCGAGCATCTCTCTCACGAGCCGGCCGTGACCCGCGGAGAGGTCTCGATGCCACGCCAGCACGACGAGGTCGACATCGAGTTCACGTATCGCCTCGCGTAAGGATTCCGCGGCGTCGCCGACCCGCATCTCGAAACGGATCAGAGTTGGATCCGTGAGGAGGCCGCTCGCGACGCGGATCCTCAGCTCGTCCTCGAACGCGTCCGCCTCGAGAACTGGGCTGTCGGCGAACGGAGGAAGCCCGGCGCTCTCGATGACATGCAGCGCGATCACCTCGGGAAGGGGACGACCGCCCAGGTGATCCAGCAGACGTCGGAGTCCGGCGCTCTCCCCGTCCCCCTCGACCGCTACGAGAACGCGGCGCAGCGGTCGATCCGCGGCATCCGGCGGGACGACCACGATCGTGCCCTCGAGTGACTCCACGACGTCCAACGCGATGTGACCGGCGGGAGCGGCGCCCTCGGGACGATCGCGCGAGCCGATAACGAGCGCGATCGCATCACGCTCGCGCACCGCCGAACCCAGCCCCGCCACGATGTCGCCGGTCCGAACGCTCACAGGCACTTGCGCCGCGTCCGCGATCGCCGCAACCGCACCGCCGCTGCTTTTGGTCCGGACGTGTACCGCCTCGACCTGGGCGCCGAGGAGGGCGGCCAAGCGCTTTGCGACGTCGAGAACGACCCGTGCGCCGGAGGATTCGTCGATGGCGGCGATGACGATCACGATGCACCTCGGCGATTGGCGCGCGGCACGCGCGTCTGGTCCGCATCACATGTGACTTGATGCCCGTCGACGATCAAGACGATCGGGTTCGGCGCAGTCGCCACGATCGCGTCGTGCTCGAGCCGCAGATGCAGCGGGACGCCCCGAAACTCGACGCCGAGCTCGAGCGCGGGCCACGCGCCGGGAAGGGACGGGTCGACGACGAGCGCGTCGCCATCGGGTCGCAGCCCCGCAATCCCGTAGGCGAGCGCTTGCCACAGGCTTCCCATCGCGCCGAGATGCACACCCCCGGCCCCGGTTCGGGAAAGGTCGTTCGTGTCGATTCCGGCGGTGATGCGCAACATGGCCAGGGCGTCGTCCATACGATCGGCGCGGGCGAAGAGCGCGGCATGGATACCGGGCGACAGGGAGCTGCCGTGCGCGGTGCGCGGTTCGTAGAAGTCGAGGTTCGCCGCCAAGGATCCCGGCTCGACCTCCTCAGGAAGTAGGTGGTGAAGCATCAAGACGTCGGCTTGCTTCACGATCTGGGCGCTGCGCACCTTCTCGGCGCCGAGCAAGAGATCAGCGGTGATCGGCCGACGGGGCGCGACGTCACGGATGAGCAACGGTTCCAGGTCGAAGAAGCCCGCGAACTCCTCGTAGACACCGGTAGCCGGGTCGAAACCGTCGACCAGGGCGTCGGCGAGATGCTGCCAAGTCTGCAGCTCTTCGGCGTTTACCGCGTTGTCATCAATCGCCGCAGCCGCGCTGACTGCGCGCCGAAGGTTCCAGCGGGCGAGCACGTTCGTGAACGCGTTGTCGTCGACTGGTTCGTGATACTCGTCGGGTCCGATCACGCCATAGAGATGCGCGCGACCCGAGCGGTCGAGGCGGATACGCGACGCCCAGAAGCGCGCGGTCTCGACGAGAATCCGGCGGCCGCAACCCGCGGCGAACTCCTGATCGCCCGTCCAGTCGATATAGCAGCACGCCGCCCACGCGACATCGCCGACGATGTGAATCTCGGCCTCGCCGGTGCGGATGGGCGCGACACGACCGCTTTGATCACGTCCGGAATGAGGGGTGACATCGAATCCGCTGGCCGCCGATTCCCACGGGAACCGCGCGCCTCGGTGACCTTCGGCTTGTGCGGTGGCGAGCGCCGCCGGGAGCCGATTGCAGCGGTATTCGAGCATCGCTCTCGCCGCCGGTGGGTTCGTCGCGGCGAGGAACGGGAGCACGAAGAGATCCGCGTCCCAGAACACGTGACCGCGATACGCGTGGCCGGAGATACCCCGAGCGCCGACTGCCGCCTCACCGTTTTCGGCGACCGACGCCATCAGATGAAAGAGCGCCAACCGGACTTCCAATTGGAGTTGCTCATCGCCCTCGATGCGGACATCGGCGCGTTCCCAACGGCGCGACCACTCACGTCGGTGTTCGGCCAACAACACGTCGTGCCCCTCCGCGCGTGCTCGCTCGAGGTTCGCGACGGCGCGATCCGGCTGGGCTCCCGAGTCGCTCACGACATAAGCAGCGATCCGGTCGAGACGCCCGCCGTCACGTTCCTGCCAGGCCGCGGCCGTGATCGAACCACCAGTCCCGCGCGCCGCCATCCATTCGTACCCGTCGACGGACCCGGTCTCCACCGCTCCATCCGGAGGCACGAGCGCGTCCGAGTCCTCCGGCGGATCGACATCAGCTCGCAACACTGCGACGCCCGGCCGCGCCAGGGAAGAGAATCGCACCGATTGCACTCGGGCCGGCCCGATCACATCTTCACCGAGCACTCCCGTCCGCAGATCGAGCACCCGCCTCACCCGATCGTCGGGCGCGAGCGCGCCCCGCAACGCAGCCCAACGGGGTCCCGCGAGGAGATCGGTGAGCGGTCCGTCGCCGTCGTAGACGCCGGCCGCGACCAGTTCGGGCCGCGCCGCCGGGTGGGTGAACAGTGGCGCACCGTTGGTGCCGATCACGCCATCGGCGATCGTCAGGAGCGCCTCCTTCGACCGCCCGGCATCGGCATCGAACGCGTCGACGGTTAGCGCCCATCCATCCCGCGCGACGACGCGCGGAAGGTCCGCGCGTCGTCGCAGTTGATCGTGGAGTACCGCGAGGAAGCGCGGAGGTCCGCCCGGGAGGTGCACGACCGGTTCGGGTACGCCGTTGGGTTCGATCCCGACCGAGAAGGCGACCGTGTTCACGGCGTCGGCGACGATCATGAACGAGTCGCTGCCCTGCATTCCGCCGACGGGACCGAACTCGTCGCCGCCGATCACTACCTGCTCGGTCCCGATGCCGTCCGCCCAGAGCTCGGCGAAGACGCAAACTGCGGAATCAGCTTTGTCCGTGAGCCCGATCTCGACGTGCTTGGCGTCGCTCGTGACACGCGGATCGACGAGGCCCGCGTGACGCGCGATGTCGGTTGCAAGCGTGGCCACCTCCGACAGATTCGCAAAGCCCGACGCGTGCAATCGTTGCTCGACGGCGGCGAGCAACCGATCGATCTCAGCCTTGGGCGGATCCGCCCATTCCGGCAGCGGGATCAGGTCGATCTTCCGTCGGTTCAACCGCTGCGACACGATGCGAGTCTCGAGCCCGCGCGCCGCAAGTTGGGCGACGGTCTGTTCCGCGGCGCGGGTGAGGGCCGCGTCCTCTTCGGTCGTCGCCTCGCGTCGCGCGAGGAGCCGGGGACCGTCGCCACCGACCTCGAAGAGCTCCGAGCCGCGATTGAGCGCCAGCAGGAGGCGGCCGGGCCCGGACGGCCGCGCCAGGAGTTGACCATCAACGTTCTCGAGGTGAGTACCGCTCACGATCGCGACATCCACGCCGCGTGCGCACAGTGCCTCGACGACGTCGCGAACGTCGCTCGCGTCTGCGTCGCGACCGGTAACGGCCGTACCGTCCCAATCGAACATCACCGCCTCGAAGCGACGCGCGAGCGATACCGGCAGCTCGACGTCGTCCGTTATCACGGAGCCCCTCTGTAGCTGAGGACGGATCGGGCGTGGACGAGACGACGACGCCACGTGGTCGCTGACTCGCGAACTCCCGTCGTATCGAGATTGACCGTACCCGGTTCCGGCTGTACTCCTGCGGCTCGCGTACTCGGTGCGCGGTGTACCGTTCCCGGCAGCACGGCACCCATCGTTTACTCAGCCCAACCGTCGTTGCCAGTGGTCACTACATGACCTCGCTCATTCATCGCCACGACCGTCGCCACGTCGCGAATATCAATCCGTCCCGCCCGCTCGTCGTCCCCGCCGCATGACCGCGGCCTGGCACGCGCACGACATCGGCAGAGCCGAACCCCGCGTTCCACTGATGGGCGCTCGCAGCACTCGACTGCTTCTCGCTGCTGCACCGTTGCTCTTGTACTTCGCCGCGCTCCGGCCCCGGCTGCTCCGCTGGGGCGCAAGCCGCCAAGAAGACCACGATCGCCTTCCTGGTGACGATCTGGTCCGAGCGCGTTGGCAGACCACTCGCGGTATCAACATCTCCGCGCCGCGGCGTGAGGTGTGGCCGTGGCTGGTTCAAATGGGGTACGGCCGGGGCGGTTGGTACAGCTACGACTGGATCGAACGTCGAGTCGGTGCCGGAGATTTCGCGGAAGGGGGCTCGGCGAAACGCGTGGTTCCCGAACTGCAACAACTCGCGGTCGGCGATACCGTGCCACTGAGCCCGAATGGCGGCCTGACCGTAGCGGTGCTCGACCCACCGAACGCGCTGGTCCTGCACTACCGCATGAACGCGTTCACCGCGACGCCGGCTCACGAAGGCGATCGCGCGGTGCTCGACTGGACCTGGACATTCGCGCTCTTCCCTGCGCACGAAGACTCGTCTCGCCTTCTCGTTCGCGTTCGCGCGGACTATCGGCCGCGGTGGCTGTTCGCCTTCATACCGCTCGTGCTCGAACCCGTGCACCTCCTCATGGAACGCAAGATGCTGCGGACAATCCAAACGTCCGCTCACGGAGACCCCACGCTCCCCCGCCGACCAGGCGTTTCGTGAGGGGCTCGTGGCGGAAGGTCCACTGGTCGGGCAGGATGCGCTACCACGGACGCCGGGGCGCCCGGTGGTGGGAACGCTTTTCCTCGTTGGCCGCGTCGACCATCCTTGTTGGTGTCGGGGCAGGTATTCCTCGGACGGTGTAACGGAGGGGCAGTTCATGTCGATCAGGCGTCGTAATCGTCGCCACGGCCGCGTCGTCGCGGTTCTTCTATGTTTCGTGCTGCCCGCAGCGTGTAGCTCATCGAGCAAGTCGTCTGGCTCGAGCACGAGTACGACGAGCACGACCACGCATGTCTCGAGCACGTCACGGTCGCCCGAGTCTGCGACGCCGCTAGGTGTGACCTGGATGCCGGGCTTCATGGCTCCGGGCACTCCCGCCAAGTACAACCAGGTGGGCGTGATCAAGGTCGGGCCGGCCCGCGCGAAGAACGTGTTGGTACTCGAGCCGGGGACCTCGGCTGGAAGCGCCTACTTCGTACCGCTCGCGAAGTGGATCGTGTCGACGGTCGCGGGCTGGCAGGTCTGGGCCGTCGAGCGTCGGGAGAACTTGCTTGAGGATCAATCGGTGCTGACGTCTTTCAAGGAGGGCAAGGCGACCGCGACGCAGCTGTACAACTACTACCTCGGCTTCCTCAAGAACCCCAGCATCAAACACCACTTCCAGCTCATCCCGGACTCGACGGTCGAGTTCGCGAAGCAATGGGGACTGAACGTCGCCATCGAGGATCTGCACCGCGTTATCGGCGCGGCGAAGGCGCTCGGGGGCAAGGTCGTGCTCGGCGGTCACTCACTCGGAGGTTCGGTGGTCACCGCGTACGCGACATGGGACTTCAACGGCCGCGCGGGCGCCGATGATCTCGCGGGCTTGGTCTACATCGATGGTGCCAGCGGCCCGAGCGCGATGAGCGCACAGGACGCGACGAACGCGTTGCAGGCACTCGCCGCTCCAAAGGCTTCGCCTTGGCTGACGTTCGGTGGGATCCCTGCGCCCTTCACCGGCTTGTACAACGGATCCGGCTCGGCGGCCGCGCTCCTCGATCCCAACGAACCTTCACTCGGTCAAACCTCGGGACTCTTGCCTAAGAACATCGTTCCCCCGGTTCGAGTCACGAACGTCGGCCAATACGGGTACGCCCTCAACGTCGCCACCTCGCCGCCAAGCCTCATCGCGGCGCAAGCGCACCTCGGCACAGGAATCACGACGTCCGGTCCGGTCCACGGCTGGAACGGCACCGGCGCACTCACCCCGATCACGCGGTACACGACGATGTTCTCGGGAGCGGGCATGGACAACGTCGACGGCACCGAGTGGTACTTCCCGCAGCGCCTGACCGAAGACACACGCGCAGTGAACGCCGGGAACGCAAGCCCGGCCCAGAACGTGCTGGGACTTCACGCGACGATGGGTCACAAACTCCCCAAGAACCTCTTGATCGACGCGTTCGGCGCCGCACTCGGCGGGCCCGAGGTGCCCGCGGCGGCACGCATCCTGGCCACGCAGTCGCAGATACCTTCGCGCAATCTCACCCTTGTCAATCGTCAAACCACCTACGCGCACAATGACCCGGCCGGTGCGTATCCCCACAACGACTTCTTCGATCAGCTCGTGCCGTTCCTGCAGAAGGTCAGCGCTCAGTCGTAGATCGCGTCGCAACGCGAGGTCAAGCCGACACGGCGCGGCCGCGTTGATATGGGACGCGTGTTCGGGGATGCCGGGGTACGGTCGGTGAGCCGATGTGAGCTGTGCGGGAGGTGGGTTGTGGGAGATGCGGTGTGGAAGGAACCCGTTCGGGGTGATCTGTTTCCTCGCGAGTACCTCGGCCTGTCGGGTATCGAGCAGCTGCGGTTGTTTCTTTCTGGGGATGTCGGCGATCCGCCAATCAGTCGTTTGACGGGGATGCATCTCACCGAGGTCGGGATCGGGAGCGCGACATTCGCGATGCCGATCAGCGGCTGGTTGCAGTCGCCGCAGGGGATCATGACCGTCGGCGCAGTCGCGATCTTGGCTGATGGTCCGCTCGGGTGCGCGATCCAGACAACACTGCCCGCGGCGACCGGTTACACGACGACGGAGTTGTCGATCAACATGATCCGGCCAGTCCCACGAGAAGGCACGTTGATCGCGCGTGGTCGGCTCGTACACGGTGGTCGTCAGCTCGGCCTGTCCGAGGTGTTCGTCACCGACGACGCCGGACGCCTGATCGCGCACGGCACCTCTCGCTGCGCGATCTTTCCGCCGAACCCGAACGTTGGCGCGCCACCCGCCGAGCTGCCCGTCCCCACAGTGGAACACGACCCGTGGACGCCGCCGTTCGCGCGTCCACCAGAAGGTGTTGTGCTCGACGAAGAGCTCTTTCAGACCCGCAGCGGTCTCGAGATACTGCAAGCGTTCGCGTCAGGCGAGCTCGCGAATCCACCGTCGTCCTGTCTGCTCGGTCAAACCGTGACCGCTGCAGATGAGGGAACGTGCGCGTTCTCGATGCCGGCGAGCGGCTGGTTGGCATCACCGACGGGCTTCGTCGAAGGTGGCGTGACCGCGTTCCTAGCCGAGTGCGCGCTGGGAGCCGCAGTACAAACGACGGTGCCCGTTGGCACTGCGATAGCCCCCACCGATCTACGCGTGCAGTTTCTGCGCCCCGTGCCGACGGACGGCGCCATGATCACTGCTCGGGGATCCGTCGTACACCGTGGCCGCGGTCTCGCCGCCACCCGAGCCGAGGTCACCGACAGTCGAGGCAAGCTTGTCGCGCTTGCCAGCGGCGCCACATTGATCCTTCCCGGAAGGCGAGCCGACCTCGACGGCCTCCCGCCCGGCTAGAGCGGACCACCTACCAACGGCCACAACCCACGCCCGCGAGCCGACGTACTGGGGCGGTGGGCGTCAGGGATTATGGGACGATGTTCTGGGACACCTTGCATTGCGCTCGGTCGTCGGACGCGCGAGCGGTTCCTCGCGATCGGCGTTCCTTAGGTGTCGCGAGCCGACCATTGGCTCAGCCGATAACAACGCGATCGCTGGTTGAGCGTCCGAATACCTCGGGCGCGTAGATCTCTTCTGCTCGCGCCGGAGGCACGACGAACTCGCCGAGCGTCGTCGCGCGTGCGACATAGGTGTAGTCGTACGTCCCGCCGTAGAGATAGGCGCTGAAGGCTTCGACTCGGTCGTCGCGGAGATTTTCATGGTCGAACCAAGTGGAGCCGTACCAAGTCGGAGGTTGTTTCGCACCACGATCGGCGGAAGTCTTCTCAGCCGGCGGACGGGGCGACGCGGCGAGTGCAGGATTGAGCGCCTCCAGTCCCGCCGGAAGCGCGTCGACGAGCGCCATGTTGGTGTGATTGGTATCGGCGACCATCGTCAGCCGAACTCGTACCATCGCGCCGGGTTTGATGTGCCACACGCCGCCGGCATCCCGGCTCACGTCGCCGGGATCGCCCACGGCCTCGTACCGGCGATCAACCACGAAGCCTTCGTCGCGAGCGTCGACGGCCAGGCTGGACGGTGCGTACCGCAGCCCGAGGCGATAGTAGAGGCGACCGGAACCCGACTTTTGCAACACGACAGTCGGATTGCCGTTCAATTCAGTCATCGGTACAAGGGTGTGTTGACGGTCGATCGAACGACCCTGGAACGAGTGCTCGGCCGCGTACGTGTCGCCCAACCAGGCGCGAGCCACGAACGACGGTGATTGCGCTTCGTACTTCGCGAAGTACCGGTGCAGCGCCACGAGGATGAACCCGTTCTCCTGAATGTTGTCCCAGCGGCCCTTCACCTGATTTCCGATCAGCCCCGCGACCACCTTCGGAATGAGGTCGCTGTCGGGTTGTTCGGTGATCAGCGCGTCGAGCACGATCCCGTCGGTGCGTCGATCCGACCCCAGCACGAGATGGGCGGCGTCGGTGTAGGAGGCGGTGAAGGTCGCGGCACCCGGCGTCTCATTGGCTCGATTCGCGATCGTTCGCGCGATCTCGCCTTTGATCGTCGGGTCATCGACGACCGGCCACAGCCACGCGAGCGCATCGAGCGAAAGCCCCGCGTCGGATCGGTACAGCGCCTCGGCCTTCGCCGGGTCGCGATCACCCGCCTCATTGCGTACGTGAAGCGCGTACGCGCTCGCCGCGTAACGGTCCTGCGTGCCCCAGAAGGCGGGGAACTTCGATTCGATGTCGTGTATGTACGCGAGTGCGCGACTGTATGAAGTGTCCGGTACCGCAAAACCGGCGAGTCGCGCGAGCACGAGCGCTTCGGCGGCTTGAACGCTGATGTAGGGCTGGGGATCGCCCTCGCGGGTCCACGTGCTGAACCCGCCATCGTCGCGCTGGAGCGCGGTGAGCGCCTTGATATCCGAGTTGATGCGCGCATCGACCTGTGACGGGGTCGGCACTCCTCCACCACCGAAGGCCGCGAACACGTCCCGCAACGATGTGAGCGCGATGATCCGCGACGCGTACGCGTCGGCGCTCTCGTACGGATAGTCGTCGAGGTACACGACCGCGTCCGTGAGGGCCTGCATCGCGGTTGACGACGTGTCGATCTCGAGACCGCCGTACTGGGGCACGACCCCAGTCGGGGTTTGCACGGGCTGCGCGATGGCGCCGTCATCGACCACGCCATAGGTCGCGAAGGCTTCCGTCGTGACGGGCGTGTACACGGGGAACTCGCCCGTTGCGCTGTCGGCATCGGTGCCGTGCGTCGCGCTGATCCGATAGCGAGCCGTGCCGGCGGCGTCGGTCTTGACCGGGAACCGCACCTCGACCCGATCGTTGGCGGGCACCTTCACGCGGAGCCCGTGCGCGTCGGTCAATGTGAGATTCGAGGTTTCCGCGACGACGTCGGCGACCATCTCCTGGTCGGTTTGGTTCTGGACCACGACCGACAGTTCGAAGCTGTCGCCGTAGTTGGCAAATCGAGGCGGCGAGGGCAGGACCTGCAACGGGAGACGCGCCGTAAGCGCAGATTCTCCCCCGCCGAACCGACCGCCGTTGTCGGCCGCAACGGCCATGACCCGGTAGCGGGTGAGGTTGTCGGGAAGATCGACGGTCACGTGCGCGACACCCTTCGCGTCCGTGCGGACCGACGGCGAGAAGAGGGCCAAGGCGTCGAAGTTCGTACGGACGCTCAGCCCTTGCGGCGTCGCTCGGGTCGATCCGTCCTTGCCGAACGCGTCGGCACCCTGGGGGGTGGCGGGCGCGAATCGTGCGCCGCTGCTCGCGGTGCCAGCCCCACTCGCGTTGACAGCGATGCCCTGGTCGCGCAGAGCACCGTGTGACGCCGACTTGGAATTCGCGCCCGCGGCCGTGGTCGATGGCGTGGTGGCGGGCTGACCGAACACGGCGGGGTTCGCCAGCACCAAGCTGTTGCGCAGATAGTCGACCGAGTGTTCGCCACTCTCGGGCGCGTACATCGCGCTGATCGGATCCGCGAGCGTGTAGTCGGTCAGCGACAACACCGCGTCGTCGACGACAACGACAGCAACGTCGGCGCCGGCGACCGCGGAGCCGTCCGCCGCGGCAACCGACACGTCGACCGTGTCGTGCGCACCCGGTTTGGTGACGCGATCACGGGCAGTGGCGGCAACCTTCAAGGTCTCGTTCGCGGGCTGCACCTGAAGCGGAAGCGTCGCAGTTGCGAAGGCCGGACGCGGTGGAAGCTTGGGATCGCTGGTTCCGTCGTCACGCAATCTCGGTGCCTGCCCGGCGAGATCGACCTGCACCGTGAGCCCGCGTGTGTCGGTGCCGGCGATCGGAACTTTGAGAACCGCGGAGCCGTGCTCGACCGTGAAGGGCTGGGTTCGGGTGGCGCCGTTGCTCGAGACCGCGAGCAGCCCATGAGCAGATGCGAACGGGGCGACGACGAGCAGCTGCGCGGTGTCGCCGGGTCGGTAGGTGTCCTTGTCGGGGACCACGGTCGCGCTCTGCTGATCGACTCCTCGCGTCCCAACCGCGTCGGCCCCGCTCACCCAACGGGTGAACTCGCTGCGGTTGCGGCCGCCGGCATCGTCGGTGACAACGGCCGAGATCTTGTATTGCCCTGCCACCCCGGCCGTGATGGAACACGACACCGGCGACGCCTCCGAGGTGACGTCGCAGTGTTTGGGATCCACGTCGGTTTCCACCCAGGTCCCGTTTACGAAGCGGGACTCGACCCTTGTGGCAGTGATGGTGAACGAGCGGCCGGCGACGGCCCCGCCGTCAATGTTGGTCACGATCGCTTCGACGTCGATCGGCTCACCTTCACGTACGAATTGCCGTGTGCTTTGGATGCCGACGTAGAGAGACGACGGATGCACCAGGAGCTCGAGGTTGGACGCGAAGCTCTGGCGGTTCACATCGGTGACGGAAGCGTTGGCGGAAACCATCACCGGAAGATCAGGCTTCTCGCCGTCGAAGTTGAGTTGGAGATAGTGGGTCCCGGTCGGATCGGTGCTGCCGGTGTACGTCGCCGCTTTCTGCTCCGGCTGAGGGAAGCAACACACGCCCGTCGCTCCGCCGCCGAAACCGATCGGTCCGAATCGTCCGCCGGCGAAGTCGTCCAGCCAGTACGGCCTCGATTCACCGAACGTGAACTGCGACCAGTTCGGCGGCGTGTACGTGGTCGAACTGGTCGTCACCTGCCAGACGGTCGGCGCGCCGGCCAACACGCCGCCCGAGAAGTAGCGGGCGAGCGCGGCGACGGTCACGGGCTGCGTGAGCAGATGAGGCCCTGCGCTTTCCGCACGCGTCACGACTTCGAACTGCGGGCGGCGGAACTCTTGAATCTGGAAGGTGACCGACGCAACCCCGCTCACCCCGCCGTCGTCGACCGACACCTCGAGACTCGCCGCACCCAACGCCGCGCCCGACGGCACGTCGACCTTCAGATCGAAGCCGCTGACGGCACCGAGTGTGAGATCGCCCTTGCCGAACTCATGCCCGAACGCGTCGCGCGCGGACCAATGCGCGGTTCGACCGGCGGCAAGTGGCGCGACGGTCGAATGTTGCGAAGCCCGTACACGACGGAACCAGCCTTTGACATGCACCGATTCGCCCGGCCGATAGATCCCACGGTCGTCGAAGGCGAATCCGTTCACCGAATCGCCCACCGTCACCGGATTCCATTCGTATTCCGAATCGGCGGGCAACAGGGCGACGTCAGCCCCCTTCGTCGCAGTGAGATACCGGGCGCGGACGATACGGAGCCGGGCGAGACCGCCGGCATCGGTCACCGCCGAGCTGGCAGTGCCACCGAGATGAACCTGCACACCGCCGAGCGGCGACCCGTCGCTGAGGTTCGTCGCCCACGTGATGAGCTGGTCGTTGGTCGAGAGCGCGTCGACGCCGATCGACGTGACTTGCACCCACGTGATCGTCGGCCGGTTCTGCCCGTAGAGGTCGTTGCCCGGGGCGAACTGCCGCGTCGGTGAGACCACCACGATGAGATGCCCGCGGGGGCCGTGAAGATCGGCGCTCAAGTCGATCGTCGACTCGGTCAGGTCGCGTCCGCCGCCGTCGACCGCAATCGTCGTCGTCGACAGCTTGCGCCACGACGCCAGCGATTGGGTGCCGTCCCAACGTTCCATGACGTTCTGGTAGTCGATCCAACGCGACGGATCTGTGGCATAGACGTCGACCTTGAGCGTGGGGTGGCCGACCGAAGTAACCGACACCGATGGCCGCAACGCCTCGGGGTCGGTGGTCGTGAGCCGGCCGGGGAACGTCATCAGCGCCGGTGTCGCTTCGCCGACGTCGAACGACTTGGTGGTGGCGGCACCCAACGTTTGGCTGAACTCGTCGCGCAGCGATGCCGGGAGGTGCACGACGTAGTGCGTGTCGCGTTTCGTCGCGGCGTTGATCGTGAGCGTGTTGCCGGAAACCCCGATCGACGCGGCGATCGCGGGCGTGATCGTCACTTGCTTCGAATCGAACGCCTTCGGGTCGAGCGCGTTGTTGAACGTAATGGTGAAGCCCAAGCCGGGCCGACAACCGTCGAAGAACCCGCACTGGGTACCGGTGACCGCGAGCGCGGAGTAGGTAGCGGCGGTGTGGGTCGAGGCCGTCGTCGTGGTTCGAGAACCTTCGGCGGAAGGAGTGCCCGGTCCGATCGAGATCGTGAGTTTCGCCCCGTTCGGCAAGCGCGACACGGGTCGGAACGCAATCCACCGACCGTCGGGCGTGTCGTCGGAAACCTGATGGACGCGATCGTTACCGATGATCTCCGCCGTGGTGGCGCGGCGGATCGCGACCTTGGTTCCCGCCGCGTCGATCGTGATGGTCTTGAGCACCGCGTCGGGATCGACGCGCTGATCGAAGGTCGCGACGAACACCGGGGTCGTGTCGACCGTCGTGTTCTCCGGCGCGAACGTCAGCACCTTCGGCGGTGGAGTCCGGAACGTCCAGTGGACCGCGGCCGCCAGCTTGTTCCCGGTCTGCGACGCGGTGCCCGCCGCAACATCGACGATGTAGCTGGTTGCCATCGGGAGGCGATCGACCGCGCCGTTGAACTCGAAGCGCAAGGTACGCGTACCGATCCAGCGCCACCGACCGTTCAACGCCGGTGTCACCTTGACCGGAACGGTGGCCTGGTCGAGTTGCGCCAACGTCCCGAGCGGAACCATCGGCTGACTGAACGTCACGCTCAGGTCGGGCGCGATTTCGACGTCCCCGATCGGTTGGTAGCGCAGTACCCGCAGAGGTCCGGTGTCGGTCGGCTTCGGTTTGGGCTCCTGCGCGGCGCCCGCGCCAAAAGGCTTGGTGATCGTGGCACCGACGCGGGGGCGCGGGAGCGATTCCGGCGGACGCTTGAACGGAACCGCGACGGCACCATTCGTGAACGGAGGAAGGCGATCCACCACCGCCGAGATGGAGGCCGGGTCGAGCTTGTCGCCGTTCGCGGCCGGGACCGCGTCCCCGACTACGGCCGACGGGTGGCCTGCGGTCAGCACCACTGCGAAGGGTCCGGTGGTGCGCCCGACCCGGGCCGGGAGCGCCGGCTTTCCCTCGGGCGGAGCTGTCCTCGAGCCGCCCCCACTGCACGCACCGGCCGCGATGCTCAGGCACACGACGGTGGCGACCCACCAACGGCCGGGTCGATCCGACCTCATTGCGCGTTCGCTCGCGAGACCCACCGGTTACACACTGGCGTATACGACGTTCGCGATGGCGCTCTAGTTCGCGCCGAACCGAAGAAAACTCGCATCGCCGGAGACGAGCCGGACACATGCCCTCTGACCAGGTCTTTCTCGGTCGGGCGGCGGGCGTCTCGCGCGTTGACCCGCCGGCCGCTCAGGCGAGTCGAAGCGCGCTGCATGACGCGAGGCGGTCGAAATCGGCGTCGGCGTGCAGCAGCGCAACGTCCTCGCGGATGCAGACGGATGCGATGAGTCAGTCAATATTGTGCGGCGAATCGTGATGCCGGCGTGTGTCAGCCGGGTGGTGCGAAGAACTCCAGTGCGATGTTGTCGGGATCGCGGAACGACAAGCCCGATCCGTATCCCGCGTCGATGATGCCGCCGTTGGCGATGCCGAGTTCGTTCAAGCGAGTTTCCCACTCCGCAAGTTCGCCGCGGTTCGTGCACGCAAACGCGAGGTGATCGAGCCCGATCCGACGCTCATTGAAGGGTTCAGCGTTCGCGAGGTCGGGGAACTGATGGAGTCCAACCAACGTGCCCCCGACCAGCCAGACGACGTGGCGGAACGGTCCGGTGTCCTCATCGAGGACCGGCTTCGCGCCGAAGAGCGCTTCGTACCAGGGCACGCTGCGCGTCAGGTCGCTGACCGTCAACGCGACGTGCGTGATCGTGGGGAACTCGGCCACTGTCTGCCTCCTCGATGAATGCGAAGCGGACCCTAGCGTGTCGTGCGTCACGCGTCGCGATCTGCGACAAATGTGGTGAAGCGCGAGCACCGGATCGCGGCCGACGCCAGGTTGATCTCTTCGATCACGTCATAGATCCGTCGGACAACTTCGTCATCGACGTAGGGGCGACCCAATGTGCCCGCGAGCGTCAATCCGCATCCGAAGATGTGATTGAGCGCACGACGCGTGCAGTTCCGTGCAGACCCGTCTTCGCAGGTCACGCGGGTCCGGGTGGTGCAGATCGAACTCCGGCTACTACTTCACCAACGGGATCGGCTGGTTCTACGGCCCCTTCGACAGCGCGCTCGGCATCCTCGCGGCGACGGCCGGCGACCTCGACAGTGCACTCATGCACCTCGCCCGAGCCGCCAAACAATGCGACGCGATCGCGTCGCAATCTGGCGGCGACCCGACCGCACATCGAGCGCTATCGGCTCTTCGCCAGCGGGCTGAACGCAGTGATTCTGGCGGAATTTGCCGTCGCCCCGATCGGTAGCCTCGTAACGTGGTGCGCGCCTGACGCACGTTGCGCGTGTTGTCTGTCAATGCGCAGGTGGGAGGCCACACGACGATGCAAGAAGCGGAGGGGCGACGTGCGCGCGTCGCGGCGATGTCGACCGCATCAGCGCTCGGCCTGGCCGTCGATGACGCGGTCGTTCTTAGCGACTCCAACCGGCTTGTCGTCCGCCTGATGCCATGCGATGTCGTCGCCCGGATCGCGCCAATTGGCTATCGAGTTTTCGCGGCGGCGGTGGGCGCAGAGCGAGAACTTGAAGTCGTTCAACGGCTCGCGGAGACCGACGGCCCGGTGGCTGTTCTGGAACCTCGAGTCGAGCCACGCGTCTTCGTGCGAGACGGCTTCGAGATCGCCATGTTGACCTACTTCGAACCTGTGCAGTTTCGAGTGGTTTCGCCGACGGACTATGCGCACGCGCTCGAGCGTCTGCATGACGTCATGCGGCAGGTCGATGTCGCGACGCCGCACTTCACGGATCGAGCCGCGGACGTTCAACTTTGGGTTGCACGTCGCGACGTCACTCCAGATCTCACAGGAGAGGATCGGGAGCTTCTCGCCGACAGGCTCGGGAGTTTGCGGCGGTCGATCGTCGACCGAGGCGCAGCGGAGCAGCTGCTGCACGGCGAGCCCCACCCGTGGAACGTGCTCAACACGAAGAAGGGGCCGCTCTTCGTAGATTTCGAGAACTGTGTCAGCGGGCCGGTCGAGTTCGATCTCGGTTGGGTGCCTAAGGCGGTCAGCGAGTGCTATCCGGGCGTTGACCAAGATCTCGTCGGCGAGTGCCGGGGCCTCGTACTCGCGATAGTCGCGGCGCACGGCTGGCGTCGAGGCGACCACAAGCCCGGCAGGGAATCAGGAGTGGCGTTCCTAGACGTCGTGCGCAAGGGTCCGCCCTGGCCCTCGCTCGATTCCCTGTAGCGCCCCAAGCGCGATCAGGCACCACCGCGAACGAGCGATCGATAACGCGACGGTCGTGCCTGTCCTTCCCCACATTTCGTTGTCGCGTTCGGCCTTCGCTCCGCGCTATTCCCGGGTATGGGGAACACTCGACGCGAGAGAGCACCGCCGACGCGGCGACCCCGCGATGCAAACGTGCGGCGCCAGCGTTTCAATTCTTAGGCAGCGCCTTAGGTTCGCAACTCGAGACCGCAGAAGGGTCCCTCTGACCTGGCCTTTTACGAGTCGGGCTGCCGGGACTTAAACCCGGGACCTCTTGACCCCCAGCTACGGCCCGAACGTCCCGCTAAGTCTCAGCACGTCTCACGCTCCCCCGCCGACCAGGCATTTCGCGACGGCCTCGGGGGCATTGTCTCACCACGTCTCGCTACGTTTCTTAGGTAACCCCTTACGTAGCAGCACTTCGCGTTTCCGAAGCAGCCGTGTCGTGTCGAGCTGTGGTGAGCGTTCCGCTCAGGCGAGTCGAAGCGTGATGCACGACAGTGCTACCGAGCCGTCGCGGTGCCCTCGATGTCGCCGGCCTCGATCGCGTCAACGAAGATCGCGCGGTCGCGTTCCGCGAGATCGGCGTAGTCGGCCGCGAACCGAGCCACCGCGATCGCGATCTTGCGACCCTTTCCGCAATAGCCCGCGATCACGGCCGGGTCGAGCGACCGCGCGTGGGCGCGCGCCAGCGTCGTCGCGCAGAGCCGGGCGTAGTGCGCCAGCTCTAGCGGTGTGGACCCTGCGATCTCGATGCCGCCCTTCATATCGTGGAGCTGGCGAACGTAGAAGTCCAGGCCGCCTCCGGAACTCCATCCGAGGAACGGATCGCTCGTCGCTTGCATGAGACGCTGACCCTCCACCACGCGTCGCCCTTCGTGGACGTACTCGCTCGACCCCACGTGCGGAGTCAGTACCGATCGCGCGGCCTCCTTGACCTGCAGAACCAGCGGATCGAGACCGGCCCGACCCTGCCCGACGAGGACGTAGCACCGGGTACCGACAGAGCCCACGCCCACGACCTTGCGAGCACCGTCAACCAGTTCGAACTGGGTGAGGAGGTGCCGACGATCAGCGGTCAGCGACTCCGCGTAACCCTCGAGAAAGCCGAGCACCGTCGTCATTGTCAGCTCCGAGATGTGCTCGACGACCGGCGGATCGTCGACAATGACACGCTGGCCGTCGCGCACCTCCGTCAGCTTGTCGAACGCGCGTAGCTGCGTACGCCTTCGCGCCTTGCCGACTACCAGGGCCGCGCTCCTGCGCAGGGCCTTGTCCTTGATGTCTCGCGCGACCTCGTCGGCGTCGACGCCCGAGTACCAAACATCGAGCGTCTGCATCTCGGCTAATGCACCAAGAAACGTCGCGTACTCGCGAATCGTCGACTCGGCCGTCTCGCGTTCGAACTCTGCGCCGAGATTGAGGGAGCGTGCGGCCAGCACGACACTGACCGCCAAGCGCTTCAGGTCCCATTCCCAGGGCGCAGGCAGCGTCTCGTCGAAGTCGTTGATGTCGAACACGAGCCGACGTTCTGGCGAACCGAACAACCCGAAGTTCAGCAGATGCGCGTCACCGCACGCCTGGACGTGAACGCCGGTCGATGTCGTTCGAGCCAGATCGGCCGCCATGATCGCCGCGCTTCCACGAAAAAACGAGAACGGATTGGCCGCCATGCGCGCGCGGCGTATGGGTACGAGATCGGCGACGCGGTTCTCCTCCTGCGCCAACACGATGGACAACGGATCTCGGTCACCGAGCACGAGGTCACCTTGTTGTTCCAACTGCGCCCTCTCGCGCAGGGAGCGTCCGAAATCACCCAACTCGGCGCGGTCGACCCGCCCGAGCCGCGTGATCGTCGCCATTTCTGCGTCGTGGGGATCAGACACCACCATCAGGCCAGAGTCTTGTCCCAAACGTTCGGATCGACGCAGGGCAGGGCACGGCACTCTGGCGCGAGGACGAACTGCTCGGACTCCGATCGCACGACGTCGATCTCGACGCGCTCAAACCCCAGGTCGTCGGTTCGCTGCAGAACATCGCAGGCGGAGACTGAGAGATCGTCGAACGCCAGACCAACGTGGACTACGCCCTCGCAAGTTCGAGCACGGGAATGGTGCGAACTCCGGCGGTGAGGCGCGCGTACTCGCCAAAGCCGGGATAGCGCAGCGCTTGCTCGGTGTAGACGCGGTCGCGTTCAGCACCGGTCAATTCGTGGACGGTCACCCTGTAGGTCTCGGTTCCGACTTCGACACTGCCCTCACCGGCCGCGGTCAGGTTGTAGTACCAGTCGGGGTTGCTGGGTGCACCGGCCTTGGTTGCGAAGACGTAGATGATGTCCGGCTCGGTGTCGTGCGGGAGGTACATCATCGGGTTGACGTACTCGCGCCTGCTGTTGCGGCCGCGGTGATGCACCAAGACCATAGGAGCGCCCTCGAAGTTCCCGCCAACCCTGCCCTCGTTCGCTCGGAACGCCGCAATGGTCTGCGCGTTCCAGTCGAGCGTGTCGCTCATGTCGAACTCCTGTCGCTTAACGGTCCCGCGGCATGCGCGGGACGGGGTGATGGACGCCTACCGGACGTGGGCCCTCTGAAAGATCCGCTGTGCGACCACGATCACGGTCAGGTTGGTGACCGTAGACGGCACTTCGGGGATGATGGATGCGTCCACGACCCGTAGCCGGTCGATGCCGTGCACCGCGCCGACGGAGTCCACGTCGAGACATCTTTGCCGTCGAACGTTGCGAATACGCGGCGCAGTTGATCGGACACGGTTGTCTCACGCATGCGCGGATCACCACACCTTCATGCCGCCGTCGACGACGACGTCGATGCCAGTTACGTACGAGCTCTCGTCGGAGGCGAGGAACAGCGCGACGTTCGCGACCTCCTGGGGTTTACCGAGGCGACCAACGAGCGTTTTGCCGAGCATCTCGCGGGCCCATTCGGGGTCGTTGAGCTGCTGTCGCGTCGCGTTGCTTTCGATCAGGCCCGGCGAGATCGAGTTGGCGCGGATCCCGTGCTCGCGCCCCTCCATTGCCAGCTGGCGGGTCATACCGATGATCCCCGCCTTGGCCGTCGTGTGAGCGAGCGAAGGGAGGATCTTGAAGCTCAGCGATGCATTGAGCGAGGCCATGTTCACTACGACGCCGCCGCTGTTCTTCAGGTGGGGCCACGCGGCGCGGGTGAGGTAGAAGACCAAGTCGACCTCGCCGCGGCGGGCGCGGTCCCACTCCTCGTCGGTGATGTCTTCGAGCCAGTTGAAGGAGGACGCGCCGGCGAGGTTGAACAGCACATCGATGCGGCCGAAATTGCCCACCGCCAGGTCGACCAGCGTCATGCAGTCGGCGGGGTCGGTGAGATCGCACGGCTGCATCGAGATCATCTCTCCACCCGCGGCGTGCACAATCTCGAGCGTCGCGACCGCCGGCTCTATCGTCAGGCCGCAGCCGACGACCAACGCACCCTCGCGAGCAAACGTCAGCGCGGTCGCACGCCCGATGCTCCCTCCGGTGCCGGTGACGATGCAGACCTTGCCCGACAACCGGCCTGGCACTCAGTGAGCTCCTCGAGCTGCCGCCGCGCGCTTCTCTGCGTCGGCCACGCCCACCTGATCGGTGTGGTTCGGGACCTCGGTGAAGTACCAGTAGATGACGTCGAGGGCCTGTTCATAGAGCGGACCGGCCCAGTCGCGGAAGAGCTCGGTGACCACCGCGAGCGCCGTGGTCGGCACCGCGCCGGCGTGCGAGAGCCTCTCGATGCTGGTCCGGTGGGCAGCCTGGGAACGCCCGCCGACGGCGTCCGTGACGAACATGACCTCGTAGCCGTCCTTCAGGGCCTGGACGGTCGCGAAGGCGAGGCAGATCTCCGTGTGCAGCCCGCCGATGATCAACCGCTTGCGCCCCGTTGCCTTCACCGCCTCGCGGAACGCCTGGTCCTCGAACGCGTTCATCGACGTGCGATCGATGGGCTCGATGCCGTCGAGCTCGGACAGGAGCGAAGAGACCGTAGGCCCGTTGAAGCCGTATCCGACGCCCACGCTCGAAAGGACGATCGGCATGTCGAACGCCTTGGCGGTCCTGGCCAGAAGCCGGGCATGGAGCTCGACCAGGTCGGCGTTCGTTTCCGAGCGAATGACCTCGAACATCTCGTTCTGGTAGTCGATCAGGACGATGGCGCAATCGTCAGCGGTCCAGACACCCAATTCCTTTGTCATCAGTTCTTCAGCGTTCCGTCGAAGTCGATGGTGAGGTGGTTGCCGTCGCAGAACGGCTTGTTGTTCGAGTGACCGCAGCGGCACAGAGCCATCTGGTCGGGATGCGGAATCTCGCGGCCGTCGACGTCGGTGAGCTTGACCGGGCCCGACACCAAGTACGGGCCGTTCTCGCTGGGGGTGATGTTGACGTCAGCCATGGGATCTTGTCCTTTCAGTAAATGCGGATCGATTTGTTGAGCGGGAGCCTGCGAATGCGGTTGCCGGTAAGGGCGGCGATCGCGTTGACGAGCGCGGGTGCGGTGAGCGGGACACTGACTTCGCCGACACCGGTGGGCGGCTCGTCGGAATCGATGAGATGCACCTCGATCTCCGGCACGGACTGCATCCGCTCGATCGGGTAGCGATCGAAGTTCTGGGTGACGATGTCGCCGCCGTCACCCAGGACGATCTCGCCCCAGGCTGCCGCGCTGATGCCGAACAGGATTCCGCCTTCGACTTGTGCACGGATGAGATCGGGGTTGACCGCGATCCCGCAATCGAGCGCGAACACGATGCGGTCGACCCTGATGCGTTCGCGGTCGTCGAGCGAAACCTCGGCGATCTGCGCGTGATGGCCCAAGAAGCCACTGCAGGCAACGCCGCGGCCAACACCGTCACGAGCCGGCGCGCCCCATCCCGCGACCTCGGCCGCCAGCTCGAGCGCACGCAGCGTGCGCGGGTTGTCGGCGAGCAGAGCACGGCGGAGATCGATTGGGTCCCGACCAGCGGCGAGGGCGAGTTCGTCGAGTGCGCACTCGCGCGCGAACTCGGTGTGCGAGTTCCCGACCGAACGCCACACCATCGTGGGCACGCCAGTTTCGACGTTGGTCGACTCGAGCTTGAACGCCGGGAAGCTGTAGGGGTGGTCGGCGATACCGGTCGTGGTGAAGAAGTCCACGCCGTTCGTGAACATGACATCGCCGACGAACGGAAGGTTGGTCGACGTCGGCTGCGCGGCGATCGCGTGGTGGACCGCGGTGAGATTCCCGGAATCGTCGGCGGCGGCCCGCACGCGATGCGCGGCCATGGCGCGAAACCGGCCGCTCTTGAATTCCTCCTCGCGCGGCGACTGCACCTTGATCGGGTACTTCCACTCCAGCGCCTTGGCGATCTGCACCGCCTCGGTGGTGGGGTCGTTCGTCGAAGAGCTATGGAGACCGAACGATCCGCCGGCCAAAGGCACGTTCACGCGGACGCGATCGGGCTCGACACCCGCGGCGCCCGACGCAGCCATACGGGCATACTCCGGCGACTCAGTCGACGCCCACACCTCCAGCACGCCGTCGTCACGCATCCAACAAACTGCGTTGTGCGGTTCCATCGGCGCGTGCGCGAGGTACGGAACTTCGTAGACCGCATCGACGACATGGGCGCCTGCGCCAATCGCTTGGTCAGCGTCTCCCTCGTCGCGCACGACGACGGCCCCCTCGCCCGATTCGACGAGTGCGCGATGCATCGCGCGGAGATCTTCCGAACTACGGCGCTCGGAGTTGGCATCATCCCAGGTGACGGCCAGAGCTTGGAGCCCCCGATGCGCGTCGGCGAACGTTTCGCCGACGACGGCGACGCCATCGTCGATCGGCACCACCGCGACGACACCGGCCTGCCCGAGGGCGGCACTGTCGTCGACCGTGTCCGCCTTCGCGCCGAACCGCGGCGGGTGGAGCACGACCGCCGTGCGCACACCAGGAGGGGTCACGTCGATCGTGAATTGCGTTTCGCCGAGGATCTTGGCCGGGGCATCGACGCGCAGACGTCCCTCGCGCCCGATCAGCTTGTACGCCGACTTCGGCTTCGGTTCCACACCGTCCGGAACCGGGAGCTGCTCGGCGCGCGCGGCCAGTTCGGCAAACGCAGCTTCCCGGCCCGATGGATGGCGCACCACGCCCGACTCCACCTCGATCTCCTGCGGTGGTACCTGCCATTGCTCGGCCGCGGCGGCAATGAGTCGGGCGCGCGCCTTGGCGGCGATCAGGCGGAAGGTGCTCCAGTAACCCTTGGTCGAGTTGGACGCGCCAGTTATCTGGAAGAGCCCGCCCAGCTCGGGGTTGCCGTACACGTCCCGGTCGCCGCGGCGGCCGTTGGCCGCGTTCACGACCCGGATGGAGTCGAAATCGGCGTCGAGTTCCTCGGCGACGATCGTCGCCAGACCGGTATGAATCCCCTGACCCATCTCGATCTGGCTCGAGAACACGACAATGGTGCCGTCGGGCCGGATGCGGATGTACGGCTGAACCGGATCGGCGGCTTCTTCATCGGTGAGCGGCGCCGTCTCGGGCGCGGATGGCGCCGTGAGCGGCCCGGGCCGCTCGCCTGCCGCGAGCATATTCGCGGCGTCGTGGATCGCCTCCCGTATCCGGGGGTACGTGCCGCACCGACAGAGGTTGCCGTTCATCCACTGAGTGATCGCCGCGTCGTCCGGAGCAGCGTCCGAGTCGAGCAGCGCCATGGCGGCGAGCGTTTGGCCGGGCTGGCAATAGCCGCATTGCACGACGTTTTCGTCGTACCACGCGTGGCGCACCGCGTCGCAGACGGGCCCGGAGACACCCTCAACCGTGGTGATCTGCTGGCCGACGGCCCGACCGGCCGCCGTTTGGCAGGACTTCTGGTTTCGTCCGTCGATGAGGACCGTGCATGCGGCGCAGAAGCCGGCTCCGCAGCCAAACTTGGTTCCGTGCAGGCCGAGTACGTCGCGAAGGACCCAAAGCAGCGGCGTCGATTCGTGCCGGTCATCGACCTCGACATCGCTGCCGTTCACGCTAAGTCGCACGCCGACGAGTATCAGGGCCGGGATAGCGGCTGACCCCAGGGAAACTCCCTGGTACTGCCTAGAACCCGAGCGACTGCTTCACCAAGACCGCGCTGATCCGGCTTGGCGTGACTACGCGGTTGACGACGAGGATGTTGTTCACGCCGCTCGGCAGACCGTAGGCGTCGCGCGCGCGCCGGTCCTCCAACGGAAAGCAATACTCGTAGATACGTCGCAGTCCGGTGCCGACGTCGGCGACGATCTTCTGGCCGCCGATGACCAGGATCACGTGGCCGGCACCCGACACCAGCGGGCCAAGTTGGCTGCCACTAGCGGACGCGATCAAGACCGAACCTTCCTCAGTGACCGCGTGAGCGCTACCGACCACAAAATCCGGCGCGGCGGCGAGTTGGCGCATCTCGCGCGCTTGCATCTCACGGTCCATCTGGTAGAGGCGCGGGCGAAGGGACTGGTATAGGCCTGATCGTTCGATGTCCTCGGCGACGCCGATCGCTTCGAGTGTGCGCGAGGTGTTGTTGAACACCTCCGCCCCGATCGGAAGGATAGAACGCACGGCGTCCCGGGCTTGTTCGCCGGAATCGACGACGAGGCTGGTGATCCCGTTGCGTTCCAGCGCGGAAGCCACGTCACCGATTTCCTCGTCGGATGCCAATCCTGCGAACTCGGCGACGGCATCTTCGGTCGGCCCGCCATTCCCGGCTTCCCGCGTCACTCGGCACCCAATTCCGCAAGGCGGTGATGTACCAACGCGACTGCCATCGATCCCTCGCCGATCGCGGCAGAACAACGTTTGATCGATCCGCTGCGTACGTCGCCGGCCGCAAAGAATCCCGGGCGGTTGGTCTCGAGCGGCAGCGGTTGACGCGAAAGAGGCCACTTGTCGAGCGCGCCGGGCGACGCGGTGACGTCGGCGCCCGTGAGGATGAATCCGGCATCGTCGGTCGCGAGTCCAGCCGTCACGAGCCGGCTGGTGCGCGGCACCCCTCCGATGCAGACAAACAGCGACTCGAGAGGCAGGCGCGTGAGACCGGCCTCGTTGTGCGACGAGACCACGGCCGCGCGGAGCCGCGTGTCGGCTTCCAGCCCGACCACTTCGGTGCCGGTGCGCACGTCGACGTTGTCGAGCTCGCTCAGCTTCGAGACGAGGTACTGCGACATCGAGGCACCGAGCGAGGAGCCGCGGACCAGCAGCGTCACCCGTGATGCGTATCGTGAGAAGCGCACCACGGCTTGGCCGGCGGAGTTTCCGCCCCCGACAATGGCGACGCGACACCCGCGGCACGAGACTGCTTCGCTCGGTCCCGCGCCGTAGTACACGCCCGCGCCGAGAAGCTCGTCGAGCCCAGCTACCTCGAGACGGCGCCAATCGACACCGCTCGCCGCCAGGACGGACCGGGCGCGAACCTCTGTGCCGTCCGAGAGCCGCGCCAGATATCCACCGTCCTCGCGCACGATGTCGACGAGCGGCCGCGCCAAGAGCAGTTCGGCGCCGAAGCGACGCGCCTGCGCGGTGGCACGCGTCGCCAACTCGCTCCCGCTGATGCCTTGCGGGAAGCCGAGATAGTTCTCGATCATCGACGTTGTGCCCGCCTGTCCGCCGGGCGCGACTCCTTCGATCGCAACCGTGCGCAGTCCCTCGGACGCGGCGTACACCGCGGCCGCAAGTCCCGCGGGCCCGGCGCCGACGATCGTGATGTCGTATTGCGACAACAGTGGCGCGGCGACCATCCCGAGTCCGCCCGCGACCTGCTCCACCGTTGCATCCGCGAGCCGGCGCCCATCGGGCAGTACGCAGATCGGAAGTCGGTCCAGGTCGATGTCGTCGCCGCCGAGCAGCTCTCGGGCGCGATCCACGTCGTCCGCTTCGACCCAGTCGTAGGGCACACCATTGCGACTGAGGAAGTCGCGAAGTTCGTATCCGAGTGAGGACGTTCGGCGACCGACGAGCACGACTTGTGGCGTGACCGGCCGCGCGTCGTAGTCGAACATCGATCCGCCGGGCTCGCCGCTCGTCATCGGACCATTACATCGCGCGGAGCCGGTCGACCGCTTCCGGGTCGAGCTGCACCCCTGATGCGGCGAGGTTCTCGCGTAGATGACCAACCGAGGAGGCGCCCGGGATCAGCAACATGTTCGGCGCGAGAGCGAGCGCCCACGCGAGCACCATCTGGGCGGGGGTGACACCTAATCGCGCCGCCTCCTCGACGACCTCGCGCCGTCGGAGGACGGCGTCCGGGCCCGTCACTCCGAAGCCGAGCGACCCGAACGGCACAAACGCGATCCCCCGCCGGGTGCACTCCTCGAGCAACGGCTGCGATTCGCGGCTCGCGGCGTGGAAGAAGTTTTGCACGCAGGCGACATCCGTCATTTGGAGCGCGCGCGTCAGGTGCGCGCTCGCGATGTTGCTGAGACCGATCGAATTGACCAAGCCGTCGTCGCGCGCCGAGATCATGGCGCCGACCTGCTCATCGAAAAACGAATCGGGTTCCGTGTTTCGCATGAGCCGCAAATTGACAACAGGAAGCGCCTCGAGGTCGAGCGTTCGGAGGTTTGCCTCAATCGCGCGGCGAAGCTGATGCGGCTCGTCGTCGGCGAGGATTCCGCCCCGTGCATCGCGGCGGGCACCAACCTTGCTGACGAGGATCAGGCCTCGCGGATACGGATGCAATGCTTCTCGTATGAGCTCATTGACGATGTCCGGGCCGTAGAACTGCGCGGTGTCGATGTGGTCGACCCCGCGCGCTACCGCCTCCTGCAGCACTCGGATGGCCTCTCGGCGATCCGGCGGCGGTCCGAACACGTTCGGGCCGGTGAGGCGCATGGCGCCGAAACCGATCGGCGCCACCGAGAACGGTCCGAGGCCGCGCCGCTCGACGACGTGCTCCATCGCGCGCCTACTTCTTCAGGGTTCCGTCGAAGGCGACTGCGGCGTGCATCCCGTCGCAGAACGGCTTGTTCTTCGAACCCCCGCAACGACACAGCGCCATGTATTCGCCGTGCGGAACCTCGTGGCCGTCGACGTCAGCGAGACACACCGCCCCTGACACCAGGTACGGGCCGTTGTCGCTCGGAGTGATATTGACGTCGGCGATTCTCGCCATGTTTCCGAGCGTGCAGGGCGCGCGGTTGTGTTGCCCCAGGGAATTACCCCGGTTCACGCTTCGACGTCGTCTCGGTCGAACGCGCTCGCGAAGATATAGCTCGTTGCCAGGCTGCGGAACGGCCGCCACCTCTCGGCAAGGGATAGGACCTCTTGTTCGCTGGGGAGTCGGTCGAGTTCGTACGCGTCGCAGATGGCGTTCCGCAACGCAAGATCGCCCGGCAGGACCACGTCCTCACGCTGCAGCGCGACAAGGAGCACACCTTGTGCTGTCCACGGACCGATGCCGGGAATCGCGGTGAGCGCGGAAACGAAGTCGTCATCGGGCAGCAGGGCCAACGCGTCTGCGTCCAGCCAGCCATCCGACAGCCGCGCGGCAAGGTCGCGGATCGTCTCGACTTTCCGCCGCGACAGACCGGCGGCGCGCAGTTGGATTGGCTCTACGGCAAACAGTTCGGACGGCGACGGGAGATGCCCCTCGAACAACAGCTTGATTCGCCCAATCGTGCGGCGCGTCGCGGCGACCGAGAGCTGCTGGCCCGTGACCCGAAACAGCGCGGCTTCGAAGATGTCCACCGGTGGGAGCTCATCGAGCCATGCCCGCGGATCGAAGGCCGGATCGCGCTCGACGAGCCGCGCCAGCACCGGATCGGCGTTGCGAAGGTGCGTGCGCGCCCTCTCCAACCAATCCGCGCCGGAAGCGTCACCCGACCGCGAGCGGCGCCGGAGATCCGTCATTCCCATGGCGCGGGAATCCGCACCAGGTCGTGTCCCGCCAGCGGGCCTCCCGCCGACTGCATGGCACCGCCGGCGACCAGGTCTCCGATGTCGATCGGAAAGTAACCGGCCGCGTCGAAGAGTTCTGCGACCGCGCGCTTCGCTTCCGCATCATCGCCGGAGACGAACATGACGCGCCGGCCGCCGGCTTCGCGTGGATCCGCACCCAAGACGTCGGCCGAGAACGTGTTGGCCGCCTTCACCAGCCGCGCGCCGCGAACAAGCTGGGCCACGATCTCACTCGACGTCAGCCCACCGAGCGGCACCGGCTCGAGGCCAGGAATCCGCACTGCGTTGGTGGCATCAACCACAATCTGGTCCGACCAAGACAGTTCGGCAAGCGCGCCGTGGATGCTGGCCCATGGAACCGCGAGCGCCACGATCGAACAGAGTGCCGCGTCGCGAGTCGTTCCGGCCGTGATCCCGGCGCCCAGCGCGTCCACCACTGACGTCAACGATTCCGGGCCGCGGCTGTTCGCGATAACGACCGGGCGGTCGGCGCGGCGCGCCGTGCGCGCGAACGCCTGGCCGAGCCTTCCCGCCCCGATGATTCCCATCGGTTCGCCCATCAGTGACATGGCGCTTCTCCTCGAAGCGATTGGTGCAACCCATCGTGAGGTTTGCGGCCAGCACTCACCCCAGGGAAACACCCTGGAACGCGGTCGTGGTGACCGGTAGCAAGCAAGCAGACTGCCTTACCAGGGAGTCTCCCTGGGGTCAGCCGGATCCCGCGGCCGGATACTCCTCTTCGAGTAACCGGTCGTCTACAGGAGCGCGATCCTGATGAGCACTGACGCTGAACGCGACGCGGGGCGCGCGGACTGCCCCGTACTGCCTTGCGTTCCGTATACGGCGATCAGCGCCGACCGCCTCGGCCAAGACGGGCAAGTTGGTTCGTCGGACACCGACGTCGGCGAATCTCCGCGGCTCACAGCCGCGCTCGTCGTCATCTCGACCGCGCAACTCATGGTCGTACTGGACGCAACCATCGTCACTGTCGCGTTGCCATCGATCCAGCGTGCCCTGCATTTTTCGACAGCAAACCTCCAGTGGATCATCACTGCGTACACGCTGACCTTCGGAGGGTTGCTTCTCCTTGGAGGTCGTCTCGGCGACGTGTTCGGGCGACGGCGGATGTTCGTGTTCGGGCTGGCTGTATTTTCTCTGGCCTCGTTCGTCGGCGGCCTCGCCACCACTGCTACCTGGTTGATCGCGGCTCGCGCCGTGCAAGGCATCGGGGGCGCAATAGCAGCACCAACGGCGTTGGCGCTCATCGGCGACACCTTCCCGGAGGGTCCGGCCCGCACGCGGGCGACGGGGATCTACGCGGCGATGTCGGGCGCGGGTGGAGCCGTCGGGTTGTTGCTGGGCGGGATCCTCACGGACTACGCGTCCTGGCGATGGGTGCTGTTCGTCAACGCCCCCATCGGCGCGCTGGTCGTCGTCGCCGCACCACGGGTCCTCAAGCGATCGGCACCGCTCGGCGGAAAACTCGACATCCCCGGTGCCTTTCTCGCTACCGCGGGCATGACCGCCGTCGTCTACGGACTGGTTCGCGCACCCTCGTCGGGCTGGGCAAACGCGATCACCATCATGGCGTTGGCCGGCGGCTTCGTGCTGCTCGTGGCATTCGCGGTGACCGAACTACGAAGCGACCACCCGATGCTCCCCCCTCGGTTGCTCGCCGACCGCAACCGGACTGCGAGCTACATAGTGATGCTCACCCTCACTGCGTCGATCTTCGCGGTTTCCTTCTTTCTGACACTATTTCTGCAAATCGTGAGGGGATACAGCCCGCTCAAGACCGGTCTCGCCTTCCTCCCCTTCACCCTCGTCATTGGAGCAACATCGCAGGCGGTCGCCAAGCTCATGACCCGAATCCGACCCCAAGTATTCGTCATCATCGGGCCACTGCTCTCGGCGATCGCGCTCCTCTGGCTCTCCCGCATTGATGCCCAGAGCACGTACGGCAGCCATGTGCTGGGGCCATTAATCGTGCTCGCGCTGGGCCTCGGCTTCTCCTTTGTCCCGCTCGTCCTCGGCGCGACCTCAGGGGTGCAACCCGCCGACATGGGCGTCGCATCCGCGGTGCTGAACACCGCCCAGCAGGTTGGAGGAACGCTCGGACTGGCCGTCCTTGTCACCGTGGCCGCAGCCGCGACGCGCTCCGCCCTCGGATCCGGAGTCGCACGCTCGGCCACCGCGACTGTTCACGGATACAGCGTCGCGTTCGTGGTCGCGTCCGGTATCGCTTTCGCGGGATTTCTGGTCGCGCTGGCGGCTATCCGCACCCGAGACCCGATCGCGTCAACCGACAGCGCAGCTCCGCTTTCGTCATAGGTGACGCACGAGCTGCTCATGGATCATGGTGCTCGCCCTTCGGTACGCGCGCTCGCGTCAGTATTGCGACGACGGTCCATCCGACGGTCATGACGAGCCAGAAGCTGATGAGTCGGTAGACGAGGACCGCGGCCAGCGCGTAGTGACCTTTGATGCCGACCGCGACGAGTGAAGCAGCGAGGACGGCTTCGACGACGCCGAGACCGCCCGGAGTCAGCCCGAAGCTCGCCGCGGCCATTCCTGCGCTGTATGCAAGGACCAGTCCTTGCCAGGGAACGTCGACGCCAATGGCCCGGATCGAGAAAGCGAGGCAGAGGCAGTCGGCGACCCAGTTCCAAACGGCCAAGGCCATAACTTCCGCGTACTGCAGCCGTGGCAGGCGCAAGCCGGCGACGCGATCAAGAAACCGATCAAGCGCCTCCGCGGTTTCGGAGCCGGGCCGGCCAACGAGCTTGCGAGACAGAGCGACGAAGTGCGCGACGACCCAGTTGAGCCTTCGTCGCGCACCGCTATTTCGCAAGGCGCTGAGCACAGTGACAGTGAGGAGCAGCGAGATCGCGGCGCCGAAGAGTCCGAGGGTCACCCCGGAAGTGCTGCCCGATGCGGCCGCGCCGGCTGCCAGCACCAAGGCAAACGCAAGTGACGAGAAAGCCCCGGACATGGCGAGAGCCCATCCGGCGACGGCCGGGTCAACGCCGAGGCGGCTGTAACTGCGGTAGATGAAACCGGTCGCCGTCTCGGGCCCGGCAAGTGGAAGAGAGACGGAGATTGCGTTGCCCGCGTAGGTGATGGCCATCACTGATCCCAGATGCAAGTTGGAGCCGCCGGCACGGATCAGGCGGCGTTGGGTGCGAGCGAACGCCGCCATCGAGGCGGCCTCTGCCGCGATCGCGAGCGGCAACCAAGCCCAGTCGAGATGACCCAGGGTCGTTACGGAGTTGATGAGGCTGGACCGACCGGCGGCGATGAACGCGCCGATCAGGACCACGGCGACCGCGACGGTCAACATCGCACGCCACCCGCGTCCTCGCATCCGGTCGTGACGGGACTACGACGGCGCGTCCACGAGGCACGCGTCGTCGAGGTCTCGTAGCTGTCGGCGAGACGCGATTCCGAACTTGCCGAAGATGTTGCGCAGGTGCCACTCCACGGTTCTGGGACTGAGAAAGAGCCGCGTGCCGATTTCCGGGTTCGAGAAACCCCGGCGCACCAATCGAGCGATCTGCATTTCTTGGGCAGTGAGCGATCCGGCCGCCGGTTCCGCGCGTTTGCGAATCTTTTCGCCGGTCGCAAGAAGCTCCCGGCGCGCCCGCTCAGCGAACGCGGCCAAGCCCATCGAGGTCAGCATGTCGAATGCGATACGCAACTGCTCGCGAGCGTCTCCCCGGCGGTCCTGTCTGCGCAACCATTCCCCAAAGAGCAGATGGGCGCGAGCCAAGTCGACGCGCAGACTCGTCTTGCTGAAGCGCTCGATTGTGTCGCGGTAGCGCGACTCCGCAGCGATCCCCGCGCTCGCGAGACCCTGGACGAGCGCATCTACGCCCATTGCCCAATCGGTGGGAGTCGCGCCGGCGCGCTCCGACACCCACGCTCGGATCTCGGCGAGCAGGTCGTCCTCGCCACACCTTGACGCCGCCTCGGCCAGCTCCGGAGCCGCGAGGGATTGGTAGCCGAGCACGTCGCGTTCAAACACTCGGCGGGCGCACTCGAGCGCGCGCGCATGATCACCGAGGCCGTTGTGCAACACCGCGGCCGCGTAGTCGGCGAGCGTGACGATCCGCCCCTGACCCTGCGCGGACGCGGCGCCGACAATCGTCGCGATTTGCGCGGACGTGCTCGCTTCGTTGCCCCGGAACGCCTCCAGGACCAGGCTCGTGTAGCCGAGGGGCGGAACATCCGTCATAAGTGAAAGCTGCTCATCCTCGTCCACGAGCGCCGCGGCCGCCTCGAGTTGCCCTTCCTGCACCAGTCGATTGCCGAGAAAGTTCAACGCGAACTGAAGCTGCACGAGCGCGCCGGCTTCGCGCGCAGCGCGCACTTGACGCTCGGCCATCAGCCGTCCGGCGTCATAGTCCCAGATCTCGTTGGCGATGATTCCGGCGGCCCGATTTCCTGCCATCCAGAGCACCCGGTCAGCAGCATCCGCGCCCGCGTCCAGCGTCCGCGCGGACGCCAGCGCGCGAGTCAGCATCGGCGCCGCCGCGACATAGCCGTCGGTGAGTCGAAGTGCGAGCGCGTCGAGAATCAAGTCGACCGCACGCGGCGCCTCTCCCGACGGTAAAGCATTCCGCGCGGCTTCTGCGGCCGCTGCCATATTTGCGTCGCCGTCGGGCCCGCCCTCCCACATCGCCGCGGCCAGAGCTTCGAGGTACGTGTCGCGAGCAAGCTGCGGATCGAGCGGTTCGAAGCGCCGGGCCGCGCTGAGCAGAAGTCGAGCCGCGTCGGCACCGCGCCGCTGATCGAACGCGATCTGGCCGCGCAGATGCTCGGCCGACGCGTCGCGCAGATCAGATGCCGGCTCCCCCTCCACCGCCGGCAGGAGTCGGAGCGCCGCGTCGAGTGCACCGGCATCACGCTTCGCGCGCGCCGCAGCCAGCGTCCGGTCGGCGCGCTCGGCGGCTTGGTAAGTCAGCTGCGCTGACCGCTCGAGGAGCACGGAAGCCGCGAGCAGCCCTCCACGTAACTTCGCCCGGGCGGCCGAGTGCTCCAACTCGTCGGCGATCTCGTCGTCTTGGGCGACGGTCGAGTTCGCCCGATGCCAGGCTCGCCGGTCAGGATCGAGGATCGGGTCGGTTGCCAACGCGAGCGCGGCATGAACATCAAGGCGCTCCCGCGAGGACGCGACGCGATACGCGGCGGCGCGCACCAACGGGTGTCGGAAGCAGACCTTCGCACCGAATTCGATCAGTCCGGCGACCTCGGCGGCACTCGCGGCATCCAGGCTGAGCCCGAGCCGCTCGGCGGCGCGCCACAGCAACGTCGGGTCCCCCAACGGTTCGGCGGCCGCCAGGGTGAGCAAGCGCCGGGTGTCCGGTGGCAATGATCGCAACCGCTGCGTGAAGCCGTCTTCGAGATTTCCGGTCAACCGTCTCGAGCCCAAGATCCCGACGCCTTCGGCCAGTTCCGCAGTCGTCCAGGTACGCGGCAACTCGACCAGCGCCAGCGGATTCCCACGCGCCTCCGCCACGATCCGCTCCCGCACTCTGCGGTCGGTCGGCCCCCTGACCACCGAATCGAACAGAACCGCCGCATCGTCGTCGTTGAGTCCCCGGAGTGTGAGCTCGGGCAAGCCGGCCCAGTCCTTGTCATCGGCGGATTCGCGGACTGCGACGACAAACAGGATCGGCTCGGCCAGCAAACGCCGTGCGACGAATGCAATCGTCTGCACCGAAACGCGATCGAGCCATTGCGCGTCATCGATGACACACAGCACCGGCTGTCCGTCCGCGAACCCGGCCAGGAGTTGCAGTACTGCCAACCCCACGAGATATCGATCTCGCGGCGGGCCGGAACTGAGGCCAAACGCGGCCTCGAGCGCCTCGCGCTGCGGCCCCGGAAGACTGGACACACGCTGGCGAAACGGTCGGCACAGCTGTTGCAACGCGGCATACGGGAGCTCCATCTCCGACTCGACTCCAGCTACGCGAGCAATGACAAAACCCTCCGATTGCCGCGCCACCTCGTCGAGAAGCACCGACTTGCCGATCCCGGGCTGGCCCCGCACGATCAACACGCCGCTCCGCCCCGCTCGCGCGTCTTCGACGAGTGCTGCAAGGGCGTCGAGCTCACCCCTCCGCCCGATCAACGCAAGTTCGTCGGAGAAGGTGCTCAGCATGAACGTGCGCGCGGTGGGCTTGGGTGGACAGACCGCACTGCGAGCGGACTCATGTAGCTCCTTCCTCGGGCGTGCCAACGCCTAGGACGGATTGGAGGCTATTACCCTACTGCTTGCGTGAGCAAGCAAGTTACCGCACCGACCGGCGGCGAGCCGCCTGGCCACTCGATCTTGACTGTGATCGGCAGTCAATCGAATCCCGGAGCCGCGTAGTCGCGACTCGATTGGGCCGCGGCCGCGCGACCCTGCAAGAGTGGATGCGTCCGTGGAACTCACCGGTTCGCCTTCGCCCGACGCGGCAGGTCGCGGTTTCCCGTCGCCGCCCCACCTCGTGGGTCGAGAGCACGAACAGGCTGAGATTGCCCAACTGCTTGCCTCAGTACGCAGCGGGCTCAGTGCCGCGCTCGTCCTGCGGGGTGAAGCCGGCGTCGGCAAGACCGCGCTGATCGACGACGCCGTCGCCGGGGCCGCAGACCTCGAGATCGTTCGACTGGTCGGAATCGAATCGGAGATGCAGCTGGGATTCGCCGGACTTCACCAGCTGATCATTCCGTTCCTCGACGACATCGAGGCGTTGCCGGCACCCCAGATGCGCGCACTCAAGGCGGCATTCGCTCTCAGCGACGACTCCGCCCCCGAACTCTTCCTGGTCGGTCTGGCGACCCTGACGCTCCTTTCCCAGGCGGCGACTCGGCGTGCGCTCCTGATCGTCGTCGACGATGCCCAATGGTGGGATCAGGAAAGTGCGGACGTGCTCGGATTCGTCGCAAGACGCCTCTACGCCGACCGCGTCGGCCTCTTGGTCGCGGTGCGCCACCCGAGCGATCGTCAGGTCCCGCTCGACGAGCTCCCCTCGATCACCATCCCGCCACTCTCAGAGCGCGCGTCAGTCGACCTCCTGGAGTCGACGGCCGCGCAGCCGGTCGAGAGCAACGTCCGCGATCGCATTCTTGCGGACGCGCGCGGCAACCCGCTCGCACTGATCGAGCTGACCAGCGCGCTGTCGAGTGACCAATTGACGGGCGTCGTGATGCTGCCCGAGCCACTGGCCGTCGGCGCGCAGCTCGAAGCGCGATTTCTCCGTCAGGTCCGCGAGCTGCCCGCCGACACGCAACGGTTTCTGCTCGTCGCCGCGGCCGAGCCGACCGGAGACCCCGCGCTCGTGTGGCGGGCAGGACGCGACCTCGACTTCGACGAACGTGCGATCTTGGCCGCGGAAGCCGAACATCTCATCAGTCCCGGACCGCCGCTCCGCTTTCGGCACTCGCTCATCCGCTCCGCGATCTACCACGGCGCCAGCGCGGCCAACCGCCGGGAAGCACACAGCGCGCTCGCGGCCGCGACCAACATCGGAAACGACCCCGACCGCCGGGCCTGGCATCGCGCCGCGGCGGCGCACGCGCCCGACGAGGACGTCGCCGCCGAACTCGAGCAGGCGGCGAGCCGCGCCCGAAGCCATGGCGGCTACGCCGCAACGGCCGCCCTGCTCACCCGCGCCGCGCAACTCACCCCCGACCCGGGCCGGCGAGCACTCCGCTACTTCGCCGCCGCGGAGTCCGATTTCACCGCCGGGAGCTCGCCGCGCGCACACGTCAATCTTCAACATGCGCTCCCCGACCTCGACGGCAGCTCGCTCGCGCAAGCGCGTCGGCTCGAAGCCCTGATTTTCTTCATCGATATGGACCGCGCCGATACGCTCGGTCGGGCCAAGAGAGTCGTGCCTATGTTGCTCGACGCCGCGGTGGCCCTCGGCCCGCTCGACATCCACAGCGCGCGCGAGACATTGCTCGACGCGATACAGATGGCGGTGTACTTCGGCAGCGCAAGTTCCGCGACGGTTGAAGAGGTCGCGCACACGGCGCAATCACTCACACTCCCGATCGACGCCGAGCCAACATCCGCCGACCTCGTTCTCGATGCGCTCGCCGCGCTCTACGCCGGAGGCTACGACAACGCGGTTCCGATTCTCCAGAGAGCGCTCGCCGCGATCAGAAGCGACCCCGCGGCGCGCGAGTTTCCCCGGCGGTTGGCGTTGGGGTGCTGGCCCGGGTTCGCGTTGAGCGATGACGAAGCCGTCAGGTCTGTGGCCAATGAATGCGTCGCGCTTTGCCGTTCCCGCGGCGCGTTCCAGGTCTTGCCCGAACCGCTCAACTACCTCGGTCAGTGGGCGCTGCGCACCGGCTCGCTGGCAGCCGCCGACGAGTACTTCACCGAGGCTGACGCGATGCGGTCGCTGCTCGACCGAACCGGGCCGGCAACGGCCGAACTCTTGATCGTGTCGGCGTGGCGTGGCCGCGAGGCCGACGTTCGGGCGGCCGCGGCCGAGCGCGCCGCAATTGCACGAGAGCTGGGTCTCGGCTTGGTCGTAGACCATGCCGAGTACGCCGTCGCGTTGCTCGAGTTGGGCCTCGGTAACTACCGGGCCGCCGCAGAGTGCCGGCCGAACTTTGCGCCCGACCTCGCGTTGGGTGCGTTCCGGGCGGTCGATGCGATCGAAGCGCACGTTCGGGGAGGCGATCACGAGACGGCGGTTGCCGCGCTCGAGGGGTTGTCGAGCCGAGCAGTCGCCAATGGCAGCTCGATCGATCTCGGTTTGGCCGCCCGCGGCCGCGCGCTGCTCAGCGACGACGACGACGCCGAAGACCACTACCTCGACGCGCTCGCCCAATTGGAGGCCAGCGGAGCCCGGTTGCACCTCGCGCGGGCCCAGCTGCTCTACGGGGAGTGGCTGCGACGGCAGAACCGGCGCCGCGACGCCCGTGTACAACTCGCAGCTGCACTCGAGACGTTCGAATCGGCCGGCGCGAACGCGTTCGCCGACCGCACGAGGGTCGAGCTCCTCGCCTCGGGCGTGAACGCCCGCAAACGGGTCGACGAAACCCGCCGCGACCTCACTCCCCAAGAGGAGCAGATCGCGCGACTCGCGGCCGGCGGCGCGACCAATCCCGAGATCGCAGCACGGCTGTACATCAGCGCGAACACCGTCGAATACCACCTGCGCAAGGTCTACCGAAAACTCGACATCAAGTCGCGTCGCGAACTCGTCCGAACGGGTCTCGCCGACGGCTGATCGAGCGCGATCGCGGGGACGCGCCCGCCGCGGTACCAGGGAGTTTCCCTGGGGTCAGTCCGGTCCCGCCGTCGGATACTCCTCGGCATGACGAGTGAACCCATACGCGATCCGGTCGCTGATCCGCTACTCACGCCCCAGAATTCTGCCCTCGTCGTCATCGACTACCAGCCGAGTCAAGTTCAGACGGTTGCGTCGATCGATCACGATCTGCTGACGCGCAACATCGTGTCGGTGGCGCGTCTCGCGAAGACCTACCGGCTTCCCGTTGTGCTCTCGACGGTGAATGTCGCCAACGGGCAAGGGCCGACGATCCCGGAGCTCAGGGAGGTCCTTTCGGACTCGGTCGAGATCGACCGCACCCAGATCAACTC
>PLBO01000154.1:219910-261376 GCA_003134555.1 Actinomycetota bacterium
TGCGAATTGCAACGCGACTGGGCGCGGACGGACACCGTTCCCGACGTGGTTGACATCGTGCTCACGTCTCGGCTCCTCCAAGGGCTCTGAACCGTTGCGGCGATCGATCCGCCTAGGTGTCCTCGAGGTGGGCGGCCACCTCGGCCAAGGCTGTCGCGACTCGCTTAACGGCGGCGGCATCCATGGAATCGAAGAAGCGTCGCCGAACGCTCGCGAGGTGAACGGCCCACGCGGCCTTCAGTTTGGCCATGCCCCGCGGAGTAAGCCTCGCAACGTTGACCCGGGCGTCAGAGGAGCTTGCCGTCTTCGTCACGAGACCCCGCGATTGGAGATCGTCCACGAGGCGGGTCATCCGGCTCGCCGACAAGTCGGTCGCGGTAGCCAGGGCGGCCATTCGCAACTCGCGCTTGGGAGCTTCGGACAGATGCATGATCGTCGTGTACTCGCTNNCCCGCCGCACCCTCCCCCGGCGCTCGCCATCGCGCGGCCGCGCCGTGGGATCCCAACCAACCATCGAACGATCAAACGAAAGAAGCGATACAGATGACTGACCGCACTGCCGTCCAGATTCCCGGCCTCGTAGCCGGAACGTGGGAGATCGACTCGGCCCACTCCGAGGTCTCCTTCATGGTGCGCCACTTGGTCGTAAGCAAAGTGCGCGGCCGTTTCGACCGGTTCGGCGGGACGATCGTCACCGACCAAGACCCCGCTCGCTCGTCAGTGACCGTGACGATTGACGCATCCTCGATCAACACGAACGAACCGAATCGCGACAACCATGTCCGCTCGGCCGACTTCCTGGACGTCGAGAGATTCCCGGACATCACCTTCCGCTCGCTCGCCGTGCGCACCGAAGGCCGCCGATTCTTCGTCGACGGAGAGCTCACCATCCGCGGGACGACACGCGCGGTGACGCTCGACCTGGAAGTGAACGGCTTCACGCCCGATCCCTACGGCGGCACGCGGGCAGGGTTCAGCGCGAGCGCCGAGATCAATCGGCAGGACTTCGGCGTCAGCTTCAACGGCCCCATCCCCGGCGCGGACAACGCGATGGTGCTGAGTGACAAGGTGGCCCTCACCCTCGACGTCGAGGCAGTGCTGCAGGACGGCGAACCCGCTGCCTGATCGAGACGAGTGCCGGTTTGCAGGACACCTCGACGGCGCGGGCGCCGGATTGGAGCGAGCTCGATGAGTGAGCAGCAAAAACACGACTTGATGGGAATCTTGAGCCAGGGAGGGTTGGACCTCAGTGCCGACGTTCCCACGTTGCGAGCCGCGTTCAACGAGCTCATGGCGCGAGTCCCCGTCGCCGGCGATGTCGATCAGAAGCCCACGACCATCGGCGGCGTCAACGCGATCGACGTCACCATCCGGGGTCTCGAAACTGCGGGCACGATCTTGTACTTCCACGGTGGCGTTTATGTCATCGGGACGGCGGTGGCAACGGTCCCCTTGGTGAGCGACCTCGCTCGGCGTACGCGCGCGAAGGTGGTCACGGTTGACTATCGGTTGGCTCCGGAGTACCCGTTCCCGGCCGCGGTTGACGACGCCCTCGCCGTCTACAAGGGTTTGCTCGCGCAGGGCGTCGACGCGCGCCAAATCGCGCTCGCCGGCGAATCGGCCGGAGGTGGGCTGGCGGTAGCCACACTCCTCGCGCTGCGAGACACCGGCCTTCCGTTGCCCAGCAGCGCCTTGTTGATGTCGCCGTATGCCGACCTGACGCTGTCAGGCGAGACCATTGTCGAGCGAGCGGCGATCGATCCGATCCTCACACCTGTTGGGCTGCGTCTCCGGGTGCCGGACTACGTAGGCGGCGCGGATGCTTCTGATCCAGAGATCAGTCCGATCTTCGCCGATCTCAGTGGGCTGCCGCCGCTGTTGATCCAGGTCGGCTCGAACGAGATCTTGCTCAGCGACGCTATTCGGCTCGCCGGTCGCGCCGCGCGGGCCGACGTGCCGGTCACACTCGACGTCACTCCCGGCGTCCCCCACGTATTCCAGGGGTTTGCGGGCTTGCTGGATGAGGGGAGCGCCGCGCTCGACCGAGCGGCCACGTTCCTGCGAACGCAATTTGCTGCGAATCAACCGAGTTGAGGAAGCCGATCATGACCGCGCTGTGGACGGAAGTGTGCTTGGCGTACCCGACTCTGGACGCGAGCCGCGAGGTCGAGGCGGCGTTGCAGGGTGGTGAGTCGGCTGCCTGATCGGGACGCACCAGATCAGCGACGCGTGGCCGTCGTCTCCGGGGGAGCCGGGGCGATCGGCGGCGCGATTTGCCGGTCGCTCGAAGAGTCCGGACATCGCACGGTGGTGATCGACCGCACCGGGACCATCCCCTGCGACCTCGGATCGGAGTCGTCCACTCGGGATGCGGCCGCGGCCGTTCTGGTGCAGTACGGCCGCTGCGACGTATTCGTCCAGTCCGCCGCCGCTTTCGACCAAGTCGCGCTCGAAGAGCTTGACGCGACGACGCTTCGGTGCCGACGACGCTCGGGCGGTGCATTCCGATCCAGCCTCATCGCGGCCTTTCGATCCGAGTGTCGATGCGCGACACTTGGCACCTGAGCACCGCTGATCGGGAGGCCGGTGATGCGGACCATCACGTTGTGTAGGCGGGTCGTGCTAATCGCGATGCTCGCAACGGTCGGTGTTGCGGTTCCCGCGCAGGCGACGACCTCTTCGATCCGTCCCAACCAGCATTACTTCGGGTACGTGAACAACAAGCACGTCGGCGCGGTCATCTATGTCGTGTGTCCCGGACCGGCGGGTGGCACCCGTACCGGTCCCCCAGCCGGGAACCAGACCGTCAAGGTTGAGAAGGTCACTTCGGGCGGTGGGTATACGGGTTCGGTCGCGCATGAGATCTGGGCCGAGTTCAACAAGGACGCGTTCCACGTTGTTGGCTTCACTGCCTACAACGTCGCGAAGGCGCTGCCGACCGGTCTGCAACTCCCGTGCGCGGGGACCGGGACGGTGACGTTCACGACGTGTTTCGGGACGCTGCCCTGCGCGGTGAACGCGAAGGCGGACGTGGTGCCGGTCACGTTCGTGAACCTCGCCGCGTGAGGGGTCCGTCTTGCGGAGTTCCGACACCGGCTCGCCTGTTGAGAGACGGGCGTGGTGGTCGGTTAGGTGCAGAGGCGGACGAAGCTGTAGCCGCGTGATCTGAGGCCGTCGATGATGGCGGGAAGCGCGGCGATGGTTTGACTGCGGTCTCCTCCGCCGTCGTGGATGCCGACGACCAGTCCTGATCCGTTCGCGGCCGCGAGGACACGAGAAACGATGCTGGCAGTGCCGGGCCGCGTGTAGTCGGATGGGTCGACGTTCCAGAGCACTTGGGTGAGTCCGAGCCGCGCCGCTTCGCCGATCACCGTGCTGTTGGTCGCACCGTAGGGAGGTCGGAAACACCTCGGTCGTTTTCCGGATGCGGCCTGGATAACGTCGGCAGTGCTTTGCAGTTCGCTGTCGATACCGGCGAGACTCAACCGCGTCAGATCGGCGTGGTCCCGGGTGTGGTCTTCGACGGACATACCGGCGTTGACCTCGGCGCGGATCAGGTCCGGGTTGGCCGCGGCTTCGTAGCCGACCACGAAGAACGTCGCGGGCACACTCCGTTGGGTCAGCGCGGCGAGCACACCCAACGTGTACGGGCTTGGTCCGTCGTCAAAGGTGAGCGCCACTTGATGTGGTCCCGGCCAGGAGAACGCGGGCGGAGCTTGGGTGTGCGCTGCGAGGTATTCGAGCAGGGGAAGCGCCAACCCCGACGACGACGCCCACGGGCTGGCAAGACCGACCACCGGGCTGGTCGCGCGGGGCGCGGCGAGTGCAGCCGCGTCACCGAAGGCTCGGATCTGGTCAGACGACGACACGACCCAATAGCCGCCGCCGGTGCGGCTGGCGACGAGCCCGACCGCGAGAGACATCCCGAGCGCCGAACCGTAGAAGTGGGCGGCACCGAACGTGAACACCCCGCCGTCACGGCCTAACAGCCAGTAGCCCCGACCGTGCGGCTCGATCCCCATCGTGGAGATCGGCGCGTTCAACCGCATCCCACCCGTGCTGCCGTAGAAATGTGCGTCACCGAAACTGAAGACGCCGCCGTCGCGTGCGACGAGCCAGTAGCCATGCCCGGTTGGTGTCGCGACGATCGCCGCCACCGGCTGGTTCAATCGCATCCCGCCCGTGCTGCCATAGAAATGTGCGTCACCGAAACTGAACACCCCACCATCGGCACCAACCAGCCAATAACCCCGACCGGTCACCGTTGCCGCCAGCCCCACCACAGGCTGGTTCAGACGAACGCCGCCCATACCGCCGTAATAGTGGGCGTCACCGAAACTGAAGACCCCACCATCAAGCGCCGCGAGCCAATAGCCACCGCCCGTAGGTGTGGCCGCGAGCGCGATCACCGGCGCGTGCAACGGCGACCCCGCAATGCCGCCGTGACTCGACGCGCCTCCCAACGCGATCACCCCGCCCGCCGTGTTGGCCGTCCACAAACCAGACGCCACCGACCCGAGCGGCTCAGCCGCGGCGTCGGCCACTCCCGCCCCGGCAACCGTCGCCGCCAACACCAACACGCCACACGCCCACAGGCGTCCGACACCCCCACCAAACATTCTTCCCGTCCCCTCTCTCGCCCATTCCCAACGCACCCCACCAGCACAGCGCGTCGCAGAGGCACAACCAGCTTCGACCCGAATCCCCGCTCTCCGGAACTGAGACTACGACCCGGCAACCACGATGCAAGCCGCCCGACCGGCCGTGGCAACGGTGGTAAACCACCGTCCTCGTGTTCGCCCTAATCGGTGGCGCGGTCGCCGTGTTCGTGGTCACGAACCTCGACGACTTCGTGCTCCTCACGCTCTTGTTCGCGACACCCGAAGCGCGAAGTCGAACGGTCGTTGTCGGCCAGTATCTGGGATTGGCGATCCTCGTCGCGATCAGCGCCATCGCTGCGGTCGGCCTCGTGGTCGTGCCGACCCGCTGGGTCGGTCTGCTCGGCGTCATACCGGTCGTGCTCGGCATACCGGCACTTCCCCGTCGTCACGACCTCACGCCGAAAGTTGCTCGCGTGAACCTTCGAGCAGTGGTCGGCCTGGTGGTCGCCGATGGTGCCGACAACGTGGCCATCTACACGCCCGTGTTCCGACACGTCCGCCTCGGTGCCAGCCTCGGATACACGTTCGCGTTCGCCGTGATGGCCGCAGTTTGGTGTGTCCTCGCGGCCGCACTTGCGCGCCGACGCACGATCGCGACGACCGTCGAACGTTGGGGTCACGTCCTCGTACCGGTCGTGTTCATCATCATCGGTGTGGCGTTACTCGCGACCACATTGCACCGATAAGCGCGGGCGCGCTCTCCCCGACCATGACAGCGGACGCTAAGCACCGTGCGGTTATCGCTTGTGGGCGATGCGGTGCAGTTCGCGCAAGTAGCGGAGGTGTTTGCGGGTGTCCATTTCGAGCGTCGCGACAATGATCGGGTCCAACGAGCTACCTCGGATGGGGCGCAGTTGGCGTGCCAGCTTGCGGAGTTGGCGGAGGTCACGCCGCTCGAACTTGCGGAGTCGGCGGACGGAACGGGCGAGACCGTGGCGGTCGGTGCTGTTGGTGAGCCAGGGAACGTGCGGGGCGTGTTCGGCGAGCGACGCGGCCGATCGGAACTGGTTCGCGAGTTCGGTCAAGATCCGATGGTGACGCTCTTCGTCTTCGAGGATGAGTTGCGCGAGATAACGAACCGGCGCATCGGGTGATTCGGCGAGTTGTCGGTACTCGTAAAGAATCTCCGCTTCACCGGCAAGGTGTTCCGTCAGGTGCTCCAAGATGGCTGCGTCGAACGGGCTGATCGGCGGCGGTCGCTCCGTTGTCGCCGCAGTCGCGCTCACTGCATCGAGATGCATTCTCATGTCGGTGCCCCCTCTCGGATCAGCCATCACGCGAAGAACGTCCGACAGATTGTTCTGCCAAAGCCATCTTCGGCGGTCCCGGGCAATCGATCTCAGGGTCGAACGGCACCCCTGCACAGGGTCCAAGGCACCTACAGACTGACTGCCCGGCGGGAAGTCGATCAGGACCACGTGAGAAACGCACCGTATGCCCCGCTACCCCCCGTTGCCAACCACGGCGCTCGGCAAGGACGTTCGGCCCTACCCGATCGAGGAAATATCAGCGCACACTGCGCGACATAGATGAGACGCGAGGAGGTGGGACATAGATACCCTCGAAGGGAACGGCAACAATTGGCACGTTTCCCCGGCGACGACCCCGGCATCCCGATCGCGTGTCGCCAACCGCACCGGTGCCGGGGTCGATTCGCGTCTTCACGCACCTCGGTGGAAGCCGCTTGATCCAGCTCAGTTTCGAACATCTCTCACGGTTGAACCGGCAGCAAGGCTGGTCGCGCGACGCAACCCAAGTACGTGATCGAACAGCATCACTTGACGCTGCGTACACGTTCTTCGTGTCGTGAGTGCGCGTCAACAGGCTCCGCACCACCGGCCAAGCATTCGCCCAGCCGCTCGCTTGCTGGCAACGATGCGCCCCCGCAGCATCCCAGGTTGCGATCAGGACGCCGTAGTGGCCACCTGATTCTGATTGGTGAGTCGTCACCGAGACTCTCGCGATCGTCCGTACCACCAGCTTCCGATCGCACGCTCGACCTCCGACAGGTAGTACCGGCGATGGCCACCCAACGCCCGGATCGCGCTGAGCTTGCCGCTACGGGCCCAACCGGTCACCGTCTTCGGATCTACGCGAAACATTCGCGCAACCTCAGCCGGTGTGAGCAGCTTGTCGTCAGCCACTCTTGCCGCCTCTCACTTCACCCTCCTGATCGGTCGATCGGCCCCATAACCGAGCAGTTCCGACACCGCCATCCGAAACTCCCGACAGTTCCGCTTCTGACCGGCGTTCCGCGTCGCTTCGGTGTCAGGGTCGGTCGAATCTTCAAGCCAGGCCCCTTGGCATGGCTTGGCCGATCACGAAGGATCGCAACGCAGCTGGTGCGGATCGGTTTCGGTTATGGCTCGCCACGACGCATTCGTTGATCACCTTCACCCGAAGGTCGTGCAGGAACGGCTCGGCCACTCGTCCATCGCGATCACGCTCGACATCTACAGCCACGTCGCACCCGGAATGCAGGAGGACGCGGCGGCGAAGCTCGGCGCGATCGTGTTCGGAGGACATGCATGACTGCCGGAGAAGAGATACCGCGCGCAGGAGATCCTGAGCATCGCTGCCCGACCGCCATGGAAGCGTTGGAACTTCCCGAAGACGGCACGGAAACAGAGCTCTAAGACCTCCGGCCTTTCTCAAAATCGCGCCTGCGAGCCCGCCGAGCCTCCGAACCGCATCTTTAGCGGCTGCGTGTCATCGTCGCGGAGCTCTAGGACGGCGACGTGCTGGATCGTTCGCCCATTGATAAGGACTACGCCGCGCTGCGTGGGGTCGTCGCTCATCTCGATTTTTACGCGAACGACGGACTCCTTCCGCATCGCTTTCTGGATGCTCTTCCGCAGCGCTTTCACGTTGACATCAGGCGGCAGGCGCCAGACGGTGGAATACGCTCCGAGGATCAGGTGCTTGCTCACGACGCCTCTCCCCGGTCGCTGTCATCTCGCTGTCAATCCGAGCGCATCGGCGACTTCGAGGCTGCGGCGAAATGCTGGCGCATCCGTGCTGACCTGCATGTTCCCTGGTCGGGCTGCCGGGACTTGAACCCGGGACCTCTTGACCCCCAGTCAAGCGCGCTACCAATCTGCGCCACAGCCCGTGAGCGAGAGAGTGTATCGCCCTACACCGGAGGGACACCGTGGCGCTTGCCGACGTCCTCCCGCACTCGGCTCGCGGCCAGACCGAGACGACGGACGAGCTCCGCACGCAGATCCTCGGGTTGCACAACCGCGTCGACCACGAGCTCGGCGGCGAGGTGCATGAGGTCGACGTCCTCCACGTACTCGGTTCGCCGCTCGGCGACGAACGCGGCACGCTCGTCGGCATCTTCGATCGCGTGGATCCGGTTGTAGAACACCGCGTTCACCGCGGGGTCGGGACCCATCACCGCAATCTGCGCGGTGGGCAACGCGAGACACGCGTCGGGGTCGAACGCAGGACCGCACATCGCGTACAGACCCGCGCCGTACGCCTTGCGCACGATGACCGAGAACTTGGGGACGGTTGCCTCGGCAACCGCCGTGATCATCTTCGCCCCGTGACGAATGATTCCGGCGCGCTCGACCTGAGATCCGATCATGAACCCTGGCACGTCGGCAAGGAACACGAGCGGAACGTTGAACGCGTCGCAGAGCCAGATGAAGCGCGCCGCCTTGTCGGCCGAGTCGACGAACAGCACACCGCCGAGATGTTTGGGATTGTTGGCGAGGATCCCAACCGGCGCGCCCTCGAGCCGTGCGAACCCGACGATGATCTCCCGCGCCCACAACGGCTTCACCTCGAAGAACGAGCCGTCGTCGACCAGCGCGTCGAGCACGTTGTGCATGTCGTACGCGCGTCGCTCCTCGACCGGCACGATCTCGGCGATCGGGCGGGCACCGGCGAGCGCTGCGACGGGCGCCTCAACGGGCGCGGGCTGCAGCCAGTTCGACGGCAGGTACGACAAGAAACGCCGCGCCTGCGCGATCGCGTCCTCGTCGGACGCACACAGGTTGTCGCCGCAACCGCTGACGGTTGCATGCATGCGCGCGCCGCCCATTTCGTCGAGCGACACGTGCTCACCGATCACTACCTCGGCCATCCGGGGCGACCCGAGGTACATCGATGCATTCCCCTCGACCATGAACACGACGTCGCAGAACGCGGGGATGTACGCGCCGCCGGCGGCCGAGGGACCGAACAGGCAACACACCTGCGGGACCTTGCCCGACAGTCGCACCTGGTTCGCGAAGATGCGGCCGGCGCCACGGCGTCCGGGGAACAGGTCGACCTGGTCGGTGATACGGGCGCCGGCCGAGTCGACGAGGTAGACGACCGGGAGCTCGTGGGTCAGCGCGTACTCCGTGAGTCGCACGATCTTCTCGACCGTGCGCGCGCCCCACGATCCCGCCTTCACGGTCGGATCGTTCGCCATCACGCACACCGGACGACCGTCGATGCGCCCGACGCCGGTGACCACGCCGTCGGCCGGGAGGTCGCCGGCCAACGCGTTGGCGAGCAGCGCGTTCTCGACGAAGGAGTCGGCGTCGAGGAGAAGCGCGAGCCGGTCGCGCACGAAGAGCTTGTTCTGCTCGGCGAGCTTCTCCGCGCCTTTCGCGAGGTTTCCTTCTCGCGCACGATCGGCGTGCGCGCGGATCCGATCGGCGTCACTCACGACTCGTACCGCCGCGTGCGCGCGCCGGCGTGCAGCAGCGCACTCGGGAGCTCGCGCCCGACGATCTCTTGCGCCAGCCGGGCGCAATCGACCAGCGCGTCGAGGTCGATGCCCGTTTCGATTTCCATGTCGTCGAGCATGTGCACGAGGTCTTCGGTTACCGCATTGCCCGACGCGCCGGGCGCGTACGGGCATCCACCGAGCCCGCCGATGGAAGCGTCGAACCGGGTCACACCCCGATCGAGGGCGGAGACGACGTTGGCGAGCGCAGTGCCGCGCGTGTTGTGGAAATGCAATCCGATCCGATCGCTCGTAATTCCCGCCCGCTCGAGCGCGTCGACGAGGTCGTCGACGCGCCGCGGGGTTGCCATTCCGGTGGTGTCGCCGAACGACAGCCGATCCGCGCCCGCGTCGAGCAAGTGGCCGGCGACCTGCGCCACCCGCTCCGGCTCCACGTCGCCCTCATACGGGCAGCCGAACGCGGTCGACACGATCGCCTCGACCGCAAGGCCCGCGCCGTGTCCGATCTCGACGACATCGCGCGCCCCGACGAGCGAATCGGCGACCGACCGGCGGACGTTCTTCTGATTGTGCGTCTCACTCGCGCTCACAACGAGCTCGAGCTCGTCGGCCCCGGCCGCGGTGGCAAGCTCCGCGCCCTTCGGGTTGGGCACCAGCGCCGAGTAGACCACACCCGGTCGCCGCCTGATGCCCGCCATCACTTCCGGCGCGCCGGCCATCGGCGGGATTGCAGTCGGGGAGACGAACGACGCGGCCTCGATGAACCGCAGCCCCGTCGCCGAGAGCGCGTCGATGAGCCGCACCCGCTGGTCGACCGGCACCGGCGCCTCGTTCTGCAGTCCGTCGCGCGGGCCGACCTCACGGACGTCGACGCGCGCGGGCCGAGAAGACATACCGACCACGTTACGCGCCCCGCTGCTCGTAGCCGTCAGTCCGTGCGGGCTCGCACGCGGAGCTTGATCGGCGTGGGCCCGAGATCGAACGACTCCCGCAGGCGGCGTTCCAGGTAGCGCAGGTACTGCGGGGGCAGCGGGCGGCTGGCGAACAACGTGAACGTGGGCGGGTCGGTCGCACCTTGGGTGGCATACAGGATCCGCGGCCGATGGCGCCGCACGACGGGCGGCGGGTGCGCGTTCTGGGCGTCGCGCAGGACGCGATTGAGCGCAGCCGTGGGGATGCGCTGGTGATACGCGTCTTCCGACGCCCGCAACGCGGGCAGGAGCTGGTGGACCCGCCGCCCACTGAGCGCCGAGATCGGGATCATCGGCGCGTAGCTCAGGAAGCCCAGCATGTCGGCAACCTGGCGGCGGACCTTCTCCCGCTCCTCGGCGTCGAGGAGGTCCCACTTGTTGCAGATGATCACCACCGCGGTGCCCGCGGCGTCGATGCGTTCTGCCAATCGCTGATCTTGGTGCGTCACGCCCTCCGTCGCGTCGATCACGAGCAACGCGGCGTCGGCGCGGTCGATCGCCTCCAACGCGCGCACGAGGCTGTAGTACTCGGTTGGTTCGTCGATCCGGCTCTTGCGGCGGAGGCCGGCCGTGTCGACGAACCGCAAGGGCCCGTCGTCGGTCTCGACGACAGTATCGATCGCGTCGCGCGTCGTTCCGGGCATGTCGTGCACGACCGAACGGTCCTCACCGACGAGGCGGTTGAAGAGCGTCGACTTGCCGACGTTCGGCCGGCCGACGATCGCGATGTTGAAGATGCCGTCGTCGATCGCCGCGGCCGCGTCTTTCGCGGCCTCGTCCTCTTCGGTCGCCGGCTCGGGCAACGCGGCGACAACCGCGTCGAGCAGCTCGCCCGAGAGTCGTCCGTGCATCGCCGACAACGGCATCGGTTCGCCCAGACCGAGGCGTTGGAATTCCCAGATGTCGACCTCGCGCCGTTCGTCGTCGACCTTGTTCACCACGACGATGACGGGCGTGCTCGCCTGCTTGAGCAGCCGCGCGACCTGGGCGTCCTCGTCGGTGATCCCGGTCGTGACGTCGACGACGAAGAGAACGAGATCCGCGATCCGAACGGCCTCGGCGGCCTGCGCGCTCACCTTGGCCGCGAGGACCGACTGCTCGCCGGTGAGGCCCGCTTCGCCCTCCGCGAGCCACCCTCCGGTGTCGACGATGCGAAAGCCGCGGCCAACCCATTCGGCCGCGAGCTCGCGGCGGTCGCGCGTGACGCCCGGTCGCTCCTCGACGATCGCGGCGCGACGGCCGACGAAGCGGTTGACCAGGGTCGACTTGCCCACGTTCGGACGACCGACGACCGCGACGACGGGGAGCTCGGCGTTCATGACGCGGCGCGGAGCAGCGCGTGCACGAGCGCGCCACCATCGGTGGGCACGATCTCGACGAGACGGGGAAGTTGCGCAGCCGTCGTGCCGTCGAGGAAGCGGCCGCGTGACAGCGCGACGTCGGGCAGGAGGTAGCGGTCGTGCTCGGACTGGCCCTCGAGCGCGGCCGCGACGTCGCCGCCCGTCAGCAGGCCCGTAACGCCGATATTGCCGCCGAAGAACCCGTTCTTCACCGGCAGCAGGCGTACGCGCCCGGGCAGTTCGTCGAGCAGCGGCTCGAGCACCGCCGCACCCAACTCCCCCGTCACGATCACATTCCACCGCTCCGACCCACCCAACTGTTGGTGGGAAATCCGGTGCTCTGCGCCCGGAAAGTCTGCCAACTGTTGGAGGGAATTGTCGCGGGGGGCGCGGTAGCCGTCGGCGGGGGCGCCATCGACCCAGGCGAAGAAACCGGTACGCGGACCGGTACCGGCAATGTCGTCACCGGCGAGCGCGGCGCGCACCTCGGCCTCGAACGTGCGGGCCATCCCGATGCCGTTCTCGTGTTGCGGGCAGCCGTCGTACGCGTCGAGCGCCGGGAACGGGCGCTCGGCCAGGAGGTAGTACTCGTCCGAGACGTACACGAGGCGCCGGCCGAGCGCGTCGAGAAACCGCGTCTGCCAGCGCTCCACGATGTCGACGACCGCCTGCGCCTCGGCGAGCGTGTGCACGCGCATCTCGTCCTCGTGGTTGTGCGCGCTGACCCCGAGCGGCACCACCCCGACCGTCGCCAGCCGCGGGAACCGATCGAGTACCCCGAGCAGTGTGTCGTCGAGCACCGCGCCGTCGTTGATGCCCGGGCACACGACGACCTGGCCGTGTACCTCGATCCCGGCATCGAGGATCAACTCGAGCCAACGCAAGCTCGTCGCGCCGCGCCGGTTGCGCAAGAGTCGCGTGCGGACGTCGGGGTCGGTCGCATGAATGCTGACGTACAACGGCCCGAGCCGCTCGCCGACCACCCGCTCGAGGTCGGCTTCCGTGAACCGGGTGAGCGTCGTGAAGTTCCCGTAGAGGAACGACAACCGGTAGTCGTCGTCCTTCACATAGAGGCTCTTGCGCATGCCCTTGGGCAACTGGTGGATGAAGCAGAAGGGGCAGTGGTTGTCGCAGGTGCGAACGCGATCGAATACGGCGCTCGTCAGCTCGACACCAAGGGGCGCGCCGTCGGCCTTGTCGACGTGCACCACCCGTTCGAGTCCGCCGCGGCGTAGGTCGAGCTCGACGTGCGCGCCGTCGACCTGGATCTGATACGCGATGACGTCGCGCACGACCTCACCGTTGACCGCCAGCACCTCGTCACCCACGATCACGCCCGCGAGCGCGGCCGGTGATCCGGGCGCGACGGCATCAACGCGGGCAGCGGGCATGGGGCCAGGATACGGGTTCGCCCGCACTACCCTCGCCCCGTGCCCGTGGAAAAGGTCCTCCTCGCCGAACCGCGAGGATTCTGCGCGGGTGTGGAGATGGCGATCAAGGCGCTGGCGTGGATGGTTCGGGTCTTCGAGCCGCCCGTGTACTGCTACCACGAGATCGTTCACAACCGCCTCGTCGTCGACCGTTTCCGAGAACAGGGCGTGATCTTCGTCGACGACGTGAACGCCGTCCCGGCCGGCGCGCCGGTCATGCTCTCCGCGCACGGCAGTGCACCCGACGTCGTCGCGGCCTCGCGCGAGAACAATCGCTACGTCGTGAACGCGGTGTGCCCGCTCGTCACCAAGGTGCATCACGAGGCCAAGGTGCGCGCCCGCAAGGGCTTCACGATCTTGTACGTCGGTCACGCCGGGCACGACGAAGCCGTGGGCACCCTCGCGGTAGCGCCCGAGTCGATGCAGCTCGTCGAGCGCGACGCCGACCTCGAAGCCGCGGCCGCGAGCGTCACCGACCCGACCCGCGTCGCAGTCCTGGCGCAGACCACACTCGCGCAGAACGAGTGGGCCGGAGTGGTCGAGCGCACGCGTGAACGATTCCCCGAGGTGTGGACCGCGTCGCGCAACGACCTCTGCTTCGCGACGACCAACCGCCAGGACGCACTCATCGACATCGCGAGGCGCGCCGATGCCGTCGTCGTGATCGGGAGCGCGAACTCGTCGAACACGATCGCGCTCACGAAGGTCGCGCGCGACGCCGGCTGTCCGATCGTGCTGCGCGTCGACGGGCCGGACGAGCTCGACACCGCCGCGATCCGCGACGCCCGCATCGTCGGTGTCACCGCCGGCGCGAGCGCTCCGGAAGAACTGGTCGAATCGGTAATCGCCCGGCTCGCGCCGCGCGACGGCGTCGAAGCGGTGCGCGTCACCGACGAGGACGAATACTTCCCGCCGCCGCGCGAGCTCCGGGAGCTGATCCCGGCCCTCGACGCCGCCGCCGCCCTCGTGCTCGGCGGCGACGTCACCGCGGTACGAGCCGCGGGCGGCCCCTTCGTCGACGATCGCACGCTCGACGCGTCGAAGGTCCTCGCCGCCTTCGGCGACTGACGCAGACGCCGGCTGTAGCTACCCGCGTTCGCGCAGCTCGTTCGCGGCGTCGAACGCCGACTGCAGCGCATCGTGGAGTCGAGCCGTGAGCGCATCGACCTGCTCACGCGCCACCACACCGCTCGTGCGGGGCGGGACGACGATCGGCTCACCCACAACCATCGCGGCCCGGCGGAAGCGCGGCAGCTTGCCGCCGTGTCCCCGCAGGATCTCCTCCGTTCCCGCGATCCCGACGGGCACGATCGGAACGCCGGCGCGCAACGCGAGATACGCGGCACCGGGCTGCAACGGCTGGATCTTCGGTCCGTGCTGGCGCGTTCCCTCCGGGTACACGAGGAGCACCTCTTCCGCCTGCAGCATCGCGATCGAATCGCGTAAGGCCTTGCGATCGGTCCCGTCGCGCGCGACCGCGAAGCCCCCGAGACTCCGGAAGAACGAACCGACGACGGGGATCCGGAACAGCGGCGCCTTGCCCATGTAGCGCAGCGGTCGTTTCGACAGCCACGCCGCGAACGGGATGTCCATCATCGAACGGTGCGACGGCGCGAGCACGTATCCGCCGTGCGCGGGAAGGCGTTCGCGGCCGCGGATGCGCACGCGGTACGCCGCCGATGATCCACCCGCGACGATCAATCTGATGGTGTCGTACCAGAGCTTCATCGGGCCTCCGCAGATCGGGCGCGGGAAACGACGTCGGCCACGACGGAGTCGACGTCGAGCTTCGTCGTATCGATCACGATCGCATCGTCGGCCGGGCGCAACGGCGACACCGCGCGCCCGGTGTCGATCGCGTCGCGCCGGTCGAGCGCCGCCTTCACGTCCTCGACCGCGACCGCGCGCGCCGCGGCCATCTCGTCACGATGACGGCGCCGGGCCCGTTCGTCGTCGCTCGCGACGAGGAACGCCTTCACGGTCGCGTCGGGAAACACCACCGTCCCGATGTCGCGCCCCTCGACGACGCCGCCGCCGTGGCGCGCTACCCACGCGCGCTGACGGGCGACGAGGATTTCGCGCACCTCCGGATGGGCGGAGACGATCGAAACCGCGCCGGTCACCAGTGGACCGCGGATCTCGCTACTCACATCGCGACCGTCGAGCATCGTCACGCCGTTCTCCACCGTGATGTCGCTCGCACGCGCGATCGCCGCACAGGCGGCCGCGTCGTCGAGCGCGGCTCCCGTCTCGAGCACGGCGAGCGTGACCGCCCGGTACATGGCACCGGTGTCGAGCACCGGGCGGCCGAGCTCCGCCGCGACCGCGCGCGCCACCGTCGACTTGCCCGAGCCCGACGGCCCGTCGATCGCGATCACGATCGTCATGACGCGCCGGACCCGGTCAGCTGATCGAGATCGCGCGCGAACTCCGGGTACGACGACGCGACCGCGCTCCAGCCGTGCACGGTCGAATCCGCCTCCAACGCGTTCGCAGCGATCGCCATCGCCATGGCGATGCGGTGATCTCCGTGGCTGCTGAAATCGCCGGCATTGGCGCGCCCACCGCGTACGACCAGGCCGTCGCCCCGCGCCTCCGCGCCCACACCGAGCTTGCCGAGCTCGGTGTGCAGCGTCCCGATGCGGTTGCTCTCCTTCACGACGAGCTCCGCCGCGTCACGCACCTCGGTGACACCGTCGGCGAAAGCCGCCGCGACTGCGAGGGCCGGGATCTCGTCGATCACGCCGGGAACCTCGTCGCCCGCGATCATCGTGCCGACGAGCGCCGACGACCGCACCCGCAACTCCCCCACCGGCTCGCCGCAGACCTCGCCGCTCACCGTCAGCTCCACGTCGGCGCCCATCCGCCGCAGCACCTCCACGAAGCCCACCCTGGTCGGGCTGCACGACATGGACTCGATGACGATGTCGGATCCCGGCGTGATCGCGGCCGCGACCGCGAAGAATGCGGCCGACGACGGATCGCCGGGTACGTCGAGCTCGAACGATCGCGGCGCGCCCCGCGCGACGCGCACCGTGAGGCCGTCGACGACGACGGGCGCGCCGAGCGCGGCGAGCATGCGCTCGGTGTGGTCACGACTCGGTGCGGGAGACACGACCTCGGTCTCACCGTCGGCCTGCAAGCCGGCGAGCACCAACGCCGTCTTCACCTGCGCGCTCGCGACCGGCAGTTCGTGGCGCAAGCCGCGCAGCGTCGAGCCCCGGATGACGAGCGGGGCGAGTGTCGCGCCCTCGCGCCCGTCGATGTCGGCACCCATCGCACGCAGAGGTTCGACGACCCTTCCCATCGGGCGGGCCCGCAGCGACGCGTCGCCACTCAGCACCGACAAGAACATCCGTCCCGCGAGCACGCCCGCCAGCACGCGCATCGTGGTGCCGCTGTTCTCGCAATCGAGCACGGCGCCCGGCTCGGTGAAACCCTCGATTCCCGCGCCGTCCACGATCACCGCGCCGCCCTCGGACCCGATCGTCGCACCCAGCTGCGCGAGCACGCGCGCCGTCGCGCGCACGTCGGCACCGGTTCCGAGATTCGTGATCGCGCTCGAACCCTGCGCGAGCGCGCCGAAGATCAAGGCGCGGTGTGAGATCGACTTGTCACCGGGAACCCGCAATCGTCCGCGGAGGGGTCGGGCTCCGCCGACGACGAGCACGTCCGCCAGGTCGGAGACGTCGACGCTCACGCGATCTCCGTCCGACCCGTGTGGTAGCCGAGATCGTGGAGGCCGGCCTCGAAGCCGTCGGCGTCGTCCGCGGCGACGATAAGCACCAGCACACCCTCGTTGCCCTCTTTGGAGTGCGCGATCTCGAGGTCGGCGACGTTGACGCCGAGCCGTCCGGCCAGCGTCGTCACCTCGGCCAGCACACCCGGAGCATCGGGCACCACGATGCGCAGCTCGACGAGTTTCGTCGCCATCGAGATTCCCACCGGAAGATTGCGCCGAGCGGCTCGCGCGCGGTCGAGCAATGCCTTCAAAGCCTCACGGTCACCCGCGGCGACGATATCGCGCGCGTGCTGCAGGCCGGCGAGATAAGCGTCGAGCGCGCCCAGCACCGCGTCACGATTCGAGGTGAGGATGTCGAGCCAAATCGTCGGCTGACTCGCGGCGATGCGCGTCATGTCGCGGAACCCGCCGGCCGCAAGTCGCAAGAGCGCGCGGTGCTGCGCTTCGTGCGTGGTCGCGACGTCCATCAGAGTCGAGGCCGCGAGTTGGGGCACGTGACTGACGAACGAGACGAGAACATCGTGGTCTTCGGGCGTCACGGCCACGACCTCGGCCTGTAGCTCACGCAGGATCCCGCTCAATGTCGCGTACGTGTCCTCCGCCGTCGCCGGTGTGGGCGTCACCACCCACGCGACGCCGACGAACAGGTCGGCCCGCGCGCCGTCGATTCCCTCTTGCTCCGAACCGGCCATGGGATGGCCGCCGATGAAGCGGGCCGCGCCTTCCGGGCAGAGGCGAGCGACGTCGGCGACGACCGGACCCTTCACCGACCCCACGTCGGTCACGAGCGGCACGCCGGCATCGAGCAGCCGCGCCACCGCCCCCGCGATCGCGCCGACCGGCAATGCGACGAACGCGACGTCGGCCCCGCTCGCCGCCTCTTCGAGGTCGGCCGCGACCGATCCGACCGCCCCCAACTCCCGCGCGCGGGCGAGCCGCTCGCCGTCGCGGTCGAAGCCGACGACGTCGTGTCCGAGCCCGGCGAGCGCGAGCCCGATCGAGCCGCCGATCAGGCCCGTGCCGATGACTGCGGCGCGCACGTCTACTCGGGAAGGTCGTCGCGGAGCGACCGTGCGCCTTCGAGGTACACGTGATGGAGATCGCTCCGCTTCTGCTCGCCGTGAAAATGCATCAGCACGCGGATCGTGCGCTTCATCCCGTGCGCGATGCCGAGCTCCCGGGCGCAGAGCAACGGCACGTCACCCAGACCGAGGGCGCGGGCCCCAGTGGCCGGGAACTCGGCGGTGAGATCGTCGGTCGCGGTGAAGATGATGCTGACGAGGTCGTCGTGCGCGACGGAATTGCGCTCGAGCATCTCGCGGACCAGAGCCTGCGTCTTGGTGTCGATCTCGGCCTTCGTGTCCTCGTCGAAGGTCGTCGCGCCCCGCAATGCCAGCAATCTCACGGCTCGCCACGTTACTCGGACGCCTCGTCGGCGCCTTCGAGAGCCGCGGCGTAGAGGGCTCGCACCTCGTCGGTCGCCAGCACGCGCCACGTTCCCGGCGCGAGACGCGGGTCGCGGAGAGGCCCGATGCGCGTTCGGGCCAGCCGCACGACGGGGTGGCCCACCGCCGCGCACATCCGGCGCACCATCCGTTTACGGCCCTCCTTGACGACGATCGTGAGCGCGGTCGTCCCGGTCGCCGACTCCTGCACGATCTTCACCCGGGCCGGCCGGGTCGGACCGTCGTCGAGCTCCACCCCGGCTCGCAACGCGCGCAGCTCCGCCGGCGTCGGCTTGCCTTCGACCTCGGCGAAGTACTCCTTCTCCACGCCGTGGCGAGGATGGGTGAGCAACTGCGCCAGCTCGCCGTCGTTCGTGAGCAGCAGGAGCCCCTCGGTGTCGAGGTCGAGACGACCGACCGGGAAGACGCGAGGTTCGCCGGGCACGAGATCGAGCACCGTCGGGCGACCGTGCGTGTCGTGCGCGGTCGTCACGTAGCCCGCGGGCTTGTTGAGCACCCAGTGCACGACGCTCGAGTCGACGACAACCGGTACCCCGTCGAGCGCCACCCGATCGTGTTGCACATCGACGCGCCGGCCGAGCACGGCCACCTCGCCGTTCACCGTCACGCGGCCCTCGGCGATCAGCATCTCGTTCGTACGACGCGAGCCCACACCCGCGCGCGCGAGCACTTTCTGGAGCCGCTCGCCCGGTTCGGGCACCGAGCTACTGCTCGCCGGCAGCGTCGAGCTCGTCCGCGGATTCGTCGGACGGGCCCGAGTCGGCCGGGTCCATCGACGAAAGCAGAAGCCCGCGTTCGAGGGCCTCGACAATCGACGACTCCGGCACGAAGTCGGCTAGCGCGGGAAGGTCGGCCAGCGAGTTCAGACCGAGTCGTTCGAGGAAGAGCCGCGAGGTCGCGAACATCGAGGGGTTACCCGGCGTCGGTTCGTGCCCGATCTCGTCGACGTAGCCGCGCGCGACGAGCGTCTTCAATGTCGCGTCGACGTTGACTCCACGAATCGCAGACAGTTGCGCACGCGACACGGGCTGCTTGTAGGCGACGATCGCGAGAGTTTCCAGCGCCGGACCGGAGAGCCGCGCGGTCTGGCCGTCGAGCACGAACCGCTCGACGTACGCGTGCGCGTCGGGATGGGTCTGGAAGCGGTATCCGCCCGCGACGCGCGCGAGTTGGAATCCGCGACCCTGCGCCTCGTACTCGGCGCCGAGCTGCGCGCACAGTTCGTCGATCGCCTCGACGGACAGCTCGAGCAGCTGCGCCATCACCGTCGGGTGCACAGGCTCGGTCGCCGCCAAGACAATCGCCTCGACCGCCTGGCGAGCCTCGATATCCACCGAGACGTCCTGGCTCATACCTGTTCCTCGACCCGCGTCTCGTCCACGTTCGGCCGGACGCTCGGCTCGTCGTCCCACTCTTCGAGTGCGGAGATGTCGAGCGCGACGCGTTCGCCGGCGGCAAGCGGTCGCACCATCAGCTCGCCGAAGCTCTCGACCTGTTCGAGATCGACGACGCCTTGCTTGAACAGCTCGAGCACGGCGAGGAACCGAACGATGATCTCGAGCCGTTCGCTGACTCCGTACGTGAGCTCGCGGAACTGCACCGAGCCGCGCTCGGGCAACAGCGCGAGCACCGTCTCGATCGCGTCGCGCACGCTCGCACGAATCGGCGCGATGTGCGTGGTCTCGACTTCCTCGACCACCTTCGGCGCGAGGCCCTTACGGGCGGCGGCGAGGAACGCTTCGAGCGCGACCCGTTCGAGCGGGTCGGGAGCGAGTGATCGGAACGGCTCCTCCGGCCCGGCGGTCCGCGCGATCGAGCGGCTCGCCGATTGCAGCTGCTCGTTCATGACCCGGGCGGCGTCCTGGAAGGTCTTGCATTCGAGCAGACGGGCGAGCAGCAGGTCGCGCTCTTCGAAGCGCATGAGCTCTTCGTCGAGGTCGACGTCTTCCCGGCCGGGCAACAGGCGCCGCGCCTTCAGCTCGACGAGCGTCGCGGCGATGAGCAGGAACTCGGTCGTGAGGTCGAGGTCGATCCGTTCCATGTGCTCGACCTCGGCGCAGAACCCGTCGACGATCCGCGCGAGCGAGATCTCCCAGAGGTCGACCTCCTCTTTGAGAATGAGGTGCAACAAGAGGTCGAACGGGCCTTCGAAAACGGGTGTCGAGACCTCGTACGGCACGGGGTCAGATTACCCGCGCCGAATCACAATCTTGTGGTACGGCGCAGCCACCAGCGAGAACGTCCCGGGGGCCGCGACAGACGGCCGGTAACGTGGCCGCCCATGGCGCGGGTCTTTTCCGGGATCAAACCGACTGGTGAGATGCATCTCGGCAACTACCTGGGCGCCGTCCGGCGGTGGGTCGACACCCAGCCGCCCGCCGGCTCGGCCGAGGCCCGCGACCACCACGCGATCTTCTGCGTCGTCGACCTGCACGCCATGACCCTGCCGTGGGATCCGGCCGAGCTCACCCAGTCGACCCGGCAGCTCGCCACGATGCTCGTGGCGGCCGGCCTCGACGAGGCGCGGTCGCTGCTGTTCGTGCAGAGCCACGTCCGGGCCCACGCCGAGCTGACGTGGGTGTTGAACTGCGTGGCATCGTTCGGAGAGCTGCGCCGGATGACGCAGTTCAAGGACAAGAGCGCCAAACACGGCGAAGCCGGCCTCGAATCGGCGAGCGTCGGGTTGTTCGACTATCCGGTGCTCATGGTCTCCGACATCTTGTTGTACGACGCCGCCGAGGTTCCGGTCGGCGACGACCAACGCCAGCACGTCGAGCTCGCCCGCGACATCGCCATCCGCTTCAACGGCCGCTTCGGTGACACCTTCGTCGTCCCGAAAGCGACGTTCCCCGCGGTCGGCGCGCGCGTGATGGACCTGCAACATCCCGATCGCAAGATGTCGAAGTCGGACGAGTCGCCGCAGGGAACGATCCTCGTCCTCGATCCGCCCAAGACGATCGACAAGAAGATCAAATCGGCGGTCACGGATTCGGGTTCGGAAGTCCGCCACGACCGAGACGCCAAGCCCGGCGTCTCCAACCTCATCGAGATCTACGGTGCCGTCACCGGCCTCTCCATCGCCGAGGTCGAGCGTGAGTTCGACGGCAAGCAGTACGGCCTCTTCAAGGCCGCGGTCGCCGAGGCCGTCGTCGAGTTCCTCCGGCCGGTGAACACGCGGTTTCACGAGCTCGCCGCCAACCCGGATGAGATCGATCGGCGCCTGGCCGTCGGTGCCGACGCCGCGGAGGCACTGGCCGAGCCGGTCCTCGCCCGCGCGTCGCTCGCCGCGGGCCTGTTACCCAGGCCGCGCTAACGCGATTCTTCTTGGGTCGACGAACTAGGGCGCTTTCCAGGGTGCTGGGCTGCCGAGGTCGGCCGGGCACCCGGACTTGCCGGGCACCTCGCCGTAGTCGTGACCCGAGACGAGCAACCGGCTCGCGGTGCCGGCGCCGGAGGCGCCCTCGATCACGACGGCCTGCGAATTGCACCAATCGACGATGACCCCAATGCCCACTCCGACCGCCGAAAGCTCCGAGTCGGTCAAATTCGGGTACGCCTTCGTGGCTTGGTACTGCCCGTTGTAGTAACGCCGCGCCCGGGCGAGGTCCGGGTCGGCGCTCACTTTGGCGACGTCGCCGCGTACGTTGGAGATCCAGCCGTTCACGGTGCCCGACACGCCCCCTGGTCGCTGCGAGGCCCAGGCGGTCCAGCTTCCGAGTCCGAGCACCACGAGGGTGAGAAACACCGCCCGTCCGCTCACGCGACGCCGGCGGCGACGACGCCGCGGCCCTGGGGCTCCCAGCCCCTCGCGACCGACCTGGGCGCGACCGGACGGGGCGTGCCCGTCGGGCGAGCCGCCCTCGAGCCGGACGAAATACGAATCGGTCGGGTACCGCACGATTGCTCTATCGGCGCGATTCGCGCCCGAGTTCACCGCAGACTGGGTTCTCCGTCGGCGGCGGCCAGGATCTCGCAGATCTCGGGCGGGATCCCGGTCGCGGGCCACTGCGCTCGCCGGTGGTGGGCGCCGGCCCAGGCGACCGTCTCCTTGCGGGCACCCGCCTGTCGGAGCCGCTCGGCGCCGAGCTCGTCGTGGTTGACATAACGGCCCATTGCGTTGGGCCAGGCCCGGGCGCGGCGATGCCCGACCAGGCCGGCGGTAACGGTCGCCCAGGCCCGACCGACGCTGCCGAGGCGCGTCTCCGCCTTGCCGACGTCGTGCAGCAGGGCGGCGGCGACCCAGGCGGGATCGGCGTCCGTCCCGAGTGCCTCCAGCGCGGCCCGAGCGGTCGCCAGCGACTCGGCGCGATCGGCGCGCCGCAGGCGTTCCCAGCAGGCGCGCTCCTCGGGACGAAGGAATTGGCGGACGAACTCGAGGTCGGCGCGATCGAGGTGCCGCGCCCGCAGCGAGCCGGCGAATCGCGCCGCGAGATGACCCGCCCTCGTCATCGCAGAACGAACCGGTAGAGGTGATCGAGGAAGGGTTGGAACAGGCGACTCGTGATGTGGGTGCTGAACACGAGGAGGAACAGCACCAGGATTCCGTACGGCCGGAAGCGGTACCACCCCGGCAGCCACTCATGCGGAAGCACCCGCTCGACGAGCGCGGCACCGTCGAGCGGCGGGATGGGCAGGAAGTTGAAGAGCCCGAGGAACAGATTGACCTCGGCGAACACGAGCGGAATGAGCACCCGCATCGGAAGATCGCCGACGACCACGAAGCTCGGACTGAAATGGAACTGCGAGCGCGCCACGACGGCCGCGACGATGGCCAACGTGAAGTTGCTGCCCGGACCGGCGAGCGACACCAAGAGGAGATCGCGCCGACCGTTGCGCAGCCGCGCCGGGTTCACCGGGACCGGCTTCGCCCAGCCGATGACCGGAACGTGGGCGAGCGCGCCGAGCACCGGCAAGACGATCGACCCGAACGGATCGACGTGCGCGACCGGATTGAGCGTGAGGCGACCGGCGCGCTTGGCCGTGTCGTCACCGAGCACGAACGCGACGACCCCGTGACTTATCTCGTGGAGGATGATCGCGACGATCAGCCCGCAGAGAAAGATGACCGTGACGCTGTCTACGTGCACGCGGAAGGGGCGTCAGCGGCGCTTGGAGGCGCACGCCATGCACAGCCGCGCCGCCGGCATCGCCTCGAGCCGGGCCTCGGCGATGTCCTGCCCGCACGACTCGCATTGCCCGTAGGTTCCGGCGTCCAACTTGTCGAGCGCGGCGTCGATGTCGACCAAGGTCTCGCGCAACGAGCCGACGAGGGCGTCGACCTCGCCTCGTTCCGCGGTCACCTGACCCGAATCGGCAAAACCCTCGTCGTACGAGTTCCGGTCGATTCCGAGCGTGGTCAGCTCGTCGTTGAGCCGCTCGCGTTCGGCCGTCAGCTGGGCGCGCCGGTTCGCGTGGGTTGTCTCGGTCACGGGCGAAGCCTACCTCGCAGCCCCGGCCTTTCCTCCCGCCACCCGACCGTCTCGAGTGCGTTCTGCGGTCGCATGCGCGCGTGGATGCGCGGCGTCGTACGCGGCGCGTAATCGTTCGGGCGACACCTTCGTGTACACCTGGGTGGTCGAGATGCTCGCGTGGCCGAGGAGCTCCTGAACGACCCGCAGATCGGCGCCGTGGTCGAGCATGTGCGTTGCACAGGAATGCCGTAGAACGTGCGGCGACAGACGACTGTCGAGCCCGACCCGTTCGCCTGCTCGTCTCACGATCGCCCAACACGACTGGCGCGAGATGCGACCGCCGCGCGCGTTCAGGACCACCGCCTCCGCGTCGCTCGCCCGCCGCGCGCGCGCCCGAGTCCCTCGCAGCGCGAGCCGCCCGTCGTGCAGATAGGCCTCTACGGCGATGCGGGCGCCCCGGCCGATGGGAACGACCCGCTCCTTCGACCCCTTGCCCAGTACCCGCAAGGTGCCGTCGTCGAGATCGAGGTCGTCGACGTCGATACCGACCGCCTCGCTGATCCGGATCCCGGTGCCGTAGAGGAGCTCGAGCAGCGCGCGATCGCGCTGGGCCAGGGGCTCGTCGCCGGTCACCGCGTGCAGCAGGCGATCGACCTGTTCCTCGTCGAGCGCCTTCGGGATTCCGGCCGGGACCGTGGGCGCGCCCACCTCCTCGCTCGGATCGCGCTCGACGAAACCCTCGCGAGCGCAGAACCGGTGGAACGACCGCACCGCGACGACCGCGCGCGCGACCGACGACGCCGCGAGCTGCCGGCCGCCGTCGTCGTGTCGCAGTCCCTCGAGGTGCCGGACGTAGGCATGCACCACGTCCTCGCCGATCCGGTGCGGGTCGGTCGCGTCGTGCGCGCGCAGGAACGCCGCGTAGCGACGGAGGTCGCGCCGGTATGCGGCCAACGAGTTCACGGCCAGCCCGCGCTCGACGACGAGCCAATCGTCGTGCTCGCAAAGAAGCTTCGACAGCTCGTCGGCGCCGGCCATCAGGTGTCGTGCCCGGTCACTCGCCCGGGCCGCGCGCCGGCCTTCGTGGACCTCGAAGCATCACGTCCCGAGCGCGGGCGCCGTCTCGATGATCGGGAGTCGGGGCAAGCGGCCTTCGGCCCGTTCGAGCGCGGAGTGTACGAAGGCGGCGAACAGCGGATGCGGCCGGTTCGGGCGGCTCTTGAACTCCGGGTGGGCCTGCGTCGCCACGAAGAACGGGTGCTTCGACTTGGGAAGCTCGATGAACTCCACGAGGAGATCGTCGGGCGAGGTGCCGGAGAGCACCATTCCGTTGTCTTCGAGCACCTGGCGGTAGCGGTTGTTGAGCTCGTAACGGTGGCGGTGGCGCTCGTACACGACCTCTTCGCCGTAGATCTCGCGCACGCGGCTCCCCGGCGCGAGCTTCGCCGGGTATGCACCGAGGCGCATCGTGCCGCCCATGTCGACGACGGCCCTCTGCTCGTCCATCAGGTCGATGACGGGATGGGGAGAGCTCGGGTCGAACTCGGAGCTGTTCGCGTTCTCGAGCCGGCACACGTCGCGCGCGAATTCGATGACTGCGCAGTGCAATCCGAGGCACAGACCGAGGAACGGGATGTCGTTGCGGCGCGCGTACCCCGCGGCCTCGATCTTGCCCGGGATACCGCGCATGCCGAACCCGCCGGGCACGACGATGCCGTCGAGGTCGTGCAATCGCCCTTCGGCGAGCAGGCCCTCGGCATCGTCGGCCGCAATCCAGTCGATGAGGACGTTGGCGCCGCACGAGTACCCGCCGTGCTTCAGCGCCTCGACCACCGAGAGGTACGCGTCGGGCAGGTTGATGTACTTGCCGACGAGCCCGATCCGCACGTCGTCCTTGGCGGCGCGCACACGCTCGACCAACGTCGTCCACTCGGTCAGGTCGGCTTCGTGCTGATCGAGGTGCAACACCTTGCACACGTAGTCGTCGAGGCCCTCGTCGTGGAGCACGAGCGGGATCTCGTAGAGGATGTCGGCGTCGACCGCGGTGACGATGCCCGCTTCGGGCACGTCGCACAGCGCGGAGATCTTCTCCTTGAGCCGCTTGGAGATCGGCCGGTCGCTACGACAGACGATCGCGTCGGGCTGGATGCCGCGGCCGCGCAACTCGGTGACCGAGTGCTGCGTCGGCTTGGTCTTCTGCTCGCCCGACGGACCGATGTAGGGCACCAGCGTTACGTGCACGTAGAAGACGTTCTCGCGGCCGACGTCTTTGCGGAACTGCCGGATCGCCTCGAGAAACGGCAGGATCTCGATGTCGCCGACGGTGCCCCCGACCTCGGTGATCACGACGTCGACGTCGTCGTTCGCGAGCGCCAGGATGCGCTGCTTGATCTCGTTCGTGATGTGCGGGATCACCTGCACGGTTTCGCCGAGGTATTCACCCTTGCGTTCCTTGGCAAGGACCGCCTGGTAGATGGAACCCGTGGTGGCGTTCGACCGGCGCGTGAGCGGCACGTCGACGAAGCGCTCGTAGTGCCCGAGGTCGAGATCGGTCTCGCCCTTGTCGTCGGTGACGAACACCTCGCCGTGTTGGAAGGGGTTCATCGTGCCGGGATCGACGTTGATGTAGGGGTCGAGTTTCTGCATCGTGACCTTCAGGCCCCGACTCTTCAGGAGTCGCCCGAGGGACGACGCCGTGAGCCCCTTACCGAGGCTCGATGCCACTCCACCGGTCACGAAGACGTGCTTGGCCAACGTTCATGCCCCTTCGGAAGACGCCGACACCGCCGTGGCGACGGTAGCACCCGCCTGTGCCATTTTCGGTGATCGGCCGGAGGGCAGCCGAGCGTGGAGTCGACCCGGAAATCTTCGTCACGCTCCGCGGCCGAGCTCGTCGAGCCGGCGGAGCACGGAGACCCGTTCGATGACGCGGCTGAACGAGAACAGCTCGCTCGCGAGCGTGAACGCGACGAGCACCGCGAGCACGATCGTTCGAGTCGCCGGACTGCACTCGAGCACGACCGCGAGTCCGAGCACCGCGCCGATCACGTTCGAGCCCGCGTCACCGAGCATCAGTCGCTCGTGCAGGTCGTCGCCGAGCAACCCGGCGAACGCGCCGACAACCGGCGCGACCGCAACCCCGACGCTGTCCGCGCGCGCGACGAGCGCGATCGGCAACCATGCGACGAGACCGACCTTGATCGCGCGACCCGGAGCGCGATCGAAGAGATTCGTCATGTTCGCCGCGAGCGCGACGAGCAGCGCGTCGGTTACGACTCTCGCGCCCGAGACGCTCGCGCCCGATGCGACGCCCGCGCCCGATACGACGGCCGCGCGACCCGCGCTGACGAGAACGACGGCCAGCGCACCACCACCGACGATCTTCACCAGACCCGTCGTGATGCGTCCGTGGGAGAACAGCGAGCCGAGATGACCGCGAAAACCGTGGTCCGATTGCGTGCCGGCGACGTCGTCGAGCAGGCCGAGCAGCCCGAACCCCACGCAGGCCACCAAGACGAGCAGGCGCGCGGCGTCGCCGGGCGCCTCACCCACACCGAACGCGCCCAGCAGGGAGCGGCCCGCCTCGACGAGGACGACGGCGAGCACAGCCAGCACGCCCATCGCCGTGGGTACCGTTCGCCCGTGGCGGTTCGGGCGTTCGAGCGTCGGCGCGCGCAGCAGATCATGACCCGCGCCGACGAGCAACCGGACCGCGAGCAGGCCGACGGCGAAGCCGAGCAGAACGCTCACGACGGGATCGGCGGGATCGTCTCGGTCGCGCCTTCGCCGTAGCCGTAATGACCGATGCGCCCGTCGGCGATCTGTTCGAGGGAGACCACCGCGGTCAGCGCTCCCTGTGGGAGCTCGGCGTCATCGAGGGTGGTGACCTGCTTCGCCAGCGCCGGGTCGCCGCGCACCGGTTCGAGTGCGGAACCGCGCTTGGGCGGAGACGCCGGCCCGCCCTTCGCGTCGTAGACCTCGCCGAGCACGGTCGGGACATTCGCGGCAAGCATCGACTGCACCAGGTCGACCATCGTGTCGGTTGCCGAGAGGTGACCGTCGGTTCCCGTGAGTACGAGCACCCGCGCGGCGCGCGCGGGAAACGCCGCGAGATCGGCGCGCTTGCCGTCGGTGAAGTCGAGGAAGCCGGCCGATCGCAACGGCTCCACGACGTCGCGCCGAGCCCGCGACCGCGGCAGTGGCGGCGCGGCCAAGCGCGTCGCGAGCACGCGCAGAGCCGCGAGCCGAGAGGCCGCCACGTTGCCCGTCGGGATCCTGGCCGCTCGTTGCAGCGAAACGAGATCCTTCGGCGAGTCGAGTCGCCACTTGTCGTCGAGCCAGAGCACGCCGGGCACGTCCGCGCCGGCGGCGCGCACCAATGCGAGCACGGAGCTCACCGCGGCGGCGTCGATTCCCTTCTCGGCGATGATCGCGACCGGAACGCCGGTGAGGCGCTGCTGCACGGCGTAGGCCGACGACTTGCGGAGGAAGTCGTCGAGGCTCGAGGCCTGGTCACGGAGCTGACTGTTCTCGCTCTTGAGCTGGTTCGACTCGTGCGAGACGTTGCCGATCTCGCGATCGAGACGGTCGACGATGACCTGATCGACGACCGTCGACCCGACGAGGATGCCGAGACCGAGGGCGAGAAAGACCGCGATGAGCGAGACGAGGTGAAACCGGAAGTTGATCATCGTCAGAACCAGCCGCGGATCTGCGACCAGGTGTCGTCGAACATCAGGCGGAAGCCGTCGAGAAATACACGCAGTGAATGTGAGGCGTACACCATCGCGACCATCGCCGCGACCGCGGAGACGACGAGCAGCAGCATGTCGCGTTGGCGCACGCGCCCGTGGTACAGCCGGCTCACACCCTTGGCGTCCACGAGCATCGGGCCGAGTCGGAGCCGGGTCAGGAACGTCGACGCCATTCCGCGCCGGCCCTTGTCGAGGAACTCCACCATGCTCGCGTGCGTGCCCACCGCGACGATCAGCTCGGCGCCCGCCTCGAACGCGAGCAGCAGCGCCGCGTCCTCGCTCGTGCCATCCGCGACGAACTGCTCGTAGCGCACGCCCGCCTCCTGGAGGCGTTCGAGTCCCGGGGCGCGACCGTCGGGATGGACGTGATGCAGGAGCTCGGCGCCGCAGTGCAGCGCGACCGGAGAAAGCGAGTCGAAGTCGCCGATGATGATGTCGGGGGTGCGCCCGTCGTCGATCAACGCGTCGGCGCCGCCGTCGACCGCGATGAGCACGGGGCGGTACTCGCGTATGTACGCCCGGAGCGCGCGCAGATCGTGCTTGTAGTCGAGTCCGCGCACGACCACCAGCGCGTGGCGCCCGCGGATCTTGGTCGAGAGCGGCGGCAGCGCGATCGGCTCGAAGCTGCGCTCGGCCTCCTTGTCGATGAACTCGAGGGTGTTGCGAGCGAACAAGCGCAGCTCGGTGCCGATGCGCAGGCGCGCCTCTTCCATCCGGTGGTCGACCTCGTCCGCGGTCAACAACTCCCCCGCGGCCAACTTCTCACCGTTGCGCCACAGCGCGTCGTCGCGGAGCTCGACCACTTCGCCGTCCCGGAGGGTGTGCATCACCGCGCCGCCGACGGCGTCGAGCAGTGGAACCCGCGCCGCGACGACGCGCTGTGGGCCGCCGTTCGGATACCGGCCCGAGATCGAATAGTCGGCGTTCACGATGGCCGCCACTCCGGCGGCGAGCAGGCTCTCGGCCGCGATGCGGTCGAGGTCGCGGTGGTCGATGACCGCGATCTCGCCCCGACCGATCCGCTTGGCCAGGTCCTTGGTCCGCGGGCCGACCCGCGCTACGCCCACGACCCGAGGAGGCGTTGGGCGCCGCCGCCGCCGGAGCAATCTCACTGCGTGCCGTTCCCCGCCCGCGCCTCGATCCGGAGCTCGCCGGAACGCTCGACGAGCTCACGGGCGTGCCGCCGCGCGTGAGCCGATCCGCCCACTCCTGCGAGCATCCGCGAGATCTCGTTGACGCGCGCGTCGTCGAGCAGCAGCGACGCGGCGGCGACCGTCCGCCCCTTCACTTCGTCCTTCGCCACGAACACGTGCGCGTCGGCGAATGCCGCGACCTGGGGCAGGTGGGTGACGCAGAGCACTTGGTGATGGCCTCCGAGGGTTGCGAGCGCACGTCCGACCGCGGCGCCCGCCTCGCCACCGATCCCGGCATCGACCTCGTCGAAGACGAGGGTCGGCGGCGCTTCGGACAGCACCACGCGCAGGGCCAGCATCGCGCGGGACAGCTCGCCGCCCGACGCGGCCTTCGCCAGCGGCCGCGCGGATTCGCCGGGATTCGGCGCAAGGAGGAACGTGACGTCGTCGGCACCGTCGTCGCCGATCGCCGCCGGCCCGGTCGCGCCCGAGTCGATCGCGCCGGACGAGATGTCGATCGTAAACGTGGCTGCGGGCAGCGCGAGCTCGCGGAGATGCACGGTCACGGCGCCCGCGAGCCGGGGCGCCGCGGCCCGGCGCGCCTTCGTCAGTGCGCGCGCCGCCCGTCCGGCCTCGGCCTGCGCCTCACGGCAAGCGGCATCGAGGCGCACCGCGAGCGCGTCGTGCTGCTCGAGCTCCTCGAGGCGTTCGCGTGTTCGAGCGGCGTACTCGACGACGTCTTCGAGAGTGAGCCCGTATTTGCGCCGCAGCTCCGCGAGCAGCGCGCGGCGCGCCTGGACCTCTTGCAGACGCTGTGGATCGGCGACGATCGACTCCTCGGTCGTCCGCACGTCGTGCGCCGCTTCCTGCAGCTCGGCTTGGAGCACGCGCATGCGCGCGACGAGCGCCTCGAAGGGCGCGCGCCCCGACAATGCCGCGACCGCGGCGCCGAGCGCGTCCTCCCCCGTACCTTCGAGCTCGCGGTACGCCGCGCCGAGCGCTTCCCGGTGCGCCTCGGCGTCGGCCAGCAGCTCCTCCTCGGCCAGGAGGCGTTCGTCCTCACCCGGGCCCGCGATTCCCGCGGCGTCGATCTCCGCAACCTGGTACCGCAACAAGTCGACTTCACGCGCCCGCGATCGCTCGTCGCCCCCGAGCGCCGCCAGCTCCTCGGCAAAACGGCGCGCTTCGGCTCGGGCCGCGCGCAATTGCACGAGTGCCGCCTGCGCTTTGGCTCCGGCGAAGTGGTCGAGTAGCGCGCGCTGCTCCACCGGTGCGAGCAGAGACTGGTGCGCGTGCTGTCCGTGGAGGTCGACGAGCCGCCGCCCGCATTCCGCGAGCTCGGCAACCGACGCGAGGCGACCGTTCACATAGCCGCGCGAGCGTCCGTCGGCCGGGACAACCCGCGCGAGCACGATCTCGTCGGCGCCGTCGTCGAAGCGGCCCTCCACGCGAGCTTCCGCCGCGCCCTCGCGCACCAGTTGCGGATCGGCCCGCCCGCCGCAGAGCAGGTCCAGCGCGTCGACGATCAGCGTCTTGCCGGCACCGGTTTCGCCCGTGATGACCGTCAATCCCGCGCCGAGTGTCACCTGGAGCTCGACGATGATGCCGAGGTTCTCGACCCGCAGTTCCGAAAGCACGCGGCTACTGCTCCCGCAGCGAGAACTTGGTCTTGAGGATCTGGTGGAAGTCGCGCGGCCGGACGCTGACGAGCCGCAACGGCTCCCGCGCCCCGTGGCACCGGACGCGATCGCCCGAGCACAGCTCGCCGAGCTCGCGACCGTCGATCGTGAGCGCGACATTGCGCCCGTTGGCCACAACGAACGCGACCTCCTCGTGCTCGGACAGCACGAGCGATCGGTCGAACAGCATGTGCGGCGAGATCGGGGTCAGCGCGATGCAACGCAGGTCGGGCGACAGGATCGGCCCGCCGGCGGAGAACGAGTAGGCGGTGCTGCCGGTCGCTGTGGCGACGATCAGACCGTCGGCCGCGTAGGAGGTGAACGCGCTCCCGTTGATCGACACGTCGACATAGATCAGGTGACCGGAGCGCAGCTTCTCGACGACGGCCTCGTTCAGCGCGTACCACGACCCGCGCGCTGCTCCCGTCGTCTCGACGTCGACCGCGAGCATCATCCGCTCCGAAACCTCGAAGTCGCCGGCGAGGAGCCGGGGCAGCCAACCCTCGAGCTCGTCGGGTTCCAGCTCGCTGAGATAGCCGAGCAACCCCACGTTGACGCCCATGATCGGTACGGGCGCGGGATAGACGAGCTGCACCGCGTACAGCATCGTGCCGTCGCCACCGAGCGCGATCGCCAGGTCGAGGCCCGGCGCGAACCGCTCGGGTTCGGTGGCGTAAGCGTCGAGACCGGAATCGTGGGCGAGCTCCGCCGGCACTCGCACCTCGACGTCGTTCTCGACCAACCACGCCGCGGTCCGCTGCGCGAGCTCGTGCGCGAGCGTTCGTTCACGGTGCGGGACGAGGCCGACCGCGCGCGTCTCGTTCACCTTCGTCACCGCGCATCCTCGGCACGATGGGCACGCTCGACCGCGTCATCGAGCACGGCGGGTGAGACGGTCGCGCAACCGCGCCGCGCGTAGGCAAGGAACTCGACGTTGCCGTCGGCGCCGCGCAACGGCGAGGGCACGACTGCACCGACACCCAGGCCCGCCGCATCGAGCCCGGCCACGACCTCTCGCAACACGGCCGCGTGTACGGCGCGGTCGCGCACGATGCCGCGGTGGTCGACGCGCGCCCGGCCGGCCTCGTACTGCGGCTTCACCAAGAGCACGAACTCGGCCTCTTCGGTCGTCAACGCGAGGAGATGCGGCGCAACCGAAGCCAACGAGACGAACGAGAGGTCGACAACACACAAGCTGGGAGCTGGGTCGAGCGCGCCGGGCTCGACCTCACGAACATTCACCCGTTCCATCACGGTCACGCGCGCGTCCTGGCGCAGAGACCAGGCGATCTGCGAACGCCCGACCTCGATCGCGTACACGTGCGCGGCGCCGCGCTGGAGCAGACAATCGGTGAACCCACCCGTCGACGCGCCGACATCGACCGCTCGACGGTCGCGCACGTCGATCGCGAACGCGTCGAGCCCTGCAGCCAGCTTGTGACCGCCGCGCGACGCGTACCTCGTGCCCTCCTCGGCCAGCACGGCGATCGCCTCTCCCCCGTCGACCTGCCGGGCGGGAGTCGATGCCGGCGCACCGCCGACGAGCACGCGGCCCGCGTCGATCGCCTCCGCCGCCCGCGTCCGGCTGGGCACGAGGCCGCGCCGCACGAGCTCGACATCGAGCCGCCGCCGCACGCGGCCGTCAGCCTGCCTTGGGCGCCGCTTTGGGCGCGGCCTTTTTGGAGGCCGAGGACTTCTTCTTCGCCGACTCCGACTTCTTGGTCTCGCGGTTCGCCCGCGTCAGCCGGCGCTCGAGCGCGGCCAGATCGGCCTTCGTGGCGAGGCCGACCGAACCCAGCTGACGCTGCACCTCTTTCTGGACCATCTTGCGCAGCTCCTCGCTACGGCGGCGGCTCATCTCGACCACCTCGTCGACCGCGGCGGTCATGTGCTCGCGCGCGAGATGCCCCTGCGCGACAAGATCGGAGACGACCGCCCGCGCCTGCGAACGCCGCAACTCGGTGAACTGCATGCCGGTCTCCAGCGCTCGCTTCCAGTCGGTCGCCTGCGGCATCGTCAGGATCTTCGGCGGCATGGTCTGGGCCTCTCCATGCGGGGCGCGCGGAGCACGCTCTACGGGGCGGTCAGTCAATCAGCCTAGGACCTGTGGCCTCGGCCCGACCGCGTCATCCACCCGAGGACCGTCGCTAGGGTCCCGCCGTGATCCCGATCCGAGACGAGAACCCGACCGCGCGTCGGGCCGTCGTCACGATCGTCCTGATCGTCGTGAACATCGCGATCTACTTCGGAATCCAGTTCCCGAAGCACGACGCGAACGCCGAAGCTCTCTTCGAGTACCGCTGGGCGGGCGTGCCCTGCGAGGTCCGTACCGGCAAGCCGGTCGTGCTCGTACCCGACGGCACGATCTTGGCGGCGAGCGCGTGCGCCATTCCCGCGGGCGGGGTCGCCGCCCCGGAACGCGCATTCCCGGACAAGAACGTCTGGCTCGCCGTCTTGTTCTCGATGTTCCTGCACGGATCGATCCTGCACGTACTCGGGAACATGTTGTTCTTGTGGATCTTCGGCAACAACGTCGAGGACCAGCTCGGTCGCGTCGGGTTCCTCGCGCTCTATCTCGTCGGCGGTGTCGTCGCGTCGCTGGTGCACATCCGGGGCAATTTCGATTCCACGGCGCCGTTCCTGGGCGCGTCGGGCGCGGTCGCGGTGGTGATGGGTGCGTACATCGTGTGGTTCCCGCGCGCCCGCATCCTCACGCTCGTGCCGATCGTCCTCATCTTCTTTCCGGTGCGACTACCGGCAATGATCGTCCTCGGACTTTGGTTCGTGCTGCAGTTCTTCACCCAATCGTCGAGCGGCATCGCGACCCTCGCGCACATCGGCGGATTCGTCTTCGGCATGCTCGTCGCGTTCGTGCTCGCGCAGACGGCCGGTTTCCCGCGGCGCGTCGTGCCGCCGCGCCTCGACTACTGAGACGCGCGACCGAACGCGCCGGCGAGCTTCGGCGCGAGCTCACCGAGATCGCGGGCGACGAACGCGGGCGGCGGATCGGGAACCGGCTCCTCGCCGGCCGTACCCGCCACCCCCGACAGCACCAGCGCGAACGGCACGCCGAGCGCCACCGCGAAAGCGCCGTCGGTCGACGGGCGGTCGCCGATCATCACGACAGGGTTCTCGTAGCGAGCGCGCACGAGTGCGGCCATCGCGGGTTCGGGCTTGCCCGCCACTTCGGGGCGACGGCCTCCGGCGGTGGCGACCGCGGCGACGAGCGCGCCCGCACCCGGCAGCAACCCATCCGTCCCCGGATAGGTCGGGTCGAGGTTCGTGGCGACGAAGCGCGCGCCCGACCGCACTCCGTCGGCGGCGCGCCGCAGCCGCTCGAAATCGAAAGTGCGGTGCCAGCCGACCACTACCGCGGTCGCGGGCAGCTCGGAGGTCGAGGACTCGACCGGCTCGAAGCCGTGCCCGAGCAGGGCCTCGACGACTCCGGGTCCGGCGCACGCGAGTACCCGCGTATCGGGCGCCGCCCGGCCGGACGGGTACTCGGCGGCGAGCAGCGCGGCGGCGGCTTGCGCGCTCGTGACGAGATCGTCGGGCGACGCCGTGACGCCCGCGGCCGCGAGTCGCTCAAGGTTGTCGCGCACGCGCCCGCTCGAATTGTTCGTCAAGAAGGCGACGCGCAGCCCCGCGCCGCGCAGTTGCTCGACGCCCGCCGCCGCACCCTCGATCGGCGTCTCACCGCGCCACACCACACCGTCCAGGTCGCAGCACACGACCGGACGGTTGTCTGCGCCCGGGCCGCTCACAACGAGTCGGACTCGGGGGAATCGGTGTCGGTGACCTGCTCGAGCGCGGCCTGGTAGGCGGCGTTGTCGGGCCGCATCACTGTCGCCAGGCGCAAGTGCCCGCGCGCGCGGGCGCGGTCACCGGCGCGCAGACGGCACAGCCCGATTCCGAACTGCGCGTAGTCGTTGACGGGCTCGATATCGAGCGCGGCCGCGAACTCCTGCTCCGCCGCCTGGAAGCGACCGGTCCGGAAATAGGCGCGCGCCAGCGCCTCGCGTACGGAGCCCTTGGCCGGCTCGAGCTCACGGGCCTGCTCCAGCGCGATCACCGCCGCGTGCGCGTTGTCGTCCGCGAGGAGCCGCATGCCCTCGGAGAAGGCGGTGTATGCCTCGTGCTCGCCTGACATCGACATGGGGTTCGCCTCCTTGGCCGTTCTCGGGTTTGCCTGTGGTACAACCGAATCGCATTCTCGAGCACCCGGAACCCGGAGCACCTACGTGGCCGACTTCTCGCCCTTTGCCGGAATCCGGTACCAGGGCGCGTCCACGGAGCTCGCGGCGCTCGTCGCTCCACCCTACGACGTCGTCGACGAAGATCAGCGCGCTGCGCTCGAGGCCGCCGACGAGCACAACGCGGTGCGCCTGATCCTGCCTCGGGACGCATCGGTCGAGGGCGATCGCTACGCGAGGGCCGCCGACACGTTCGCCGAATGGAGAGCGAGTGGGGTGCTCGCGGCCGATCCCGCGCCGCGTTTCTACGCCTACCGCATGGAGTTCACCGATCCGCACGGTGCGCGCCGGCATACGCGGGGCGTGCTCGGGGAGCTGAAGCTTCCCGAGCCCGGCGACGACGACGTCCTCCCCCACGAGCGCACGCTGCCGAAGGCGAAGTCCGACCGGCTCGCGCTCCTCCGGGCGATGCGGGTCAACGTCGATCCCATCTGGGGTCTGACCCTCGGATCGGGCCTCACCGCGCTGCTCGAACGCGCCGAGCCGCTGGCGGCATGCGTCGATCCCGAGGGTGTTCGCCACGAGATCGCCGCGGTCGACGACCCGGGGACCATCGCCGCGATCCGAAGCGTGGTCGGCGGCGCGCCCCTCGTGTTGGCCGACGGGCACCATCGCTTCGAAACCGCGCTCAACTACCGCAACGAGCTGCGGTCCGCGGGCATCGCGCCCGGCGGCGCCGACGCGATCATGACGTTCGTCGTCGAGCTCGCCGACGACGAGCTCTGCATCGAGCCCATCCACCGCCTGATCGACGCGCCGTCCGGCACCGACGTGCGCGCGCAGATCGCCGACGTCTTCGACGTGCGCGACGCGGGTGCGAACACTCCCGAAGGCGTCGACGCGCTCGAGGCATCGATGCGCGCCGAGCACGGGCTCGGCCTCGTCGACCTCCGGGGGCTCGCGCTCGCGGTGCCGAACGCCGACGCGCGTACCGCGGCGCTCGCGGGCGAGCATCCCGCGGTGGCCGCGACCGACACGGCCGTCATCGAAGCTCTCGTCGTGCCCAGGCTCCCCGACGCAACCTGGCAGTATCGCCACGACGCTCAGGGCGTCGCCGCGCTAGTCGACAAGCGCGTCGCTACCGCCGCGATCTTGTGCTCGCCCGTGTCGGTCGCCCTGACCCGGGCCGCGGCCGTCGACCGCGTGCGCATGCCCCAGAAGACCACCTTCTTCTGGCCGAAGCCGCGCACCGGGATGGTGTTCCGAACGCTCGACTGAGCGCTCGCCCGGCTTCGCCGAAACGGGGTTACTCGACCGTCCAGGTCGGCGCCGACCGCAGCAGCGCGCGGAGGTCGCCCGGGCCCGAGCGCTCGACCGCCGCGACCAGCTGCTGTTGCATCGAGGCTCCGTAGGCGGGACGATCAACGGCGCGGAATACACCGACCGGAGTTGGCGTCTCCGGATGATCGGCCAGGCGCGAGAGCGCGAACGCGAGCGACGGATCGACGCGCGTCTCGTCGTGCACGACGAGCTTGTCCTCGCCGACGTCGGCGACCTCGACGATCTTCGCCTCGCCGAACGCGTTCATCATCACGCCGTGCTGGCCTTCGGTGCCGAAGCGCACCGGCTGACCGTGCTTGAGGTCGATGAGCATGTCGGGCCGCGCGTCCTTGTTGAGGATCGTGTCGAACGCGCCGTCGTTGAAGACGTTGCAGTTCTGGTACACCTCGACGAACGCCGCGCCCTGGTGCTCGTGCGCCCGGCGGAACATCTCCGTCATGTGCTTGCGGTCCATGTCGTGGGTGCGGGCGACGAAGCTCGCCTCGGCGCCCAACGCGATGGAGACCGGGTTGAAGGGATGGTCGAGCGACCCGAACGGCGTCGACTTCGTGATCTTGCCGACCTCGCTGGTCGGCGAGTACTGGCCCTTGGTGAGACCGTAGATCTGGTTGTTGAACATCAGGATCTTGAGGTTCACGTTGCGGCGCAATGCGTGGATGAGGTGGTTGCCGCCGATCGAGAGCATGTCGCCGTCGCCGCCGATCACCCACACGTCGAGGTCGGGACGGGCCAACGCGACACCCGTGGCGACCGCCGGCGCGCGCCCGTGGATGCTGTGCACGCCGTACGTGTTCATGTAGTACGGAAGCCGCGCCGCGCAACCGATCCCGGACACGAACACGAGGTTCTCGGGCTTGACGCCCGTCTCGGGCAAGAGGAGCTGGATCGCGGTGAGGATGCCGTAGTCGCCGCATCCCGGGCACCACCGAACCTCTTGATCCGACTGGAAGTCCTTGCGGGCGAGCTTCACGGACGTGCCCGCGCCATTGCCGGTGCCCTCGGTCACGACTGCATCATCTCCAGGATCTTGTTCTCGATCTCGGCTGCATGGAACGGCACGCCGGCCACGCGCGTGTAGCTCTGGGCGTCGACAAGGAACTCGGCTCGTACCAACTTCGACAGCTGGCCGAGGTTCAGCTCCGGCACGAGCACCTTCGAATAGCGGTGCAACACCTCGCCCAGATCACGCGGGAACGGGTTGAGGTGCCGCAGATGCGCGTGCGCGATCAACTTGCCGCGCAACCGGATCCGGCGCGTCGCCTCGGTGGTGGCGCCCCACGTGCCACCCCACGACAGCACGAGGAAGTCGGCGCCGCCGGGATCGTCGACGTCGACCAACGGGATGTCGTTGGCGATGCCGGCGACCTTCGCGGCGCGAAGTCGCGTCATCCGGTCGTGGTTCTCCGGGTCGTAGCTGATGTTGCCGGTGCCGTCTTCCTTCTCGATACCGCCGACGCGGTGCATGAGCCCCGGCGTGCCCGGGATCGCCCACGGACGCGCGAGCGTCTCCGGATCGCGGAGGTACGGCCAGAACTCGTCGCCGTGATTCGGCTCGGTGGCAAACGGCACCGAGATGTCGGGCAGGGCGTCGACGTCGGGGAGAACCCACGGCTCAGCACCGTTTGCGAGGTACCCGTCGGTGAGCAGCATGACCGGCGTGCGGTACTTGATCGCGATCCGGGCGGCCTCGAACGCGGCCGCAAAGCAGTCGCTCGGCGAGCTGGCGGCGACGATCGGCAGCGGAGCCTCACCGTGTCGCCCGTACATCGCGAGCAGGAGATCGGCTTGTTCGGTTTTCGTCGGCAGGCCGGTAGAGGGGCCGCCGCGTTGCACGTCGATGACGATCATCGGGAGCTCGAGGCTGACCGCGAGGCCGACCGCCTCCGACTTCAGGTCGACGCCCGGACCGCTCGTTCCGGTTATCGCGAGGTTCCCCGCGAACGCGGCGCCGATCGCGATACCGGCGGCCGAGATCTCGTCTTCCGCCTGCAGCGTCTTCACGCCGAAGTTCTTCAGCTTCGAGAGCTCGTGCAGGATGTCGGACGCCGGCGTGATCGGGTACGACGCGTAGAACAGCGGTAGCTTGGCGGCCTGCGCCGCCGCGACGAGCCCGTACGAAAGCGCGACGTTCCCGGTGATCTGACGGTATTCGCCGGGCGGGAGCGGCGCGGGCTTGATCTCGAACGCGTGGTCGAACAGCTCCGCGGTCTCGCCGAAGTTGAAGCCGGCGCGAAACGCCGCCACATTCGCCTCGAACACCTCGGGCCGGCTCGCGAAGCGCTTCTTGATCCAATCGACCAGTGGTTCGGTCGGTCGGGTGTACATCCAGCAGATGAGCCCGAGCGCGAAGAAGTTCTTCGAGCGCTCCGCGTCGCGGGGCTTGACGCCCAGCGGCTTCGTCGCCTCGACAGTGATCGAGGTCATCGGGATCTCGTAGACGCGAAACGCCGCCAGCGAACCGTCGTTCAGCGGGTTCTGCGCGTAGCCCGCCTTGTCGAGATTGCGTTGCTCGAAGGTGTCGGCGTTGATCAAGAGCGTCGAGCCCGGCGCGAGATCGCGCAGGTTCGCCTTGAGCGCGGCCGGATTCATCGCGACCAACACGTTCGGGGTATCGCCCGGCGTCACGATGTCGTGGTCGGAGATGTGCACCTGAAAGGCCGAGACACCCGCGATCGTTCCGGCGGGTGCCCGGATCTCCGCCGGGAAGTCGGGCAGGGTCGCCAGGTCGTTGCCGAACATCGCCGACAACTCGGTGAACCGGTCACCGACGAGCTGCATGCCGTCGCCCGAGTCCCCCGCGAACCTGATCACGACCTGAGGGAGTGTTTCCGGCCCCCGGGCCGAGGTCGCCTCTACGGTCACCGTTGACCACCAGCTTTCTCAGTGCCTCTGCGGGCCGGGCGACACCACGCCATCGGAGCGACGCCCACGCGTGTTCATCGGCCGCGCGCCCCGCCACTGTACCGTCGCGCCACGGGATCCCAGGTGTCGGACGGACGATTCGACCGTGCCCGACCGGCGCACTCGTCACGCATCGAGGGCCTCGAGCAGCTCCTCGACCCGGCGCCTCAGACCGCGTGACCGGCGCCGGTCACGACCGCGACAGACGACCTCCGCCTCGATCTCCACCCGCGACGCAGTCGTACCCGCGGCGCGGAAGAAGCGTCGTCGCACCGCACCGAGAACCACCAGCTCGTCGCCCGCGTCGAGCTCCTCGAGCCAAGCCGGTGGGTCGATCACCGAAACCGGAACGGACATCGCCCGGCCGTCGACCCGGGTTGTCACCTGGAGCTGCGCCAACCGTTGGCTCGACGGCAACACCCGCAGCTCCGGCGCGCTCGAACACGTGCCTCGCACGATTGCGACATTGAACGATTCGGCATCCATTGCAACTCCCCGGTTCGCGGCGCGCGGGCGCCGAACAGACTCGAACGGGGAAGTGCGAGGGAAGCGAGATGCACGCTAGGTGGAGGGTGTGACGGTTACGAACCGCGACGCGGTCGGTTCGCTCGATCGACGCGCGCTCAGCCCAACGCAGCGAGGCGCTCGGCGACGTCGGCGAAGCTCGCGTCGTGGCGCCGGATGCGTTGGAACAGGTCACGCGCTTTCGGAAGGTCGCCCGCCCGCTCGTAGAGATCGCCGAGCGCGTACCAGACCCGCACATGGTGGTCCTGCACGCGATTCGATTGGGGACTGCGCCGGTCGAGCGTGGCGATCGCCTCGGTCAGCCGACCTTGGTCGGCGCGCGCGCCGGCGAGAACGATACGGCCCTCGGTGACGAGCGCGCCCGTCGGCGAAGCGGCGGCGAGCTCCTCCCAGAACTCCTCCACACGTTTGTGCCTTCCGAGCGCGCGGGCGCAATCCATCAGCACCGGGTGCTGCTCGACCGAGTTGGTGAGGTCGACGAACGCCTCGAGCTCCTTGGTGGCCGCCTGGTACTGACCGAGCCGGTACTGGCACAGGCCGAGCAGCTCGCGCACGGCGCTGGCGTCCGGGTAGGCATCGCGCAGCGGACGTAACAACCGGGCCGCGTCACGCTCGCGGCCCGCGCTGAAGGCTTCGGCGGCGCGCGCGAGATCGGCCTCGGCATGGCGCGCCCCTCGGCCGGCGAGCCGGGCGAGCTCGTCGCCGGCCCCGGTGATCCTGACCCGCCGTCGCTTCGTCGGCGCGGCCGTGCGGGCTTTGCGCTCGCGGGTCGGCCGAGACACGGTCTCGGTCGTTGGTCGTCGGACCTTGCGCAGCGACGACCGCATTACCGGCGCGGCGGGCGCGGGTTCGTCGTTCTTCAGGCGGTATTTCCGGCTCGGATAGTCGACGCCGCTCCGGGTGGGACTCCGCTCGTCGCTACTCCGAGACGTCCGCTTGCGAGCGCCGTCAGCTCGCCCCGTGCGCTTCGAGGCGCCCCCACGCGACTGCCGCTTCTGCGGACCATCGCGGCGCAGCTCCCGGTTCGGCCCACCACCACGCGATTCCCGCTTGGGCGCGCCGGCGCCGCGCGGCTGACGCCGGGGAGCGCCGTCACTGCGCACTGCCCGCTTCTGGGCGCCCGCACTACGCGCATCACGCTTCTGGGCGCCCGCACTACGCGTATCGCGCTTCGGAGCACCCGAACCACGCGTATCGCGCTTCTGGGCGCCCGCACCACGCGCATCGCGCTT
>PLBO01000149.1 GCA_003134555.1 Actinomycetota bacterium
GTCGACTACATGACCGTCAACGCGTCCACCCGGGCCCCGGTGGCGGCGGCGTCCACGACGCACGCCGAGAAGGTCATCGACTACATCCGCGTCTGGCAGCACTAAACCCCTAACCGGCGACGGCGCGATGCCGTCGCCGGTCCACAGCTGGGCCGTCGCCGAAAAATGTGCACCTTGTCCGATTCCCGAGGTTAAGTCTCCGACAAAGGGCGCGATTGCGATCCCCTTTTTGCCGCCCCGCGTGCCATGATCCGAGGCGGCAACACGGAAGTCGCCGGACCACGACCTGCGGGCGTGCCCGGAAGCCGAGCCGACCACGGTGGGAGTCATGGTCGGTGTTGCCGCGCGGACATCGGCGAAGCAATCGTGTCACGAAGGGGCTGTGGGTAATGGGCTGGGTGCAATCGCTTCTTGGACGTGTCACCACCGCGCTTTTCGCGGCGTCGCTCGCCACCGCTCTCCTCGTCGGAGTCGCGGCCGAGCGTTCGAGTGCGGCGGCGATACCGCTGTATCCGAACCTGCACACGCTCGCGCCGCGCGAGCTGAAACTCGACCGCGCCGACATCACGCCCGATCTCAGCGGTGTGTTCCACAACGTGCTGCGTTTCTCCAACGACACGTACAACGCCGGCGAGGGTCCGCTCATCGTCAACGCGCACATCGACCCGACCACGAACTCGGGACCGTCGACGCAGCGGGTGATGAACAGCGACGGGACGTTCACCGACATCGCGCTGAACAACAACATCTACTGGCACCAGGCCCATCACCACTATCACTTCGACAACTGGGGCCGGTACCAGCTCTGGACCAAGTCGGCGTACGACGCGTGGATCGCGAGCGGCCGCACCACCGGCGCACCGAGCTACACGGGCGTCAAGACGACGAGCTGCATCACCGACGAAGAATTCATCACTTCGGCTCCCAACGCGGTTTACCCCGGCCCCTTTGGCTTGAGCGGCTGCGACGTCGACAGCCAGAACAACATCCACATGGGTCTGTCGGTCGGTTGGGGCGACACCTACGACTGGTATCGCCAGGACCAGTGGATCGACCTCAACCAGGACACGCTCGCCAACAACACCACCTATGTCCTGCGCTCCGTTGCCGATCCGCTGAACATCGTGTACGAGAGCGCGGGCAAGAGCGACACGACGCGCGAGAGCGAGGCCGACAACGAGGCCACCACGACCTTCTCGACCAACTCGAGCGGCGCGCTCGTCGATTCCAACCCGCCCACCGGCACGGTCTCGATCAACCATGTCGACGCGAACACCACGAACACGAACGTGAGCGTCGATGTCGTGGCACGCGACGACGTGAGCGGAGTCAACCAGTTCCGACTCTCGAACAACGGCACGCAGTTCACGACGTTCAACTACACGTCGTCGGGCTCGGTTCCGACGACGGTCGCGTGGAACCTCGCCGACGCCGCGACCGGTGGATCATCGACGGCCGGAATCCACACCGTCTACGCGCAGGCGCACGACAACGCCGGCAATTGGGGTCCGACCTTCACGGACTCGATCAACCTCGGGACGGGGCCGCCTCCACCGCCACCGCCGACGGGGACGTACGCCCAAGTCGTCGCGAACGACGGCCCGCTGAGCTATTGGCGACTCGACGAGACCTCGGGCACGAACGCCGCCGACTCCAAGGGATCGAACCCCGGCACCTATACGGGTAGCCCGACGCTCGGCGCGGCGAGCTTGTTGACCAACGACGGCGACAAGGCCGCCACGTTCTCCGGCTCCGCCCAGTACGTGCGCGTCGCATCTTCGGCGTCGCTCTCGTTGGCGTCGACAGTGTCGCTCGAAGCGTGGATCAAGCCGACCTCGATACCGGCCGCGGGCGCGTTCGCGTCGGTGCTGACCAAACCCGAGTCGTACTCGTTGCAGTTCAACGGGCCCAAGATGGAATTCACGATCATGCAGGCCGGCACGCGCCGGCGGCTGCAAACCCCCGCAGCGCTCGTCGCCGGTACCGCATACCACATCGTCGGCACTTACGACGGCACGACGCAACGCCTCTACATCAACGGCGCACTGGTCGCGTCCGCGGCGTTGACCGGCGCGATCACGACCAACACCAACCAGTTGAACATCGCGTCGTGGAACGGCTCCTCCGAGTTCTTCGCCGGCACCATCGACGAGGCCGCGGTCTACGCGCCGGTGCTCTCCCCGACACAGGTCGCGAACCACTACTCCGCCGGCATCAACCCGCCACCAGCCCAGTCGCAGCTCACCGTGTCGCGTAGCGGCACGGGGACGGGCACGGTCACCTCGACACCGGCCGGTATCGACTGCGGTGCCACGTGCGCGGCGTCGTTCAACAACGGATCCAGCGTCACGCTCGCGGCCGCGCCCGCGTCCGGCTCGGTGTTCGCGGGCTGGTCGGGTGGTGGCTGCAGCGGCACCGCCGGCTGCACGCTCACGCTCAGCGCCAACACCACCGTCACCGCGACGTTCAATCCGGCGCCGTCCACGCTGACGGTCCTACGCAACGGCGCCGGCAGCGGCAACGTGACCTCGGCGCCGGTGGGCATCAACTGCGGTATCACCTGCGCGTCATCGTTCGCCGCAGGAACCAGCATCACGCTCACTGCCGCGTCTGCGGTCGGTTCCTCGTTCTCGGGCTGGTCGGGCGGCGGCTGCAGCGGCACCAGCACCTGCACGCTCACGCTCAACGCCAACACGACCGTCACGGCGACGTTCGCGGTAGTGCCCGTCACGTTGACCGTGACGCCCGCGGGGACCGGTAGCGGCACCGTCACGTCCGCGCCGACCGGCATCGATTGCGGCGTCACCTGCGCATCGTCCTTCGGACAGGGCACCAGCGTCACGCTCACCGCCGCGTCCGCGGTCGGTTCCGCCTTCTCGGGCTGGTCGGGCGGCGGCTGCAGCGGCACCAGCACCTGCACGCCCACACTCAACGCCGACACCACCGTCACCGCCACCTTCGACACCGCGCCGCCATCGACGTTGACGGTCACGCCCGCCGGGACGGGTAGCGGCACGGTCACGTCCGCGCCGACCGGCATCAACTGCGGCGCCACGTGCGCATCGCCCTTCGCGCACGGCACCGGTATCACGCTCACCGCCGCCGCGGCGTCCGGCTCGGTGTTCGCGGGCTGGTCGGGCGGCGGCTGCACCGGCACCAGCACCTGCACACTCACACTCAACGCCGACACCACCGTCACCGCCACCTTCGACCCGACACCACCACCGACACTGACGGTCACGCCCGCCGGGACCGGCACCGGCACCGTGACGTCCGCGCCGACCGGCATCAACTGCGGCGCCACGTGCGCATCGCCCTTCGCACAGGGCACCGGTATCACGCTCACCGCCGCCGCGGCCTCGGGCTCGGTGTTCGCGGGCTGGTCGGGCGGCGGATGCACCGGCACCGGCACCTGCACACTCACACTCAACGCCGACACCACCGTCACCGCGACGTTCAATCTGGGACCGTCCACATTGACGGTCACGCGCGCCGGGACCGGCACCGGCACCGTGACGTCGGCACCGACCGGCATCAACTGCGGCGCCACGTGCGCATCGCCCTTCGCGCACGGCACGAGCATCACACTCACGGCCGCATCCGCGTCCGGCTCTTCGTTCACAGGCTGGTCGGGCGGCGGCTGCACCGGCACCGGCACCTGCGCACTCACACTCAACGCCGACACCACCGTCACCGCCACGTTCAGCCCCGCGTCGACCTATCCCCAGGTCGTGAAGGCCGACGGACCGGTGGGTTACTGGCGCCTCGGCGAGCTCTCCGGAACGGCGGCCGCCGACAGCGCCGGCACCGGCATCAACCCGGGCACGTATCAGGGCACGGTCACTCACGGAGTAGCGAGCCTGCTGCCCAGCGATTCGGTGGACAAGGCCACCGCGTTCTCCGGTGCCACCCAGTACGTGCGCGTCGCATCTTCGGCGTCGCTCTCGTTGGCTTCGACGGTCTCTCTCGAAGCGTGGATCAAGCCGGTCTCGATCCCGGCCGCGGGCGCGTTTGCGTCGGTGCTGACGAAACCCGAGTCGTACTCGTTGCAGTTCAACGGGCCGAAGATGGAATTCACCATCATGCAGGCGGGCACGCGCCGCCGGTTGCAGGCACCCACCGGGGCGATCGTCGCCGGTTCCGTGTATCACGTCGTCGGCACCTACGACGGCACGACGCAACGCCTGTACATCAACGGCGTCCAGGTCGCCTCGGCCGCGTTGACCGGCGCGATCACGACCAACACCAACCAGTTGAACATCGCGTCGTGGAACGGCAGCTCCGAGTTCCTGGCCGGTACCGTCGACGAGGCGGCCGTCTACCCCACGGTGCTCAGCCCCACGAAGATCGCGAACCACTACTCCACCGGCACGACGATTACGACGGCAGCGAGCTCCTCGGTGTCCGGCGCACCGGCTGCCATCACGCTTGCCGGTAGCTCACCGGTCGCGACCGGCGTCGACGACACGCTCGGCCGGATCTACGTGACCCGCAACCACGGTGAGGGCCTACGCGCCAGCAACGGCGTCACGGTGATCGACGCCGCGACCCACGGCATCGTCGCCGAAGTGACGACGGGCCGTTGGGGCCCGAGCTCACTCGCGGTCGACGCGGTCCGCCATCTCGTCTACGTGACGGCGGCGACGTGGGGATCGACGAACGACCACAGCGTCGTGGTCGTCATCGACGGCCGCACGAACCGCATCGTGCGCCGCATTCCTGTCGGTCCCGGTCCGAAGTCGATCGCGGTGAACGCGAAGACCAACCGCGTCTACGTCGCCGATCAGAGCGGCATGGACGCCGGTCAGTCCCTCGCCGTGATCGACGGCGCGACCGGCCGCACTATCGGCGTGATTCCGATGGGTCCGTACGCGCGCTACTACGAGAACCCGTTGGGGCTCGCCGTCGACAGCCGCTCCAACACCGTTTACGCGACGAACCCGCTCGAAGGAACTCTGTACATCGTCGACGGCGCCACGAATACGGTGAAACGCGCACTCGCCCTCGGCGACGAACCCACCGCCGTGGCCGTCGACAGCGCGACCGGAAGAGCGTTCGTCGCTCACGCGGGCCGGGGGTCGGCCAAGGTGAGCGTGATCGACGGACGTACCGCCGCGGTCGTGAGGAGCATCCGCGTCGCCGGCTCGCCCCGTGGCGTCGCCGTCGATCCGCACGGTGGCACGGCGTATGTGACCACTGCAGGTCACGGCACGGTTGCCCTCGACACCGCAACCGCACGCGTCGCCGGAGTGCTCGACTGCGGACCCGGCGCGTACGGAGTGACCGTGAGCACCACGGGCACCGTGATCGTCGCCGACCGCACCGACGAAATCCTCTGCGTCCTCCCGCGCCGCACCAGAGCTCCCATCAGCTGAAAACTCGCGGTGTCGCGCCGCGGCTCAAGCGATCGTGACGCTTCGCTGCTCCGCGGCTGAGGTCCGCATCGCATCGAGCACGGCCATGTCCGCGACTCCGTCGGCGAACGTCGCCGGACGCGGGCCGGGCGGCACCTCCGTTCCTTCGATGCGGGCCCGGAAATGCTCGGCGAGACGCGTGTAGGGCCCGAGGTCGAGTCCGTGGCCGATCATCTGCTCGTACGTCGTGGTGAGGATCTCGCGTGGCGGCGCGGAAGGGCCCGCGGTGCGCAGGTCGTCGGGAACCGTCAGCTGCCGCGTGCCACGCACGTCCGCGACCCACACGTCGTTGCCGAGGCCGTCGATCCACGCCGTTCCGCGCGTGCCGACGATGCGGGTCTCGATCAGGAACGGGCCGCGATCGGCAGCCGTGCTCTGCATCACGCCGACGACGCCCGACGTCAACCGGAAATCCACGATGAAGCCGTCGTCGGCCGTGGTGGTGCGCGCGAGATGCAAGAGCGACGCGGTCACCGTGTCGAATTCTCCGAGCGTGACCCGGATCTGGTCGATCACCTGCGAGCCGTGCGCGCCGAGCCAGCCACCGCCCTCGGTCGCGTCGGCCCACCAGCCGGGCAGCCCGGCGTCGCGGTCGGCGAGCACCGGAACGTGCAACAGGAACATCGCCAGACGGGGCTCGCCGACGGCGCCATCGTGCACCGCGCGCGCGAGAAGCGCCTGGCCGGTATCGAAGCGGAACTCAGTGCCAAGGAAGTCGACTACTCCGGCTACCTGCGCGGCTGCGAGCAGAGTGCGCGCCTCGGCGGCGTCGCGAGCGAAGGGCTTCTCGCACAGCACGTGCTTGCCCGCTTCGATCGCAGTCAACACGAGTGGGGCGTGCGTGTGCGGTGGCGTCGCGATCGTCACCGCGTCGACGCCGGGCAGGGCGAGCGCGTCGGCGAGCGAGGTGCACGCTCGAGGAACGTCTACGGCCTGGGCGCGCAGTTCGGTCTTGGCCGGATCGCGGCCCACCAGCGCCTGCACCTCGAAGCCGGCCGCCCGCAGGGCCCGCACGTGTGTGAAACACCCGAAACCCGTGCCCACGACGGCGACGCCGGTCATCGAGGCAGCTCCACCGACCTGCCCTCGCGCGCCGACTGCCGGATCGCATCGAGCACCTCCATCGACGCAACCCCGTCGGCGAAGGTCGCCGGCGCGGGGTCGAGCATCCCGGGTGCGCCCTCGATGCGCGCGCGGAACTGCTCGGCGAGGCGCGTGTAGGGGCCGATATCGATGCCGGTCGAGTGCAGCAGGTCGTAGGCGCTGACGAGCAAATCGGGCGGTGGCGGATCGGGCGCGCCAACCGCGAGCTCGGGCGGGCACGCGACGTCGCGCGAGCCGCCGGCGTCGGCGACGCGGACACGGTCGCCCTCGGCCCAGACCGTGCCTCGGGTTCCCGCGACGCGCGTCGCGAACAACATCGGTCCCCGATCGCCGGCGACGCTCTGCAACAGCCCGGCGCACCCGTTGCGCAACCGGAAATGCACGAGGTACGCGTCCTCGGCGCTCCACGCATGTTCGCCGACGCTCGGCAGGCTCGCGCTCACGCTCGCGAACTCGCCGAGCGTGGTGCGGATCTGATCGACGACGTGCGATCCCTGCGCGCCGAGCCATCCGCCGCCCGCGGCGGCGTCGCCCCACCAGACCGGCACCTCGGCCTCGGGGTCGGCAAGCAGGGGAATGTGCAGCAGGAATGTGGCGAGGCGCGGCTCGCCGATCGCGCCGCTGCGCACGACACGCGCGAGCAACGCCTGCCCGGGCGCGAATCGGAATTCGGTACCGACGAAGTGCACTACGCCCGCGCGCTCTGCGGCCGCGAGGAAGATGCGCGCCTCGGCCGCGTCGCGAGCGAACGGCTTCTCACAGAGCACGTGCTTACCCGCGCCGACGGCTTCGAGAACGAGCGGCGCGTGCGTGTGCGGCGGCGTCGCGATCGTCACCGCGTCGACGCCCGGGACGGCCAACGCCTCGGCCAGGCTCGTGAACCCGTGCGCGATCTCGAAGCGCTCGGCGCGCGCGGCCGTCTTGTCGGGGTCGCGGCCGACCAGCGCGTGCACCTCGAAGCCCGCCGCGCGCAGGGCGCGAACGTGCGTGAGGCAGCCGAAACCAGTGCCGACGACAGCCGCACCGATGGTCACGCCGGAATGCCCGCCGCGTTCGCCACCATCGACAACATCGTGTACTGACCGACGACGAACAGGATCTCGACGAGCGCCGGCGCGTCGTAGTGCTCGGCCAGGACGGCCCACGTCGGGTCGGAGACGTCGCAACCGCTGTGCAACTCGTCGGCCGCGCCGAGCAGCGCGCGCTCGGCCTCGTTCCAGGCGCCCTCGCCCATCGTCTCGGCGACCGTCGCGATCTCGTCGTCGGTCAGCCCGGCGGCACGCGCGTACTCGACGTGTTCGACCCACTCGAACTCGGAGCCGCAGTTCGACGCGACGCGCAGCGCCAAGAGCTCGTGATCGCGTTGCGGGAGCACGCCGCTCAGCGCCAGCGCGGCCGCCCAGCCGAGGAACGGGGTGAGCAGGTCGGGCTGGCGGGCGAGCACGGCCATGGTGCGCGCCGGTTCGCGTCCCGGCGGTGCAATCAAGGGCAGCAACTCGCTCACGTCGGCGCGCAGCTCCTCGGACCGCGGAACCGGAATGCGCGCGTCGTGCAACGTCATGCGAGAGATCCCCCCGGGTCACTGCGCCCGCACGACGCGGGTGCGACGACGCGGGCGACGCTAGCCCGGACCCGGAAAACCCGTCCGCGGGGGCGCCGAAGGAGCGGATATTCCGCGAGCTGGACCACAGCCGCCTGTGCGGGGAGCCACAGGCGACTATCGGACGATGGGAAGACCTCCTAGGCGAAACGCACCGAGTTGCTGACGTGGTGTCCCGAGCGCGCGCCTCGGCGCTCGCGAGTCGGTCCCGGAGCGTCACGCCGGGTACCTTGCCCTACTTCGCACGGGCGCAAGATACGGAAAGCGCGATGTCGGATCCCATGCTGCTTCCTGTGGAAGTAGCCACGCTGGAAGAGGCGCAGGCCTTCGTTCGAGACCGCCCACTCTCGATCGGCCTGGTCGACATGTCGACGGCGACCTTGTTGGTCGTGAGCTGGCGCGCGCAGCGCCTTCTGGGTTTCGACGGCCCGGGGGCGAACGCCGATGCCGGCGGACTCGTCTCGGACGATCCGCGGGCGACGGGCGACGCGCTGGCGCTGGTGCTCGACGGAACCATCGACGGATACAAAGGGAACCGTCGACTTCGGGCGCCCGACGGGAGGGTGATCGACTGCACCTTCACATTGCAGGCAATCGAGGTGGACGGCCTTCGCCGTTTCGCTTTCGTCTGCTTCACGTCCGCCCGGTTCTTCGGCTCGAATCCCGATCACGCCGTGGAGATCATCGATCTCGTGCATCCGATTGAGCCCGCCGACGCGAGCGACGTCGACACCCGCACCGCGGCCGATCGGGTCGCGCAGTTGGAGCAGCACCTCTGGCGGATCGCGCACGAGATCGAGGCGGCGGGCGTCATCTCGACGGTTGCCCGGAGTCCCGCGCCGTCGTCGGCTCCGGGCCTCTCCGACCTCTCGACGCGGCAGTGGGAAGTCGCGACGCGTCTGCTCCGCGGCGAGCGGGTGTCGACCATCGCCCGAGAGATGTATCTGAGCCCGAGCACCGTTCGCAATCATCTGGCGGCCATCTATCGCAAGGTCGGCGTGAGATCTCAGGCCGAGTTGCTCGAGCTCCTACGCGGAGCACGCTGGTGACTGCATCACGCGGTGACGAGAACGCGACAGCACTGCAGACCGCGCGGAGCGGGATCGTCCCGGAACCCGAGCTCGAGGCCGCAGTGCGCGCGAGCCGGCTCTCGGTCGTTCTCTTCGACGTCGAGCGCGCGCGGATGATCGCCATCAGCCGGCGAGCCGAGCGAGATCTCGACCTGATCGACGTCGACTTCGAGACCTTCGACCTGGTGGGGTCCTCCTCCAACCCCGAAGGGGTGCGGGAGCTACTCACATGGATTCAGCGCGGCACTGCAAAGGAATGGAGCTGGCGGAGTCGCCTGCATTCGCCCGATGGGGCGATCTACTACGCGGATGCCGTCGTGCGCGCTGTTCCGGGCGCATTGTCACGACCCCGACGTTGCATCGCCTTCTACCCGTCCGCTCCGGCTCCGGGAACCGAGCACAACATCGTCGAGTCGTTCGGCGACTTGACGGTTGGTTCCATCGGTGCGAACGGACACCTCGAATGCGTCAGATCCGTTGCACCAGAGCTGGGATTCGCACCCCGACCCGTGTCGCGTGCCGCGCGCCCACTCGAGTTGCACGGCGAGGACGCGATCCGAATCGAGAACGCGACGCGGCTGATACTCGAGGACGACATATGCGTGTCGACCGTCGCACGTGTCCGCGACGCCGCGGGTCCCTGGCGGGGCGTGCGCGTGACGCTCGAGCAGAACATCGACATCGCGGACGATCCGGACTATGCCTTACTGCCGCCGCCGCACGCGCCACACCAGTTCGCGCAGCAGCGCGTCATCGAGCTGGAGCGTTACCTGCGGCGAATCGCGCGCGCGGTCGAGGCTGCGGGATTCACACCGGCCCGCGTCGTTCCGGACGCGTCGAGCGTCCCCGGGCTCGAGGATCTTTCCGCGCGGCAGTGGGAAGTCGTCACTCGCCTGTTTCGTGGTGAGCGAGTCGCGACGATCGCGCGCGACATGTTCCTGAGTCAGAGCACGGTCCGCAATCATCTCGCGAGCACCTACCGCAGGCTCGGCGTGCGGTCTCAGGCCGAGCTCCTCGAAAAGCTGCACGCCGCGACCCGGCGTCGCTAGGGCGAACAAGCAGGAACGTTCCGTGAGCGCTCGGCGGCCGCAGCACGGAGGTTGTCGAGGCCGGTCCGGACAAGCCGGGAGACCTGCATCTGGCTTACTCCTATGCGAGTGCCGATCACCGATTGCCCGAGCTCCTCGAAGTAGCGCATCGTGACGACCGCGCGCTCGCGGGCGTCGAGGCCGCCGAGAAGGTCGTCGAGGACATGTCGCTGCTCGACGCGCGAGAAATGGTCGTCGATCGACCCGGGCTCGCGAGAGCCATCCGGGTCGGCCGCATCCCAGTGCTCGAGGTATCGATGAGAGCGCTCCGCAAGCGCTTCGCGCACCTGTTGATCGGACCATTTCCCGTACGAGGCAATCTCTCCGACCGTCGGAACGCGCCGCAGCTCGCCAGTGAGGATCTCGATGGCCGCGTTGACCTCGAGATACCGCTCCTGCAAGGGGCGCGGCGGCCGGATCGCCCAGGTGCGATCGCGAAAGTGCCGCTTCAGGCTGCCGACGATGGTCGGCATCGCGAACGACGAGAAGGCCAGGCCGCGTGACGAATCGAACCGATCGGCCGCTTGCACCAGCGCGAGCAGCGCGACCTGCCTGAGATCGTCCATCTCCTCACCACGACCCGCGAAGCGCCGCGCGACGGCATACGCGAGATCGACATGCGTCTCGATGAGGCGGTCTCGTGCGTGACGCTCTCGCCTTGGTCTGCACTCGACAGCTAGTCCGTTTGGCATGCATCGAAGATCGCAGGCCCGGACCGCGCGCACCACACGCGAGGACGTAGTCCGCGAACCGATCCGGCGAGGACGAGGCCACGAGGGTGTGACCGGACGGCTGCGCCGGGCAAGGAACACCACGTGGAAGATCCGTGCGCACTACGCGCTTACGGGGTGATGGAGACCTTCGCGGCTGGAAAGCTCGACGGGCGACCAGTACCCCCGCGCACACGGTGAAGAGGAGCTCGACATGCGTCATCCGACCACTACGGCCGCCCGGGCCGGCACGATCGACGTCGGCGGCGATCTCACGGTCAATCGCCTCGGATTCGGGGCAATGCGCATCACCGGCCCCGGCATCTGGGGTGAGCCGCCCGACCGCGACGAGGCGAAGGCCGTGCTGCGTCGCGCCGTCGACCTCGGCGTCAACTTCATCGATACGGCCGACTCGTATGGTCCGGCGGTCAGCGAGACGCTCATTGCCGAGGCCCTGTATCCGTACCCGGACGACGTGGTCATCGCGACGAAAGGCGGCCTCGAGCGAACGGGCCCGAACGTGTGGCCCCACAACGCGCGACCCGAGCACTTGAAGGAAGCGTGCGAAGGCAGCCTCCGTCGACTTCGGCTCGATCAGATTCCGTTGTATCAACTGCACCGTCCCGATCCCGCGGTGCCCTACGAAGATTCCGTCGGGGCGCTCGTCGAGTTGAAGGCCGAGGGCAAGGTGCGCCACATCGGAGTGTCGAACGTCACGGAAGACCAATTGCGGCGTGCACAGGCGCTCACGCCGGTCGCGTCGATACAGAACCGCTACAACCTCGGCGACCGGAGCTCCGAATCTCTCGTAGACCTGTGCGAGCAGGAGTCACTCGTCTTCCTCCCCTGGGCACCGATGCAAGATCTCGACGGCAACGACGTGGTCCGAACGATCGCGGCCCGCCACGACGCGACCCCGCGACAGCTGATTCTGGCGTGGCTCCTCGCCCGTTCACCGGCCATTCTCCCGATCCCCGGGACGGGCTCGGTGACCCACGTCGACACCAACATCGCGGCAACCGACCTTCGGCTCGACGCGCGCGAGGTCGAACAGCTTACGAACGCGTGAACCGAATCACGTGAAGAGCTCGCCCCGCAGCGGTACCGATTCGAAGCCGTCCGGCCCAACCGGAAGGTCGCCGGCGATCGTCACCCGTTCGACGCGACGATCGAAGTCACTCGACGCGAGGTCGACGGGCCCGAGATGCGCGGTCGACCGGTTGTCCCAGAACGCAAGGCTGTCGGTCTCCCACCGGAACCGCACGGTGAACTCCGGTCGGGCGATCTGGTCGAAGAGGAGGTCGAGGATCCGGCGGTTCTCCCGGTCGGTGAGACCGACGATGTAGCGCGTGAACCCCGGGTTCACGAACAATGCGCGCTCCCCCGTGACCGGGTGCACCCGCACCACCGGGTGGACCGCGGCGGGGGGCGGCTGGCTGCGGTCGTAACCCTCGCGGGTCTCACCGGTGAAGCCGTGCCATTGGTGGACCGCTTGGAGATGGTCGATCAGATCGCGGATGGGCTCGGACAGGTCTTCGTACGCCGCGACGAGATTCGTCCAGAGTGTGTCGCCGCCGTACGGCGGAACCACCGCGCCGCGCAGGATCGAACCGAGAGCCGGGTTGGCGACGAAGGTGATGTCGGTGTGCCAGCCGGTGGCGGTGAAGCGCGGCGGCGCGAATTTCGGGCGGACCTGGCCGTGTCCGAACAGCGCCTTCTCTTGTCGGGAATCGACGACGTAGATCTCGGGCTTCTCGGCGAGACCGGGCTCGATCGGGTGCGCCGGTGTGACGGCGCCGAAGTTGCGCGCGAACGCGATCTGCTGGTCGTAGCTGATCCTCTGGTCGCGGAAGAACAGGACCTTCCAATGCACAAGCGCGTCGGCAATCTCCGAAACCGCCTGGGCGTCCAGAGGCTCGCGCAGATCGACACCTTCGATCTCGGCGCCGATGATGCTCGTGACGGGCTTGACCTGGACGCGCCGGTTCGTCGCCTCGATCGTCATGTCGGTAACCGTAGATCAATATCGCGCCGCGCGTCCCGGCCGCTGTGGGGCAGTATTCCCGAGGTACGAGCGGCGCCGCGGGGGACATGAAGCACTCACAAGGTATGTACGCCGCGCTGCGGCACCGCGATTTCCGCAGGCTGATCGAGTCGGCGGCCGTGTCGCAGATCGGCGACTGGCTGTACAACGTCGCGCTCGCGGTCTACGCCTTCGAGCGGACGCATTCCGCCGCGTGGATCGGCGTCGTGACGCTGCTGCGGCTCATCCCGTACGTGCTGCTTGCTCCGCTCGGTGGGGTGATCGCCGACCGCTACGAGCGACGAACGGTGCTCATCGTCTCCGACGTGCTGCGCGCCGTCCTCATGGGCTCGCTCGCACTGGTCGTCGCCTCCGGGGCGCCCGTCATCGTTGCCGGCCTGCTCGCGAGCCTGACGACCGCGGCCGGTACCGCCTACTTCCCGTCGACCGTGGCGCTGCTTCCGGATGTGCTCGACGAGGACGACCTGGCCGCGGGGAACAGCATCATCAGCATCGTCCAGAGCGCTTCGATCGTCGTTGGACCCGCGATCGGTGGTCTACTGCTCAGCATCGCCGCGCCCACGTGGTCGTTCGTCGCCAACGCCGTCACGTTCGCGCTCGGCGCGGTGCTCACGGCGACGATCGCCACTCGAAGCCGGGCCCGGGGCGATCAGATCGAAACGTCCGGCCCGGCGACCCGATTCCTCACGGAGCTGGGCGGTGGCGTGAAAGTGCTGCGCGACTTCTCGATCGTTCGCGTGCTCACGTCGCTCGCCGTCGGCGCGAGTTTCATCTACGGGACACAAACCGTGTTGCTCGTCATCGTCGCCGGTGAGCGCGCCGGGCATTCGCCCGAGAACGTGGGCTATCTCTACGGTGCGCTCGGACTCGGCGGCCTCATCGGCGCCCCCATCGCGGCACGGTTGGCGCGTCATCCTCGCCTGGGCGGCATTGCCCTGGCCGCGCTCGGCCTGACCGCACTTTCCCTTGCCCTTTTGTGGTTCGCCCACGACGCGCCTCTCGCCTTCGCGCTCGTGGCCGTGTCGGGCGTGGGCCAGGTCGTCGTCGACGTGTTGTCGGTCACGCTGCTGCAGCGCAGCATCGCGAACGAGGTCACCGGCCGCGTGTTCGGGATCTTCGACGCGTTGACCGTCGGAGCGATGATCGTCGGGTCACTGCTGGTCGCCCCACTCCGGGGCGTGTTCGGGTTCGGTCCGATGCTGCTGGTCGTCGCGGTCGCCGGCCCGTTGCTCGTGATCGCGCAGTTCCGGTCGCTCCTCGCCGCGGATCGCGAAGCCGCCATAACCGGGGCGCACCTCCGACGCGCGGTCGACGATCTGCGGCGCGTCTCGCTGTTCGCCTCCTTGCGCGAGGGTGCGCTCGAACGGCTCGCACGGGGCGCAACGAGGGAGCGCTTCGCCGTGGGTGACACGATCCTGCTCGAAGGTGAGCTCGGCACACACTGCTACACCGTGCTGCACGGCCGCGTCGACGTGCGCCGCGGCGACGGCGAGGTCATCGCTACCCTGCACGAGGACGATCATTTCGGCGAGATCGGCCTGCTCAAGAACGTGCCGCGCACGGCGTCGGTCACCACCGCATCCGACTGCGTTCTGTACGCGATCGACGCCGATACTTTCAAGAGCGCGCTCGAGACCGACGCGATGGTCGCATCGCAAGCCTTCGAATCGGCGACCTCCCGCCTCTCGATGTTGAGCAACTGAACAGTTAGCGTTGGAGGCCTGCATGAGCGACGCCCGAACCGCCGTCACCACCGGGGCGAACTCCGGAATTGGGCTCGCGACCGTCCTCGAGCTCGCGCGCCGGGGCTTTCGATCGGTGGGCACCGTCCGCTCCGACGAGAAGGCGGCCGTAGTCGCAGAAGCTGCACGCGCGGCCGCCGTAACGGTCGAAACGGTGCTGCTCGACGTCACGGATCCCGACGGTTGCGCTCGGGTGATCGACGAGCACAAGCCGTTCGCCCTCGTCAACAATGCGGGCTACTCGATCACCGGTTCGATCGAGGACGTCACCGACGCCGAGGCCCGCGCCGCGTTCGAGACGATGGTGCTCGCACCCATGCGTTTGGCTCGGCTCGCGATTCCGCACATGCGCGACCGTGGGAGCGGCCGCATCGTCAACGTCTCGTCGATCTACGGACGCGCGTCGACCCCGTTGACCGGCTGGTACCAGGGCACGAAGCACGCGCTCGAAGGACTTTCGGACGCGTTGCGAATGGAGGTCGCGCGCGACGGGATCCGCGTCGTCCTCGTCGAGCCCGGCGGCTTTCGTACCGGGATCTGGGAGGAGACGGAGCGCGAGATCGCCAAGCGAGCCGGCTCACGCTACGACGCCGCGTATCGGCGAACCCTCACCACGACGAGGTTGTGGCAGCCGTTCATGGGCGATCCCGTGCAGTGCGCCAAGACCATCGGTACCGCGCTCACGACGCGCCGGCCTCGGGCCCGCTATCTCGTCGGCTACGACGCGCAGGCGTTTGCGCTCTGGAGCTCGCTCACGCCGACCGAGATGAAGGATCGCATCGTCCGCCTGGTCATGTCGTTGTGAGTGAACGCCGCGAGCGCAGATCCGCGGTGGTCGCTCAGCGCTGGTTGGAGGCGACGTAGCTGCGATACACCGCGAGCAGGGCGTCCTTTTGTTCCGCGCTCAACGCGACATCGGCGCGGATCGCGGGTTCGGTCGCGAGCGGCGCGGCTTCGTCGTCGTCTTCGAGCAATCCTGCTTCGGCGAGCAGTGTCTCCGCCGGCAGGCCGAGCGCATTCGCGATCGCCTTGAGCACACGCACCGACGGCTCATGCAAACCGCGTTCGATCTGACTGAGGTAGGGGTTCGAGACGCGTGCGCGTTCCGCGAGCTCGCGCAGCGAGAGCTGCGCGAGCTGTCGCTGCACGCGGATGAACTGGCCGAGCGCGTCGACGTGCGCCTGCCAGGGGTCGGTCACGTAGATCAGACCGGCGGCGTCAGCGCGTCGCCCAGCTTGGCCACGAACCGTCGTTGCGACCGCAGCCACTGCTCGGTCGTCTCGAAGCCCCGGTCGGCGAGCTGCGCGGGATTGGGGAGGCGGTTCGCGAAGCGCGTCGCGGCCGCCGGCAGCACGGTTCGGACGCGTTCGGACACGCGTTCGATCGCGTCGACGACGTTCTCCTGCGCGATCTGCGCGAGGCTCAGCAACTGGCTCTGGACCTCGTCGGCGATCTCGGTCACGGTCATGGGGCAGGCTCCTTCGGGGTCGGACGACGGGTTGCGGTGGGACGCACCGCTAGATATAGTTAGCAGTCTCGCATGTATGTCAAGCGGTACTCACGCGGGAGAGGGAGCATCGATGAGTCGGATCGGACTGGTGCTCGGAGCAGGCGGGGCCGTCGGTCACGCGTTCCACGCGGGCGTGTTGGCCGGCCTCGCCGAAGTGACGGGCTGGGACGGGCGCGACGCGGAAGTGATCGTCGGCACCTCGGCGGGGTCCGTGGTGGGCGCGCTGCTGCGCGCCGGCCTCTCGGGCCCCGATCTCGCGGCCCACTCGACCGAGGTCGCGATGTCGGAGGAGGGCCGGCGCATCACGGCCCGCGGCGACGCGGCCCGAAACGACCAGCCACCGATCCCCACCCGTCCGCAACGACGGGCATTCCGCGGCGCTTCGGCGCCGAGTGCCCTGGTGCGCGCCGCGCTGCAACCGTGGAATGCGCGCCCCGGCGCGCTCGCGGCCGCGGCATTGCCCGAAGGCCGCGTGCCCACCGAGCTCGTCGCGTCGGGTTTACGCCCGCTGTTCACCAAGTGGCCGGACCGGCCGTTGTGGATCGTCGCGGTCGACCTCGAACGCGGCCGGCGAGTGACGTTCGGCCGTGAGGGCGCGCCGACGTCGACCGATGTCGCTTCCGCAGTCGCGGCATCGTGCGCGATCCCGGCGTTCTTCGCCCCCGTCTCGATCGGCGGCGTCCGCTACGTCGACGGAGGCGTGCACTCGCCGACCAACGCCGACCTCGTCTCGGGCCTGAACCTCGACCTCGTCGTGATCAGCTCACCGATGTCGGTCGCGCGCACGAACCCGCGCTTCGCACCCGATCAGCCCGCACGCCGCCTGGCGCGGTTCCGATTGGTGCGCGAGGTCGCGCGCATCCGTCGTACCGGCATCCCGGCACTCACCTTCCAACCCACCGACGCCGACCTCGCGGTCATGGGCTTGAACGCGATGGACCCGGACCGCCGTGCCGACGTCACGCGCCGGGCACTCGAGTCGACCCGGCTGCGGCTCGCGCGCCCCGACGCGAGCGAGCGGGTGTCGATCCTCGCCTCTGCGCCTACTCCGCGATCTTGAGCAGCTCGGTCATGCCGGCCTCGACGCCGGCGCACAACACCGCGATGTCGGGCGCAGTGTCGTAGTCGCCGGTTACGCCGTAGTTGAGCAAACCGTTGTACGAGAAGATCGCGACGCCCACGCGTACGTTGCTCGCGAGGGGGACGAAGGGGAACGCCTCGACCATCGGCCGGCCGCAGGCGAACAAGCGCCACTGCGGGCCCGGGACGTTCGTGGTCACGGTGTTCACGTTCCGCTGGGGTATCCGCATCGCAACCCGCGTGCCGAGCGCGAGCAGCATCGACGGTGCGAACCCCGAGAGTGACGTGAGCGCTTCGGCGGCGACGGCCTGCTTCGACTCCTTGAGCGCGTCCATCTGCGTACGAATGGCAGTGAGGCGCTCGACGGGCGAGGCCATACCGACGGGCAGCTCGGCGATCATGGCCGAAACGCGGTTGTTGTACGTGCCGCGTTCGCCGGGGGTGCGCACCGACACCGGTACGAGCGTGCGCACGACCCGGTTCTCGACGTCCTCGCCCCGCGCCAAGAGCAGATCGCGAAACCCGCGCGTGAGCACGGTGAGCACGACGTCGTTCACCGTGCCCCCGAGGGCGCGCCGTACGGTCTTCACGTCGGCCAGCGTGGTGCGCGCCCAGTCCCAGCGGCGGTGCGGACCAATGGGGCCGTTGATCGACGACACCGGAGTCCGCCGCACGACTCCGGCCCACGCGCGCAGCCCGCGCGCCACCTCGGTGAGCTGAGTGACCACCTGGCGCGGCGCACGCGTGACCGAGCGCGCGGCGCGGAGTTGCTCGTAGGGACTCGCGACGAGGGCACCGAGGGCATCGACGACGAGGCGCACGTCGGTCGGCTCGGACTCGGCGTGCCAGTCGTCGGCCAACGGCTGCGCCGGCTCGGGCTCCGAATCGAGCACGACGGTGAGCAGGTCGGTCCCGGACACGCCGTCGACCATGCAGTGGTGCACCTTCGACACGAGCGCCCAGTGGCCGTGGTCGAGACCGTCGACCATCCACATCTCCCACAGGGGCTTGTTGCGGTCGAGTTGCTGCGACATCACCCGCCCGACGAGATTGCGCAGCTCCTGGTCGCCGCGGGGAGCCGCCAATGCGGTGTGACGAAGGTGATACCCGAGGTTGAAATGCGGATCGTCGACCCACAACGGCCGGCCGAGCTGAAGCGGAACGAATCGCACCTTCTGGCGATACCGAGGGACCGCGGGCAGCTTGCCTGCGACCATCGCCTCGAATTCCTCGTACGCGGGCACCGGACCCTCGAAGATCGCCACCGATCCGATGTGCATGTGGCTCACGGCGTTCTCGACGTGCAGGAACGACGCGTCGAGCGGGCTCATCCGATCCATCACAGCTCCAATCCACGGTCGACGACGCCGAGCGTTCGGAAGACACCGAGAGCTTCGGCTCGCAGCGCGGGTGAGGCGACGCCGCGCGCGTCGTCGATGTCGGCTCGGGCGAGCAGCGCCTCCGCGATCTCCCCCGGTGCCCGTGCCGCGCGAGCGAGACCCAGCGCGTGCTCGATCGCGGCGCGCGCGCCCTCGACGTCGCCCAGCGCGAGCAAGCACCTTGCACGGACGCGGTGCAGCGCGCTACGGAGGTTTGGATCCTGGTCGGCGTCGCCGATCTCGGCCAGCACCGATTCGATGACGGTCAGCGCATCCCCAGGTTGGTCGCGCGCCAGGAAACACTCGGCGCGCCGCACCTGCGCGTCGAGCACGAAACTCGGCGCAGTGATCGCACGGAACATCACCAGCGACTCGTCGAGGAGTGGGAGCGCGGCTTCGATGTTTCCGGCGCGAGCTTCGGTTCGGCCGAGATACAACGTCGTCGCCGCGATGAGGATCTCGAATTGGGCCGCGATCGACGAACGCCGGGCCTCGAGCAGGACCTTGCGCGCCTCGTCGAGCCGGCCCTGATCGCACAGCACCTCGCCGAGATTGCACATCGCGAGCGCGGCGCTGCCGACATCACCGGCCTGCTCGGCGACCTCCCGCGATCTCTCGTTGAGCCTCGCGGCATCGTCCCACTGGCCGGCTTGGTGAGCCGCGAGCGCCAGATTGCTCAGCACGCTCGTCTGGCCGACGAGATCGCCGAGCTCTTCGTAGATCGTCAAGGCCGCGCCCGGTACGTCGGACGACTCGGCCGCCGGATACGAGATCAGCGCGAGGTCGATGAGGTCGAGCGCGTGCGCCAGACCGCGTCGATCATCGATGCGGCGAGCGTCGTCGGCCGCCCGCCGAGCCCACTCGACCGCCTGGGCATAGAGCCCCTGCCGATAACGGACGGCGCTGAAGACGATCGCGATCTCGACCAGGTTCTGGTCCTGGGCGCCGGTGTCGTTGCTGCGCTGCGCGGCGCGCAAAGCCCGTCCCAGCCATCGGAGCGCCTCGGTATAGCGGCTCCTCCGTTCGCGCAGCCGTCCGTGCTTGCGCAGCAGCCGAACCACCGTGATCGGATCCGTCGTGTGCCGGCGCGCCCGCGAGTAGGCGACGTCGGCGTCGACGTAGCGGCTGAGGAGCTCCAGGGTGTCACCGAGCGCTTCTGCGACACGCGCGATCTCGTTGTCGTCGACCACCGTGGCATTGCCGTTGCGCAGTGCGCGCTGAAAGAACTCGGCGGCTTCGACGTTCGCGTACTTGGCCGTCGCGTCCTCGCCGGCAAGCACGGAGTAGCGCCACGCTCGTTCACCGTCGCCGCTGACGTCGAAGTGCAGCGAGAGCAGGCCGGCGACGGCACGCGGATCGGTCGCGCGCCGCTCGATGACGAGACCGACCGCCTCGTGCACCTGCATTCGCCGGCGGTACGAGAGCCCTTCGTACGCCACGGCACGGAACAGCGCGTGGCGGAAGCGCAGTGAGTCGTCGTCGTCGGGCACGAGGAAGGGATCGAGTGGATCCCAGCGGACTATTGCTCGCACGCTCTCGTCGTCGGTCGCCTCCGCGAGGACGATCGTGTCGACCCGGGCACCGAGCACCGAGGCGTCGCGCAGCAGAAGACGGTCGCGCGGCGCCAAGGTGTCGATGCGCGACGTGAGCAGTTGCTCGATCGAGTCCGGCAGCGAGTCGGTAGAGCCCTTCGCCGTAGCGGCCGCGACGAGCTCGATGACGAACAAAGGATTTCCGCCGGCGCGATCGGCGAGTCGTTGGATGTCGTGCAGGGCGAGACCGCGGCTCTCGTCGGCCAGCGCGATCGCGAGCTCGCCGGCCGCCTCGGCCGCGAGTGGTTCGAGCGCGAGCTGCAGCGCGCCGGCCGCGGGAGGCATCACCGGCGGCCCCGGCCGGCGCGTGCACACGACCAGCCAGCGGCTGCGCCGTTCGGTGCCCACGAGCTCCGCGAGCAGCGAATGTGACGCGTCGTCGAGCCAGTGCGCGTCCTCCACGAGCAGGAAGCCCGTCGGCGGCATCACGGAGCCGAGCAGATCCAGCAGCGCCCGTTCCAACTGCGCGCGCCTGAACTCCGGCGCGATGCGGTCGGCTTCCGGCGTCGGGGGAACCGTCGCGTCGAACGGGATCGCGAGCAGCGGCAACCACTGCGTCAGGTGGGGTGCGACCTCTTGCGCCCACGCGGAGAGGCGTACACCCGCTTCGATCGAGTCGGCGTCGGCAGGAATACCGCTCAGCGTCCGCAGCACTGATCGGACCGCGAGATACGGCGTCGCCCGTAGGTATTGGCCGCACGTGATCGTCAACGAGGCCGGCGGTTGTGCGCGGCGCCGGAACTCGTCGACGAGGCGACTCTTTCCCATGCCCGGCTCGCCGACGATCTCGATGACGTAACCCTCGCCGCGCGCCGCCGCGTGGAGCCCTTCCTCGAGTGCTGCGAGCTCGGCCGTCCGGCCCACGAACGGCGCACCTTCGATCTCGTCGACCGCGCGGGTCGCACGGACGAGCGCACCGAGCTTCGAGGCCTCGATGGGTTGCGACTTGCCCTTGACGAAGAACGGCTCGAGCGGCTCGGTCTCGAACCGGCTCACCGCGCGTTCGAGCACATAGCGACTTGCGACGATCTGGCCTGCTTCCGGCTTTTGCATGAGCCGCGCCGCGAGGTTCACGGCATCGCCCATGACCGTGAACGTCCGCCGCGTGTCCGAACCGAGGTCGCCGACGTAGACGGGGCCGCGATTCACGCCGACACGAACCTCGAGGGGCGGCTTCCGATCGATGAAGGCGCGCAACGAGTGCAGCATGTCGTCCTCGTCGCGCCCCGACGACGACGGTGCGCCGGCCGTGAGAATGAACTTGCCGCCGTCGGGATAGACGTCGGTGGCCAATTGGTGCACGCCGTGCAATGCAATGGCTTCGGTGAGGAGCGCGGCGGTCTCGCCCAGCCGGGCCGCGAGCTCTTCGGGTCCATTTCGTTCGATGATCGCGTCGGTGTGCGAGAACTTCACGAAGGCGATGGTCGCGCGGCGGTGCTCGCCCCTGACTCCCGCCGAGATCTGCTCCTGATGCGCCCGCGGTACGAATTCCCGGAGATCGAGGTCGGTGATCGGCTCGGTGAGATCGATCGGCTCGGTGAGATCGAGCACGCGCCGCCGCAAGATGTGCCCTTCGGGGCGCTGGTCGCCGAGCCACGCGCGGTCGACCGAGCGCGCCGCGGCATGGCTCAGCAGGATCTCACCGGCATTGGCGGCGGCCTCGCACTCGACGGTCGCGGTCGCGCCCGGCCCGGTGACGATCAGCTCGCGATGGTCGCCGTCGACGAGGAACAGCGTGAACTCGCCGGAGTGGATGCCCTGCGACATCCGGAGCTTCACCCGGCCGGCGCGCGCGCTCACGAGCGGCTCGGCGATCCCAGTGCGCATGCCGACCGCCGCCGCGCACGCGCGGGCGGCGTTGTCGGTGCCGGTGAAGAGGATCAGGAGCGCGTCACCGCCGAACTTCAGAACGTCGCCACCGAACGCGGTCGCGGTCGCGATCATGTCTTCGAAACAAAGGTTGAGCAGATCGGTCAGTTCCTCGGCACCCGCGCGACCGATCGCCGCGAGGCGTTCCGACAGGGCGGTGAATCCCGAGATGTCGGCGGAGAGCAGCGAACCCTCGACGACCCGGACGCGCTCGGAAGCGTGGTTCCGGGCCCAATCGGCGACCAGGCGCGGGACGTACGGCGCAAGTGACGTTGCAAGCGCTTCGCCGGGCGAGCTCATGGGGCTATTTCAGCAGGAAATAGGCGCGGTAGAGCTTGTTGAGGTACGCGGCGTCGGTAGCGCTGCCCACAGGCGTGGCGGGATCGCTCGTGACTCGGAAGTTGAGCCAGTTCTTGTTCGGCGTCTTCAGGAACCGGCTGTCGGTCTTCAGGTTGTATTGATAGACCTTCGACGAGGCCGTGAAGCTGAAGTTGTTCCCCGTGCTACCGGCCTGGTTCGGCGACAACAGCGCACCGTTGTTGTCGGCGGCGACAGCAGTCAAGGTGATCGACGCCGACGAGAGGATGGTTCCCGCCGCGTTGCAGAGCTGGATCTTCATCGGGAACGCGGAGCCGATGTTCGACGGCTTCGTCGGGTCGTACTGCAGGCACAGGTTGTAGACCACGCGGTACTGGTAGGTCTTGCTCGACGTGTTGCCGGCAACGTCGGTGCTCTGCACGGAGAAGCTGTGCATTCCCAACGTGTTCGTGTCGAGCTGCGCGAGCGACGCCTTCGCCGTCGGGCCGTCGGAGCCGCTGCAGCCGCCCAGCCCGGTCACGAGACCCGACATCGGGTCGCTGCACGAATAGGTAACCCGCACCGGAGACTGGTTCAGCAGGTAGACGGGGATCGGAGCACCGGTCGCGGGATCGTTTGCCTGCGGCCCCACCGGCGCGGTGGTGTTCGTTCCCGGGATCGCGAGGTTGATCACCGGCGGGGTCTTGTCGAGCTTCACGACGCGCGTCTTGGCGACGGGTTCGACATTGCCCGCGACGTCGGTCGAATGGAACGTGAACGTCGTGATGCCCTCGGTGGAGAGCGTGTACGTCGCCGCGGTTCCGCTGACGTCCGTCGTGCTGACGATCGCGCCGCCCTTCACCGCGTCTTTGGCCGCGGAGTACGTCACGGTCGCAACGCCCGAGCCGGTCGTTCCGTCGGCCAACAACGGGTCGGTGCCGGTGAACGTCACCGCAGTGTTCGCCCTCTCCCATCCGGCTGCGTTCTCGGCCGGGACGACCGATGCCGCGGTCGACGGTGGCGTCAGGTCGACGTTGACGTTCACCGTGGTCTGCCCGGAGGAGTTGCCGGCATCGTCGAACGCCGTGGCCGAGATGACGTTGTGCCCCTCGCTCAGGAGACTCGAGTCGACGACGGCCTGGAGCGACGAGGCACCTGGTGTGATGTCAGTCGCGACCTGCACCGGCGTTCCCAGCGCGGGTGGTGTCGCCGGCGACTGGCCGTTGACCGTGTACACGATCCGGGTCGCGCCGGAGCTCGGGGCCGCATCGCTTGCCGTAATCGTCACCGCCGGCACGGACTTGTGCCAGTGGGCCGGATTCGCGATCGGGCTCGCGGCGAAGCCCAGCGTGGGCGCATGAGAGTCGACTCCGACGGCGAAGTCGGTCGCCGGGAGCGCGGTGTTGCCGGCGCGGTCGGTCGCGCTCACGTTGAAGGTGGTGACCCCGTCGTTGGTGATGTTCTCGGAGACAGGGGGGCTGCCGACCGCCGGCTGCGGGACCGTCTTCGATGCGATCGTCGTCGCACCGCGCGCCGAATAGGTGATCGTCGCGACGCCCGAACCGAACTGACCGGGGTCGTTGGGGACGATGCTCGTCTTGTGCGGCGAGTCGTTGTACCAGCCGCCGTCGCTCGGCGCGGCGGAAGTGGGCGCGCCGATCAGCGGCGAGGGCGCGCGCTTGTCGATCAGCACCTCGGCGCGTGATTGTTGCTGACCCGACTGGAACGCGACGATCGTGTGCACGCCCTCATTGAGATCGGTGAACGTCGGGAGGGTCACCGGTCCGATCAGCGGCGCGGTGATCGTCTTGCCGCCGTCGATGCTGTAGGAGATCTTGCGCAGTTGAGTCACTGCCGGCGGCGTGATCTTCACCGACACGTTCGACGTGAACCAGCCGTTGTTCCCCTGTGCACCGGTGAACGTGAAACGGAGCGGCCCGGTCGGCGCGAGGTTCTCGGCGTTGAAGTAGGCGCCCTTGCTGGCCGACACGCCGACGTTGCCCGCGGAATCGGCAGCCTGCACGTAGTAGTCGACGAGGCTGTTGGGTGCGGGCAACGACGCAAACTGGCCGACCCATGTACCCGGAGCGTCGGTAAGAGACAACGACGGGTGGAGCTCGATCGGGAACCACGTGCCCGCGCCCGCGCCCGATTGGCTGACGAGCGCGAACACGCGCTTGACGTTGCCTACCGGATCGGTCGCGCCCGTGTCCTGCACCTGCGCGGTGATCGTGACGGTGTTGTTGAACACCTGCGTGCCCGACGTGAGGATGGTCGGCGGCACGCTGTCGGAGCCTTCCGGCCCGTAGTACACGTGCGCGCGGAAGTGCGTGAACAAGCGCTCGGTGCCACGCCCGGGCTCGGCCAGGCCCGGAGTCGGACGGAACTGCGCGGGGACCACGTTGACGTGCTGCGTCAATCCGTTGTCGTGACCGTATGTCGTCAGTGATTGCAGTCCGGCCGGGAACGACGCGTCGCCGACGGGTTGGGCGTGCTCGTTCTGCGACTGATCTGTCGCGGGTCGGGAGTAGTCGGGCAAGAAGCCGACGGTGTCCTGCGAATGCAGCTCCGTGATGATGGTGCCCTTCGCCACCTCGCCCGCGAGATTGGTCGGATCGGTCGCCGCCGGCGAGACGTCGAACTCGTAACGGGGCTGAATGGGTCGCTGCGATGCGACGAGCGTCTGGCCGTTGACCTCGTAGTGGCCGGCAGGCGACGGCGCACCGGGATTCGTCACGAAGTGCAACGGGTCGACGCCGGCGCTGCCGACCCCGTTCGGGTCGAAGTCGCGGCTGAAGTCGCTCGAGCGCAGACCGGCGATCTGACCGTCGACCGCCGAACCCGACGTGCTCGGCAGGACCACCGGTCCGGAGCTGGGCGCCCCGAGCGACCACTGCGGCAGACCGTAGAACGTCGATTCCTCCATCACCTTTTCGTCGTAGGGGCTGACGACCGCGAGGGCCGCGCGGTACCGCTGCTTCGCGACCCTTAGCGCCTCGCCAATAGTGCTCGAGCGATCGAGCTGGTCGGCGAGCAGGGCCATGAGCTTCTCCGACAGCGCAACCGTGTCGGTGTCGCCGTAACCGAAACCCGTGTTCGCGATCCAGAGCGCGCCTTGCTGCGCCATGAACTGCGACCAGTCACCGGTATCACCAACGCGTCCCAAGACGGTCGCCATCGCGTCGGGCAGGTTGAGCCCGGCGTGACAACCCATGCTGAACAGCAGCGCGCCCTGGAGCGTTGTGCCGCCGTTGCGCGTGCCAGCGGCCTGGGCATCGGCGAGGCTGAACAGCGCCGACGCGTTCTTGTTCGTGTTGCCGATCGCGGGGAGAATGTTCTGCTCGTCGAAGTGCGCGTTCACCGAGGCGATATTCGGAATCGGCTTCGAGGGGTCGGACGACGCGCCGGCGCTCGGTGCACCGAGCAACTTGCTTGCGAGGTCGTCGCGTGTCCACGTGTCGTTGATCAGCGAGGTGTCGGGATTGTGCTGGCCCGCCGCGAGGGCGTCGGCGACCGCGTGCGCGCCGTCGCTGAGGAAGTCGTAACCCGTGACGAGGCTCTTCGCCGACGCGGGGAGCACGCCGTTCGCGGCCGCGAAGTCGGAGAACGCCTTGGCGATCTCGTCCGGACGGTCGACGAGGCGACCGACCTGCAGGTCGGGCACGAACAGATCGCGACCCGCGACCGCGAGCGGGTGCTGCTGCGCGTAGACGTCGTCGGTCAGCAGGAAGCCACCCGAGAACACCGACGCGAGCGCGTTGGCGGCATTGCTGAAGTCGGGCGCGCGCCCGCGCTCGTTCGCGATCCGCGTCGCGTCGCGCAGGCGCGCCATCGGGATCTGGTCGTCGCCGCCGACGACGGTCACGAACTTGATGTTCGGGTTCTGGGCGAGGAGCGCGTCGAGTTGCGCGCCGATGGCCGTCACGACGCCGTTCGCGCCCGCGACCCCGCACGGATCCGCGTCCCACGCCGTGTACGCGTCGCGCGTCGCCTGGTTGTCCTCCACCGAAACGAGCTGGGCCTTGCCGTAGGCGTTCATGAACGCCGTCAGCGCCTTCCACACCGGCTGGACCGCCGCGGCGCCCCACGTCTGCGCGAGGCGGTTGGGATCCATGAGCACCACGGTGTCGACCGCGGCAGACGGCGCGGGCGGGGTGAAGGCGGGTGCCTGATCGGTCGGGAACTGGAACGTGTGCGTGCCCGGACACGTTGCCGCGGCGTCGTTCGTGATGCGGGCCCGCAAGCTGTACGGCAGGTCGCTCGACGCGCCGTTATAGCCGGCAACCTGGACGAGGTATTGCCCGGCGGGCAACGTGCCGGTGTCGATCTCTTCGTCCTTCAGCCCGCGGTTCGCGGAGACGTCGTAGACCCGGCGGCCCGCAACGAGCGGCAGGTCCTGCAGCGTCTCGGTCGGGAGCGAGTCCTGCGCCGGAGTGAGCGAAGGCGCGGGGTCGCTCACCGGGATGACGCTGCCGCTCGGCGAGAGGCGAAGGTGGACGGCCGCCCCGGAAGCGTCGTAGAGGATGAGGTCGTAGTCGGCGGGAAGGTTGCCGAGCAACAGCGAGACGCGCTGGCCTCCGGCGATCGTCAGCTGGAAGAAGTTCGACGTCTGTCCGGCGCTGACGTGCCCGAGGTACAGCGTGTCGGGCGACATCGTGGTCGGGTTATTCGAATCGGTCGACGCCGCCGACGGCGCGGTGTTGGTCACCGCAACGTCGGAGCTCACGGTCGGGTTCGCGGTGCCCACGCTTCGCAGGTGAGCTTCAGCCGACACGGTTTCGGTCCCGAGCGCGGTACCCGGCTCCAACTGGAACGTCAGCGACGACGTGCCGACGGGCACCTGGAGCAACGTCCACTTGAGCTGCTGCCCGCCGCTCGAGCTCGACACCGCCGGATCGGCGACAGGCGTGCCGCCGAGCGACGACGACCCCGGCACGTACGCGAAGTCGGCGGGAATCGTCGCGTTCGCCTCGATGTCCTGCGGGCCGTCACCGTTCACGACGAGCGTCCCGGTGAAGGTGATCAGGGTTTGCGGCGACGCGTACGTCTGCAGGTTCACGCTGCCGATGTCGAGCTGCTCCCACGGGAGGTCCTGCTGGCCGAGCAACGCGAGCAGCAGGTCGTCGAGGGTGATGCCGGTGGCGCTGGCAATCGCCGACAGAAGTTCGCCGAGGTTGGTTCCGTTGAGGATGTCAGGCGGCAGCGCGCCGAAGAGCTCCTCGAGCGTGGTGCGGTCCTGGTCGGCGACGGACAGCCCGCTGAGGAGGACGCCCAGCTCGACGTCGGCACCGCCGAAGACCGGGATACCCACGGCGTGCGCAACGGCGGTCGAACCGTTGAGTCCGCGGGTGACCGTCCACGTCTGGGTGCCGTCGCCGTGGTCGACCGCGGCGGTGACGTTCATCAGTTCGGAGCCGCCGAACACGGTGAACGCGCCGGCCGGCGGCGCGGTTGTGCCGTGGATTTCGAGCGTCGTGCTCGCGTCGTCGATTGCCGTGCCGACGGTCCAGTCGGTTCCGACGACCTGGTCGGCCTGGGCGAAGAAGTCGGCGAGCGTCATCTGGTAAGGCGGCGTGTCGAGAGTGCTCGAGTTGAACGCGTTGATCTGCCCGATGTAATCGGCGAAGGTGACCGTGTCACCCTCGGTCGTTCCGGGAAGCAGCGCGCCGATGATCGGTCCGGAGCGCAGGCCCGCGAACGCGACCGCGCTCGCGCTGTTGGCGACGAGCGCGTTGGAAAGATCGAACAGCGTCGCGTTCGGCTGCAGGAGCGCGTTCCCGACCGAGCCGAGTGTGGCGTTGGCAGTCGTGCAGTCGAACACGGTGCACTGCACGATCGAGCCCGCGTTGGTGCCGAGGTCGGACAACGGGATGTCGGCCAGGCCCGCGGCCGCAAGATCGAGGTCGGCGAGAAGGAACTTTCCGATGCCTATGGGCCCGCTGGTGTCGCCGAGCACCATCAATCCCAGAGGTACTGCTCCCGGTCCGCTGGTGCCGACGGCAGTATGCCCGACACCCGTGTGACCGACACCGGTGTGCCCGACGCCGGTGTGCCCGACGCCCGCGGCATTCAAGTCGGTGTGGCCGACGCCCGTGTGCCCGACACCCAGGTTGGCGATGTCGGTGTGACCGACACCCGTGTGACCGACACCCGTGTGACCGACACCCGTGTGACCGACACCCGTGTGACCGACACCGGTGTGTCCGACGCCGATGTCGGCGAGCGTGACGTCGGGACTGAACCCTGGGATATTCGCCGTGCCGACACTCGCGACGCCGAGCGGCGAGGTGCCGAGCACGTTCCTCGGAGTGTTGACGTCACCCGTGACGGTGATCGCGGCGAGCGGCAGCACGCTGAAGTCGACGCCCGCGAATGCGAGCGTGAGGAGCGTGATGTCGTCGACGGTCGCGACGTTCGCGCTGGTGATCGTCGTAGGGTCGACGCCCAGGTCGGCGAGGCAGTCGACGCCCGTCGTCAGGTTCGAGAGCGTGTCGCACCAGTTCTGGAACGTGTGCGCGGGGTCGAAGTTGCCGTCGAGCGAGAGTTGCGAGATCGGAATGCCCGAGAGCGCGACGGCCGCGAGCGGAAGGTTCGTGAGCGAAGTCTTCGAGAGGTCGAGGTCGGACAGCTGCAGCGAGTTGAAACGCGCGAGCGCAGTGCTGTCGAGGATGACGTCCTTCATCGTGATCGTCTGCCGGGGCAGCGCCGCGAGGGCTGTACCGGCGAGGACGCCTTCCCATCCGGTGCACGGCGTCGTGCTCGCGGGATCGTCGCACCCGTGCGGATACCAGATCGGGAGATCGGTGATGAGGATGTTCTGCATCGCCGCGCCGACGACGTCGGTGTGCCCGACCCCGGTGTGCCCGACGCCGAGTTGACCGAGGGCGAGACGCGCGATGCCGGTGTGCCCGACACCGGTGTGCCCGACTCCCGTGTGCCCGACACCGGTGTGCCCGACACCGGTGTGCCCGACTCCCGTGTGCCCGACCCCGATCGACTCGACCGGGCTCGGGTTGTTCGAGGCGTTCGTGGCGAACGCCTGACTCGGGATCGCGTTGACCGGAAGGCTGAACGCGCCGGCCGGTGTCGTGCCCGGGTTGGAGGAGAGCGATGTGAGGGTCGCCGCCGGTGTGATCGCGTACGCCCGGGTCGCGCCGGTGACGACGCCGCCGAGCGCGACGAAGGACGCGATAAAGCTCGCAACAGCGCGCCGCCGCATCCGCACCATGCCCCAGCCCCTCTCGCAGCGCCCCTGCGCCCGCTGCTCGCGTGAAAAGCTACAGGGATTCGACGGGCCCGGACAATGCGCGCAAGGAATCCCGGACCGGTTTCCCGTTCACAAATCGGACACATCGCCGGAACTCGCCGCCGTCGGCTCACCCCACGTCAGGCCGGGCCGATCTCGACGCCGAGTCGCCCGAGCAGGCCGCCGCCCAGGGTTCCGCCCGCGGCGGCCGCAACGGCATTGACGGTCGCGACGAAGCGGTCACCACTGATCCGCAGGACGACACTCCTCTCGCGCGCGACGACGCCGGCCGTACGCGGCACCTGTTGCAGCAGGCCGACCTCGCCGAAGCCTGCTCCGGGCGCAAGAGTCGCGATCACGTCCTCGCGACCATCCGTGCGGCGTAGCACTTCGAGCGCGCCCGATACGAGCACGAAGAAATCGTCGGGATCCGCGCCTTCTTCGATCACGCGAGCGCCGGGCTCGACCGTCTCCGCGCGCGCTTCGACCGCGAGGGCTTCGAGCGTCGGTGCGAGCGCGTTGTGCAGCCACGGCAGTCTGCGAAGTAATGCGACACGTTCAGCAACGGATTCGTCGAGCCGCCGGCTCGCGCTGCGTGCAAAACGCACCGAGATGAAGAGCGCTCCGGCGGGGATCACGCCACCGAGGGTCGCGAGCGCGACTCGTACGCCGAACGCGTGAATGAGCGGGGGCGCGATCACGGAGCCCAGAAAGAGCGCCGCGAAGATCAGCGAGTCGAGCAGTCCGAACACGTGCGCGACGCGTTCGCGTGAGACGACGCGTTGCACGAGCGTCACCGCGAGCACCTCCGTCGCGACGCATCCGGCGCCCGCGGGAACCATGAGCGCCGCCGCGACGACTGTGGACGACACGCCACCGAGCAGGGCGAACGGCACACCGGCGAGCAATGTCACGGCGCCCAGGACGAAGAGTTGGCTTTGCGAACGGGCCAGCCGGTTGGTCATCATCGCGCCGAGGAGCGCGCCGACGCCCAGACCGGCGTTCAGGAGCCCGAAATCGGCGCCCCCGCTCAGGACGTCCTCCGCGTAGAGCACGAGCGCGACCAAGGCGCCGGCATAGGTCAGATTCACGACCACCACGAGCACGACCGGCGCCGCCAACTCCGGCACCGTTTTCATGGCTCGGGCCCCGGCCAACAGCTCGCTCTTCAACGAATCCGCAACGGCTCGGGGCGCGGGGACCGCGTCGAGGAGCGCCGCGAGCCCAATCGCGACGACGAAGATCCCGGCGTTGACCAGCAGCGCCGCGACCGGAGACCCGCTCAGCAGCGCGAGCCCGCCCAGCGCGGGCCCCGCGATGAACGACAGGGTCTCCAGACCCGTGAGGAGCCCGTTGCCGGGAGCGAGATCCTCGGCGGTCAAGGTCGCAGGAACCGCGGCAGCCATCGCGGGATAGCACGGCGTTCCGAACGCCGCGAAGAAGAACGCAAGCGCGACCAAGGCGAGCGGAGGAAAGTGCGCGGCAACGGCCAGTGCGAGAGCCGCCACCAATGCCGCGCGCGCCGCGGCCGACCACATGAGCAAGCGCCGCCGCGGAACGCGGGCCGCAATGACGCCCGCGAGCCCCGGAACGAGGATGTACGGCAACACACGGGCCGCGGCAATCGCGGCGACCCAACCGGCGGAGCCCGTGCGCGAAAAGATCGCGACCGCCATTGCAACGGTCCCGAACGTCTGGCCGATGGCCATGACGAAGTACGTGGCGATGAGGTGGCGGAACTCGACGTGCCTCAGCGCGTCGCGGTAGGTGCCCGGTCGAACCCCCCACCGGAACCGAACCCGTCTCGATCTCTTCGCAACTACAGCGTCAGGGCTCATCGCGTCTGCCGCACGCTCCAAACCCACGGCGCTCCCGCCGACCGTCACGCCGTCGTTTCGACGTGGCTACCAGTCTGACTGACTCCACGATGTTGGCGCGTGGGCGTGAACGTGCAGGACTCCTCCAGGTGGATCAGCATGCGTTTGTGGAGGAGTTGGGGCCCTACCAGGACGTCGCCGACCACACGAGTCGACGAACTCATGTTTGAGGTGGCTCGTTCCCCGGTATGGGTGAGGCACAAACTCGCCAGGGGGGCATATGGCAGGCAGTCGTCAGCCCGAGAACCCGATCAGGCCTCGTCCGCAAACCGGCGCACCGTCGTCCCCGCTCAAGGGACACGCGTACCTACTGCTCACAGCCGAACGCGGACTGCTCCCGGCCTCCTGTTGGTGTGAGCGTTCGATCGTCGCGGTGACTCGGTCTGATGTCCTGGCGGGGCGAACGGGATCGTGCAGCCGTCCGACCTGCATCGCACCCGAACAGAAGTCGACGGTCGGTTAGCCCGGAGCGCCGACATCACGATGCCGCGACGGTCTCCTCTGGTTCGAGGAGGTTCCTCTGATCGAGGTAGTAGAGCAAGCCCAGCGACGGCACGATGACGATCACCGCGATCACGAACACGACGAAGATCGAGGTGAGTGTCGGATCGGGCGCGGCGGCCTGCGACACCTTCAACGACGTCGGGAGCATGTAGGGCCACTGGGCGACACCCCAGCCGAGCACCACCGTGGCGACTCCACCCGCCGCGAACAACCGGGCGGCGCGACCCGCGCGCCGAACGAGGAGTATCAGCGAGCCGATCCCGCCGAGCGCGGCAAGGACCACGAGTGCAAGTGCGCGTGACGTGAGTCCGTCGAACAGGTAACGGGCGTCGGCGCGCAGGACGAAGATTCCCGCGAACGCCACGACGCCGGCTGCGACCGCGGCCGCCACCGCGCGCCGGCGGAAGTATTCGACCATTTCGGCGTCATCACTTCGCCGCGCGTCCCATACGAGGTACACCGCCGCGAGGTACGCGCACGTGGTGACGGCCAGGACACCGCCGAGTACGGAGGTCGGGTTGATCCAACTCGACCACAAGGGCCCGGCGTTGCCTCCGGCGGGTACGCGACCGGAGGCGATTGCGCCGGCGATGGCGCCCATGCAGTACGGAACGAGAATCGAAGAGGTCGCGAAAGCCGCGCCGAAGTTCCTCCGGCTTGACGTGCGCGTCACCTGCTCGCGGAAGGCGAAGCTCGAACCTCGAAGGACGATGCCCAGCGCGGTAATCGACAGCGGGACGAACAACGTCAGCCCGACGGACGCGAACACTTCGGGGAAGCTGGTCCAGAGCACGACCAGCGAGAAGATCAGCCAGATGTGGTTCGCTTCCCATACGGGCGCGATGGCGTGCTGGATGATCGCGCGCGGCCGCCTGCCGCGCGTGGCGCCTCCCGCGACGAGATCCCAGAAACCGGCGCCGAAATCGGCACCGCCGAAGAGCGCGTAGGCGGTGATGCCCAACATCAGCGTCACCGCGACCACGCGACTCACTGGACGCCGACCTCCGCGCCGACGGGACCGGGCACCGGACCACGCGGTTCGTAGGGACCGCCGACGTCGGCGTCGTCACCTTCGCGCGATCGACGGCTCATCCCGCGGAGAATCAGCACGAGCGTCACCGCCACACCGATGTAGAGCGCGGAAGTCACGAGGAAGGTGATCCACACTCCCGGGTTCGTGGTCGCCGCCTGGTCGACCGTCATGTAGCCGTGGACGATCCATGGTTGGCGACCGACCTCGGTGACGACCCAACCCGCCTCCATCGCGACCACGGAGGCGACGCCCGCGCCCGATGCCAACCACAGGAAGAGACGGGCTTTCGGGATGTCGCGCCGGAGCAGCCACGACAAGGCGTACCAAGCCGACAACAGCGCGAGGAGCGTCGCGAGCCCGATCATCACGTCCCACGCGAGATGCACGACGTTCACTTCGGCGTTCGTCGGTCGATCGGTCGCGGGCACCGCGCCGAGGCCTTGCACGACGGTGTTCGTGCCCTTGCTCGGGTCGGACAATCGCGACGCGAGTCCGGGAATGACGAGACCGCCGCTGACCTCGCCCTTCGAGTCGAGGTGACCGAAGAGGGTCTCGGGCACGTCGCTCGACGTCTTGGGCACGATCTCGATCGCCGCGAACTTCACCGGCTCGTTCTTGTAGACCCAACGCGTCAACTGATCGCCGACGACCATCTGAATCGGCGCGGCAATCGCCGCGACCGTAAACGGAATGACGAAGCCGAGCCGATGATAACGATCGCGCCGCCCACGCAGCATCGCCGCCGCGTACACAGACGCAATCAGGAACCCGCCCACGAGATATGCCGCCACGAGCATGTGGAGCGTTTCGTAGGGCATGGCCTTGTTGAAGATCACCGCCCACGGATCGACGGCGACGACCTTGCCCACCGAGTTCAACCTGAACCCGGCCGGCTCGTTCATCCAGCCATTCGCGGCAACGACGGATGCCGTGCCACCGATACCGGCGATCACGATGGGGACACCGGTCCAAAAGTGTGCCCACGGCGAGAGCCGGCGCCATCCGTAGATGTAGACGGCGATGAAGATCGCCTCGAGGAAGAAGAACAACCCTTCGATCGCGAAGGGAATGCCGTACGCGCCGCCGAAGCGACCCATGAACCGTGGCCACAGGAGGCCGAACTCGAAAGAGAGCACCGTGCCGGTGACCGCGCCCACTGCGAACGTCACCGCCATGTACTTCGACCAACGCCGCGCGAGGAGCAACGCGTCGGGCTCGTCGTGCTTGATCCCCCGGTAGTTCGCGACCAGCGCCATGAAGGCCCACGCCACGCCGAGCGGCACGAGGACGATGTGTACGGCGAGCGTGAACGCCATCTGCGAGCGCGCCCACGGCACGGGCTCGACCGCCAGGAGCAACCCCAAACCGTGCAAGTGCCCCCTTACATCTGGACGGGTTCGCCCGCTTGTGTCATTGAGGCCGCGATTGCGCCCAATCGTATTGCCCGGCTTCGAGGAAACGCCGGACGCAGGCAATGATGTCCGCCATGACGGTGGCCATCACGTCGCTCGGCGACATCGACAAGTGGGCGCGTAGCAACGGACTCCAGATCGTCTTGCTGATCGTCGGCTCGATCCTGTTGACGCGGTTCGTCGGTTGGTTCGGCGCCAAGCTGACCGCACGCATCGACGCCCAGGACGAGAGCGGCGACGCGCTCGTCCGTTCCGAAGCGGCCAAACATCGCCACTCACTGACCCAGGTCGTCACCTGGACGGCGATCGTGTTGATCTACTCGATCACGGGCGTGGTCGTACTGGAACGATTTGGTGTCCCGCTCGCCGGCCTGATCGCTCCGGCCACCGTCGCCGGCGTTGCACTCGGCTTCGGCGCGCAGCGTGTGGTCCAGGACATCCTCGCCGGCTTCTTCATCATCACCGAACGGCAATATGGATTCGGCGACCTCATCCGCATCTCCAACCTGGGCGCAACGACCGGAGTGACGGGCACGGTCGAGGACGTCACACTTCGCATCACCCGTATGCGTACCGTCAACGGTGAGGTCGTGATCATCCCGAACGGCCAGATCAACCAGGTCACGAACCTGTCGCGGGACTGGGCCCGGGCCGTCATCGACGTGCCTCTGCCCGCGACCGCCGACATCAACCGGGTGAACGCGCTCTTGCAGGCCGTCGGCGAGGACGTCTACTCCGACGAATCCCTCCGTCCGCTCATGCTCGATGCCCCGACCGTGATGGGCGTCGAGAGCCTCGACGTCGGCGGATTCAGCATCCGCATGGTCTCCCGCACGCTTCCCGGCAAACAGTTCATCGTCGGCCGAGAGCTGCGAACCCGCATCGCTACCGCTCTCCGGAAGGAGGGCATCACGCTGCCCGCCGATGTCGAGACCACTGGCGTCGCGAGCTCGAGCTGATGCGCCTACGCGTCCGCACCTCCACAGTCGTGTTGAGTCTCGTCTTCGTCGCGACCCTCGTCACCTACATCCTCGTGCGTCCGGCGTAAAGCGGACCTCGCCGCGCAGTTCAGGGATTCCGGAGCACGGTTGCGGGCCGCGCCGTCAAGACGTCGGCCGCGTCCGCAACGAGGTCGCGCACCACGTCGGCTGCCGACTCGATACCCGTGACGAACGATGCTGCCTCGCCCGCCCATATCGCCCTCTCCGCGACCTCGGTATCCCCACCGAGACTGCGGTACTGGTCGCGATGTTCGATCGCCCAGGTTCGAAGCTCGTCCTCGCGACTCTCCCAGCGTTCGACGAAGCGGTTTCTGATCGCGCGGCCGGATACCCCTTCGGGCCACGGCATCCCGACGGCGATGTCGAAGAGATCGGTGAGGACGGTGTCATCTCCGGTGGCGGAGACGACACGCTCCTTGTACGCGTCCGACGTTCCGCACTCGTGCGTCGCGAGAAACCTGGTGCCGAGCCAGACCCCTTCGGCGCCGAGCATCAGTGCCGCGGCAATCCCGCGACCGTCCGCGATTCCTCCCGCGGCGACGACCGGCACGGGAGCCACGGCGTCGACGACCGCGGGTAGGAGCGGGAACGTCGACACCAGTCCGGTATGACCGCCGGCCTCCGTGCCCTGGGCCGTTACGACATCCACGCCCGCCGATGCGGCGCGTCGCGCATCGTCGACGGTGCGAACTTGGCACAGCACGATCGCTCCGACATCGTGAGCGGCCTCGACGAAGGGAGACGGGTCCGCGAACGAGTGGGCGACGATTCGGACTCCTTCGCGCAACGCCACGGCCATCAGCTCCGCCGCATTCGGGAGGTGACTGATGAACCCGACGCCGAAGGGACGATCCGTGAGGTCACGCGCGAGCCGGATTTGCGCCACCAACCACTCGGCGCCGCCCATGGTCGTACCGCCGATAAGTCCGAGACCGCCGGCTTCGGAGACCGCGGCCGCGAGTTGCGCCGGCGCATCCCCACCTCCCATCGGCGCGTTGAGCACCGGGTAATCGATGCCGAACAGATCACACAACCGCGTATGCAGCACTTAGATCCGCCTCCAGAATCCGCGTCAGAGCACGAGCATCATGCCCTCGGTCGCGGCGGTCGCGCCGACCCGCTTCGCGATGTCGTAGACGGCCGCGTTGCTGCGAGCCGGCGCATGATGGGTCAGGACGAGTCGCCGAACCCGCGCGCGTTTCGCGATCGCGGCCGCGACCTCGGCGGTTCCGTGACCGAACGCGGCGGCCCGTTCGGATTCGTCGAGCACGAACGGTGCGCCCCGAATGAGGACGTCGGCATCGGCGGCGAGCTCCAGGATCGCCTCGTCGTTCGCGTCGAGCGCGTCCGGAACGTACGCGAAGGTCGAGTCGCCGGCACGCACTCGATATCCGAACGTGCGCCCACCTTTGTGGACGACGTCGCGGGCGAGAACTTCGAACGCTCCGAACTGATGCTCACGTGTCGCGGCGTCTCTTCGCGCCGGTGACCCTCGCTCACGGTCGCGAGCGAGGACCGATCGATCTGGTCGGAACGCGCTACCGCCACCCTCACCTTCGTGATGGCACGCAGGGTGGCGGTTCGCCGGCCCGCTTCGACGATGGCGCGTTCGCCGACGCTGGCGATCGTAGGCCTCGTGGTCGGCATTCCCCTTGGCGTCTTGGTCGGGAACGTCGTCTGGCGCCACGTCGCCGACAGCCTCGGAATACTGCCGGTCGCCATCTTCCCGGTCGTCGCGCTCGCGGTCACCGTCCCGTGCGTGATCGCGCTCGTGAACCTCGTCGGGTTCGGGCCGGCGCGCAAGGCCGCGCGCACCTGGCCCGCCGACGCGTTGTCGTCGGAGTAGCGCCGCCCGACGACGCGTTGCCCGGCGCCTTCAGATCGTAGGATTTCCGGAATGCCCTTGGACGCCTCGCGCACGCGAGAGAAGCTCATCGACGAGGCGGCCCGGGCCTTCGCCGCGCACGGCGTGTACGGGGCATCGTTGATCGACATCACGCGCCGCGCGGGTCAGAAGAACCGGGGCGCGCTTCACTACCACTTCGGGTCGCGTGCCGGTGTGCTGTCGGCGGTACTCGAGCGGCATGTCGATTTCCTCGCTCGCCGAGAGGGCGAGCTGCTCGAGATCGCGTTGAAGCAACCGGACGACGACGTGAAGTCGGTCATCGAGGCGATCGTGCGTCCCGCGACCGAGTTGGCCGAGAGCGGCTGGCGCGGACGGTGTTTCCTGGTCATCCTCGCCGAGCTCGTCGAGGAGGATCCGAGCAGTCTCGACGCCGACGTGTCTGCGGCGCTCGAGCGCACCGGCGGGTACGCGGTCTACGACCTCCTCGCGAAGCGGATGGCCGACGTCGGTCCCGACGTCAGGGCGGAACGATTCGCGCTGGCCACGGGCTTCATCTTGCGTGCGGTCGCCGACCGCGCGCGCGTGCGGGGTCGTCGAGGGCGGCGCGGGCGCCCGCAGCTCGAGCACGAAGAGTTCGTGCAGAACCTGGTGGCGATGTTGGCGGCGGCGATGTCGGCTCCCCTGTGGGAGCTTTGACATAAGGAGACCTGCTTAGTACCGTCGCCCGGCAATGGATCACGATGAGCTGATCGGCGCCGCGCGCGCGCAGACCGGACTCGACGACTTCGGATCCGACAGCTTCCGCGAGGGTCTCTCGGTGTACTGGGCTTCGGTCAACGCCGAAGCCCGACTCAACGAGCTCGGCGCGACCGCGATACGCGCCAACGTCGTGAGCAATCTCGCCAACCGGCTGCGGATCGTCGACTGGGCGCGCCGGCATCCCGATGTCGCCGACGAGCGCATCGATGCGCCGCTCGTGGTGATCGGGATGTTCCGCGCCGGGACGACGTTCCTCAGTTACCTGCTCGAGCAGGACGTCCGTAACCGCGCGCTGTTGCGCTGGGAAGCGGGCGACAGCGTGCCGCCGCCGACGCCGGGCAACTTTCGAGAGGGACCGCGTGTCGAAGCCGCCCGCCTCGGCAACGACATGCTGGAACAGATCAACCCTCGAATACGGGCCATCCACCACGAGGAGCCCGACGGCCCGACGGAATGCATCTCGGTGATGAGTCAGGACTTCAAGAGCCTGGCGTGGGAGGCCATATCCAACGTGCCGACCTACGGCGAGTGGCTCCTGCAGGTCGACCAGCGTTCGGCCTACGAGTATCACCGCCTGGCTTTACAAGTGCTCCAGAACGGCGGTGTCCGCGGCCGGTGGACGCTCAAGAGCCCGCATCACGCGCTCAACCTCGAGGCGTTGACCGCGGTGTACCCCGACGCCCGCCTCGTGCTGTTGCACCGCGACCCGGTCGTGCTCTGCGCGTCGGTCTGCAGCCTCATCAACACGTTGTCGGGAACGTTCACCGACGCCGATCATCGTGCCTACATCGCCCAACATTGGGTGGCGATGCTCGAGGAATCGATCCGCCGCATCGACGCGTTCCGCTCGACGCATCCCGAGCACCGGGTCGTCGACGTCCAGTACGACGACCTGGTGCGAGATCCCGTTGGCGCGGTCGAGTCGATCTACTCGGCCTCGGGCGACACCGGAGATGATCCTCTGGGCGCGAACGCGCGCCAGGCGATGACGGCGTACGTCGCGGCGCACCCGAAGGACGGCATGGGGGTGCACGGGTACGACCTCGACGAGTTCGGGCTCGACGCCGCGCAACTGGCCGAGCGCTTCTCCAACTACGTCGACCGCTACCGCGTCCCGAGCAACCGACCCGCGCGCTGAGCCCTACGGGGTCCGGCCGGACGACGCGTCGTCGATCGCCGCGCGCTGCTCGTACGACTGGCGCAACAGCCAGAAGCGCAGGAACTTCGCAAGCGAGTACCGCAGGAAGAGGAAACCGCCCGTGACGCTGATCGCCAGACCGGCGATGGCGAGCGGGGTATAGGAGTTCGAGTCGAGGACGTCGACGTTCGTTCCCGGCGTCGCGGTGACGTTCAGCGACGCGCTGTACGCGCCCAGCGCGATGGCGATGCCGGCGACCATGAGGATCACGCCGAGAAGTTGCAGCAGGTTCTCCATCCGCGCGCGCCCGGTCTTCAACCTCATCTCCGCGATCTCGGCCTTGAACTGTTCGGCGCGGTCGTTCGATTGGCTCATCATTTTGATCCTGCGTCTCTCATTCACCCAGATATGCGGTCGACAACTCGGCTTCCATCGCGGCGGGCGCGCCGAAGTTCGAGATCCGACCCCGGAGCATGATCCCCACCCAGTCCACGATTCCCAATACTGCACGCGCGAACTGCTCGACGACGAGGATCGAGACGCCCTCGTTGGCGACCTGCGCCACGATCTCGTACAACTGCTCGACGACTATCGGCGCCAATCCCATCGACAGCTCGTCGAGCAGCAACAGCGAGGGATTCGTAGCCAGCGCGCGCGCCATCGCCAGCATCTGCTGCTCGCCGCCCGAAAGCCTTCCGGCGAGCTGCCGCCGCCGTTGTCCGAGCTGCGGGAAACGCGCGTAGGCGATCTCCTCGATCTCCATCAGGGAGGTGCCGCTGTGCGTTGCCATCCAGAGGTTCTCGCGCACCGTGAGATTCGGGAAGATCCCTTTGCCTTCCGGGATCAGGCACACGCCGCGGCGCGCCAGCTCGTCGGGAGCGGCGCCGTTGACGCGGCGGCCCGCGACGAAGACGTCACCGCCCGTCGTCGGCAGTTGGCCGGCGATGACCCGCAGTGCGGTCGACTTCCCGCCCCCATTCGGACCGAGCAACGCAACCAGGCTGCCGTACGGGACCGCGAGGTCGACCCCGCGCAGGACGTTGATCGTTCCGTAGGCCGCGCGCACGTCGCGCAGCTCGAGCGCACTCGCAGCGCTCACGAGGTCGAGGTCCCGAGGTAGGCATCATGAACACGCGGGTCGCGGCGAACGTCGTCGGGTGTGCCGACGGCGATGACCTCGCCGAAGTCGAGCACGTGGATGCGGTCGCATACGTCCATGACCAGCGTCATGTCGTGCTCGACGAGCAGGATGCTGAGACCGTCGTCGCGCACGAGCCGCCGCAGGAGGTGGGTGAACGCCCTGGTCTCGTCGTCGGACTGACCCGACGCCGGTTCGTCGAGCAGCAGCACGCGCGGCCGGATCATCAAGGCCCGCCCGAGCTCCACGACGCGCGCAGTACCGGTCGGGATCGTCGACACGTCCGCGTCGGCGAGGGCGCCCAATCCGATCAGGTCGAGCACACGCTCCGTTTCGTGGGCGACGTTGATCCGTCGCACGCGGCCGCCGAGACCCTTCCCGAATCCGCTCCACGTGTTGCGGATCTCGCCCGCGACCCGGAGGTTGTCCCGCACGGTCAGATCGGTGAACAGCTCGAGCCGCTGGAATGTGCGCGCGATCCCCAGCCGGGCGCGCTTGTGCGTGTCGATGCGGCTCACGTCGCGCCCGTCGAACCGGATCCGACCCGCCGTCGGCGACAGCAATCCGGTGATGACGTTGAAGAGCGTGGTCTTGCCGGCGCCGTTCGGACCGATCAGGCCGGTCACCTCGCCGGCCCGGGCGTCGAGATCGACTTCCGACAACGCGCGATTGCCGCCGAACTCGACCGTCACGTGTTCGGCGACCAGCAAGCTTTCGCCCGTCATGCGCGCACTCTCTCGCCGCCGCGATCGAGGTCGCGATCGAGACCGATGCCGCGATCGATCTCGCGCAGGTCTTGCGCGGTGAACGCGCGATCGATGCCGATCAGCTCGAGCGGCATCGCGCCGCCCGCATCGTCGTCGACAGCTTGCTTGATCCCACGGCGCCGCGCCGAGGGATCAAGCACCGATCCGAGTTGAGGCACCAGCACGACGAGCGCGGCTGTCACTATCGCAAACGTCCAGTTGTTGATCGTGTGCCGGAAGGCGAGGAACCACACGAGCAGCTCGACGCCGGCGCTCGCGACCAGCATGGCTCTGGCGTCGCGCATCATCGTCCGCCAGCGAGCGAAGGCGTCGTGGAGGAAGCCGCTCGGGTTGCGACCGAGCCCGATACCGATAAGCGCCGGCAGCAGCGCGGTGAAGTGCACGAGCCACGCGCTCACGCCGTGCACCGCGGAGTAGTCCTGCCCCAGTTTGGCGATGATCGACTCGAGCGCGACGAAGACGGCTCCGTAGAGCAGCCCCGCGGTCAATCCGCCCGACACGTAACCGGCGCCCGCCACCACGAGCAGCATCAACATCGTCATCGACTCGAACAGGCCGAACCGGTCGCTCGTGACCGCTCCGATCTCCTGCGCGAACAAGCAGCCGCCCAAGCCGGCGATGGCGGCGGAGATCATGAACACCGACAACTTGAGCCGGACGATGTTCATGCCGAGCGTCGCGCACGCGGCCGGGCTGTTCTTCATCGCCGTCAGCCGCCGGCCGTACGCACTCCGGCGCAGGGCGATCATCATCACGCCGAGCACCGCGAACACGACGGCGAGCAGCAAGAGGAAATTGTCCTGCGGAGTGAAGTCGATACCCAGCAGCTGGGGTCGCGGGACTTGCAGGTTGCCATTGGGGAAGATCGCGCTCCACCGCTCGCGCTGCAGCCACGAGTTGGTCGCGGCCAGCGCCACCACGGCGCCGGACCCGACGGCGGCGACGGCGGCGCCGCGCGTTCGGTGCGACGAGAAGCCGCGGTAGACCGCGCCGCATCCGAAGGCGACGAGCAGTATCAACGTCGCGGGGTAGATCCGACGCTCGGCCGCGTACTCCTTGAACAACATCTGTTCGACCGCGATCGAGAAGGCGGCGGTCGCAAGCGCGAGATACAACCCGCGTAGGCGCAACGCGGGCAGTGCGATCGCGGCGCCCACGAACGCGGTCGCGACGATGGCGATCACGAACGCCATGACCCCGGCCCGGCTCGACGCCGCGTGTCCGACATGGTGGTACAGGACGGTGCCGCCGATTCCCGCGAGCGCCATGGTCGCGAGGCTCACTTCTCCCGCGTAGCCGACGAGGAGGACGAGCGACAAGATGATGATGGCGGCGGCGAGCGCGTCGCTCAGTGTGAGCAACGGCGACGCGGCCATGATGCGCGACAGCAGGAAGATGGCGACGACGAGCGCGATGCCACTGATGCACGCGGCCCGCATCGACGGCAACGAAAACCGCTCGCGGGTGCGATACGCCACTGCGCCGCGCAGGCGGTCCTGGGGCAGAACCAGTAACACGACGAACAGAAGGATCATCGGAACGGCGAGTCGGAGGTTCCCACCCCAGTCGAACGACTTGGGCATGAGCCCGGTCGGACGCTCGAACGCCATGCGCGTCGCGAAACCCAACACGACGGCCCCGACGAATGTCAGGGGCAGGTTGCGCAAACGACCGAACATCGCCGCCGCGAACGCGTTGATCACGAGCAGCGTGAGGAGCGTCGAGCTGAGCGACCCACCCTGGAACGGGGTGATGAGGATTCCGGCGAGCGCGGAGAGCGACACACCGATCATCCAGCTCACAAGCGACACCCGATCGGGCCGGGCGCCGTTCAGCTCGAGGAGGGGACGATCGTCGACGACCGCGCGCATCGACACCCCGACGCGAGTGCGGTACAGCAGCAAGCGCAACCCGATGGCGAGCGCGACGGCGACGAGCAGGATCGTCAGGTCGTGCCAGAGGAGCACGACGCCGAACACCGTCACCTTGTGATCGGCGCCGAAGAAGGGCTGGATCGAGTGCGAGTCGGTCGGTTTCCAGACCCAGTTGGCGAGTCCGATCGCCGCCAGCAGCACTGAGATCGGCACGACCAACTTCACGATCTCGGACGTCTCCTGCAGGCCGCGGATCACCACGCGGTAGAGGAGCGCGCCGATGAGCGGCGCGAACACGAGCAGCACGAACGCGAGCGCGAGGGGCGCCGGCCAATGCCCCTTCGGAAGCAACGGCCAGGTGTGGCTGTCGTTGACCCGGAGATCCCAGTAGACGTACGCGCACAACATTCCGAGCGCGCCGTGGGCGAAGTTGAACACGCCCGAGGTCGAGTACGTCACGACCAGGCCGCTGGCGGCGATCGCGAACACCGCACCGGTGATCAGACCGTTGATCAACAGGTTCATTCGGGTCCTCGATGAGCCGCCGCGCCCCGACCGACGCCCGCTACTTCGGCGTGAAGGTACCGAACTGGGTAGCCACGCGGTTGGCGTCGAGCTTGGCCGCGGTGACCGCACTCGTGGTGATGCCCTTGACTAGGTACTTGTCGTTGCAGTCGAACAGCGTGTCGCCGCTGGGAACGACCTTGACCCACGCTGAACCCGTCAACTTGAGCAGCATGCCGCACTTCGACGCGGTGTTCGACCCGGGGTCGGCAGGGATGTGGAGACCGCCTCCGGTCCAGTCGGTCTGTTTGGCGGCACTGTCGAGCACGCACTTGGCCGTGACAGCCGAGCCGCACGCCTTCACCCCCGTGGCCCACAACAGGAACGCGGATGCCGCCTGCTCGCCGAGGAGGCCGATCGTGCCGTGCGACTTGGCGACGAGGTCCGTGTACTGCTTCACCGCCGGCACCTGGGCCGCGAACTCGAACGGCACCCCGGTCATACGCACGTAGACGTTGTCGGCCGCGCCTCCGTTCTGCCCGTTCCACTTGGCGAACGCGGCCGTGTACTGGTTCGGGTCGGTCACCCACGCCTTCGGCGCGAAGCCCACCTGCTTCGACGCGTTGAGGAAGTTCTCGAGGTTCGGATCGGGTGACCCGACCCAGACAACCGCCTCGACTCCGCACGACTTGAGGGTGCTGGCGAACGGTTTCCAGTCGGATTCGCCCGCGATGTTGTACTTCTGGTCGCAGGCGAGGAACTTCCAACCGGCTTTCGGATATCCGGCCGCGGCCTTGTCGCGCGTCTCTAGAGTCGCGGGGAACTCGGCGAAGACGAAGGCGGCCTTCTTCACCGCGTCGGGAAACAGCTGGGCGATTTGGAACGCGGACGAAATTGTCTCCTCGTCGCCGGGGTTCGGGAGCGGCTGCTGCATGCCCGAACCACTCGCGAACGCGGTCCCGACGGCAAAGCCGGGGATCGTCGACAGCTTGCATGCGATTCGCGTCTGCTCCTGCCCGGAGTCGAGGACCCAGCCTTGACCGACGAGCATGAACACCTTGTCGTTGCAGGCCTGGGTCATCACCTGCGTGACCTGTAGCACCTTCGCGTCGTAGTAATTGCCGACGACCTTGCGGCCGTTGATACCGCCCTGGTCGTTGCACCACTTGATCATCGGCTTGACCGCGTCGGACATCTCCTTGTCGAGCCCGGGCGCGGCGGAATAGCCGGCGTCGTCGCCGTAACCGATGGTGATCGACGTGTTGGTCACGCCGTTCGCGGTCGCGCCCGTGGCCGATCCCCGACCACAAGGCGAGACCAGCGTCCCGAACTTGGGAACGACCGGCGCGACGGTGGTAGGCGTGCCAGTACTTCCCGGCGTGACCGCAGACCCGTTGCCGTGATTCCCGCCGCACGCGGCGGCCGCCATCCCGATCACGACCACAAGCGTTGCGCGACGCGCGCACGAAACCGTCGGCAGCTTCCGCGAAAACATGCAACCCCCAAGTCACGCGATTTCGGTTCAATCTAAACACATCTCTCTACATCCGCAAGGAGGTGCTGGCCTTGCCCCGTTGGTGCTGTTAGACACGCGAAAAGTCACGAGAACCCCGGAGCAGGTGACCCAGATGCAGAACGCGGATCGCACGATGCGAGCGTGGCGGACACACGAATACGGCCGGCCGACCGAAGTGCTGAAGCTCGACACGGTGCCCGTCCCGGCACCCGACGCCGGTGAGCTCCGCGTCCGGGTGCAAGCCATCCCGTTCAACCTCAACGACCTCGAACGCATCAACGGCGGCAACATGATGGTGCGTCCGGAGTTGCCGTACAGCCCGGGCATGGAGGTGATGGGAATCGTCGACGGGTGCGGCGAAGGAACCGACGAGTGGCAGGGCCGCCGCGTCGTCGCGATGCCGAAAGGCGCCAACGGCGGCTTCGCGGAATACGCGATCTGTCCGGTCGTGTCGACCTTCGACATGCCGGAGTCGATTCCACTGCCGGGTGCCGCCGCGCTCTACTTCCCGTTTCATCTCGCCTGGCTCGGGCTCTATGACCGCGCCGAGCTCCGAACCGGCGAAAGCGTGCTCATCCACGCGGCCGCGGGTGGATCGGGGTCGGCCGCGATCCAGCTCGCCAAGCGCGTCGGAGCGCGCGTCTTCGCGACGGCGGGCACCGACGAGAAAGTGCAACTGTGCAAAGACCTCGGCGCCGATGTCGCGATCAACTACAACGACGCCGATTTCGCGCAAGTCGTGCTCGCCGAGACCGCGAACCGGGGCGTCGAGGTCGTGTTCGACAACGTCGGTGAGGCGGTGATGGAGAAATCGATGCACTGCACCGCCTACAACGGCCGTTACCTGATGATGGGCTTCGCCTCCAACAAACTCGTCGCCGACGAGCCGTTCATCGTCCCCCGCCGCGTCATGCTCGGGAACTTCAAGTTGTGCGGAGTGCTGCTCGCATACCAGCAACCCGAGATGTCGGAGATGCTGAAGACCGCAATGGGATGGAACTTCGCGAGTGCGGCGCTCGGCGACAAGATCATGCGCGAGATCGTCCAGCTAGTACTCGACCAGGAGATCAAGCCGGTGGTCGGCCGGACGATCGACTTCGAAGACATCCCCGCGGCGATCGAAGCCATGGCAGACCGCCGGACGATCGGGCGCACGATCGTGATGCTCGACGACTGAGCCGCGAGCGCTCGCTCTGAGCTCAGGGCGGTGGGCCGCCCGCGCGCGGTCCAGGCAGCTTGCCGAGTCGCTGGGATTGACTGAACCGCGCCGCGCGCCGATGGATCCGGCGAACGTGCTTCGGGCGTTGCTCGGCGACCGGTGCGCCAATCGGATGAGTCCTGTAGAAGAACGCCTTCGCCTGCTCCACGAGCGCGAGGTATGCGAACACGAGCCCGACCAGGATCGGGTAGTACTGCCACGGCAAGCGCGTGAAGCCGAGGTCGTGGCCGAACCACAGGTACGGCAACGTCACACCGATCGCCGGCACCACCAACGACGCGACCAGTAGCGACGAGCTCGGGTGGCTGTGCCAGAAGGGTCGCCGGCGAGTGCGTATGACGAAGATCACCAGCGTCTGCGTTGCGAGCGATTCGACGAACCAGCCGGTCCTGAACTCGGACGCGTGCGCGTGGAGAAGCCCGATCATCACCGCGAACGTAAGAAAGTCGAAGATCGAGCTGAGCGGCCCGAAGAACACCATGAAGCTGCGGATGAAACCGAGATCCCATGACGAAGGTCGCGCGAGCATCTCCTCGTCGACCTGATCGGTCGGGATCGTCATCTGACTCCCGTCGTACAAGAGGTTGTTCAGAAGTATCTGCACCGGGAGCATCGGCAGGAACTTCAAGAACGCCGACGCGGCCGCCGCGCTGAACATGTTCCCGAAGTTCGACGAGGTGGCCATCAGCACGTACTTGATCGTGTTGGCGAAGATGCGGCGCCCCTCGACTACGCCGTCGGCCAGCACGCCCAGATCCTTGTCGAGCAGGATGATGTCGGCTGCGTCCTTGGCCACATCAGTGCCCGTATCGACGGATATCCCCACGTCGGCATGGTGAAGCGCGACCGCATCGTTCACGCCGTCACCGAGGAACGCGACATCGGCACCGTGCAACCGCTCCACGCGCACGATGCGCGCCTTCGTCTCCGGACCGACCCTCGCGAATATCGATGTCCGGCCGATCGCGGCGCCCAGCGCATCGTCGTCCATCGCGTCGACCTGCGCACCCGTGAGCGCGTCGACGTCACGAAAGCCGAGATCGCGACACACCTTCACCGCGACCTGGAGACTGTCGCCGGTGATCACCTTCACCACGATCCCGAGACGATCGAGCCTTGCCAGCGACGCGGCCGCGTCGGCCTTGGGTTGGTCGACGAACACCAGGAAGCCGACGAGCTCGAGATGCTGTTCGTCGGCGTCGCTCGCGACCGTCAGCTCCGGCGCGAGCCGCGCGCCTACCGCGATGACACGGGCTCCCGCGTCGTAGAGCTCCGACAGCGTCGCGGCCGCCTCGGCCGGCGCGCCGTCGCTGTGCGCCAGCACACGTTCGGGCTCGCCCTTCACCACCAGCCAGCGGTTCCCGTCCGGCGCGTCCGCGATCACCGTCGTGAGCCTGCGCTCGTGATCGAAAGAGCGGATCGACACACGCTTCCAGCGCTGCGCTTCTGTAATCGTTGCTTCGTCAGCCGCATCCCACAACGCGACGTCGAGTGCGTTCCCGCTGACCGCCTTGCGGTCGTCGAGCAACGCCTCGTTGCAGACGAGGCCGAGCAGCTGCGGTCGCGATGCCGTCGCAGCGAGCGCATCGAGTGCTCGATCGAAGGTGATGTGCCCCTCGGTCAAAGTCCCCGTCTTGTCGGTGAACAGCAGCGTGATGTTGCCGAGATCCTCGATGCTCACCAATCGCTTCACAAGCACCTTCCGTCGCGCGAGCCGCCGCGATCCCGTAGAAAGGCTCACGGTCACGATCGCGGGCAAGAGCTGCGGCGTGAGACCGATCGCGATCGCGAGCGAGAACAGCAGCGCGTCGACGAACGGGCGATGCAGAACCAAGTTGATGACGAAGATCGACGCGGTCAACACCCCCGCGACGCGCACGAGCAGGAACGAGAACCGCCGCAAGCCAACCTGGAACGCCGTCTCGGCCGGCCGCTCGCCGAGGCCCGCCGCAATGCGGCCGAAGCCCGTCCGCATGCCGGTGCGTACGACGACGCCGCGCGCTGATCCTTCGCGCACGATCGTTCCCATCAACGCGCATGATCGACCGCCGTCCGGTACCGCGTCGGCCGTCTTCTCGACGGGAAGCGACTCTCCGGTGAGCACGGCTTCGTCGCACTCGAGCTCGTCCGTCTCCAACAGGCGAACGTCGGCGGGAACGATGTCACCGACCGACAGTTGGAGGAGGTCGCCCGGCACGAGCGCGGCAACATCGACCCGCTCGGGTGCGCCGTCGCGAATGACGAGGGCCGTGTGCCGGATCTGAGAATGCAGCGCCTCGACTGCCTTTTCGGATCGGAACTCGTTCACGAACCCGAGACCGACCGAGAGGCTGACGATCACGCCGATGATGACGGCGTCGGTCGGGTCGCCCGTGAAGCCCGACACGGCGGCGGCCGCGAGCAGCAACAACAGGAGCGGATTTCGCAGCTGGCGTGCCAACACTGTCCACGCGCGCGCACCATGACTGTGCAACGCGTTCGGCCCGTAGACGCTCAGCCGGCGGTGCGCTTCTTCGCCAGACAGTCCGCCCGGACCCGACTCCAGTGCGGCGAGCACGTCGTTGGTTGACGTGCGCGCGGCGATGTCGAGGTCTTGGAGCACCGGTCCCGGACGCTACCCACCGTGGCACGAGGCCGCGTCGTTCTACGGGGCTTCGCCGGCGCGGACGCGCTTCTCAGTCGCCCGCCGACTCCTCCTCCACTTGCGCTTGCACGACGCCGTTCGAACACGCCGCTTGGATCTTCGAACGGTGGCTGCCGTTCTCGAACTCTTGGTCGATGCCGCGGGAGCCCTCCACGTCGACCGTGCGCCGATAGCCGCTCTTCGGCACGGCCGCGACGTACGAGATCGTGTCCGGGCCCGAGCAGCGGCTCCAGATGGTGCCGCCTTGCGAGGTCGTGACCGTGTTGTGTTCGCCACCCGACGCAGGAGACGGGACCGTCGTCGTCGGCGCGGGCAGTGTCGTCGATTCCGCCGGCGGAGGCGCGGCGCTGGTTGTCGACACCTCCGACGTCGTCGGCCGCGGAAGGGTCGACGATGGCCTCGACGCGGTCGGAGAACTGACCGAGGAGGAGCGCGGCGTCGACGGGTGCGCGCTTTCGCTCGTATGCGGTCTCGCTGTCGTCGCGGTCAAGGCGTTGTCGATCGCACGGCGCGAGAGTGAGGAGACGTTGGGAGCGGCGACGCCGCTCGCGACTCGCCCGACGGCGGCGAACGCGAACGCGACGGCTATGCCGGAGCCGATCATCCATACGCCAGCCAGGAGCAGTCCGCGCCGCACAGGCAGATTGTCGCCCAAACGCGGGGCCTGTAGGTTCAAGCCGAGCCCAAGCCCGTGACAAACTTGACTCGTGCGGCGCCGGACGGTTCGCGCGAAAGTCCTACCCTGCACTATGGCCAAGGTGCTTATCGTCGAAGACGACGACCGCGTCCGGCTCCCTCTCGTGCACTCGCTGACAGCCCGCGGCCACTATGTCACCGAGGCTTCATGCGGTCTTCCCGCGCTGCAATCGGTGGTAGACACTCCTCCCGACGTCGTGATCCTCGATCTCGGGCTCCCCGACATCGACGGTGGCGACCTTCTCAAGATGCTCCGGGCCGTGAGCGGCGTGCCCTTGATCGTCGGCACGGCCCGTGACGACGAACACGAGATCGTGCGACTGCTCGACGCAGGCGCTGACGACTACATCGTGAAGCCGTTCTCGGCCGAGCAGGTCGATGCCCGGATCCGTGCTCTCTTGCGCAGAACGTCGAGCGACGAGCCGGTCCGTGTCGAAGTCGGCGAGCTGGTGATCGACCCCCCGGCGCGAACGGCCGCACTGGCGGGCGA
>PLBO01000148.1 GCA_003134555.1 Actinomycetota bacterium
ATCTTCTCCTTCGGCGACGCCCGGTTCCAGGGCTCGACCGGTTCGATGAGACTGAATCGCCCGATCGTTGGGATGGCCTCGACCCCGTCGGGCAACGGCTACTGGTTGGTCGCGTCCGACGGCGGGATCTTCTCGTTCGGCGACGCCCGCTTCCACGGCTCGACCGGCAGCATCACACTCAACCAACCCATCGTCGGAATGGCGTCGACCGCGTCCGGCAACGGCTACTGGTTCGTCGCCGCCGACGGTGGGATCTTCTCGTTCGGCGACGCCCGCTTCTTCGGCTCGACCGGCAGCATCGCGCTCAACCAACCCATCGTCGGAATGGCGTCGACCGGGTCCGGGAAGGGCTACTGGTTCGTCGCGTCCGACGGTGGGATCTTCTCGTTCGGCGACGCCCGGTTCTTCGGCTCCACCGGCAGCATCAGGCTCAACCGACCGATCGTGGGTATGGCCGCGGTCTCGGTACCCGTCACTCCTGCATTGCCCGCGACGCACTTGGCGTTCACGAGGCAGCCGAGCAATGCGCGCGCCCGCGCGGCATTCGCGACGCAGCCGATGGTGACCGTGCGAGACGCTATCGGCGCGACCGTGACGACGAACGCGAGCCTCGTGTCGCTGACGATCACGACGCCGGCCGGCGCACGTCTGTCGTGCACGAACGCCAGCCCGCTACGCGCGGTTGCAGGAGTCGCGACGTTCAAGGGCTGCAACATCGACATGCCCGGTACCTACACGTTGACCGCTCGCGCCGGCGCCTTGACGCGTGCCGTCAGCTCGCGCTTCACCGTCATCTTCGGCACGGCCGCGAAGTTGGTGTTCACGACGCAGCCGAGCAGTTCCACTGGTGGCGTGGCGTTCGCGACGCAGCCCACGGTGACCGTGCAGGACGGATCCGGAATCACTGTCGCGAGCGACACGAGCGCGGTCACGTTGACGATCACGACCCCGGCGGGCGCACTCCTGAGCTGCGCGAACGCCACCGTCTCCTCGGTTGCAGGAGTCGCGACCTTCGCCGGGTGCAAGATCGACCGCGCCGGCGTCTACCGATTACACGCGGCCGACAGCGCGCTAGCCCCTGCGAGCAGCGCAAGTCTGACGATCTCGGTCGGAGGCGCCGCGCAGCTGGGCTTCACGACGGCGCCGAGCGGCGCGACCAGCAGCGTCGCCTTCGGAACCCAGCCCGTGGTTGCAGTGCAAGACCTCGGCGGCAACACCGTCGCTACCACCAACACCGGCAGCGTGACGTTGACGATCACGCAACCTTCGAATCCGGCCCTGGCGGCCCTGTCGTGCACGAATGTCACCGTCGCCGTATCGATCGGAGTGGCTGCATTCGCAGGCTGCAACATCGATCTCTCGGGCATCTACTCCTTGCACGCGGTCGACGGGGGTTTGCCACCGGCGACGAGCGACACCTTCAGCATCACGGCCGCCGGCGCGACGAAGCTCGCATTCACGACCTCGCCCAGCTCTTCCACCGGTGGCATCGCCTTCGGTACGCAGCCGGTCGTCACGATCGAAGACGTCGCCGGCAACACCGTTACCGCGGACGCGAGCGGGGTGACGCTGACGATCACGACGCCGGCGGGTGCACTCCTCAACTGCACGAACACCACGCCGCTGCCCGCGGTGAACGGAGTGGCGACGTTCACCGGCTGCCGGATCGACCGCGCCGGCACGTATTCGGTGCACGCTGACGACGGGCCGCTGACACCTGCGACGAGCCTGAGCTTCACGATCTCGGTCGGCACTGCGGCGACGATCGGCTTCACGACCTCGCCGAACGCGTCTCCCGGTGGCGCGGCGTTCACCGCGCAGCCGATCGTCGCGGTGCAAGACCTCGGCGGCAACACCGTCACGACCACCAACACCGGCACCATGGCGTTGACGATTACGCAACCCTCGACTCCGGCGAGCGCGGCGCTGACGTGCACGAGCGCCACCGTTGCGGTTTCCGCGGGAGTGGCGACGTTCGCAGGCTGCAAGATCGACCTGGCCGGCACCTACACACTGCATGCCGTCGACGGGGCATTCACGGCGACCAGCAGCAGCTTCACCATCTCGATCGGCACCGCGGCCAAGATCGGCTTCACGAGGCAGCCGGGCGCGTCGACCGGTGGCTCCGCCTTCTCGAGCCAACCCCGCGTCGGCGTGCAGGACCTCGGTGGTAACACCGTTACGTCCACCAACACCGGCACCGTCGCGCTGACAATCACGCAACCCTCGACTCCGGCCGGCGCGGCGCTCACATGCACGAACGCCACCGTTGCGGTCTCCGCGGGAGTGGCGACGTTCGCAGGCTGCAAGATCGACCTGGCCGGCACGTACACGCTGCATGCCGTCGACGGCGCGCTTTACCGCGACGAGCAACAGTTTCGCGATCACCGTCGGCGGCGCCGCGAAACTCGGCTTTACAACTTCTCCGAGCGGTTCGACGGGTGGCGTCGCGTTCGGGACTCAGCCGATCGTCGCCGTCCAAGACCTCGGCGGCAACACCGTCACGACCACCAGCACCGGCACCGTGGCCTTGACCATCACGCAACCCTCGACTCCGGCCCTTGCGGCCTTGACGTGCACGAACGCCACCGTTGCCGTGTCGGCGGGAGTGGCAACGTTCGCGGGATGCAAGATCGACCTGGCCGGCACCTACACGCTGCACGCCGTCGACGGCGCGTTCACGGCAACCAGCCTCAGTACGACAGTCACCGTCGGTAGCCAAGCGAAGATCGGCTTCATCAGGCAGGCAAGCTCTTCGACCGGTGGCATCGTCTTCACGACACAGCCCCGCGTCGCAGTGCAAGACCTCGGCGGCAACACTGTTTCTGGCGCCGGCCCCAGCAACGTGACGTTGACGATCACTCAGCCGTCAACCCCCGCGAGTGCTGCCCTGACGTGTACGAGCACAACTGTTGCCGTATCTGCCGGAGTAGCCACGTTCGGAGGCTGCAACATCGACCTGGCCGGCAGTTACACACTGCACGCGGTCGACGGATCATTCGCGGCAACCGGCGACTCCTTGCTGATCACGGTCGGTCCTCCGGCGAAGCTCACTTTCACAACTTCGCCGAATGCTTCGACCACAAACACGCCCTTCCCGTTGCAGCCGATCGTCGCTGTGCAAGACCAAGGTGGTAACACGGTCACGAGCGACAACTCCTCGGTCACATTGACGATCACCACACCGGCTGGCGCGCTCCTGAACTGCACCAGCGCCAATCCGCTGCCGACGCTCAACGGCGTAGCAACGTTCACGGGATGCGCCATCAACTTGGCCAATACCTATACGTTGCACGCGGCAGATTTGACATTCACGCCGGACACCAGCGCCGAATTCATCATCTCGTAATCGCGGCTCAGGCGACGCGGGCTACGTATCGGCAGATCGCGGCGGCTTCGGCGATGGGGTCGACGTTTCGCAGTCGGGCGCTACGGAGCGCGCACCACCAGCACGAGGCCACCGCGCCTTCGAGCGCGTGACGATCGCCATGGGCCATAACGTCGTCGACGAAGACGGCACGCGCGATCGTCTCGACTGCGTCCGGAACCCGCGCGACGTGCAGGCACTCGACACCCACGGCCACCAGATCGGGATCGCCGAAGCGCTCGATCGCCGCGAACGGGAACTCCCGAACGATGCCAACGGCTCCGTCGGGCGGGGGCGCGAGACCGAGGTAGACGCGAGCGATCGCGGGCGCGGCGCGCACGGCATCGGGCGCGGCCCCGGCTTCGCAGGTGTCGTCGAGCAGCAGCCGCACACCCTCGTCGTCGCCCCGCAGGCATGCGACGACCGGCGCGAGCAACGCGCGGACCGCGCGGGCCGCACCCGGGGGTTCGGGTTTGGGTCGAGTCGACATTTCCCTCCACTTCGGCACGCTGACGTTGCGGAGTAAGCCCCAACGCGATGCGCATCGACAGAGGAGGCCGCCGAATCCGCACCGCCGCTACCATCCTTGCGCGTGACCATCTCCTCCGACGCGGATACTTCGCCAACCGTCCGGTACTCCGTGGAGGGCGCCATCGCGACAATCACACTGAACCGGCCCGAAGCGGCCAACGCGCAAAACAGCCAAATGATCGAGGAGCTCGACGCCGCGTTCGAGCGCGCCGAGGCCGACGACGCGGTCCGGGTGGTCGTGCTCGCAGCCGAAGGGAAGCACTTCTCGGCCGGTCACGATCTCAAGGAGCTGCTGGCCGGCGAGGAACACTGGTCGGCGATGCGGGCCACGCCCGAGGGCAAGCTCCTCCACGAGCAGGTCATGTACTTCGACAAGCTCGTCAACATCCGCGACCTGCGCAAGCCGACGATCGCGGCCGTACAGGGAACGTGCTCGGCCGCCGGCCTCATGCTCGCGTGCATGTGCGATCTGATCGTCGCCGCCGACGACGCGCGCTTCTCCAATCCCGTGTTGCGCATGTCGGGAGTCGGCGTCGAGCTGTTGGTCGAGCCGTGGGAGCTCGGGCCGCGCAAGGCGAAGGAGTTCCTCTTCTGCGCACAGGAGTTCAGCGCGGTCGAGGCGGAACGCTACGGACTGGTGAACCGGGTGGTGCCGCGCGCCGAGCTACACAAAGCCGCGCAAGAGTTCGCCGAACAGGTCGCGCTCGTCCCGCCGCTGACCGCGGAGGCGGTGAAGGCGTCGATCAACCACATGGTCGATCTCATGGGTCAGCGCGAGTCGTGGCGCTACCACTTCATGCTCCACCAGTTCGTGTCGAACACCCCCACCGCCCTCGCCAAGGTGGAAGCGCGCAAGGCCGGCGGCATCGACGCGGTCAAGAGGGAACAAGGTCGGTCGTGACCGGTCCGCTCGAGGGCCTGCGCGTCCTCGATCTGGGCACGCGCATCGCGGCGCCGTTCTGCGCGGGCCTGCTCGGAGAGCAGGGTGCAGAGGTCGTCAAGATCGAGCAACCGCGCGGCGGCGACTTCATGCGCGAGATCGGTCCCTTCGTCGACGGCTACTCGTTGTTCTGGGCCGTCGAGGGGCGCGGCCGCAAGAGCGTGACACTCGACCTGCGCACCGCCGAGGGGCAAGAGGTCTTCCGTGGGCTCGCAGCAACTGCCGACGTGGTCGTCGAGAACTTTCGTCCGGGCACGCTCGAACAATGGAACATCGACCCGAGTCGTCTCGGCGAGAGACTCGTCACCGTGCGCATCTCGATGTTCGGCCAGGACGGGCCGTACTCCGCGCGGCCGGGACTCGACCGCGTCGGGATCGGTTACGGCGGTCTCCTCCACCTCACCGGTTATCCGGATCGTCCTCCGGTGCGCGTAGGCGTCACGATCTCCGACTACCTCACCGGAGTCTTCGCCGCGCACGCGGCCGTCGCCGCCCTGTACGCGCGCGACGCGCGCGGAGGCAGCGGCGCCGTGATCGACGCCGCGCTGTACGGCTCCGTCCTGCGAATCCTCGAATGGACATTGCCCGCGTACGATCGACTCGGGACGATCCGGAGCCGCGAAGGCAATCGGCTGGCGAACTCGGCGCCACTCGACAACTACCCGACGCACGACGGAAAGTACGTGTGCATCGTCGCCGGTTCCGACGCCAACTTCGCGCGCTTGTGCAAGGCGATGGACCGGCTCGACCTCCTCGACGACGCGCGGTTCGCGCGCCTCGCCGATCGAGCTGCCAACGGCGACACGATCAACGCGATCGTGTCCGAATGGACGGCGACACTCGACGCACGCACTGTCGAAGAACGCTGTGTCGCACACGACGTGCCCGTCGCGACTGCGTACACGTCGGCCGACATCTTCGCCGACCCGCATTTCGACGCGCGCCACGACCTGGTCACGGTCGACGATCCCGTCATCGGGCCGATCCGTCAGCAGGCTCCCTACCCGCGGCAAGTGGGCGAGACGCCGGTCGCACCCACCGGCGCGCCGCGATTAGGTGAGCACACCGACGAAGTGCTGTCGACGTTGCTCGGGCTCTCGACCGCCGACGTCGACGCGCTGCGCGCAAAGGGCATCGTGTGACATCGCACGGGGTCGACGCGGGGCGACCGATCCACGAAGGTCTGTTCGAATCGACCGCCGACGGCTCGATCGCGTTGATCGGCGGCTACTCGCCGACCAGCGGCAAATACCATTTCCCGCTGCTCGACACGTGCCCCTACTCCGGAGCCACCGACGTGCAACGCGTCGCCCTCTCGCGCGACGCCACGTTGTGGGCGTGGACCGCGGTCACCGCCGCACCGCCCGGCTACACCGGTCCCGTGCCTTTCGGGTTCGGAGTCGTCGAACTCGTGCGTGAACAACTACGCGTCATCACGCGATTGCGCGAGTCGGATCCGGCGCGGCTCGAGTTCGGCCAACCCGTGACGCTCGTTGCCGACGAGTTGCCCGACGGAGTGGTGACGTGGGCGTTCGCATAACCGGCGCGGGCATCCATCCGTTCGGACGGTTCGAGGGCAAGACGCCGACCGACATGGGGGTACACGCGGTGCGGACCGCGCTCGCCGAGGCCGGCAACCCGGAGTTTCAAGCCGCGTTCTGCGGCACCGCATACGGCGGGGTTGCATCCGGACACAAAGTGCTCGGCGCGTTGGCGCTTACCGGCGTGCCGATCGTCGACATCGAAGCGGGATGCGCGAGCGGCGGCGCCGCGCTGCAGCTCGCGGCCGGCGCGATCCGGGCCGGACAGTACGACCGCGCGCTCGTGTTCGGAGTCGAGAAGATGCCCAAGGGCATCATCCGGTCGTCGTTCTTCGAGCCCTGGCGCGAAGAGGCAGGGCTCGCGGCGACGCCCGCATACTTCGCGTTGCGCGCGCAGCGGCTGTTGCGCGAAGCCGGTCTCACCAAACAACACCTCGCCGAGATCGTCGTGAAGAACCGTCGCAACGGTGTGCACAATCCCGACGCCATGTTCCGCAAGGAGGTGTCGGCCGACGAGGTGCTCGCGTCGCGCGTCGTGTGCGAGCCGTTGCACTTGTGGATGCTGTGCTCACCCAACGAAGGGGCGGCCGCGCTCGTGCTCCAACGCGGCGATGGCGGAGTGCAGCTCGCCGCGGCCCGCTTGCGTTCTCACCTCCCCGGAAGTGTGCTCGGCGAGGCCACTCCGCTGTCCGGTATCGACGACCACGACATCACTCCCCCGTCGACGCTCGCCGCGCGCGACGCGTATGCCGAGGCCGGGATCGGTCCCGACGATCTCGACGTCGTCGAATGTCAGGACACCGACGCCGCGCGCGAATTGCTCGCATACCAAGAGCTCGAGCTTTGTGCGCCCGGCGAGCAGGCGAAGCTGCTCGCCGAGCCGCGCGCCGTCGTGAATCCGAGTGGCGGCCTGCTGTCGAAGGGTGAACCGCTCGGGGCGTCGGCGCTCGGACAGGTAGTCGAGATCGTGCACCAACTGCGCGGCGAGGCGGGACCGCGTCAGGTCGATAACGCGCGCGTCGGGCTCGCGCACACGGTCGGACGCGGCGCCAACGCCGCATGCATCATCGTCACCCGCTAACGGCTAACGCGCCCGGAGGAACCAGCCGCGCGGATCCCAGCGGCGGAGCGCGGCCACCTCGTCGGCGGTCGGCTCGTCGAGCACGGGCAGCTCTCCGGCCGGCGCTTCGAGCTCCCACGCGCACACCGCGCGCACGTCGTCGAACGACACACCGGGCGCGAGCGCGCTGACCTGGAGTACGTCGTCGCGCTTCTCGAATAGGGCGAGGTCGGTCACGAGTGCCTGCACGTGCCTTCCGGGCGAGGTCACGTACGGGCAGTCGGCAACCGTGCGCTGCGGAGTGAGCGTGGCCACGATCACGTTCTCGGCCGCGGTGCTCGCGACGTCGTTGCCACCACCCGAGCCCACCAGGAAGGGGCGCGGCGGGATCCACGTGGAGTTGATGTTGCCGAAGCGATCGATCTGCGCGCCACCCAGACAACCAATGGTCGTCGTGCCCGGCCCGCCCACGAGTGCGCCGAGCACGACCTGCGCGTCGGCGAGCATCGTCGCAGTCGGGAAGTTGCGATGGTTCAACACGAACGGGTCGCCGATCGTCGCCTCGTAGTCCCACAGACCGATCTCTGCGGTGAGCTTCACGTCGGCGCCGGAGTCGCGCGCGAGCTGCACGCCTAGCCACGCGGCGAGATTGGCGACGCCCGCTCCCGCGAGCACGGCATTCGCACCGGTGTGGATGACACGCGCCGCGAGGTGGCGAGCGCCCCATACCGCGGCGCGCTCCCACGCGTTCACGGGCGCGTCGAGATCGGGTGGGTGCGCGGCCGCGTCGGCGCGCCACGAGTCGGGGTCCGCCTTGGCGCGCAACGCGGTAATCCGCTCGGCGCCGAGCCGCTCGAGCCACTGCTCCTGCGACTCGACCTCGAGCACCCAGTGCCGGATCCACGCGTCGTACTCGTCGGCGCCGGCATGTGTCGCGGCGCGCGCGTCGACCCAGAAGTCGTAGTCCTCGCCGTAGCCGTCGACCGGTACGTCGCCGGCGTAGAGGCCACCCGGGTGCGCACCCATCGGGCATTCCACGACCGCAAGCACTCGATGCGCGGGAATCCGGACGAGGTGCGACCAGGGCCGCACATCGTCGACGATCCGCTCGACGGTGACGATCACACCCCGGCGCGCGGCCAGCGCGCCCCAGACCCCCTCGAGCAGAGGCGGGTGCACCACGACGTTGCCCTCGCGGTCGGCCACGGAAGCGTGCATGAGTGCGACATCGGGCACGAGCGGCGCGAGCAATCCGACCTCACCGTACGGGGTGTCCGCTCGGGCAAACGCCTCGTTCGCTTCCATCGACGACCCCGCGATCGAACGGGTCACGATCGCGGGGAGCCCGCGCGCCGCGGCCTCGAGTCGCTGTGAGAACGCCAGGAACGACCAGTGCTCGACCTGTACTTCGCCGCGTTCGTAAGCGCCGGCGAACAACGGGTTGGGGGTGAAGTTGGGAAAAGTGTCTCCTGAGTAACCGGTGATGACCTTGTTCACCAGCCCGCCCCGGAAGAACAACGCGCCGAGGCTCGAGAGCGAGAGCATCGCGAGCGTGAACCCCGGATCGCGCCCCCACCATTGCCGCACGACCTCGCGCGTGGCCGCGGTCCAACGCGTGTGTCCGACGATCGGATGAATCACGTCGCCCGCGCGCACGTGCTGCGCCACTGCCTCGGACAGCGACGCGGATTTGTCCAGCATGACCGAAAACTAGCGAGGCTTTCGACCGGTACGCTGTTCATCGTGGTTGCGCACGCGCTGACGCCCGATCCCGCCCCCCCGCGCATCTCCGAGCCGGTCACGCTGGCCAAGGGTGGGCGCCGGTACCGCGGCCTGTCGGCCGACGAGCGCCGCGCCGACCAACGCCGGCGACTCGTGCGCGCCTCGATCGAGGAATTCGCGGCTCGCGGGTATCACCACACGTCGGTGGAAGACATCGTGCGTAGCGCCCGTACGAGCCGAACCGCGTTCTACGCATTCTTCGACAACCGGGAAGATGCGATGTACGGCGCGCTGCAAACGTCGCTGCGGTCGCTGCTCGAAACCATGCGCTACAAACTCGGCCACGCGTCGTCCGGCGAGAGCCTGACCGAGGTCGGCGTACGCGCGTATGTGGATTGCCTCGTCGACGATCCCGCGGCGGCGCGGATCATCCTCCTCGAAGGCGTCGGAACGTCGCCCGAGGTGAACGCGTTGCGGAGTCGCATCCGCCGCGAGCTCGCCGATCTCATCCGCGAGCTCTGGGCTCACTCCGACGCGGAAGCCGCGAGCAGCCCGCAGGCCGCCGCGATCTCGGTGGGTGTATTCGGGATCCTCTTCGAATCGATGGTGCACCTCGCGGAGACGAACCGGTTCGACGAGGCGCCGTCGCACGTCCCCGCGCTCGTGACCGCCGTCGACCGAGTACTGGCGTCGCATCCGGCCGAGTGAAGCTCGGCATCGTCACTCCCGGTCTCACGCTCCTGCCGCGCGCGCACGCGCACTGGGAGGAAACGGCCGCCTTCGCCGACATCGTGGCGATCGTGCAGGAGGCCGAGCGCCTCGGTTACCACCACTGCACGTGCAGCGAGCACGTCGCGGTGCCGGTCGACGTCGCCGCCGTGCGCGGCGGCCGCTACTACGACCCGCTCGCGACATTCGGTGCGCTCGGCGCGCACACGACATCGATCCGATTCGCCGCGCACGTCCTCGTCCTCGGCTACCACCATCCGCTGGAGATCGCCAAGCGTTACGGCACGCTCGACGTCGTCACCGGCGGGCGCGTGATCCTCGGCGTGGGAGTCGGCTCGTTGCGTGAGGAGTTCGAGCTCCTGGGCGCGCCCTTCGACGACCGCGGTCCCCGCGCCGACGACGCCATGCGCGCGTTGCGCGTCGCGCTGTCGGAACCGGAGCCGGTGTTCCACGGCGACTACTACGACTTCGACGGTTTCCTGGTCGACCCGTGCGCGCTGCAACCGCACATCCCGCTCTGGGTCGGCGGCCGGACGTATCGATCGCTGCGCCGGACCGTCGAGCTCGGAGACGGCTGGGCTCCGTTCGGCCTGCGCACCGCCGACATCGAGACGATGCTGGAGCGGGCGCGTGAAACCGAAGCGTGGGGCGCTCGCGCGAACCCCGTCGACGTGATCCTCCAGAACGAGCACCCGCTCGACCCGCTTGCGGAGCCCGAGCGCGTCGCTGAGCAGCTGGCCCGCTTCGCCGACATCGGCGCGACCGGCGTCAACGCGCGCTTCGTGCACCACTCCCCCACGCACTACCGCGAACAACTCGCCGCCCTCGCCGCCATCGTCGCCAAGACCGCCAAATAACGCGCCAACAGTAGGGCGCGAAACCCGCCCCTGAGACCCGGTTTCGGTGCCAACTGTTGGGCGCGAAACCCGCCCCTGACACCCGGTTTCGGTGCCAACAGTTGGGCGCGGGAAGGGGTTAGAGGCGTTCGATTACCGTGGCGTTGGCTTGGCCGCCGCCTTCGCACATCGTCTGGAAGCCGTAGCGGCCACCGGTCTGCTCGAGGTGGCGGAGTAGACGGGTCATCAGGGCGACGCCGGACGCGCCGAGCGGGTGGCCGAGCGCGATCGCTCCGCCTCTCGGGTTGAAGCGATCCATCGGATAGGCGAATTCCTTCTGCCACATCAGCGCGATCGCCGCGAACGCCTCGTTGCACTCGACCGCGTCGAAGTCGTCGACGGAAAGGCCGGAGCGCTCCATCAGCTTGTAGGTCACGGGAACGGGCGCCGACAGCACGAGCACGGGGTCCTCGGCCGCGACCGCGAAGTGGCGAAAGCGGGCGCGCACCGGCAAGCCGTTCTGCTCGGCATAGTCGGCCGACGCGATGATCATCGCCGACGCCCCGTCGGTCATCTGCGACGAGTTCGCCGCGGTGATGTCGGGTGCGGGCTGCTCGTCGGAAGTCCACGCGGGCGGACGCGCGGCGATCTTCTCGAGTGACGCGTCGCGACGAATTCCCTCGTCGGCTTCCAAGACCCCGCCCGTGGGTTCCCCGGTTTCGGGATCGACGAGCGGCACCGGAACGATCTCGCCGGCGAAGAACCCGTTGTCGGTGTTGGCGGCCGCCCGCTGATGCGACTGCAGCGCGTACTGGTCCATCTCCTCGCGCGTGATCCCCCACTTGTCGGCGAGAACCTGCGCGACCCAGAACTGGATACCGAGCGTGTTGTTCGTCTGCGCGAGGAACTCGCGACTGAACGGACCGGTGCCGCCGCGCGCGTTCGACGACATGGGCGCGCGCGTCATCGACTCGACGCCGCACGCGATCCCGATGTCGTATGCACCCGCGATCACGCCCTGGGCCACGAAGTGCGCGGCCTGCTGGGACGAGCCGCATTGCCGGTCGACGCTGGTGGCCGGAACGCTCCACGGCAAGCCCGCGGCGACCCACGCGTTGCGCGTCACATTGCAACCCTGCTCGCCGGATTGCGTCACGCAACCCCCGACCACGTCATCGATGCGCTCGGCGTCGATGTCGTTGCGCTCGACGATCGTCCGCAACACGAGGCCGAGCAGATCGGTGGGATGCCAACCGGCGAGCGCACCCTTGCGCCTGCCGAACGCGGTCCGGGCGCAGTCGACGATCACTGCTTCGCGGGTCATAACCTCACCTTATGCGGATCGCCGTTTTGGTGAAGCAGATCCCGAAGTTCGAGGATATGGAGCTCGGCGCCGACGGCCGGCTGCGGCGCGACGGCATCGAGCTCGAGCTCAACCCGTACTGCCGCCGCGCGGTCAGCCAGGGCATCGAGCTCGCGTCGGCAGGCCCCGGCTCGCGCGTCACCGTCATCACTCTCGGTCCATCCGCCGCCGAGGACGCGCTGCGCGAAGCGATCGCGTGGGGCACGGCACGCGCGGTCGACACCGACGGGGTGCTCGTCACCGACGCGGCCTTCGCCGGTTCCGACACACTCGCAACTGCGAGAGCACTCGCGGCCGCGCTCGAGCACGAAGGCCCATTCGATCTCGTGCTCACCGGGCGTAACTCGGTCGACGCCGACACCGGTCAGGTCGGACCCGAGGTGGCGGAACTGTGCGATCTGCCCTTCCTCAGCGGGGTCCGCCATCTCTCGATCGACGACACCCTCGTCTCCGCGCGCTGCGAGCACGACGACGGCTGGCTCCAGGCCGAGGTGCGCCTCCCGGCGATCCTCTCGTGCGCCGAACGGTTGATCGAACCCGCCAAGGTCGATCCGCCGGAACGCGCCGCCGTGCCCGCGGACCGCATCCGGCGAGTGCGCGCCGCCGAACTCGGACTCGGACCGTGGGGCCAGGCCGCGTCGCCGACCTCGGTGGGAAGCGTCAAGGTCATGGCCGTCACGCGCGCTCGCTACCGCAATCCGGAAGCGCCACTCGCGGAACAGGCGCGCGAAGCCGTGCGCCTGCTGCACGAACGCGGCGCCTTCCAGCCCGCTGCCGACCAGGCCGGCGCGACCGAAACCGAAACCGTCGCGCCGCCGCGCCCCGATCAGCCGTGCACGGTCGTGGTCGCCGAACCCGACCGGCTCCACGACACGCGCGAGCTCCTCGGCGCCGCCGCCGCCCTCACCGGCAACGTGCTCGTCGTCACGCCCGAAACCCCGGATGCCGCCCAACTTCATTCGTGGGGCGCCGACGCGATCGTGCACCTCGACGGCGACAACGTCGAAGAAGACGTCGCCCGCGCCGTCGCGCAACGCGCGCTCCGAGTGCAACCGTGGGCGATCCTCACGGGGTCGACCGCGTGGGGCCGCGAGGTCGCGTCGCGCGTCGCCGCGCAGCTCCGCGCGGGCCTCACCGGCGACGCCGTCGAGCTCGAACGCGTCGACGACCGTCTCGTCGCGTGGAAGCCCGCGTTCGGCGGGCAGCTCGTCGCCGCGATCCACTGCGCGTCATCGGTACAAATGGCGACCGTGCGCGCCGGCGTGCTGCCGACACTCTCGCCCCGCGAGCCCGGCGACGGCGCCAACGACGTCACCCCACCCGTCGAGATGATCCGGCTCGCGACCCGCGGTCGGATCCGCGTCCTCGCCCGCACCCGCGACGACAACCTCGACCTGCTCGCGGAGGCGCACACCGTCATCGGCGTGGGGATGGGCGTCCCGCCCGACGCGTACGACGACCTCGAACCGCTGCGCACCCTCCTCGGCGCGCAGCTCGGCGCGACCCGCAAGGTCACCGACCAGGGCTGGCTCCCGCGCTCGCGCCAGATCGGGATCACCGGGCGATCGATCGCACCCCGCCTCTTCGTGAGCATCGGTGCGAGCGGCAAGTTCAACCACACGGTCGGTCTACGCGCGGCGGGCACCGTGCTCGCGATCAATGCCGACGCATCGGCACCGATCTTCGACGCGGCCGACGCCGGCATCGTCGGCGACTGGCGGGCCGTTGTGCCGCTGCTGGTCGAGCGGCTGCGCGCGGCGCGCGCGTAGAGCCGGTCAGCTCGCCGCGGGCTTCGGCGGCGGCGGCCGCCAGAAGGTCGCCAGCAACACCGCAGTGCCGCCCACGCCGATGAGCAGCGCCCAGATCAATCCCCACCAGTCGTGCAGCTGGAAGTCGATCTTGTCGTCGATCGACCACTGACCCGCTCCGAGGCATGCGACCGCGAAACACGCGACCGCGAGATTCAGCACGTACTCGTAACCCTCGCCGGGGCGGAAGATGAAGAAGCCGTTCTTGCGGTGGTTGACGATGAGCGCCACGAGCATCACGCCCGCACACGCGCCCGCCGCGAGCGGCGTGAGCAGACCGACGACGAGCGCCGCGCCCGCCGCGAGCTCCGTCGCACTCGCCAACCATGCGTGCAGCTTGCCGGGCTTCATGCCGAGGCTGTCGAACCACCGCCCCGTGCCGGCGATCTTCCCGCCGCGGAACACGTGGTTGTAACCGTGCGCCATCATCGTTCCGCCCACCGCCAACCGCAGCAGCAGCAGACCGAGATTCACCTGGTCGAGAGCCATGGGCGCGCACAGTAGTACGGTCGGCGCATGGCCACTTCGGATCTCGACGACGGTTACGACGCCTTCGAACAGTTCAATCGCAGTGCCGGAATGGGAATCGTCGAGAACCCCTATCCGATGTTCGCGCTCGTGCGTCCGCAGCACCCGATGAAGCGCGAGGATGACAACGGGTCGGGCATCGTCCCCGAAGGTTCCGACATCGAATTCATGCCCATCGACCGGAGCGTCGGCGTGTTCACGGCTTACAGCTTCGAGGCCGTGCAGCAGGTGTTGAAGGACGGCGAGACGTTCTCGTCGCAGGGTTACGCCGACATCATGGGCAAGGTCCTCGGTCATTCGATCCTCGAGATGGACGAGCCCGAACACCATCTCTACCGGGGTCTCGTGCAGCAGGCGTTCAGCCGCAAGGCCATGGAAACATGGGAGCGCGAGCTCGTGCGCGACGTCGTCGACGAGCACATCGACGCGTTCGCCGACCGCCCGACGAAGCGCGCCGACCTCGTGCGCGAGCTCACCTTTCCTTTCCCCGTCGTCGTCATCTCGCGCCTGCTCGGCCTCCCACGCGAAGACCTGCCGATGTTCCACCGCCGCGCGGTCGAGGTGATCAGCGCCGGCTTCGAGCTCGAGCGGGCCGCGAAGGCATCCCAAGCGTTGTTCGAATACTTCTGCGCGATCATCGCCGAACGGCGCGAGCATCCGTCCGACGACGTGATCTCCGTACTCGTGCGCGCCGAGCTCGAGGGCGTGCGTCTCACCGACGAGGAGATCTGCTCGTTCCTCCGTCTGTTGCTTCCGGCCGGCGCCGAGACCACCTACCGTTCGTCGTCGAACCTCTTGCACGGCCTGCTCACCAATCCCGAACAGCTCGACGCGTTGCGCGCCGATCGCGCGTTGCTTCCGCAAGCGATCGAAGAAGGACTGCGGTGGGAGGCGCCGCTCATCGCCATCATGCGCAGTGCGACACGCGATACCGAGGTCGAAGGCGTGCTCGTTCCCGCGGGTTCGTTCGTCGGGGTCAACATCGGATCCGCGAACCACGACGAGAAGGTCTGGGAACGACCCGAGGAGTTCGACATCTTCCGGCCGCCTCGTCAGCACCTCGCGTTCGCGTGGGGGCCGCACATGTGCCTCGGAATCCACCTCGCACGCATGGAAACGCGAGTGGTGCTCACGCAGGTGCTCGACCGTCTCCCCGGTCTGCGGCCGGATCCCGAGGCCGAGCCGGCCGCGATCTCCGGCGCGATCTTCCGCGCGCCCGCCGCGCTGCCGGTCGTCTGGGACTGAGCGGGACACGGAGACACCAGATGGCACGCAACGTTCTCGGGACCGAGCTGGAGCCGTGCAGCTTCGATCCGTTGACCGGATTCATGCGCGACGGCTGCTGCAGCTCGCACGGCGCCGACGTCGGCGTGCACCTCGTATGCGCGCGCATGACCGGGGCGTTCCTCGCCTTCTCCTTCGAGCAGGGCAACGACCTCTCGACTCCCCATCCGGAATACGGCTTCGAGGGTCTGAGGCCCGGCGACCGCTGGTGCCTGTGCGCCTCGCGCTGGCAGGAGGCGTTCGAGGCCGGCGCGGCGCCGCCCGTCCATCTCGCCGCCACGCACGCCCGCGCCATCGAGTGGTGCTCACTCGAGGCGCTCACCGCTCATGCCGCCGACGCGTGACTACCGGGGCATCGCGCCCGTAGACTGACACCGACGTCAGGTTCCAGTTTCCTAGGGGGGAACCAAAATGCAGCTCGAAGACCTCATCCTGGTCAGCGTCGACGATCACGTCGTCGAACCCCCTGATCTGTTCGAGGGCCGCCTGCCACAGAAGTACGCCGAGGTCGCGCCGCGGCTGGTGCGTAAAGACAGCGGCATCGACGTGTGGCAGTTCATGGGCAACGAGCTGCCGAACATCGGGCTGAACGCCGTCGCGGGTCGCCCGCCCGAGGAGTACGCGATGGATCCGCAGTCGTTCGACGACATGCGGACCGGTTGCTACGACATCCACGATCGCGTCAAGGACATGAACGCCAACGGCCTGCTCGGTTCGATGTGCTTCCCGAGCTTCCCGCAGTTCTGCGGTCAGCTCTTCGCACGCGCCGCGCAGAAGGACGAGCCGCTCGCAGTCGCGCTGGTGCAGGCCTACAACGACTGGCACATCGAGAGCTGGTGCGGCGCCTACCCGGGTCGCTTCATTCCGCTCGCACTCCCGATGATGTGGGACGTCGACAAGATGGCGGCCGAAGTGCGGCGCGTCGCCGATAAGGGCTGCCACGCGGTGACCTTCTCGGAGAACCCGGAGAAGCTGAAGCTGCCGAGCCTGCACAATGCCCACTGGGACCCGTTCTGGCAGGCGTGCGTGGACGAGGGCACGATCGTCTGCCTCCACATCGGTTCGTCGTCGAGTCTGGTCGTCACCTCGGTCGAGGCGCCGATCGACGTGCTCATCACCTTGCAGCCGATCAACATCGTGCAGGCCGCCGCCGATTTCGTGTGGTCGAGCGCGGCGCAGAAGTTCCCCAAGTTGAAGTACGCGTTGAGCGAAGGCGGGATCGGCTGGATCCCCTACTTCCGGGAACGCATCGATTACACGTACGACCGCCACCGCTACTGGACCGGTCAGGACATGGGCGATCGGCTGCCGAGTCAGGTGTTCGACGAGCAGGTCATCTGCTGCTGGATCGACGACCCGGTCGGCATCGAGATGCGGCACAAGATGAACGTCGACATGGTCTGCTGGGAGTGCGACTACCCCCACTCCGACTCCACGTGGCCGCAGTCGCCGGAGCAATTCATGAAGCAGATGCAAGCGGCGCACGTCTCGGATACCGAGATCGACAAGATCTCGCACGCCAACGCGATGCGGCTGTACAACTACGACCCGGTCTCGTTGCTCGGCAAGGAGAACTGCACGGTCGGCGCGTTGCGGCAGCAGGCCGAGGGCTGGGACATCAGCATCAAGGCGCGTGGCATCAAGGCGACGGGTGTCGGGGCGGCCGATCTCGCGAAGTTCGCCAAGGCAGACCGCGACTAAGGCACGCCCCGCACATAGGCACTGAATAGGCGACGGTCCTCGCGCGCCTTCTTGTCGTGATCGTCAGTTCGTCGACCACTCTCGTGACTTGAACCGAGATTGCGCGCTTCGCGCGGAGGTTCGACGACGGCCTTTTAGACGCTTTGTCCGGTGACACGCGAAATCGGGGCTTCTGCCCAAAAGATTCAGGGATGCGCGCCTGCGGCTGACGACCAGAGCGGAGGTACGTACCCGCAATTGCCCCACCCGCGCAGGAGGAACCTATGAAGATCGCACGTCACAGCAAGGCCGCCGCAGCCGCGGTCGTCTTGCTCGTTTTAGGAATGGTGGCCGTGTCCGCGGCCTCGTCATCTCCAGGTGTCACGCTGTCGACACGCCTGGCCGCGGCCACTCGGGTCGCCGTACAAGCTGACGGGAGCGGCTACTGGCTCGTTGCCGCGGACGGCGGCGTGTTCAACTTCGGATCCGCGAAGTACTACGGATCGCTCGGGGGCCAGCACCTCAACTCGCCGATCACCGGCATCGTCGCCACCGCGAGCGCCAAGGGATATTGGTTGGTCGCCAAGGACGGCGGCGTGTTCAACTTCGGTGACGCACCCTTCCGCGGATCGATGGGCGGCCAGAAGCTCGTCGCACCCATGGTCGGCCTCGCGTCGAGTGCCGCCGCCGGAGGCGGTGCAACCGGCGCGCAAGGCGCAGCCGGCGTCAAGGGCTCGTCCGGTGCCGTAGGCGCACGGGGCATCGCAGGACCGAACGGCGTGAGTGGTGTCGCAGGCGTCACCGGCGTTGCCGGCGGCACTGGTTCCAACGGAACGAACGGCACAACCGGTGCTGACGGAACGAGCGGCGCGACCGGTATCGAAGGAACGACAGGCGCAACTGGTGCCGCCGGTGGACCGGGCGGCCCGACAGGTGCCGCGGGAACGACCGGCGCGACGGGAGTCACCGGTACAACCGGAGCGAGAGGTGTGACCGGAGCTAGTGGTCTCACCGGCGCCACCGGAGTGACCGGAACGACCGGAGCAACCGGACTTACCGGCGCCAGCGGCCTGACCGGCGCAAGTGGACTCACCGGCGCAAGTGGACTCACCGGCGCCACCGGAGTGACCGGAACGACCGGAGCAACCGGACTCACCGGCGCCAGCGGTCTCACCGGCGCAAGTGGACTCACCGGCGCCACCGGAGTGACCGGAACGACCGGAGCAACCGGACTCACCGGCGTGACCGGAACGACCGGAGCAACCGGACTCACCGGCGCAACCGGACTCACCGGCGCAACGGGAATCACCGGCGCAACCGGCCCGACCGGGGTAACCGGCGGAACCGGCGGAACCGGCGGAACCGGCTCGAGTGGACTCACCGGCGCAACCGGACTCACCGGAGCAACGGGACTCACGGGCGCAACCGGCGCAGTTGGTCTCACCGGCGCAACCGGACTCACGGGCGCAAGTGGGCTCACCGGCGCAACCGGAGTCACCGGAACCACCGGCGCGGCCGGCGCGTCGAGGTACGGGTACATCTTCAACGACGCGCTACAAACCGTGGCGGTCGAAGCTGACGTGCTGTTCAACACCAACGGCCCGCTTTCCGGGGTCAACCACACGGCCGGCACGGCCGCGTTCTCGGTTACGGCGACAGGCACGTACCGTGTCGACTTCTCCGTCTCCTCGACCGAGCCCAGTCAATTCGCCCTGGCGGTAAATGGAACGGCCGTTGCGTCGTCGATTTACGGTTCGGGTGCCGGCACCGAGCAGGACACCGGCCACGTGATCCTGAGCCTCGCTTCCGGGGACCTCATCACGTTGCGAAACCACACTTCTGCATCAGTGATCACACTGCCGACTGCCACAGGCGGCACGGCGGCGAACGTCAATGCATCGATCGTCGTCGAGCAAGTCAGCTGAGTAACTGAAGTAACGGCCACGACCGGGACAGTCGCCAAGCGACTGTCCCGGTCGGTCGTTTCAGCCCACTTGGCGCGGGTGGTGCCGCAGCTCGGGCACGAGCCCGCCACCCTGGAGGGTGCGCAGGGCGCGCTCCTCCTCGGCATCGATGACCAGCGCCTCCCCCGGCTCCCGCCGGAGGATGAAGCTCACGACGCAATCGTCGCAAGCACTCGTGCCGGCCATGACGCAATCGTCGCAATCGATGGTGCGAACTTTCATGCGCCGGAGCATGCCAAGCGGGTGTGACACCTACCTCGGCTGGTCGTGCAACCGGTCGTCCCGCGCCCCGTCCGCCTCGGAGACGACCTCGACCTTGTCGCCCGACGCGTTGCACCACCGACAGGTCACCTGCTCGACCCGCTCCCCGAGGAGCTCTTCCTCTTCGATCTCGAGGTCGCCACCGATCGTGTAGTGGTGGAAAGCCCGAGTGCGGCGGGTCGAAAGGACGTCGAAACGGGTGACATTGCCGCAATCGTTGCAGCGATAACGCGTCGTGCTCACGGCCTGGCACCCTACTTGCATCGACTTTCGCCTACGTCCGCCGTTCGATGACCGTCTGGCTGACACCCGTGCCCGGTCGGATGAGACTGCCGACCGCGAAACACGCGGTCGCGCTGGTGCACGCCACTCCGTTCAACGAGCTACTGAGCGCAAAGGGCGCGTTCGGGCTCGTCACGACCGACCACTTGATGCCGTCCCAGTGTTCGATCAACGTGTGATTGCTGGACTGCCCGACCGCGTAGCAGTTGTTCTTGTTCGTACAGGTCACGCCGACCAATGCCGCGGTCGCGGTCGACGGGGTCGGGGTCGGGACAACCGACCAGCGCGCGCCGTTCCAATTCTCGGCGAGAGGCTTCTGATGGAACGAGGTGCCCGACACCGACGTTGTCGTCGACGCACCGACGGCCATGCATCTCGTCGTGCTGTTACACGACACCGAGTAGAGCGCCGCGCCGTCCGCAACCGGGAGCGCGACGAGCTTCCACCTCGTTCCGTTCCAATGCTCGACGAGCGCAGTTTGGGTACCGAAGGAGGTACCGCCCCCGACGGTGGTTCCCACCGCGTAGCAATCGGTGGTGCTGGAGCACGACACGTGCGACATCAGGCTCAAAAAGGCGCCGGTCGGCTGCGGTGTCGGGATCATCGTCCAGGTGTGACCGTCCCAGTGTTCTGAGATCAGAGACAGGCCGGTGGGGCTGAACTTCGTGCCGACGGCGAAGCAGCCGGTCGCGGCCGGGCACGCGACGCCGGTCAGATTGCTGTCGCTCGTGAGATGCGGGCTCGCCATATCCGACCAACCGGTGCCGTTCCAGTGCTCGATCAGTGGCCGGAATCCGGACGCGTCGGTCTTACCGCCGACCGCGACACAGCTCGAGACCGTCGGGCACGCGATGCTCTCGAGGCCGGCGGAGAACGGCCCGCGCGCATCAGGATTGGGCGTGATCGACCAGGCGGTGCTGTCCCAATGTTCGATCAAGGCCCCCGATTGAGACGCCCCGACGGCGAAACACGAAGTGGTACTCGGGCACGCCACGCCGGATAGTCCGCCGATGCGGGGTCCGCGCCGACTCGGGCTCGGAACGACAGACCACGCTGTACCGCCGAACTTCTCGACGAGGGTGCCCACCGCGCCGGTCAGCGCGGAAAGGAAGACGCCGACCGCGACACAGTTGGTCGAGGAAGTGCAGTCGACGCCGAGCAGCTCTTCGGCCGCCGCGTCCGACCGGGTTGCGCCCCGGCTGAGTGACCAATTTGCACCGTTCCACTTCTCGATGAGCGGCGATCCCGACGGGAGGTTCGCAGAGAGATCGCTGCTGAGCCCGACGGCGACGCAACTCTGCGCAGTCGTACACGACACTTTGGTCAAGATGTTGTCGGGCGCGCCCGGCGGGGTCGGGACAACGAGGGTCGACCAGCGCGTGCCGTTCCAGTGTTCGATCAGCGGGTGCTGTGTCGACGTGGGGAAGTTGTCGACGGAGTAGGTACCGACGGCGAAGCAATTGGTGCTGGCAGTGCACGACACGCCGGTGAGATCGACGCTCGACGACGGCGAGCTCGGGCTTGCGACGATCGACCAAGCCGTACCGTTCCAATGCTCGACGAGGGTCCGGCTCGTGAACGCGCGCGCGGAGCCGACGGCGACACAATCCGTCGTACTCGTGCAGGTGACGGCAGACAGGGAACGGTCGGCTCCATCTTGCGGATGCGGGCTCGCGACGATCGACCACGCCGTACCGTTCCAATGTTCGACCAGCGCGCGCTCCACTTGAGTTTGCGGGGTCTCGGTCCTCGACAACCCGACGGCGTAACAATCGGTCTGCGTCAAACAGGAAATCGAGGCAAGCTCGCTATATGCCGCGCCTGCCGGATTCGGGCTCGCAAGGATGGTCCACGACGTCCCGTTCCATCGCTCGACGAGCGTCGTGCCCGAGAATGCATACGGCGACGACGAAACGCCGACCGCGAAACATTTCGACGCCGTAAGACACGACACGCCGTCGAATCGTCGTCCCACCGGGGTCGGGCTCGCGAACAACGACCAGCGGGTCCCGTTCCACACCTCGGTCAGCGCGACTCCGTAGCCGCTCCCGACTGCGACACAACTCGACGCGCTGACACACGACACGTCCGCCAAGCCGTCCTGCGGCGACGCGTGAGGCGACGGGCTGGGAACGATCGTCCAGCCGTTCGCCAAGGCCTGCGCGGGGACCGCCGCGCACACCGCCGTGAGCACGAACACGACAAAGAGGACTCTTGCGAACTTCCTCGACCCCAGCCGCCGTACCGACCCCATGACGCACCCGCCCCGCTCGTCGGAAGGAGTCTCCCGCGCCCGGTGGGTCGCCGTCGAACCGATTCGTGCGGTATATCCACACCTCGGTACGCGCTTTGAGTCGGCGACCGTAACTCGTCCCCAAAGGCGGCGGCCTCGACCGTGTGGGATATTGGTGGGACGTCGCTTTCAAAGGGGCTGGGGATGGGAACGCACACAAAGCACCACAGATGGTCCGCGCACGCGCCGGGAACGATGGCGGCGGTGGTCGTGGTCTCGGTGATCACTTCGTTCGCGGCCGCCGGCGCGACGACGGTCGCCACGGGCCCGGCCCAGTCGTCAGGCCGGCCGGCGGCGGCCAACAAGGCGGTCGCACACCGGTGTTTCGGGCTGTTCCCCGGTCGGGGCGCGGGCGACCACTACATCGAGTATCCAGCCGGATGCTCAGGTCATGACGAGCCGGAGCTGGCCGCGATCTCGTCGGGCGCGAACACCGCGTCGAACATCACGTGGACCGTCGTCTTGCCTACTGACGGTACGGGCACGCTCGGGCGTCGCGTCGTCGACCTCGGCCCGACGTTCTGGTTCGGCGCCGCCGTACGCGACTCGAAGAGCCTCTACGGTCAGGCCTTCCAGGAGCTGCAGTTCTATCCCGACAGCACGCTCACGTCGCCGGCCTGCGGATCCGACGGTTCGTTCTCGACGATCTCGACACCCAACAAGTACACCGTGTGCTCACCCGTGTGGGCCGTCAAGCCGGCGACGTTCGCGGAGTACGCCGCCTTCAACGGCATGCTCAAGCGTTCCGGAACGACGCTGCCGCTCGTGATGAACGCGGGCGACACCGTGACAGTCCACTACTCGAAGGGCACGCAGACCGGCACGCCCTTCAACATCGTGGTCACCGACGTCACCACCGGGCAACATTCGGCCGCGCTGGTCCTGGCGGGTGGAATCGACGGACCGTTGGCGCCGCTCACCGGTGCGAACACGACGTCGAACTTCCTGCGTTGGGGCGCGGTCCAGCAGGCACCACTCTCGCTCGCGTGGGAGATCGGCCATCCGAATCAGTACAAGTACCCGCTCGCGCCGGCGTGCTTCCCCGGAATGTTCAACTGCTATTCGTACAACGTGACGAACGGGTGGCAGCACGCGACGCCACTGAAAGTGCGCAGCGTGAAGTTCAACAACGACACCGTGCTTCCGTCGTCGTGGACCGTCGTCGACGGTCAGGGCGGCTCTCAGCAGGACATCGCGTTCTGCGGTACCTACAACGCGCCGGGTTCCAACGGCTCTTGCACGTTCCCCTGGTACTCCTACCGCGCGTCCGCGGCCGCGCTGGAGTTCGGTGGCACGTACCCCAACGTCACCAACTCGTACAGCACCTATAACCAGTTCCATAAGACACCGACGTGTTCAGGACCGTTCGGTCCGAACACGCTCTTCTGCCCGACCACATTGAGCCCGAAGCCGCCCATCCCGTAGCCGTCCGAGGCGCTGTATCGAACATACGTGCGTGCGAACGTCTGTTCGACTACGCTCCTCCGTCCGTGGCGCCAACTTCCCCGCTCACGGCGGTACTCCCCGGGTTCGAGCCCGCCCCACCGGCTTTCCTCGGCGCGCCGCGGCAGCAGTCGCTCGCCGACCTCGGCATGCCGCTCGCCGAGACGACCTTCGTCGTGGTCGACCTCGAGACGACGGGCGGTTCGGCCAACACCGACGCGATCACCGAGATCGGCGCGCTCAAGTTGCGCGGCGGTGAACTGCTCGGCCGCATCGAGTCGCTCGTGAACCCCGGTATCCCGATCCCGCCGATGATCACGATCCTCACCGGCATCACCGAGTCGATGGTGCTCCCGGCGCCGCGCGTCGCCGAGATCCTTCCCGCGTTCCTGGAGTTCGCACGCGACGCCGTGATCGTCGGGCACAACATCCGGTTCGACTGCGCGTTCCTCGACGCCGCGCTCGTTGCGCACGGATACCCGCGTCTGGCGAATCGCCGCGTCGACACGCTCGCGCTCGCCCGCCGACTGGTGCGCGACGAGATCCCGAATCTTCGGTTGCACACGCTCGCGCGCCACTTCCGTACGAGCGTCGAGCCGACGCACCGCGCCTACGCCGACGCGGCGGCGACCGCCGAGGTGCTGCACGCGTTGCTCGAGCGCGCCGCGAGTTACGGCGTGCTCGGACTCGACGACCTCCTCGCGTTGCCCTCCATGCGCGCGCATCCTTCCGCCGCGAAGCTTGCGCTCACGGCGCGGCTGCCGCGTGCGCCGGGCGTCTACATCTTTCGTGATCGCGACCGCCGGGTGCTCTACGTCGGCAAGGCGACGAACCTGCGCGCCCGCGTGCGCTCCTACTTCGCGTCCGACGACCGCCGCAAGGTTCCGCAGCTGCTGCGCGAGCTCACGACGATCGACCACCGTGTCTGCGCGAGCGCGTTCGAAGCCGAGATCCGCGAGCTGCGCCTGATCCAGCGACTCCAACCGCGGTTCAACCGGCACGGCAAGTCGACGCGCGCGAGCGCGTACCTGAAGCTCACCGACGAACGCTTCCCTCGGCTGACGGTCACGCGCACCCCTGCACCCGAAGGTTCGTGCCTCGGCCCGTTCCAGTCCGCGAACACCGCCCACCTCGTGCGCGAAGCGATCGAGTCGGCCGTGCCGCTGCGCCGGTGCGCGACCCGGGTCGGCCGGCGTGCTCCCATCGTCGCGGGTCCGCCGTGCGTGCCCGCGCAGCTCGGCGTGGCCGCGTGTCCGTGCCGGGGACACGTCGACGACGCGACCTACGACGACTACGTCGGCACCGTGCGGCGCGCGCTCACCACCGAGCCCGACGTCGCGCTCGGCCCGCTCGACGCGCGGATGCACCGGCTCGCGGAGGAGGAACGGTTCGAGGAGGCCGCCGCAACCCGCGACCGGATCTCCGCCCTGGTCCGGGCGTTGCAGCATCGCCGAATTGTCGCGATGTGGCGAGGGGTGACGCGCCTGATCGTCGAATGCGACGGTGAGCGCATCGAGATCCGGCGCGGCCTGGTGGCGTGGCCCGAGGAGCAGACGACCTTCGACGCACCTGCTCGAGCGGGCGACCCGGGTGCCGACGTGGCCGAGATTCTCACGGTCGACCGGTGGGTGGCGCGCAACGCCGGGCGGCTCCGAGTGGTCGTCGTCGACGGCGAGCTGGCCTCGTCACTCCCCCGGATCGCGACCGGTCGCGATCCCGCGTACCCACCGAAAGCCCCCGAAACCAACGACCCGGCCTCGACCGCGTAGACACCTGTGTCCGGGGGCCTGACAAAGCGTCCTCAAGGGGGGAGCAGAGCGAGACGACTTTTGCGATATGCAATCGGAGGTGGGCGTCGACACGGGTTGTCACTTCGCGGGCACCAACACGTGGCTGCTGGTCCGCTATCTCCGCGAAAACGGGGGGCCCGAGGCCCCCGAACGACTGTTGCGCGAGGCCGGTGACCCACGAACCGCCGAGGAGCTGCTCGACCTCGCGACGTGGAACTCCTACGACCAGTTCCGCCGGCTCCTCGAGGTGGCGGCCGAGTCGTTCGGAGGCGACGAGACGCTGCGACGCGCCGCCAGCGGGGGTCTCGTCGATCCGACGATGCCGGAGCTCACCGAGTTGCTCCAGTCGCTCGGCTCCCCCGAGGCACTGGTGGCCATGATCACGGAGTCGGGCGGCGCGTCCCTCGCGCCGGTCATCGGGCTCGAAGGCCACGAGGTCGGTCCGGCCGAGTGGATCGTGCGCGAATGGTTCCGCGACGGGTTCGCACCGTTTCGCCAATACTGCGCGTGGGCGACGGGCTTGTACGCGAACATCCCGAAGCTTTTCGGGATGCGCCCGGAGGTCGAACACATCGCGTGCGCGTGCGACGGTGCGCCGGCCTGCGAATACCGGATCCGTTGGTTCCCCGACGAGCCGGCCGCCGCGACCGAGTTCCTGGAGACCCGCATCGAGGTATTGACCGCGCGGCTCGAGTCGCTGCACCAGACCGTCGGCGATCTCGTCTCCGACGGCGATCTGGAACACGTCCTCGCCAAGATCATGACCTCGGCTGCGCACGCCGTGAACGCGCCGGTCTTCGTCCTCGCGCTCGAGGCCATCCCGACGGCGCCGAAGCACGTGTACGCAAGAGGTGTGAGCGACGAACAAGCCGAACGTCTGGCCGCGGAGCTGCTCGCGGCCGGACCGAACCACGACGAGAATCGACTCGTCGTCGAGGTGCTCTCGACCCAGCGTCGTTACGGCTGGCTGGCCGCGATCAACCCGCACGGAGGCTTCTTCCCCCAAGAGCGGGCCGTGCTCGTGGCCTACGCGCGTCTCGCGGCCGCGGCGCTCGACTCCGCGCTGGCGCTCGAAGACTCACGCCGGCAAGCCCGCACCGCGCGCGCACTGCTCGACCTGTCGAACTCGCTCGCGCAGCTCGTCTCGACCGACGACATGGCGGCGATCATCGCGCGGGCGGTACCGGCCGTCATCGGTTGCGACCGCGCCGCGGTCGCGTTGTTCGAACCCGGCGCCACCAGCGGACGGGTCGTCGCGACCTGCGGCTACTCGGTCGACGAAGACGTGTATCTGCGCTCGATGGAGGTTCCCGTTCCGCGGCCGCGCGCCGGCGACACCGCGGTCACGGTCTGGGACCGCGACAGCGCGGCGCACCTGAACGTATTGGCGCTGTTGATGAGCGAGCTGGGCGCGGCCGCGGTCGCGACGATCCCGATCGTCGTGAACGACGATCGCATCGGTCTCGTCGTCGGCGACGTCGTCGACCGACCCGAACGCATGCTCGACGACCCGGAGCTCGCCGGGCGCCTGCGCGGAGTGGCCAGCCAGGCCACTATCGCGATCCGCAACGCGCGGCTGCTCGAAGGCATCCGGCACCAGGCGCTCCACGACGGGCTCACCGGGCTGCCGAATCGCACGTTGATCCTCGACCGCGTCGAGCAGATGCTCGCCCGCGCCCGGCGCAACGGGAACGAGATGGCGGCGCTGTTCATGGATCTCGACGGCTTCAAGCAGGTGAACGACACGCTCGGGCACGAAGCCGGCGACCAGCTCCTCAAGTCGGTCGCCGCTCGTCTGCTCACGACGCTGCGCGAAGGAGACACGATCGCCCGTCTCGGCGGTGACGAGTTCGTCGTGCTCGTCGAGGGTGGGTCGCCCACGGGCAGCCCCGAGTTCGTCGCCGAGCGGCTCCTCGAAGTGCTGCGCGAGCCGTTCGAGATCGAAGATACGCGGCGTCCCTCGGTTCGCATCACCGTGAGTATCGGAATCGCGCGCGGGAGCCGCATGTCGGCAACCGACCTGCTGCGCGACGCCGACATCGCGCTGTACGAGGCGAAGGCGAGCGGGCGCGACCGCTACGTCAGCTTCCGGCGCGAGATGCAGACGGCCGTCGAAGACCGTCTCACCCTCGAGCTCGACCTGCGCGGCGCGCTCGAACGCGGCGAGTACTTCCTCGTGTACCAGCCGATCTTCGAGCTCGAGTCGGGGCGCGTCCTCGGACTCGAGGCCCTGTTGCGGTGGAAGCATCCCGAGCGCGGCCTCGTCCAACCCGACGACTTCGTCCCGTCGCTCGAGGAGTCGAAGCAGATCGTCGACGTCGGGCGCTGGGTGATCCAGGAAGCCTGCCGCCAAGGCCAGGCCTGGCGGGTGGCCGAACGCAACATGTACGTCTCGGTCAATGTCTCCGCCCGCCAGCTCGACGGCGAGCTTCTCCTGCAGGAACTGCAGCGCGCGCTCGAGACGACCGGCCTCCCGCCCTCGGCGCTCGTCATCGAGCTCACCGAGACCGCGATCATGTACGACGCGGAGTCGACCGCGCGCCAGCTCCGCGCGATCAAGGAGCTCGGTGTCGGCGTGGCGATCGACGACTTCGGAACCGGCTACTCGTCGCTGGCCTACCTGCGGCAGTTCCCGGTCGACATCCTCAAGATCGACCGGTCGTTCGTGAGCGCGATCAGCGACTCGATCGAGTCGAGCGCACTGATCCGCACGCTGGTGCAGCTCGGAAAGCAACTCGGGCTGACGACGCTCGCCGAGGGCATCGAGCAGCACGAGCAGTTCTGCCAGCTGCAAGAGCAGGAATGCGACAGCGGCCAGGGGTTCATGTTCGCCCGCCCGCTCGCGGTCGACGCCGTCGAGAAGTTCCTCGCCGAGCTGCCCCGACCTACCTTCCGCGCGGTCGACTCACCGACCCGCTGAGATCGTTCGACGCACCGCCGCCATTGCGGCCGCGCACGCGCGCCAGTAGGTAGACGCCGCCCTGCACGAGCGACGCGGTGACGAGCGCGACGAACGGCAACAGCCGCGCGACGGGCCAGAACCGTCCCATGTTGTTCGCAAGGAAGAGATCCGAGAGCTGATTCGTGGTGAAGACGCTGAACGCCCGCGCAACCATGAACACGAGCAGGAACGAGAGCGGGACCGCGACGACCCAGAGAAGGAACCGCATCCACCACGGGACCCCGCCGAGGCGCGGAACGGGTCGACGGCTCGCCCGCGGCAGCGAGCCGAAGTCGCGCTGGTCGACCTCGGGCACGGCGCGCGTCGCGGTGGAATCTGCCGGCGCCGCGGGCTCGCCGGCGGCAGACGGGCGCGAGACCGCGGTGGCGATCGGAACCGGCCGCGGCACCACGGCGGGCGGCGGCGTGCCGGCGGGAGCGGCGCGTGGAGTGACGGAACGCCCCTTGGCAACCTCGGGAACTTTGAGCACTCGCCCGCATTGCCGACACGGAAAAGCCCCCTGCGCGGGGACGCTCGAGACAGGATGCTTCTCGCCACAGTCGGGACACTTGAGCACCGGCGCCATGGCTCTACCCGTTGCCCTTCTCAGCCGCCGCAGCGACGTTGCTCACACGCACGAGCGTCTCGAGCGCGCGCGCGGCGCGACCGTCGTCGATCGCGCCGGCCGCGATCTCGGTACCGCTGCCGAGATCCGGTGCAAGCCCCGCCACGACGAGCGCGGCGGCCGCGTTCAACACCGCGATGTCGCGGTGCGAGCCCTTCTCACCTGCGAGCACGGCGTGGATCGCGTTCGCGTTCGCCGACGCGTCGCCGCCGAGCAGCGTGTCGGCCGAGGCGCGCGGGATGCCGAGATCGAGCGGGTCGAGCGTGAACGATCGGACCTCGCCGTCGACGAGCTCGTGCACGGTGCTCGTAGTGGCGGTCGTGAGCTCGTCGAGACCGTCGTCGCCGTGAAAGACCATGGCCTGCTCCGCGCCGAGCACTCGCAGCGCACCGAGCATCCGGGTCGCCATCGTCTCGTCGCTCACGCCGACAGCCTGGCGCTTCACGTGGGCCGGATTGGCGAGCGGCCCGAGGAAGTTGAAAGTGGTCGGCACCCCGAGTTCCTTGCGCGCGGGCCCGAGGAACCGCATCGCCGGGTGGTAGCGCGGCGCGAGACAAAAGCCGATGCCGGCCTCGGAAACACAGCGCGAAACGCCTTCGGGTCCGAGCTCGATCGCGACTCCGAGCGCTTCGAGGACGTCGGCCGAACCGCACTTCGACGACGCGGCCCGGTTGCCGTGCTTGACGACCCGCGCGCCCGCGCCCGCGCCGATCAGCGCGGCCATCGTCGAGACGTTGACGGTCCCCGATCGATCACCGCCAGTTCCGCACGTGTCGATCGCGCCAGCAGCGACGTCGACGTGCTCGGCGTAACGGTGCATGGTGCGCACGAGCGCGGCGAGCTCCTCGACCGACTCACCCTTCGTCCGCAGCGCCACGATGAAGCCCGCGGCCTGGATGTCGGCGACACGACCTTCGAGGATCTCGGCCAGCGCGGCCTCGATCTCCTCGGGCAGTAGCTCCGTGCCGCGCGTGACGCGCGCCAGGATCGGAGTGAGGACCTCGTTCATGCGAGCCGCACCGCATGCACCGCGATCACCGCTAGTCCCACCACAGATCGTGATCGAGGACGCCCCGAGCGATGAGTCCGAGCTGCACCTGCGAGGTTCCTTCGACGATCGTGAGCTGGCGGGCGTCACGGTAGTAGAGCTCGGTCGGATGATCTTTCATGTATCCCGCCGCGCCCAGCATCTGTAACGCCTCGCCCGAGACCTTCACCGCGACCTCGCTCGCGTAGTACTTCGCCATCGACAAGAAGGGCACGTACTCCTTGGTGTACTTGCCTTCGTCGGCCATCATCGCAGCTCGGTACGTGAGCAGGCGCGCGGCCTCGATCTCGGTGGCGAGCTCCGCGATCTTCCACTGGATGCCCTGCATGTCGGCAATCGTGCGGCCGAACGCGGCGCGCTCCTTCACGTAATTCACCGCATACATGAGCGCACCCTCGGCGAGGCCGATCCCCCGCGCCGCGACGATCGGTCGCATCGAGTTGAGGCCGAGCATCGCGAGCCGGAATCCGCCGACCTCGCCGACGACGTTCGCCGCCGGCACACGCACGTCGTCGAGCAGGAGCTCACCCGTGTCGACCCCCCGCACGCCCATCTTGTCGTCGGTGCGGCCGACCGAGACGCCGGGCGCCGACCGTTCGACGATGAAGCACGAGATGTCGTCGTGCTTGCGGGAGTCGGCCGGGCCGGTCTTGGCGAACACGCAATACCAGTCGGCCTGCACGACGCCGGACATCCAGCACTTCGTGCCGTTCAGCACCCAGTCGTCGCCGTCGCGGACGGCCTTGGTGCGCATGCCGACCACGTCGCTGCCGGCCTGTGGCTCCGAGAGCCCGAAGCCCGCGCGCAGCTCGCCGGTGGCGATCGGCCTCACGTACTGCTGACGTTGCTCCTCGCTGCCGGCGATGAGCACCGGCCCGGTCGGCAGGCGGGTCAGGAGCAACATCAGCGCCGCGGTGTTCGAGTACTTGGCGACCTCTTCGATCGCGATCGTGAGGCCGAGGATGCCGGCTCCCCCGCCGCCATACTCCTCCGGGATCACGAGGCCGAGGAGGCCGGCGTCGCGGAAGACCTCGAAGACGTCCTGCGGGTAGGTGGCGTCGGTGTCGATCTCGCGGGCGCGCGGGGCGACCTTCTCCTGCGCCAACTTGCGCACACTCGCCTGGAGCTCGACGTACTCGGGGGGAAGATCGAACGACATCGAGGGGGCAGCCTACTGACCGACGTAAACCCTTCACCTTGCTCAATCGTGGAGAATGTGTGGGCATGGAAGCAATGGGGGTGGGCATCCGAGCGCGATCGACGGCAGCCACGCGCCTTCCCGAGACCTTCACGGCGGCCTTCGCCGTCCTCTACGCCGACGCCTACCGAGCCGCGTTCCGGCTGCTGGGCAACCGCGCCGAAGCCGAAGACGTCGCCCAGGAAGCCTGCGCCCGAGCGTGCATGCGGTGGAACCGCCTCACCCGCCGTGACAACGCCTCGCCGTGGGTCGTACGCGTGGCGACGAACCTCGCGATCGACCAGTACCGCCGCCGGACCCGCGCCCGGGCCCGGCCGGACAACCCGCCCCGCACCGTCGACGCCGCCGACGCGCGCCGCATCGATCTCCACCGGGCGCTCGATCGCCTCACCAACCGCCAACGCGAGGTCGTCGTGTTGCGCTACGTCGTCGACCTGAGCGAGGCCGAGACCGCGGAAGCGCTCGGTTGCGCGCCCGGAACGGTGAAGTCGCACGCCAGCCGCGGACTCGCGGCCTTGCGCACCGCGCTCGGCGAGGAGGACGCGTCGTGAGCATGTTCGACGACCTCGACCCGATGTTCGAACCGTCGGCCGAAGCCGCGCTCGAAAACGTGGCGACGCGCGTGCATGCGCTGCGGCTCCGTCGCCGCGTGACGATCGCGAGCGCGTTCGGCGCCTTCGTGGTCGTGACTGCGCTTACTTCGGCTGCGTTCGCGTCGAACGGGAACCGGCATTCGGCGCGCGTCTCGATCACCAACGAGGTCACGAGCACCACGGAGACACCGACGACCGAGCCGGACCTGGCTTCGTCGACAACGGTGTCCACGGACACGACGACAACCGTTACGACGACCACCATCGGCACCGTGCCCGTGGTGGCGCCGACCGACTCGACGCCACCTCCGACCGACACGACCACGACGACGGTTCCACCGGCCGACCTCCACTTCGCCTTCGACCAGTCGCGGATCGTCGTCCAGAGCGGAAGCACTGCGACCGTCTCGTACACGGTGACGAACGACGGCGACGGGCCGGGCCAGTTCGGGGAGCCTGCGTGCCCGTTCGACGAGTTCTGGCCGCCGGATGCACCGCGCAGTTGGCCCGCCCCGGTCTCCGAGCGCGTGTATTGCGCGGCGTTGACCATCGTGACGATCGGACCGCACGAGTCGAAGACGTTTCATCACACGCTCGTTGCCGGAAAATACGACGGGGACGGAAACAATGTCGTCCCCGCGCCCGCGGGAGAGACGACGTACGTCGTCGTCGGCATCGGCCCGTCCCACACGCTGCCGGTCACCATCACCGCGCCCGCGCAAGTGCCGTTCAGCTCGACGTTCCCGTCGCACGTCACGGTCGCCTCGGGAGCCACGCACACCGAGACGTTCACGCTGACGAACCGCCTGGCGTTCCCGGTGAGTTACCGACTCGAAGGTCCGTGCATGCGCCTGGAAGGCTCGACGACTGGATGCAACATCGGCACACTCATGCAACTCGACCGGCTGTGGACGAACGATGTCGTCGTCGGCGCCAACGCGACCGTCACGCTCACGATGGAACTGTCGGCAACCGACCCGCATAACGCCAACCTCCCGCCCGGCACCTACCAGTTCCACGGGCCCGGCGGCATGCCTCTGACCCTCACCGTGACGCCATAGCCCGTGAGGCTTGGTGGTCGACCGCCGAGCGCGCGCCGGTCAGTCGATTCGAAGATCGAAGGTGTCCTGACGGTCGCAGTGACCGCCAGCTAGCAGACACCTGTAAGGGTCAAGAAGCGCGTCGACGCTGACGGACGAGCCGGCGTCGCTCGCGCGCCGTGTACCCGCCCCACACGCCGAGCTTCTCCCGAGTCGCGAGCGCGTACTCGAGGCAGGCCTCGCGCACCATGCAGGTGTCGCAGACCGCCTTCGCCTCTTCGCCCGGGTCTTCGTCGTCCTCGGGATAGAAGACGGCCGGGTCTGCGCCCTTGCACCGTCCACGTTCCCGCCAGGTCAACGCGCTCATTTCCCTTACCTTCCGTCGGCTCTACTCCGCCGCGACTCCCTCACAATCGGTTGACAAGATGGGCGAGTTGAGCAGTCCGGGAGTGATGTTCGGCACGGTCCGGGGCCGGCCTGGTCAGGGCCTCGCTCTGGCCACAGGCCACGCCCCGGTGAATCCGCCGGACACCCGTACGATGCTCCGATGGTCGACGCCCCGCCGCGCCCCGTTCGGCGCCCGGGAACCGCCTTCGTCTTGGCCGGCGCGGCCGTCGTGCCGGGAGTCTTCCTGCATCTCGGGGGCCTTCACCCCGAGCCGGTGACCGCGGCGATCGCCTTCGGGCTGGCCGTGGTCGGCGCCGCCTTCATGCTGGCGTGGGCCGCGGAAGCCGCTCAGGTCGACATCTCGGCCGGCCTCTCGCTGGCGCTGTTGGCGCTCGTGGCCGTGTTGCCGGAGTACGCGGTCGACTTCGTGTTCACGTGGAAGGCCGGCAAGCACCCGGTCGAGTTCGCGCCCGACGCGCTGGCGAACATGACGGGCGGCAACCAGTTGCTGATCGGTGCGGGCTGGTCGCTCGTGGTGCTCGTCGGCGCGTATCGCATCCGCCAATCGCGGCGCGGACGCGAGCTCCACAACGTACGAGAGATCCCGGAGTCGTCCGAGATCGAGCTCGCGCGCAGCAACAGTGTCGCAATCGCGTTCCTGTTGATCGCCACGGTGTACGGGCTCACGTTGCCGTTGCACCGCACGCTCACGCTCATCGACGCCGCGCTCCTCGTCACCATCTTCGTCGTCTACATCGTCCGCGTCGCGCGCGCGCCGGCCGGAGATCCGCATCTCGTCGGTCCCGCGCTGACGATCGGATCGATGCCGACCGTGCGGCGCCGCGTCGTCGTGGCCGCGCTCTTCGGCGCGGCGATCGTCACGATCCTCGTGTGCGCGGAGCCGTTCGCGCAGTCGCTCGTCGACACCGGACGCAAGTTCTCGATCGACGACTTCGTGCTGATCTCGCTCATCGCGCCTCTCGCGTCGGAGGCGCCCGAGTTGCTGATCGCGGGGATGTTCGCGTGGCGGCTCGACGCCAACGCCGGGCTCGGCACGCTCGTCTCGTCGAAGGTCAACCAATGGACACTGTTGGTCGGAACGTTGCCGATCGTCTTCGCGATCTCGTCGAGCGGCTTGCACGGGTTGCCGATCGACGCGATACAGCGCGAGGAGCTGTTCGTGACCGCGGCCCAGTCGGCGTTCGCGGTGGCGGTGCTGGCGAACCGGCGGATCAGCGTGAAGGAGGCGGGCATCCTGCTCGGGGTGTGGCTGGTCCAGCTGGTCACCAAGCTGCCGTTGTTCGACTCGATCCATACCGAGGCGCGCATCAGCATCGGGGTTTTGTACCTCGTGATGGCCGCGGTGATCGTGTGGCGCCAACGCGCCAACTTCCGTCCCCTGCTGCGCGACGGGCTGGTCGTGCCGGTCGCCGAGCTGTAGAGATGAGCCACGAGCATCGAGGCGACGACGCCTCAGACGAGATCTCGGTCAATCCTTTGTTCGCGCGGCGGGCTGAAAGCGCGATCCCGCGCTGGCGGATACCCGACGACGAGATGCTTCCCGAGACGGCGTATCAGATCATCCACGACGAACTCCTTCTCGACGGTAACGCCCGTCAGAATCTCGCGACGTTCGTGACTACGTGGATGGAACCGCAGGCAACGCGGCTCTACGCGGAAGCGTTCGACAAGAACCTGGTCGACAAGGACGAGTACCCGCAGACGGCGGCGATCGAGGAGCGCTGTCTGCACGTCCTCGCCGACCTGTGGAACGCATCGGATCCTCACGCGACGGTCGGCACCTCGGCGATGGGGTCGTCCGAGGCATGCATGCTGGCCGGTCTGGTGTTCAAGCGACGGTGGCAGATTGCGCGCCGCGCCGCGGGCAAGTCGACCGCGTCGCCCAACATCGTGTTCAGCTCGGCCGTGCAGGTGGTGTGGGAGAAGTTCGCGAACTACTGGGAGGTCGAGCCGCGTTACGTGCCGATCACGAAGGAGCAGCCGTACCTCACCGTCGCGGGGATGCTCTCGGCCATCGACGAGAACACGATCGGCGTCGTTGCGGTCCTCGGCGTCACCTACAACGGTGTCTACGAACCCGTGAAAGAACTCGCCGACGCGCTCGACGACCTGGAGACCCGTCGCGGTCTCGACGTGCCGCTGCATGTCGACGCCGCGTCGGGAGGATTCATCGCACCGTTCCTCGACCCTGATTTGGAGTGGGACTTCCGCGTCTCGCGTGTGCACTCCATCAGCGCCTCGGGACACAAGTTCGGCCTCGTATACCCGGGAGTCGGATGGATCCTGTGGGCCAAGCGCGAATACCTGCCTGAGGAGCTCATCTTCAATGTGAGCTACCTCGGTGGCGACATGCCGACGCTCGGGTTGAACTTCTCACGGCCTGGGGCGCAGGTCCTGTTGCAGTACTACAACTTCCTGCGGCTCGGTCGCGAGGGCTACCGGCGCGTCATGCAGGCGTCGAAGGACGCCGCCCGATACCTCGCGACGGAACTCTCGAAGATGAACAACTTCGAGGTGCTCACCGACGGCACCGACATGCCGCTCGTGTCATGGACCACCGACAACCACAATCGACCGTGGGACCTGCACGATCTCTCGGCAAAGCTGCGCGAGCGCGGGTGGCAGGTACCTGCCTACCCGATGCCCGCCGACATCCAAGACTTGACGGTCATGCGAGTCGTGTTCCGCAACGGCGTCTCGATCGACCTCACGCGCCTCCTCGTAGCGGACATCACCGCCTCGATTCAGTTCCTCGACGCCCGATCAGGGCCGACGCGCCCAGCCGTAACCCCGACCGCGCCGTTCCACCACTAACGCTCTCAGTTGGCGATGCCCACGATCGGGGCGGCGAGTTTCAAGGTCGCGGCCGAGCCGAGGAAGGGCGCCCCCCGGAGCGTGAAGACGCCGCCGTCAGATGCGGCCAGCCATTGCCCGCAATCCGCAGTGCCCGACGCGACTCCCACCACGGGCGCGTTCATCGTCACCCCGATTGCCGAGATCGGCCTGCAGCCCGCAGTATCTGCGTCGTAGGTGAGGGTCGTACCGTCGAAGGTGGCGATCGCGATGCCGCGGGTGGTTCTCGGGATCAGAGCGATGCCGACATATTGCCTGAGCAGCGGTGCCTGCAATGCCGGCGGAGCTCCCGGCGCCAGCGCGTCACCGAGCGCGAACGCCTCCCCGCCGGCGGTCAGCAACCAGTAGCCGTTGCCGTCGCCGGTCGTCGCGATGCCGACGACGGGAGCGAGGATGTGCAGGCCCGAGAGCGAGCCGAAATAGCGCGCATCGCCGAACGCGAACACCCCGCCGTCCGACGCAGTCAGCCAGTACCCCGCGCCGCCGGGCGTCGCGGCGATCCCGACGATCGGGGCGTTCAACGCGATGCCCCCCATCGAACCGAAGAAGCGCGCGCTACCGAACGCGAACACGCCACCGTCCGAAGCGACGAGCCAATAGCCGTCGCCGTCGGGTGTTGACGCGACGCCGGTGATCGGCGCGCCCAGGTGGAGTCCGGCCGCCGAACCGTGGAACCCCCGGCCGAATGCGAAGACCCCGCCATCGGCGGCGGCGAGGACGTAACCGGGCGGCCGTATCGGCAGCACCCTCAAACCCGACGCCGCTGAAGCCGGCGCGGCAGATGGCGCAACCAAACCAAAGGCCACCACGACGAGCGAAACGAAGCGCAGCAACCGAACCATGCGACGGACCTCCCGGTATGCAGACATCATCTCGCGTGTCGAGGCGCTGCTCGCGGTGCGAGAGCTCGAGTCTTCGGTGGCGGCGGCGGGAACATGTTGTGAACAACCGCGGGAGTCCAGTCGCTCCACTTGGTCTCCCAGTCCATCACGCCGTGATCGCCCCGCTCCGGTGGCCGTGCGCCGGCGACAACCCAGACGACGTCGCCGACGCGGCTGAAGCCGAAGAACGCCAGGGCATCGGCGGGACTCAGGTTGATGCAGCCGTGCGAGACATTGCTGCGACCCTGGCTCCCTACCGACCACGGCGCGGCATGGACGTACTCGCCGCTGTCGGTGATGTGCACGTCGTTGTAGACGAGTTCGTCGTAGCCGTCGGGCGAGTTCACCGGGATCCCGTTCGTCGACGACACCATGTGAACGACGCTCTCCCGGTCGAGAACGATATGGACGCCGTTCATCGTCGGATACAAATCCCGGCCACCGCTGAACGGGTAAGTGGCAATGAGTCGACCGTTGTCGGTGACGGTCATCTGGTGCGTCGTCAAGTTGGCAACCGCGACGTGCGCGTCACCGATCGTGAACTGCGTGTGCACTGTGCCGTCGCCCCACATGCCGTCGCCCGCGTTCCAACCGTTCAGGTCCGAGGCGACGGCTACCTTCTCGCCGACCGGCCAGAACACCTTGGGCCGGAAATGAAGCTCCCGGTTGCTGAACCAATGCCAGCCGCCGGCGACGGGCCGCGACTCGGTGACGGTGAAGCGTTGGAGTACCGCGGCGCGCGCTTGCGCGTTGGCGATGAAGTGGTCGAAACGAATCACGATCGGCTGGGCGACGCCCACGGTGAGACTGTCGGGAAAGACCGTGGCGGCAACGGTCGCGACGGGCGTGAGGGTACGGAACGTCGAAGTCGACTGCGCGGTCGCGCCGGACGATCCCGACACAGTCGCGGTGACCCGGTACGAGGTGGCGGGCGCGAGCGGACGGTTCGACTGCCATCGCTTCCCCGAAGGCGAGAGTGTGCCGAAGAGCGGCCAATTCGTCGTGGTCGTTGCCCGCACCGCGGTCAGGCGACCGGCAGTCGCGTTGACTGCGACCCGACCGTCGAGCGCGACGTCGACGGCACCGGGTTTGGGATCGAAGGTCACCGCGCCGGCGAGCTCGGCGCGCAACGTCCGCCCGGCGACGACAAGCGGGCCGGGCGGTTGCGGTTTCACTCGCGACGAGGACGAATGCGACGCACCGGCAACCTTCACAGCAAGGCCGGCGCAGAGTGCGATCACGACCATCGCCGCGATCACTCCGCCCGACCAACGGGACCACATGCCGCTACCTCGTACGAGTTGGCCTCAGGAGTCGATCGCGCCTCACGCTATGGCGACGTCAGTCCGAGTGCACATCGCCCTCGGATGTCACTCGAGTGATTGAATGGTGAGCGGTGGCGAGTCGGCCGGGTGGCCGCGTACGGACCCGCTCTTCGGAGTGGTGATCCGTCCGAGGAACGTCCGGACTCCGCAGGGCAGGATGCTGGGTAACGCCCAGTCGGGGTGACCCGCAGGAAAGTGCAACAGAGAGCAGACCGCCGATGGCGACGGGTTCGCCCGCCGCACAGGTAAGGGTGAAACGGTGCGGTAAGAGCGCACCAGCATCCGGGGTGACCCGGATGGCTCGGTAAACCCCATCCGGAGCAAGGCCGAGCAGGGGGAGGGTGGTCCCGCCCGATCGACCCCGGGTAGGCCGCTGGAGCCGGCGGGTAATCGCCGGCCGAGATGGATGGCCGCCAACGGACCGCAAGGTCCCGAACAGAATCCGGCGTACAGGCCGACTCGCCACCACCCGGTCGCACCTGAGGAGTCCGATCCCGTGTCGGGAAAAAATCGGTCCCAGCACGCGGGGAACCCGCGCGTTCCACGAAGTCCATGCGTGCGGCGATGACCATCGCGCGACCGCGATGCAGGAGTTCGCCTCGGATCAGCCTTCGGGCAGGCAGCGAAGGCTCGGGCGACGAAAGCGTGACGGAGCACGCGCACAGAACTGCTCGGCGCACGCTCGACGGCGCGCGGTCGGGCAATCTGTGCGCGTTCGCGATTGCAACGGCGGCTTCACTCTCGGCCTGATATCGCGCCGACCCGGCGGTAGCGGCGCAAGCCGACTGCTATCTGCCGATGCGCTCGCGGTGCTTGCATCCTGGCCAGCAGCAGGGCCGACGCTGGCCTTCCTCCAGCTCCTCCTGGGTCCGACGAATGCGGCGTTCTCGGGTCATCTCCCGCTTGGCATCCTCCACCCAGCAGATGAACTCGTTACGGGCCAGAGCCGTGATGTCGTTCCAGGCATCGAGAGCCGTGGGGTTGGCGATCAGCGCCTTGCGCAGATCTCCTGGAAGCTTGTGCACCACCCCACCGGGCACTCGCGAGTCACTCACAGGCCAACGGTAGTGGGTCAGGGCCAGCCCTTTCACCCAAGCGTGCGCCATTGCGAGCCGAGCGTTGCCACCAACGTGCCGATACAGGACGCTCGCGAATACGAGCAAGCGGCAGTGCGCTGTGTCTCGTGATGAGTGCAGATCTGCTGCGGGATCAGGGGTCCCAGATCGCGCAGCTCGGACGGTCTTCGGGGACTATCCCGAGGTGCCTACTTGAGACTTTGGGTT
>PLBO01000047.1 GCA_003134555.1 Actinomycetota bacterium
AAAGTCTCAAGTAGGCACTTCGGGGATAGGGCCGCTTCCTCAGCCTGAGATGCGCCACCTCGATGCGAGTGGTCATTGCTGTCTCGCGGCAGTACGTCGGCAAGGGGCCGCGCCTGTTCGTGGTGCGGCATCCCTCTAGCTCGGCTGTCCGGTGGTTCCGGGTTCGAGTCCGGGGCGACCCACGCGCCGAAGTCGGGATAGGAGATAGACGCCCTCGAAACGCCGCATTCAGCGGGTTGTTTGGGTCTGCCGCTGAACGCGGCCACCGCTGCGCAAGTTCTCGGCGCGCCGCCGACTCTGCGGGAAGAGCGCGCTCAGCTCAGCTCCGCTGCTGAATCTCGGAGGATCGGTCAGCTGATAGTGAGGGTCGCGGTGCCGGTCGCGGTGCCGTCGGTCGCGGTCACCGTGTGCGCCCCGGCGACCGTGGCTGTGCATGACGCCCCGGTGCACGAACCATCCGCTGGTGCGATCGTGAACGTCGACGCGCCCGTCACGTCCCCGAGATCATTGTTGAACTGATCGAACCCTTCCGCCGTGTAGGCCTGGGAGCCGCCCGCACTGATCGACGCCGACGCCGGCGACACCACCAAATGATCCAACGCCCCAAATTTCACGATCGGGGCGGACGGCGCCGAGGAGAGCCCAGCCCCGCGTCCGTTGGTGGCGGTGACGGTGCACGTGTAGGTCTTGGCGGTCGTCAGGCCGCTCAAGAGGATCGGGCTCGCGCTCCCGGCGTGCGAGCCGCTGACACCACCGTTGGTCGAGGTGCAGGCTGCGGTGAAGCTAGTGATCGTGCGGCCATTGTTCGCACCGGCGGTGAACGAGATCTTCAGCTGACCGCTCGCGACGTTCGCGACCGTGACGCCGGTCGGTGCGGTGGGCGACCCGACGATCACCGCGGCTGACGGCGCGGACGCGATGCCCGCACCCCGCGCGTTGGTCGCGGTGACGGTGCACGTGTAGGTCTTGGCGGTCGTCAACGCGTTCAGGCCGCTCAAGGTGATCGGGCTGACTGTCCCGGCCGCAGAGCGCGTCATGCCACCGTTCGACGACACGCACGTCGCGGCTCTGTTGCGTTGAGTTGGGCCTGGCCGCGCGAGGCCGAGTTGCGGTCCGTCTCCGGTTAGATGACTCGGGCGAGTTCGGTGAACGCGACCGCGACGCGCCGATGCGCGCGCGCATCAACCCCGAGTTCGTAGTGGCCGCGCCGAATGTTCTGCATGAACGCGTGACCTCGCATGACCACGCGTGCGCTGTGGTCGTTTTTGAGGCCGCGCATCGGGCGGAGCCGGGACTTGAGCCGCCCGTGGTCGGCCTCAATTCGGTTGTTCGCGTACTGGGCGGTGTTGTGGAACGCGCCCGGCATGAGCTCATCGACGACAGTCAACAGGGTCCAGGCCCGATCGGTCACGACCTCGGCCGGCTCGCCATGATCGCGGAGCGCCGTCGTGAAGAACCGCCGCGCAGCTCGGGTGTCGCGCCGGGCTGAGACGTAGACGTCGATGATCTGGCCGTCTTGGTCGAGGGCTCGGTAGACGTAGCGCCACCGGCCGGCGACCTTTACGTAGGTCTCATCGACATACCAACGGTCGCCGACCGCGTGTCGGCACAGTCGGGCCGCGTCGGCCAAGAGCGGTGTGAAGCGTTGCACCCACCGGTACACGGTGACATGGTCGACCTCGATCCCTCGCTCGGTGAGTAGCTCCTCGACATCGCGATAGGAGAGCCCGAACCGCAGATACCAGCGCACCGCGAGGACGATGATCTCCGGAGGGAACCGGAAGCCCTTGAACGCCGAGGTTGGCATTGCGGGTACCGGACGACCATCAGATCGGAGCATCCCATCACTGTCGCCCCCCGACACCGACAAGGCCCAATGCAACAGAGCCCTGGCGAGCACGTCGTGATCGGCTGAACGAAGCGCCGCTCGGTCATGAGCAATGGGTGCGGCCATGAACTCACGCGAGCAAAACCAGAAGTCGTGAGATAATAGGAACGTGGATATCGAAGCGGGCGGCTACACACTGAGAGGGCTTAGCAAGGTCAACGTCGTCATTGGTAAGAACGGCTGCGGCAAGAGCACGATGCTTAAAGCCGTCGACGGAGTCACTGGCGATGAAATCGGGCGGAAGAAGTACGTGACGCCTGAACGAGGCGGGGTACTTGTCTACGAGCCCAACGTCGAGAACAATATCGTGAACGATCCGTTGTGGATGCCAAATGCGCGACGAGTAAACCAATTTGCTCAATTCAAGCAGCAGAGTACGGCTCAGTTCCGACGACTTGAGACACTGGTATTTCGAGAAGCCGAAGCAAAAGAAGTGGCCGACTTTCAACCGTACGTCGATCGCCTCAACGGCCTCCTCGACAACATTGAGCTGCGAAGAGCCGACCCAACCTTCAAACTCTACGATCGCGCGAGCGGTAACGAAGTCATCCCCGCGAATATCAGTAGCGGTGAGTCGGAATTGATCTCGCTCGGCATCGAGATTCTGATGTTCGCCAAGGACCAAGAGCCAGATAAATGGAACGTCCTGCTACTCGACGAGCCTGACGTTCACCTGCACCCGGACCTCCAGAACCGCCTTACGCAGTTCCTGTGCGCAGTGGTCGACGAATACGGATTCCACGTTGTCATCGCCACTCACAGCACACCGATGCTTGGAAGTCTCGCGAACTACACGGGAGCGACCGTCTCCTTCATGGAGAGCGGCGATCACGAGCTCGATTTCGAAGCAATAAGCGAGGTGCACCGACGAGTCCTACCGGTCTTCGGTGCTCATCCGCTCTCGAACGTCTTCAACGAAGCACCCGTGCTGGTGGTCGAAGGCGAGGACGACGAACGCGTCTGGCAACAAGCTGTTCGTACGGCGAACGGCAATCTGCAGCTCTATCCCGTCCCCTGCGAGGGGGTCTCGGAGATCGGCGCCTACGAACAAGAGGTCGACAGGATTGTCAGCTCTGTCTACGACAACGGGCAGGCATACTCCCTTCGTGACGGCGACGGCGTGCAAGAGGAACTCGATGACCAAGGCGTGGTGTGTCGCCTACGTCTCAAATGCCGTTCCGCCGAGAACCTCATGTTGACCAACGAGGTGCTCGAACGCGCGGGCATCAGCACGGACGATGTCAAGACGAAGACGGAGGAATGGCTGGAGGCCAACCCTCAACACGTGAAGCACGCCGCGATGTCGGCGTTTCGTGATTCGAATTTCGATCGCAAGAACTGCGACCTTAAGGAAGTTCGAAACATCCTCATCGGTCAGATCCTCGGATCAACCAAGGCTTGGGAGGTCCTCGTCGGTCAGGTACTCGGCTCGTACGCGCAAGCGTCTGCATCCGCGGCCGATTCTGGACCCGGATCCATTGCGGACTTTCTCGGCCCGAAAGCCGTCGCCGCGATTTTCAAGTGACATCGTCCCTCGCCGCGAACTCGCTACTTCCTCGCCGACCGCTGATTCGTCCCGACCGGCCGAGTGGAGACGCCGACCCTCTGGAACGCGTTGAGGACGGGGCCGGTGGTTACCGTTTCTTCGTCGACCGCGTCCGCGTTTTCGCTGCCTTGATATTGCGCGCACGAGCTGCTCGCGCTTTCACTAGATTCTGAGCCAGCTTCGCCCGCGCTTCAGGTGACAACGGACGGCGCTTCTTCGCAGCCTTCTTGACCGTCTTCTTCGTCCCTGCGCGCGGGCTAGCGGTCGTTGCCGGCCGACCTACGGCCGGAGCAACGTGCTCAACTTCGACGCCAAGGCCACCGAGCTGGCTCGCCACGATTGCAGCTTGAAATGGGTTAGCAGCTTCGACGATTTCTACTGTCGTACGTCTCATGGTCACTCGGTATCGGGGCATCGATATTCCTTCCGGAGTTCTGTGGACAGCGGCACGGTAGTACGGGAATCCCGCAGCTGTTTGAACCTAGCCGCCGCTTGGCACGCCGTTCTGAGTTGCCTCTCGATCGAGCGTCGTGAGTGCAGACCGAAGGTAGTCATGATCAAGAGGCTCGGAGACATGAACGATTCGGCGTCGCTGCGTGAAACAAGCTGAGCGGCATCGCGCTCGCCGATGATTTTGTAGGTAGGCACTTGAGGTGCTTCCAACTAGAAGTAACCCTTCGGCGGCACCTTGATTGCTCCTAGGCTCATCGATCGTGAAGCTCTTGAAGATCCGCATCGAGCGATTCCGTCGGTTCAGCGGCACCTGTTCACTTGACGTCGATGAGTCGGTGATCGCCCTCGTCGGCCCTAACGAGGCGGGGAAGAGTTCCATTCTCACTGCCATCGAGATGCTCCTCGACGGGCGTGCTCCCGAGCAACGGGATATCACTCGTGGATCGGCAGGAAGTGCCTCAGTAGGCGGCCTCTTCTACCTGGAGGAAGAAGACCGGGCCGTCATCGCCGCCATTTATGAGGGCGACCTGGTACAGCGCGTCTGGGTCACCAGGGCGAGTGGGTCTGATAGCACGACCTGGGGCCTAGAACCACATCCACGGAGGGATCTCGGTCCACGGCAGCGCTGCGCTGCACTCGTTGCCGAGCTCCAGGGCGACACGGCACTGGACGCGCAGTACTCGGTCAACCCGGACTTGCCATGGGATCCTCAGCTGTTCGTGAACGTCGCGGAGCATTTGACGTCAACGGAGGAGACGCTTGCTCCGGAAGTGATCGATGCTCTCGATTCTCTCGCCGCGCGGTTGCGGGATCTTGTCTATCCGCAGCCCGAGGCATCGGAGGACGACGACGAAGAGAGCCGCCAGACCCTTGCTGAGAATGAACACCGCCGCGAGGCGCGATCCATCGCCGCCTCTGCCCTCGAGCAACTCGGACAACATGAGCGCCAACCTCGACCGTGGCGGCAGGTCGTTGACGCGCTCCAAAATCGCCTGCCGGCCGTCGCCTTCTTCCGGTCCGAAGATCGCGAGTTACAAACTACCTATGTGCTCGCAGAGATAGTCAACGATCCTCCACATGCCCTCAACAATCTTTGCACCGTGGCGGGCTTGGAGATCCCTGATCTCGCGGCAACCTGGGAGACAAATAAGCCTCACGTTGAAAAGCTCGTCGAAGACGCCAACGCGATACTTAAGGATCGATTCCAGATGACGTGGAATCAGTCGACGGTGTATCCCCGATTCGGAGCACCCAACGACGGGATCCTGCGGCTATTTATCTCAACCGAGGGAGACGTCGATTACTCCGAGGTTCAGGAACGATCGGATGGCTTGCGCTGGTTCCTGGCATTAGACGCCTTCCTCGCTGCGCAGGGCGCACAACTACCAGTGTTGCTCGTCGATGAGGCCGAGACGCACCTACACTACGACGCGCAGGCGGATCTCGTCGATGCCCTGATGCGTCAGAAGATTGCAGCCAAGATTATCTACACAACCCACTCGATTGGTTGTCTGCCACCCGACCTCGGACGCGGGATACGCGCCGTCCTGCCGGAACGCAACACAGAACGGTCAAAGATCGAGAACAGCTACTGGTCGATTGTTCCCGAAGACAATGACAAGGTCGGCTACACGCCCCTGTTGTTCGCCATGGGCGCGAGCCTGCTCTCGCTAACCGTCCCACGGTTCGGGCTGATCTGCGAGGGCCCGTCCGACGCCATTCTGCTCCCGACTCTCATGCGTGAAGTCGCTGAACTTTCAAGATTGACTTACCGAGTTGTGCCGGGTCTGTCCGAAATCGCAAGGTCTCAGATGGCAGCTTTGCCGCAGCACGCCGGAAGGGTCGCATGTCTCACAGATGGTGATGGTCCAGGGAACCAGCTTCTACAACAGATTCGGGATGCAGAAGCGGTCGACGACGCATGCCTGTTTAGCTTGTCGAGCGTGCTTGACGGCTGCACACTCGAAGATCTCGTGGATGCGAACGCCTTCGCCCACGCGGTGAACATCGAATTTGAAACCTGGGGCATTACAGGCGCGCGACTCACCTCTGCCGACATTCCCGATGTCGGCCGCTCAGCCGCCGTGAAGGCCTTCTGCGAAGCCAACGGCGGGAATTCTTCTTCGCTGAACAAGAACCGCATTGCCCAACGCATCGTCGATCTTCGCTCGACAGGCGAGGACGGGACGGAGCCGCGCATTTTGGTGGCCGAGAGCGTACGCGATCCCCTCAAGTCACTTCACGACGCCGTCACGGCAGTGCTCACGGAGAAGGCTAAGTGAAGCCGCCCGCGCCGAGAGGCCTGACTCGATCAAATCACTCTGGTCAGTGTGTCTGGTCCTAACGCTGAGCTCGCGCATCATCGTTCCCGGTATGCGGCGCACAGTGCCTGACGCGAAGTTATTGGCTCGGGCGCTGCTGCAGATAGCGATTGACGAACATCTCGGCGAGATTGACACAAAGGATTAGCAGTCAGATAATGAGAGTGCTAATTGAACGGAGGCCCTTAGTGAGGCGAAAGCCATCTGATGAGCAACAACGAGTAATAGACCATCGTGATGGTCATGCTCGGCTGTTGGCGCCTCCGGGGACGGGCAAGACCGACACCATTGCCGGCCGAATAGACAACTCGCGCCAAAGTCGTGTCCAGTAACTCTGTGTCGCCCCTGATGGAATGGCTGGTCGCTTGTCCGATCGCCTACCCGATCGCTTGACGACCTTGGCGGCGCTACTCGAACCCGCGGACGACATCCCGGCGGGACTATCTCGGCACGTGTCGGCAAGGGCTAGCACCTATCCCCGAACGAATCCTCTTTGTGTCAAG
>PLBO01000100.1:0-20783 GCA_003134555.1 Actinomycetota bacterium
CGTACGGGTCGGGCGCGTACGGGTCGGGCGCGTACGGGCCGGAGGCGGCCGGGGTCGGTTGCGTCGGCGGCCACGAGGCCCAGACGGGCACAGTCGCGGGCTCGTCGTCGGTTGCGTCGGCGGCCCCGGGGGATGTCGCCTCGGGAGCGCCCTCGGCGGTCGGCGGCCAGGTGTACTGCGGCCACGGCGCGGCGGGCGCGGCCGGCTCGACCGGCGTCGTCTGGGTCGGGTCGCGCTCTTCGGGGTTCCCGGTCTGGTCCGATTCGCTCATCGGTGCATGCCTCGAATCCGTCTGCTCTCACGCCCGGGGTGGCGCGTCCGTCGCTGATACTCGTCGGCGCGAATGGGAGCGGCCTGTGAGGTTGCTGGCGGTTGACCCCCAATCGCGCGAGGACCGCGAGGTTAGGAGCCGCTCGCGCGGCTTCAGTCCTCAGGTACCCAATCGCGGGTCGCGACAACGGCTCAAGGCCAGAGTGGCTCGCGCACCTCGAAGCCGAGCGGGTCGCCCCAACGATTGCGATACGACACTTCGCCCACCGGTCGCCGCGGCGCCACGGCCCACCTTCCTGTCGGGTAACCGAACGTCACGCACGACGAGAAGAGCCAGCCGCTGTCCTTGGGCACTCCGAGGATCTCGAGCACCTTGTCGATCTGGAACATGAAGACGCTCGTGAGCGACGAGCCGATGCCTTCAGCCCGGGCCGCGAGCATCGCCGACCAGGTTGCCGGGAAGATGGATCCGCCGCTCGGATCGAACTGCACGAAGCTGATCAGGAGCAGCGGGTACTCCTCGAAATGATCGGCGAGATGCTGCGCGGAGCGCTGGATGCGCAAGAGCTGCGCCATCTCGGGATCACCGGGATCTGCTTGCGCGGCCTCGAGCCGGTCCTTGTAGATCGTGTCCCACAGTTGCTCGAGGCAGCTGCGGTAGATCGGTCCGAGCTGGGCCTTCACGCCGGCGTCGTCGACCAGCATGAACCGCCAGTTCTGCGTGTTGCCGCCGCTCGGCGCGCGAATCGCCGCGTCGAGGATGCGCTGCTGGGCGTCGATCGGGATCGGATCGGGCGTGCAGCGACGCATCGCCCGCGTCGTGTACAGCGCTTCGTAGACGTCCATCGGTCGCTCCGTTGCTCGGGTTGTTACCAGGCGTAGGCCTCGGGCGCGCGGCCGCCCGGACCGGGGAAGATCTCGTCGAGTGTCGCCAGCGTCGCGTCGTCGAGCTTCAGGTCGAGGGCATGCAGCGACGCTCCTTCGAGCTGCTCGAGCGTGCGCGGGCCGATGATGGGTGCCGTCACACCTTTTTGGTGGTGCAGCCACGCGAGCGCGACCGCGGCGGGCTCCTCGCCGAGGTCGGCGCAGAATTTCTCGAAGCGTTCGAGTTGCGGGCGGATGCGTTCGTAGCGCGGTTGCACGCTCTTGCGCCGGGCGGTGTCGCCGGTGGTGACCATGCCGCCCAACATGCCTCCGGCGAGCGGGCTCCACGGGATCACGCCGAGGCCGTACATGCGGCACGCGGGAAGTACTTCGAGCTCGATGGTGCGCGAGGCGAGGTTGTAGAGGCTCTGCTCGCTCACGAGACCGAGGAAGTGGCGCGACTTCGCAGCTTCGTTCGCCTGCGCGATGTGCCAGCCGGCGAAGTTGCTGCTGCCGACGTACACCACCTTCCCCTGCTGCACGAGCGTCTCCATCGCCTGCCACACTTCGTCCCACGGCGCGGTGCGGTCGATGTGGTGCATCTGATACAGGTCGATGTGATCGGTCTGCAACCGCCGCAGGCTCTCGTCGCACGCGGCGCGAATGTGGCGGGCCGAGAGCCCTCCGTCGTTCGGCCACTCGGTCATCGGGCCGAACACCTTCGTCGCGAGCACCACCTTCTCGCGCCGTCCGCCGCCCTGTGCGAACCAACGACCGACGATCTCCTCCGTCGTGCCCGGGCCCTTCGGTCCGCCGTAGCGGTTCGCGGTGTCGAAGAAGTTGATGCCGTGCTCCAGCGCCCGGTCCATGATCTCGTACGAGTCGGGTTCGCTCGTGAGCGGTCCGAAGTTCATCGTGCCGAGGCAGATCGGGCTGACGCGCAGCGCGGTGCGGCCGAGCCGTCGATACTCCATGTGCTCTCCTTCGGCGTCCGTGTTGCGGGCGATGGATCGACGCTACTCACGAATCGGTCGCGGGCACCATCGTGCCGAAACCGGCTTTGCGTGCGTCCGGCTCCCGGCGGCAAGCTCCCTCGGTGAGAGGACTCGCCGCCATCGCCTGCTGTGTCGTCGTCGTGGGCGCGTGTTCGTCGTCGAAGTCGACGTCGACCACGACCCCGACCTCGACCTCGCCCCCGACTTCGGCGGTGACGACGACAACGGTCGCGAGCGGGCCGCGCTCCATCGGCCACGTGTTCGTGATCAACCTCGAGAACGAGGACTACGCGACGACCTGGGGCACGAGCTCACCCGCGCAATACCTCAACGGCACGCTCGTCGCGCAGGGGAAGCTGCTCACGCAGTACTACGGGATCGGGCACGCGAGCCTCGACAACTACATCGCGCAGATCAGCGGCCAGTCTCCCAATCCGACGACGCAGGGCGACTGCGTCAAGTACGTCGAGTTCGCCTCGAAGGGCACGGGCGCGTACGGCCAGGCGCTCGGGCAGGGTTGCGCCTATCCGGCGTCGGTGAAGACGATCGGCGACCAGCTCACCGCGGCGGGCAAGACATGGGGCGCGTACCAGGAGGACATGGGCACGCCGTGTCGCCACCCGGTCATCGGTCAGGACGACCCGACGGTGGTCGCTCGGAAGGGCGACATGTATGCGACGCGGCACGACCCGTTCGTCTACTTCCACTCGATCATCGACTCGCCGACGTGCGCGACGCGCGTCGTCGATCTGAAGCGGCTCGCGACCGATCTGCAATCGGTGGCGACGACTCCCAACCTCGTCTACATCACGCCCAACCTCTGCCATGACGGCCACGACTCGCCGTGCGTCGACGGCCAGCCCGGCGGGCTCGTGTCGGCCGATCGATTCCTCGCGGCCGAGGTACCGAAGATCCTGGCGTCGCCCGCGTACAAGGCCGACGGGATGCTCGTGATCACCGTCGACGAAGCATCGTTCGCGAAGGCGGAGGCGTGTTGTCACACGCCGGCTTCACCGAACGTCGCGAAACCCGGGCTCAGCGGTCCGGGCGGCGGTCGGGTCGGAACGCTCCTGGTGTCGTCGCAGGTGGCGGCGGGAACGACCGACGCGACTCCGTACAACCATTACGCGCTCCTGTGCAGCATCGAGGACATATTCGGGCTCGCGCATCTCGGTTTCGCCGGCGCGCCCGGCCTCGCCTGCTTCGGCAAGGACGTCTACGACGGATCGCCGTAGAGCGCGCGCAGCCTGCGCGCGACTGCGGTTTGCTCCAGGACGTCGGTCGAGTCCACGACCTGGTCGATCGAGCCGATGAGCGGCAAGCCCCTCAGCCAGTCGTCGGGTACGCGGCGCAGGCAGGCTTGCACGAACCGGTCCGAGCTCAGGACCCGAAACGGCCGGCCGTAGAAGAACGTCACGACCGGATCGAGAGGTTCGGTGAGGCCGGACGCGTTGTGGAGCCGCGCGAGCGCCTCGTACGCAGCGACCAGAGCTTCCTCGCGTCGCGGGTAGTCGGGCGCGTCGAGCGCGGCCTCGAGTGCCGGAAGCACCTCGTCGCTGTGGGGGAGCGCGCGGTACGCGGAGCCGAACCACTTCGAGTACGGCCAGTATTCGCCGACGAGCAGGAAGTGCAGTCGCATGAGTTCACGTACCAACCGGCTCGCGACGAGTCGCGATCCGGCAACGTCGCCGACCTCGGCGGCGCGACCGACGAAGGGCTCCTCCTGATCGATGCGCCGCCATTGACAGGCGAGGAGCCAGTGGACGAGCTCGACCGGAAAGAACCGGAGCCGCTCGCGGACGGTCGCCAGATCACCCGACCCGTCGTTGTAGACCGCGCCGCGCACGACGCCGAGCAGCCGCTGCTGCGGAACGGTCAACCAATCGAGCAGCGACATCGCGTTCAGCGGATTGCAACCCAGGCGGGCCACCAGCCAGTCGCCGAACGGGACGACGTCGACGTGATGCGTGCTCGGCACGTCGTCCCAGCCGAAGGAGACGGGCCAGCCGCGATACTCGGACGGGAGCCCCCCGTCGACGGCAGCCCGGGCCGCGGCGACGTCGGCGGCGCCGACGAACACCTGGAGTCTCGGTCCCCAACCGTGATCGGTCGATCTCGCGGTGTCGAAGCCGAGCAGCTCGGATCCGTAGCCGAGCAGTGCCGCGTCATGGGGCCACGCGCGCACGAGCGGTTCGACGACGTCGCGATAGAAGCCGGCGTTGAGCTCGAGGGCGGGGACGAACTCCTGGCTCACCCGAGCACTCCGGCCGGGCCGTTACTTGTCGAGCTCGGGGATGACGTGCGTGCCGAGCAGCTCGATGGAGTGCATGACCTGTTCGTGCGGGATGTTGTACGGGTTCAGCAGGCAGAACAACAGCTCGCAACCGACCGCTTCGTAACGCTTGCAGATCTCGATGCAGCGATCGGGGTCGCCGACCACGCCGGCTCCGCTGTCGTAGAGATAGTCCATGTTCAAGTGGTCGAAGTAGCCGGCCTGCTCGCCCTTGCGCGCCTCGCCCGCGTAGCCGTAGTTGCCGAGATCCTGGCCGCGTTGTTCCATCCACTCGGCAAGCGACGCGATGTGATGGCCGGCCGCGCGCGGATACCAGACGAACGACTCCTCGGCCTCGGCGCGTGCCTTCTCGTTGGTGTCGCTGCAGTGCACCATCGTGAAGGTGGCGGCGGTGCTGTTGACGAACTTGCCGACGGGCTCGGTGCAGTCGGCGAGGCCGCGGCGGTAGTTCACGATGCGCTCTTCGAGGTTCTCGGGCGGGTTGCCCACCGTGAAGGAGAGCAGGCCGATACCGCGCTTGCCCATCTCGTAGTGGCCGTCGACACTCGACGTCGCCCCCCAGATCGGCGGGTGCGGTTGCTGCAACGGCTTCGGATGCACGCGCCGCGGCGGCATCTGCCAGTACTTCCCGTCGAACGAGTACTCGTCGTTCGTCCAGATTCCGACGATGTGTTGCAGCGCTTCGTCCCACATCCCACGCGTCTCGTGCGGGTCGAGTCCGAAGCCTTCGATCTCGGCGCGGGTCGACGAACGACCGGTCCCGAACTCGACCCGACCGTCGCTCACGAGGTCGAGCACCGCGACGCTCTCGGCAGTACGGATCGGATGGTTGTACGGCTTCGGCAGCAGGCGCACGCCGTAGCCGATGCGCATGTTCTTGGTGACCGCCGCGACGTGGCCGTACAACACCTCGGGGTTCGAGCAGTGGGAGTACTCGTCGAGGAAGTGGTGCTCGACCGTCCAGAACGAGTGGAAGCCCATGCGATCGCCGAGCTTCACCTGCTCGATCGTGTTCTTGTACGCCTCATATTCCTTCTGAGGCGTCCACGGTTTCGCGACCGGTATCTCGTAGAACATCGCAAACTTCATGGCGGGGAACCTACGGCCGCCGGATCACGCCTGGGAAATCCCGTTCACACCTTCGAGAGAACCGTGTCGGCGAAGCGACGCAGCAGGTCGATCTTCTCCTGCAGTGGTTGGGTGTCGGGCTCGGACGTGTAGGGATAGCGGAAGCCGACGATCGCGTCGGTGACTCCGAGGTCCTGGAGCCGGTGCGCGCCGTCGATCGAGAACGCGTCGAGCGAGATGGCATGCACCTCGAACGGTTCGGAAGCCCGGCCGTACTCGGCGCGCAACGCATGGACGCGCTGCACCATGTTTCCGAGCTCCGAGGGGTCGCCGCCCGCGTGGATCCAGCCGTCTCCGGCGCGTGCCGCGCGCCGGAGCGCGACGTCGGCGTGCCCACCGATCAGGATCGGGATCGGGCGCGCGGAGGTAGGGGAGATCTTGCACCGCTCGAGCTGCACGACGTCGCCGTGGTACTCGAACCACCCGCCCGCGGTGAGGCCGCGCAGGACGTCGACCATCTCGTCCATGCGCGCGCCGCGCCGCTCCCACGGCACGTCCATCGCCGCGAAGTCCTCGGGCCAGGGGCTGATGCCCACGCCCAGCCGCAACCGGTCGTCGCTCAGCACCGCGATGCTCGCGGCCTGCTTGGCCACGAGCACGACCGGCCGTACGGCGAGCTTCAACACGAAGGTGGTGAAGCGAATGCGATTCGTGAGCGCCGCGAGGTAGGGAATGAGCGTGAAGGGTTCGATGATCGGCTTGTCCTCGAGGAACGCGCGATCGCCGTCGGCGGTGTACGGGTAGAGGGTGTCGGAGGCGGCGGGGAAGATGAGGCTGTCGGGCACGACGAACGAGTCGTAGCCCGCGTCTTCGGCCGCCTGCGCGAGGGGCGCGAGGAAGGTGGGATCGCAGAAGGTCTCCGCGTAGCTGAATCGCATGGGCGTGATCTTGCCCGACGCGCCGGCGCCGCCTCGACTCGCCGTTCAGCGGGTGCGTTCGCGCTCGAGGAGCAACGCGAGCGTCGGGCAGGCATCGGTCGCCCGGCGCGCGTGTTCCTCGAGCGCGGGCGAGATCGGCGTCGGGTCGATGATCGGGTAGCCCCAGTCGTCGAGCGTGATCCGCTCGGGAAAGAGCTCCGCGCACAGACCGTGCCCGACGCACATGATCGGGTCGAGTCGCAGCTTCTTGCGGGTCGCGCTCATCGCCACGACTCTTCCGGGCGCGGCACGGGCAACACGGCCGGCGCATCGAACGCCGCGCACGGGCCCCGCGCGCGGTGTTCGGCGATGTGCTCGGCGAACACGGTGAAGCCGCTCGAGACGAAGCGGACCGCGCCGTCGGGAAGTTTGCACGCGCCGCGTCCTGCGACCATGTCGAGCCAGCGCCGGGCCGCGGCCTCCGCGCTTGCGTCGCGGTCGGAGCCGTCCGCTATGTGCTGGACCGCACCCGCGATCGCGGGGAGCCCGTGCGCGCATGCTCCGCACTGGCCGGCCGACTGACTCGCAAGCCACTGCGTCACACGCGCGAGCTCCGCGAGGGGGCAGGTGTCACCACTCAAGACGGCGATCGCCCCGCATCCGAGGCCGGCGCCCATCACCTTCAGGTCGTCGGTCGACAGCGTCACCATCGCGGCTTGCCGCGGCGTCAGCCACGCGCCGAAGTAGCCGCCTACGAGCACACCGCCGACATCGTGCACCCCTGCGTTGCGCAGCACGTGACGCAACGGCGAACCGAGCGGAACCTCGTAGACGCCGGGACGGGCGACGCCGCTGAGCGTAACCAGCATCGTGCCCGGATCGGTTTCGGTTCCTGCACTTCGCCACCACTTCGCGCCGAAGCGCGCGATCAGCGCCGCGTGCGCGAGTGTCTCGACGTTGTCGACGAGCGTCGGCCGGCGGTCGACGCCCCGTTCGAACGGCCGCGGCGGCGTGAAGGTGGGCTTCGCGTCGCCACCGTTGAGCCAGTTGACCAGCGCGGTCTCCTCGCCGACGACGTAGCGCGCCGGCGTGGGCGCGACTCGAAGGGTGATTCCGTCGGCCAGGTTTCGCCGTTCCGCGATCGCGCGTTCGAGCGCGTGGACCACCGGTGTGGCGGTTCGCTCCACGCACACGACGCCTTCGTCGGCGCCGACTGCTCGCGCGGCCGCGACCATGCCGTCGAGCACGAGGTGCGGCGCGTGCACGAGCAGCGTCTTGTCCTTGGCGCTGAGCGGCTCGCCCTCGGTGCCGTTCGCGACGACGATGGGCTTGCGACCTTGGAGCAACCGCGCACCGCGACTGCGCACGGCTTCCATTTTGATCGCGGTCGGGAAGCCCGCACCGCCGCGTCCGCGCAGACCGGCACGCTCGACCTCGCCGATCAACTCGCGTCCGGAGGACGGGGGGGTACCCAGACGGGCGAGGTGATCGACGAGGCGAGCGGCCGGGGGCCGCGGGAGGAGCCGCGCAACATCGGTTTCGCCGTCTGCGAACGGTTCCGCGAGGGTTGTCATCGCGCGACCCCGGGGTAGGTGACGCGGCGCGCCGAGGCGGTTTCCGGATACACGATCGCCGCGGTCACGCGCCACCCGACTGCGGTGAGCACCAAAGCGGCGCACGCCACGTACACCGAGGTGGCCCACGGCGCGGACGCGTCGGTTCCCGAGTTCAGTCCGTGCAACATCGCGACGGGCCAGCACGCGTACGCGCTCCAGTGCACCGCGCGCCAGATCCGGTATCCGATGCGCTGGCGGAGCAGGCTCGTGATGACGAGCGCGGCGAGCAGGTCGACCGCGACCACGCCGAGCCCGATTCCGAGCGGACGGTACCGACCGGTGAACGGGACGATCGCGTTCAGCAGGTGGACCGGCGACACGGAATCGAGGAGCGTCGTCGCGATGTGCGTCGCGAGGAAGGCGACGGCGAGGAGCGAGACGTTCTTGTGCAGCGCCGCGGTGACGAATCGCGGCCAACGGGGTGCACTCCATCGCAGCGTCGTAAGGATGCCGAGGGTGACGCTGACGGTCAGCATGACAACCGCGACGAAGCCTGTTCCGCGCGCGATGTACCAAAGGGTCGCGTTCGGAACGAGGACGCCCATCACGACGCTCCGGAGACGATCATCGCCGATCCGCTCGACGGCGCGACCGTGGTCGTCGTAGTCGTGGCGGACGTGCCCGCGGTCGCGGAGCTCCCCGTGCTTGCGGAGCTCCCCGTGCTTGCGGAGCTCGAGCTCGTCGTCGATTTCGAGCCGGACGAGGTCGCGGTCGATTGGCTCGCCGCCTTGGTGGCGGTGCTCGTGGTGGCGCCGCCGGCGTGGGCGGCGAGGCCCGCGAAGAGGCCCGTCCCGGTCAGCGCACCGGCGAGCGACCAACGGGTCAGCTTCTTGATCCGCTGCAGGCCGGCGTCCCGATCTTTGCGGCTCCTGGGGTTCACGGCGCGGCTGTTCATGACGACGATGATCGCCCGCGGGCCTAAAAGCCACCTCCGGACTCGGTAAGGATTGGGACAATGCTGGTCCTGAGGAACCTCGGGCTCACCCCTGAGCCTCGAAGTCTCCTCACGCGTCGTAGACGAGGATCGCGCCGCTGTAGCAGGCAACCCAGATTCGATGGTGCGTCGGTTCGTAGGCGATCCCGATCGGGTGATCCGGAACCGGGAAGGTGTTCACGACGCCGAGGTCGGCCGTCTTCAGCACGGACACGGTGTTCGACCCGTAGTTGACGACGTAGAGCGCAAGACCGTCGGACGAGATGGCCATGCTCCGCGGTTGCGTGCCGGTCGCCGTGCGCGCGACCACCCTCCCCGTCGCAGTGTCGACCGCGACCACGCGGTTGTCGCCGTTCAAGGTGACGAAAAGGCGCCGGCCGTCGGCCGAGAGCACGAGGTGGCGGGGCGAGTTGCCGACTCCGCGGAACCACGTCCGGTCGAATGTCCCGAGATCGATGCGCGCGACGTCGAACGTGCCCATCACCGCCACGTAGGCGACGTGCGACCGGGCGTCGATCGCAATGCCGCGCGGGTACGCGCCCAGGTGGATGCGGCGGACCTCGTGCAACGTGGCGTAGTCGAGGACGCTGAGGTCGTAGCTGCACCAATTGCTGACGAGCACGTACCGGTCGTCGGGCGTGACGGCCACGTACTTGGGGACCATGCCGACCTGACCGACCGCGTCGATCGCGAGTGTCGCCAGACTCACCCGGTACACGTAGCTCGGAGTCAGCCCGCCCGGGCCGGTGCAATTGTCGGAGCCCTCGGGGCCGAAGTTCGCGCCGTACATCGAATAGTTGGTCGCGAACACGTAGCGGTGCGCCTGATCCGCGGCCGCTTCCACCGGCGCGCCGCGGGTCACGCCCGGGTGGCCGGTGACCCCGAACTTCGCGAGGTCGACGCCGTCGGGAATCGTCTTCACGAGCGCGCCGCCCGCGTCGTACACGGTCATCGTGTGCCGGTACATCATGTTCTGCGCGAACACGAGCCCGGTTCCTGTCGCGGTCACCGACTTCGGTGAGATCGCACCGGTGACCGTAGCGACGCGGGTGAGCACGAAGTCGTGAGCCGGGTCGTGCCGGATCGTCGTCGAGGTGGACTTGGTGGTCGAGGTCGCGGTCGACGCGGGCGCGACCGTCGATCGCGAGGTGGATGTCGACGGATTGGACTCGATGCGCACGACAGCACGCGTCGAGCGCGTACCGCCCGAAAGGTTATGTCTCGAGGTCGCGACCGCGGCACCGATACCCAGCGCGACGACGAGCGCGGTACCCGCGCCGATCCGAGTCCGATGCACGCCAAGAGTATTGCCGCTGGCCGCCGGATTGACGGGCCGCTCTCGCGCCGCGATGCTGCGACTGCAATCGGCGGCGGTCGGAACGAACGAGGAGCTCGAAATGGACGTGCGATCGATCGTCGATGTCGAACCGGAAGTCGAGCACAACGGAACCGTCCCGGTGTGGTACCTGGTTCACCCGCGCGAGATGAAGGACCTCACCGAAGGCGGTCACCTCGAGCTGGTCAACGAGTTCGAGGTCGCGAACGGCGGTTTCGTGTTCCCGCACTCGCATCCGACGCACGAGTTCTATTTCGTGATGTCGGGGCGAGGGGTGATGACGATCGACGGCGAAGACCGCGACGTCTCACCCGGTGATCTCGTCTACATCCCACCCGACACGATCCACAGCCTGCGGCCTACGGGCGGCGGCGCGATCCATTGCTTCTGCTTCGCGGTCGCCGTGAAGGGCGCCCCGGAGATCGACTACACGTCACACTGAGCGGGTCAACCACGCTTCTGGGTCGACTCCACGCTCCGCTCCCCTTCGGTCGCTTCGCTGTCGTCTCAACCGCAGGGCGTGCCCGCGAGCGACTGCGTCAGGGTGACCGTGCCCAACGGCAGATTGCGTAGCCGCGTCCACCCGTCGTTGGTCGACGTCGCGCACCCGGTGGGTTCTACCGACCAGTGGCTCGTGGCGCGCACGCGCATCACGAGGTCGCCGGGGCCGGAGACCTGGATGGTCACCCGGTCGGGTGACATCGACTTCAGTCGGGCCGGCCCGTCGACGAGACCGGCGAAACCGTCGACCCGCCACACGCGCCAGTGCGCGTCGTGCCACACCTCGTGCAGGTACGGCAGCCCGCTCGAGATCAGGTCGCGCTCGGCGAGCGACGAGTCGTCGAGCTGGGCGTCGGGCAGCGCGACGTACTTCACCCCGTTCGTGTGCAACCAGGTGCGGTAGCTACTGAGAGTAAGAGGCTCCGAGTAAAAGATCGGGTTGTACGCGATATCGAGCTGACGCTCCCAACCGCGTGCAAGGAGGACGGTCGGCGCCGCGTACGCCGCCTCCCAATGGCGGTAGGTCGAGGGAATCTCGACGCGACCGATGGCGCCGGCCTGACTCCCGAGATAGGTGAGAAGCGGTTGGTAGTAGGCGACGCGCGTCGACGGATCGGTGCGCGCGAACGCGATCCCGTCGACGGCGGGGAACCACTGCCAGATGAGCAACGGGATCGCGAGGACAGCCAGGACCAACTTCCGTCGAGGCAAGAGTGCGCACGCGAGGAGTGGGCCGGCGACGTACTGACCGAGCCGGCTGACGTTGCCCCCGAGGGCCGTCGGCACGACGAACGAGCCGATTGCCACCAGCGCGAAGCATGCCGCTCCCCAGCGCGCCGCGGCGTGGCGGCGCAGCGCGATCGCGACGATGAGGCAGAGACTCAGGTCCCAGACGACCGCCCACGGCTCGTACGGCTCCGAGCCGGCAGTGGGGAACAGCAACGTGACTGTGGCAATCGGTGCGAGCGCGCCGACGAGCAGCGCGAGCGCCTGCGTGCGTTGCGTCCGTTGGGAAGCGGCCCACGCAACCGCCACTATCGCGAGGAAGCCTCCGGCGAGCGGGCTCGCGAGCGAGCACAGCACCGCGCAACCGACCGCGACGACGGCTTTGCGGTGCTGGAGCGCCCAGATCGCCGCGAGGCCGAGAGCAACGCCGAATGCGTAGGTCGTGCGCCCGACGATGAGATTGATGACGGTACCGAGTGCGAACCACAGGCTTCCGAGCCACGCGACCGATCCGAACGAGAAACGAAGGATGCGCTCGAAGACGAACGCCGACGCGATGCCGCTCACCGCGCCGAGCGCGAGTGGCCCCATGGGCGCGCTGATCGCCGGCGCGATCACGCTGTAGCCGAGCAGCGCGTGACCGCCGAACCATTGACTGTTCCAGAGCACGAATCCGTCTTGACGGAAGAGCTCGGCGCGAAAGACCTGGGCCGGGAGGTCGGATCCGCGCCAACCCAGCGTGATCGCGAGGATTGCGAGCACGCCCGCGACCGCGACGACCGCGGCAACCGTGGGCCATCCTTCGACGCGCGGCGTTCGCCTCGAGCGCGCCGCGACCACGAAGGTGCCGCTCACCGCCGCGGACCTGCCGCTCGGGCGACGACTCGGGACCGGATTCCGACCACGCTGCGCACTCGACGACGACGGTAATCGTCGTCGCCCCCGCGCGAGTCACCGCGCGAGTCGCTGGGCGTCATATTCTGCTCAGTATTACGCATCAGGCCCTTAACACTTCCGGCTGGATCGCGTCAGAACTCACTCATAGAGTCGCCAGGATTGCGCTCGGGCGGGCCCCTACCCAGGGCACCCGGCATCGAAGCAGCGTCGGCTTGGGAGGCACTGTGAGAGTCCTGCGACCTGGTCGTTTGGTCGTCGTCGTCCTGATAGCCCTGGGGGTCGTCGTCCTCACGGGCTCGGCCGCGGGTGCCGCCGGGCCGCTGCCGCCCGCGATCAACGGCGGGGCCGGGGGTCTCGGCATCAGCACGAACCTGTTGTGGATCTGCGTCGGCGGCGCCCTGGTCATGTTCATGCAGGGCGGGTTCGCGCTGGTGGAGACGGGCTTCACCCGCAAAAAGAACGCCGCGCACACGATGGGCATGAACGTCGCGATCTTCGGCACCGCGTTCGCGGCGTTCTTCGTGATCGGCTACGCGTTGATGTTCGGGGGCTACTCGTTCCCGAACCTCTTCGGCTACGACACGGCCGTCGGCAGCGGACTCGTCGGCAGTGGCAACTGGGTGTTCTTGTGGAAGGCCCCGCTGTTCATGTCGGGCAAGGCCTCGACGGTCGCCGTGCTCGCGTACTTCTTCTACATGGCGGCGTTCATGGACGCGACGGCCACGATCCCGACCGGCGCGATGGCCGAACGCTGGAAGTGGAACAACTTCGTCGCCTGGGGCTTCTTCTGCGGCGCGATCTACTACCCGTTGTTCGGCGCGTGGACCTGGGGCGGCGGTTGGCTCGCCAAGCTCGGCGCGAGCGCGAATCTCGGCCACGGTTACGTCGACTTCGCGGGCTCCGGCGTCGTCCACGCGATGGGAGGCATGGCGGCGCTCGCGGGTGCGATCGTGCTCGGCCCGCGCATCGGTAAGTATCGAAAGGACGGCCGGCCGCAGGCGATCCCGGGTCACAACATCCCGATGGCGCTGATGGGCGTCATCATCTTGTTGTTCGGTTGGTTCGGCTTCAACGGCGCTTCGACGCTCGCGGCGACCGACACCCGCTTCGGCCTGATCATCGCGAACACGGCGATCGCCGCGGCGTTCGGCACGGTGCTGTCGATGCTCTACGTGATGAAGCGTTTCGGTAAGCCCGACCCGGCGATGTTCGGTAACGGGCTGCTTGCGGGCCTCGTGGCGATCACGGCGCCATGCGCGTTCGTCACGCCGTGGGCGGCGGCGCTCATCGGCGGCATCGCGGGCGTTCTCGTCGTCGAAGCCGTGTTGTTCATCGACCGCCGCGGCGTCGACGACCCGGTCGGCGCGGTTGCCGTGCACGGGGTAAACGGCATCTGGGGAATCATCGCGCTCGGTCTGTTCGCCAACGGGAAATACGGCGGCGACTGGAACCTCACTGCCGCGACCGGTGGGACCAAGACCGCAAACGTCTGGGGTTTGTTCTACGGGCACGGCGGCGGCGGGCAGCTCGTCGCGCAGCTGATCGGCGCGCTCGTCCTCTGCACGGTGATGTTCGGCATCGCGTACGCGTTCTTCCGGATCAGCGACATGGTGATGAAGGGCGGTATCCGCTCCGACCGCGAATCCGAGCTCGCCGGACTCGACGTCCCGGAAATGGGCATGCACGGCTACAACGACGAGAACCTCACCGGGTTCGAGCACGAGTACGTGCCGCGCGGCCCGAGGGCGTCGAGAGAAAACCAACCGACCGAGTGAGTGGCGCGCCGGAGCGTCAGCCGGCTCGCCGCCCGACAAATCCAGGGTTCCGACCGCTGGCCGACCAGTAGCGTCGATCGTCATGGCCGGCCCGATGATCGAGGCGCACGCGCTCACGAAGCGCTTCGGTTCGTTCGTCGCGGTCGACGGCATCGACTTCGCGATCGAACCGGGCGAGGCGTTCGGTTTCCTCGGTCCGAACGGCGCGGGCAAGACCTCGACCATGCGCATGATCGGTTGCGTCTCGCCGCGTTCCGGTGGGGAGCTCAGCGTTCTCGGACTCGATCCGGCCCACGACGGGCCGCAGATCCGGGCCCGGCTCGGCGTCGTGCCCCAAGAGGACAACCTCGACACCGAGTTGACGGTGTGGGACAACCTGATGATCTACGGCCGTTACTTCGACCTTCCGCGTCGGGAGATCCGCGAACGAGCGGCGGAGCTGCTCGAGTTCGTCCAGCTGAGCGATCGCCGCGACTCGCGCGTCGATCCTCTCTCGGGGGGGATGAAGCGCCGGCTCACGATCGCGCGCTCGCTCATCAACCGGCCCGAGGTCTTGTTGCTCGACGAGCCGACCACGGGACTCGATCCGCAGGCTCGGCATCTCCTTTGGGATCGTCTCTACCAGCTCAAACGCAGCGGAGTGACGCTCGTGCTCACGACGCACTACATGGACGAAGCCGAGCAACTGTGCGATCGGCTCGTGATCATGGACAACGCGCGGATCGTCGCCGAAGGCTCGCCCCGTCAACTGATCGCCGACAACGTCACCCGAGAGGTCGTCGAGGTACGCCTCGGTATCGACGCCGATACCGCGGCGGAGGTCGCCGCACTCAAGCAGTACGGGGATCGGATCGAGGCGCTCGCCGATCGCGTTCTCGTGTACACCGACGACGGCGACGCCACGGCGGGTGCCGTCACGAGCGACGGCATCGGTGCGGTTTCGGTTCTCGTACGCCGCGCCAGCCTCGAGGACGTCTTTTTGATCCTCACCGGCCGCTCCCTCGAGGACTGAGGTCGCGCCGTGTCGACGCCTGCGCTCGTCCGGGTCGTGGAACGCGAGGCGCGCGTCTACGCACGCTTGTGGCGTGGCCTCGCCTTCAGCACGTTCGTCCAGCCCGCGCTGTACCTCGGGGCCATGGGTATCGGTCTCGGCGGTCTCGTGAAGGCGCACAGCGGGTCGGTCGACGGCCTCACCTACCTGGACTTCGTCGCGCCCGGTCTTCTCGTCGCGAGTGCGATGCAGCTCGCGGCGTCGGAGTCGATGTGGCCTGTGCTCGGTGGCGCGAAGTGGATGCGCCAGTTCCACGGAGTCGTCGCGACACCGATTCGGCCGGGCGAGCTGTACGGCGGCTTCGTGCTGTGGACCGCGATCCACGCCATGCTCGGCTCGGCCGCGTTCGTCCTCGTTGCCGCGTTGCTCGGCGCGGTTCCATCGGCGTGGGGAATCTTGGCGATCCCGGCCGCCGCGCTGTGTGCCGCGGCATTCTGCGGGCCGATCGCGGCGTTTTCGATCACCCAGGAATCCGACGTCTCGTTCCCGATGATCATGCGCCTGGGTGTCTTGCCGTTGTTCTTGTTCTCGGGGACCTTCTTCCCGATCAGTCAGCTCCCGAGCGGATTGCGGCCGCTCGCGGTGTTCTCGCCGCTGTGGCACGGCGTCGAGCTCGCGCGCGCGGCGACGACGGGACACTTCGATGTTGCCGCGGTCGTCACGCACGTTGCAGTGCTCGTGGCGTGCGTCGCGGCAGGCGCGTTCGCGGGCGTGCGTACCTTCACGAAGCGATTGAGCTCATGACGGCGACGCTGCGAATCCTTCCGTTCCTCCGTTGGGGGCATCGGCCGTGGCGGCTCGTCGAGCGCAACGTCCTGGCGTACCGGCGCGTCTGGTACATCTTCCTGAGCGGGTTCGCCGAGCCGCTGTTCTTCCTGCTCTCCATCGGCATCGGCGTCGGCAAGCTCGTCGGCGACCTCGACGTCGGCGGCCACCTCGTGCCGTACCGCACGTTCGTCGCGCCCGGTCTGCTCGCGATCGCGGCCATGAACGGCTCGCTGCTCGACACCACCTTCAACTTCTTCTTCAAGATGAAGTACACACACACCTACGACGGCGTGCTCGCCGCGCCGCTCACGCCGCGCGACGTGGCAACCGGCGAGATCACCTGGGCGCTACTGCGCGGCACGATCTACTCGGCGGCATTCCTGGTCACGATGCTGTTGTTCGGAGATCTGCGATCGTGGTGGTCGGTGCTCGCACTGCCCGGCGCGGTGCTGATCGGCTACGGATTCGCGGGCGTCGGCCTCGCGGCGACCACCTACATGCGATCGTTCGTCGACTTCGACTACGTCAACATGGCGATGATCCCGCTCTTTCTCTTCTCGGCCACGTTCTTCCCGCTGGCGCGCTATGACGCCGGGCTGCAAACCGTCATCCGCCTCACCCCGCTGTACCAAGGCGTCGTCCTGGAGCGTTCACTCGTGATCGGCGACCTCAACTGGACGCTGTTGCTCCACGCCGCTTACCTCCTGGCGATGGGGTTGATCGGCCTGCGGGTCGCGTCGCGTCGTATCGGGCTCCTGCTGCAGCCCTGATTCGTCCGGGTCAGTAGCGCAGCTCGGCGACGACCGCGAGGTGATCCGACGGCCACATGCCGTCGACCGGCGCGTCGCCCGCGAGCCGAGCCCCGAGCACGTGCCCGACGCCGCCGAGCTTCGGGGTACCGACCAGCACGAAGTCGATGCGGCGCTCGCGGTCGAGCGCCGCGGCGTTGAACGGGTTCGCGTTCGAGGCGGTCGCGCCCGCCGCCGCGTTACCGGCTGTGAGCCACGCGTCGCGGAACATCACACCGGGCACTGGAACCGCGGCCTGGCCGGTCAGCATCCGGAGCTCGTCGCTGGTGGGATCGGCATTGAGGTCGCCGCACAGCACCGCGGGAAACGTGCGCGGCCGGCGCTCGCGCACGAGCCGGCAGATCTCCGCGACCTGGGCCTGGCGAATCGCGCTGTGGTCGTCGCGCCAACTGAGGTGCGCGCAATACACCTGGATCGGCCCGCGGGGGCCATCGACCTCCGCGAACACGACGAGCCGCTCCTCGCCCTCGTCGTCGCGGGCGTCGCCCGCGGTGCGCGGAAGCGCGAGCACGTCGTGCGTACGAATCGGCCAACGCGAGACGACCGCGTTGCCCGAGAACGCGCCGTCGCGCTCGAGGTTCGCGCCGAACACGACGTGCTCGTAACCAAGCGCCGATGCCAGCACGCGGGCCTGGTTGCGCCGGTCGTCCGCCCACACCTCCTGCAAGGCCCAGATGTCGGCGCCCACGGCGCGCATGCTGGCCGCGATCGGATCCATGCGCTCGGCCCACGGCCCGTACCGACCCCAGAGGTTCCACGTCGCGATGCGCACTCGGGTCGAGACGAGTGGTCCGTACCCGGGGTCGTAGGCGCCAGATTCGTTGTCGAGGGTCACGGCGAGATCTTGGCGCACCGGTCGCACCCGCGCCTACCGTCGCGGACGTGATCCGACGGCTGCTCAAGAACTTGACGCTGCTCGACTCGACCGATGCTCCCGAGGCGTCAGCGCAGCTCGAACGCGACGGCTACGCGTTGTTGCGCGGCGTGTTCGGCCCCACCGAGCTGACGCGGATGCGTCGGGAGATCGACGCTGTCTTCGATGCGTTTCCGCCCGAGCGGACGCGTGGTGACAAGGACGAGTTCCGCTATGAGATGCTCAACCGCAGCGCGGCCTGCCAGGCCGCGGCGACCCATCCCGAGATCCTGCGCGTGGTCGAGCCGTTGCTCGGCGAAGACTGCCACGTCATCGCGAACACTGCGTGGCGCAATCCCGCCGAGTTTCCCGGGGGCTTTTGGCACTGCGACGCCGGGCCCCACGTGCCGCGAGCGGAGGGCGTGCCGTGGGACGATCGCATCCCCTACCCGGTGTTCGCGGTCGCGACGCACGTCTATCTGCAGGACTGCACGCGTGCTGACGGTCCGACCGCGGTCGTCCCCGGCAGCCATCGTTCGGGCCGGCTCGCGCCGTTCGACGAGATGGAGGCGGAGGACCTCTCGTACGACGGCCGCCCGCCCGCGGTGTTCGAGGTCGACGCGGGCGACGTCGCGCTCTTCGTTTCGGATGCGTGGCATCGCGGTCTTCCTGCCCGCCCCGGCGGCCGCGGTCGCTATTTCCTGCAGGTCCACTACGCCCGGCGCGACATCGCGCAGCGCCTGCGTACGACCGCGGAGGTGAACCAACTGTCGCCGGAAGCCGTCGGGCGCGCGACCACCGAGCGGGCGGGCACGGCCATCGGCCTCCACGAGCCGTTCTTCTACGACGCCTGACGCCGACCGTCGTGATCGTGGCTGCTCAGATGTCGAGCGGGCAGTTGTCGGTGATGCCCAGCACTTCGAGGGTTCGTCCGAGACCGAGGAACACCGCGCAGCAAAGTGTGAGGTCGAGGATCTCGTCGTCGCCGAAGTGTGCTCGTAGCCTTGCGAACAGCTCATCGTCGATCGCGCGGTGGTCGGTCGCGAACCGCTCGGCGTACTCGATCGCGAGCCGCTGGCGATCCGAATAACCGGGCCAGGTGTGCCATTCGTCGAGGTGCTCGTACACGTCTTCCGTGACGCCCGCTTCGATCACCGACGGCGCGCGGAACGTCGAGCACGCGTCGCACGCATTGAGCTGCGCGATCCGCATGCGCGCCGGTTCCCGCTCTGCCGCCGGCAGCTTCGACTTCTGGTAGGCGGTCGAGATCATGCTGTCGACCATGCCGGCCATCTCGGGCCGTAGCGACCACACCATCGCGCCGTCGCCACCGGGTCCGTCGGGGATGTCGATCCGTGCCATGCCGAGAGGGTAGGCCCGGCGCTACGGGATGATCTCCGGGTAGTAGTTCTCGGCGCCGATCCGCCTGATGTCCTCGTACCAGCTGCCGGCGTACGCGTCGGTATGTCCCTGACGCATCGGGTCCTCGAAGTTCCAGGCCTGGCGCTTGTAGGTCCAGTTGTCGGGATAGAGACGATGGGCTTCGCGCCAGTGCGGGATCGCGGCCGCGTGGTCGCCGTCGCGGTGCAGGTACTGACCGAGCTCGAACTCCGCCGCGGCCGTCGCCTCGGCGCTCGTGCGCGGCTCGGAGCGACGGATCACCTCGTCGGGCATCAGGGCGTAGCGGCTCTCGCGCCCGTGCGCGATCCAGTCGTCGACCATCGTGACGTACACATCGGGATCGCTCTTGATCTTGCGCGCTTCGCGCAAGATGTCGGCGACGTCGGGTGGAAGGGTCGACAGGTCGATCGTGCGGAACGATTCGGTGAACGGGTTGTTGCCCGGATGCGCCGGTTCCGACGGGCGGACGATCATCCCTTCCTCGTCGATCCAAACGCCGTTCGGCACGTTGACGAACCCGAACAACTCGTCGGTCACGTGCGCCTCGTCGATCAACGACGGGTGCTCGGCGTGCGCCTGCTCGATGAACGGGCGCGCGTCACTCGCCTCGACGTCGAGCGCGACGGTGACGACCTCGAGGCCGAGCGGGTACCAGCGGGTGCGCAATTCCTGCCACACGGGCAGGTCGAAGCGGCAGCCTCACCAGGAAGCCCACGCGACGAGGAGGACCTTTTTCCCGTGCAGACTCGAAAGCTTGAACGGGTTGCCGTCGGCGTCGGGCAGAACGAGGTCGGGTGCGACGGCGGACGTGAGGGCCTTGCCGGTAACCGCGGTCTCGGGCCCGAGCGCCCAGATGCCGTGCGCCTCGTCGGCGACGAGGGGCATGCCGAGCCGTTCCGAAAGGACCGCTGCCGCGATCCGACCGTTGTCGAGGCGACTTTCGGCCGGCAGCGGAACGCACGCCTCCGCCTTGCACGCGCCCTGCGGTTTGATCGCCCAACCGGTGCGAGCCTCGAATTCGTGCTCGTCGACGGTCTGATCGTGCAGGATCACGGTTCGCACGATAGACGCGGACAGGGGACCCATTCATGCGCGAGCACCGCTACGAGTTCGAGATGCCGCACTCGGCGGCCCGGATCTGGGCACTCTTCCAGGACTACGCCCGGTGGACCGACTACGCGCCCATGGTGAAGCGCGTCGACGTGCTCTACCCCGGCGACGCCGATCACAACGGACGGCTGCGCCGCGTCATCTACAAGATGCCGCTCGGTCGCGAGGGCTCGGCGCTGGAGCTCGTCACCGACGTCGAGCCCGAGCGCGGTTACACCTACACGATGATCTCGTCGACCCCCGGCAACGACCAGATCGGACACGTTGGGCTCGAGCCCATCGCCGCCAACCGCACGCTGTTCCGTTTCGACGAGCGCTACAACCTGCAAAAGGTCCCCTTCAAATGGTTCGAGGGCCCGATCTACAAGTTCATCAACAAGAACAACGAAGACTCCATGCGCCGCGCCTCGGCCTGGCTCAGCGCGCATCCCGAGTACCGCGCGGACTTGGTCGAGAGCTGAATCGCACGGTGTCGCATTACGCGGCGCGGGCTTGGGCGTCGTTTGTGTGCCGGTAGCGGTCGTGGTTCCAACACAGGAGTTGGAGATTGTCGAGGTTCGTGGGTCCGCCGCGCGACCAGTGCACGACGTGATGGGCTT
>PLBO01000100.1:20907-118646 GCA_003134555.1 Actinomycetota bacterium
ACGTTGCGGGACTCACCGAGCTCGCCGCGGTCGAGGGAACGGCGACCGAGGTTGATGAACGCGTCCATGCGCCGTTGCGCCGGCAGGCGGCCGTCGAGCTCTTGATGGTCTTGTGCCATCTCCGCGTTGACCGCGGCCAGCAGGATCTCCGCGGACGCGGGGTCGCAGATCCCGTTGATGGCGGAGCATGCCGTCGAGCGTGCTCGACAGGTGCAGCCGCCGGCGCTCGAACAGCGCGTCGTCGGACACCGCGCCGCCGTCACCGTCGATCGCGTCGATCAGATAGCGGACGACCCCACCCAGTTGTTTGGGGAGGTGTTGGCGGGCGACATTGACGAGTTCGGTTTCGACGTCGGAGATCGCGCCGGCGCGTTCGGGTGTGTACGCGTTCGCGACCACGACCGCGTGCCGGGCGGAGATCTCTCCTCGTTCGAACGCGGCCGCGACTTGCGGGAGGTCTCCGAGTTTGCGTGCCAGTTCGACGTGGCCGCGTGCGACGCCTTGGTCGATCCGACATACGGCCCGAAGCGCGGACGCGGAGTTGAGGAACCCGTCGGCGCCCCAGTCGCCTGAACGGTCGCACGCGGCGACCTTTTTCAGCCATGCGGCCAGGCGCGCCTCGAGGTCGCGTTGATCGTCGGCGATCTCCTGGAGCGACACGGACATGTGTTCGATGATACTCGAATAGTGCCTATAAAACAAAGGAAATTGCAGAACAACACGCCGACATTTTGGTCGCGTCCTGCCGCTATCCGCTGATCGTTGCGGCGATGATGAGACCGGCGAACAAGAACCCGAGTACGGCGATGAGGCCGATGGCGAACTTGTGCCACAGCTTCGTTCCGAACCGGGGTTCGTTCTTCTTCGCTTCTCTCAGCTTCGCGAGACGTTCGGCGTAGCGCGGTGGCATCGGGTCGGTCCAGTACGCGTACACGCGCGACGCGCACCCGGCGAAGGCGATGGCGACCAGCAGTTGCGGTATGCACCGGCGCCGGCCGTACCACCAACTTCGCGGCGGGGCATCGGCGCCCGGGCTGACCATGAATTCCGTATCGGCAATGGCGGATCGCGGAGTGAGCCGACCCTCAGAGGCCGGTTTTGCGGAACCACCAGCCGAGGCCGCGGCGGCGGGCGACGCGGCGGATGCGGCGTTTGACGTAACGCTCGCCGCCGTTCTTGCCGCTCAGCACTTCGAAGTCGCGGGTCGTACGGGACGCCTTGTAGAGCCAGGAAGAAAGGGACGAACGGCGAGCCACGGATCCGATTCTGGCACGTTCCCGAAATTCGGGTGCAGGCGCACCGGGCGCGGCAACCGTCCGAATCGCCGCTTCCGGGCCGGACGTGGGGCCCGCTTCGGGCTGGGGACCGTCACATCCGGGCTTAGGGAGGGGCCGACACGAGCCGACAACCACAACCAGTGGGCCGTTCCGACGACGGCCGACACCACATTCGAACGCGGGGCGAGGGATCGCTGGTGAGACGCAGGCTGACGATCAGGACCAAGTTGGCGGCGACCCTGGCGGTGCCGCTCGCGGCGTTGGCGAGCTTCGCCGCGATGCAGGGGCGTGACGCCTACAACCGTTCCGATCAGGTCAGGCTCCAGGCCGGGCTCGCGACATCGGCCACCGGGCCCGCGGGCGTGCTCACCGCACTCGAGAACGAGCGCGACTACGAAGCGTTGCGCGCGATCGGTGCGCAGAACCTCGTCGCCCAGAAGGATACGAAGTTCTCGGCGCAGGTAACCGCGAGCACCGACGTCGCGCTGGGGAACTTCCGATCGTTGCTCGACTCGGTCGGTGGCGCGGCGGGCAACTACCGCGCCGCGTTGACGCAAGTGAGCGCCAAGCTGGTGCAACTTCGTCAGCAGGCCGAGGACGACGCGTCGAGAGCCGCAACTCCCGCCACGGCCGTGCACGCCAGCACGATCTTCGACCGCTACTCGACCCTGATCGGATCGTTGCTCGACGCCGATCAACGATCGGGCGCGACCATCGGCAACGCGCGGCTTCGCAGTGGCGCCGAGCTGCTGAACGCGATCGCGCGTCAGACCGTCGCCGAGTCGGGGCTCGGCATCAAGGTCGGACTCGCCGCGATCACGCGCGACCCGGTCGCGATCTTGGACGCTCAGCGCTTGGCCGATCGGCAGGCACAGGGTGACGCCGATCTACGCGTGCGCGCCGACGGCCCCTTCGAGCACGCAATAACCGGCGCGCTCGACGCACCCGCTCGCAAGAAGGCGGTCGCCCAACTACAGGCGAGCGCGCGTGATCCGCTGCACGCGAACCTCCTGACCCTGCTCAAGAGCCGGCCCGACTCGATCAGCCTGTTGCGGGTCGCCCAGACCAACACCGCCTCGATCGTCACGGATCAGGCGCGCAGCTTGACCGCCGCGGCGCAGCACGAGGAGCGCAACTGGATCGCCATCACCGTCGCTTCGGTGATGCTCGCGATCGCGCTGCTGTGGCTCACGAACCGCTGGATCACCCGCCCGCTTCGCGCCCTGGCCGACCAGGCCGCGGCGATGGCCGGGCAACGGCTGCCGGCGGCGGTCAAGGAGATCCTGGACACGCCGGTCAACGAGAGCATCGTCCATCCCGACGTGGCGCCGGTGCAGGTATACGCAGGTGGCGAAGTACACGAGGTCGAGGTCGCGCTCAACCAGGTGCAGGACAGCGCCGTCGCACTTGCGGTCGAGCAGGCGACACTGCGACGGAGCGTCGCCGACGCGTACATCAACCTCGGCCGTCGCAACCAGAACCTTCTGTCCCGCCAGCTCGAGTTCATCACGCAACTCGAGAACGACGAATCGAACCCCGAAACTCTCGAGCATCTCTTCCGTCTTGACCATCTCGCGACGCGCATGCGGCGAAATGCCGAGTCTCTGCTCGTGCTTGCCGGCTTGGCGCCCCCGCGCACGTGGAGTGCGCCGGTGGCGATCGGCGATGTCGTGCGGGGCGCGCTCGGTGAGGTCGAGGGTTACCGCCGGGTTCGCCTGCGTCACCTCGACGAGGGTCGCGTCGACGGCATGGTCGCGGCCGATGTCAGCCACGTGATCGCGGAGCTGGTCGAGAACGCGCTGTCGTTCTCACCGCCCGACGCCGACGTCGAGGTGTACGGACGCCGCGACGACCACGGCTACGTCCTGACGATCATCGATTCGGGCATCGGGATGCACGAAGACGAGCTCGAGCGGGCGAACGAGCTGATCTCGTCGGCGAACGCGTTGACGCTCGCGCCGTCGCGCTTCCTCGGCCACTACGTGGTCGCACAGCTCGCACGTCGCCACGGACTGAGCGTTCACCTCGCGGCCTCGCCGGCCAGCGGCTTGACGGCCATGGTGCTGCTGCCCGGCGCGTTGCTCGGGATCAAGAACGCGCCTGCCGTCGAAGCACCCGAAGCAACGGTCGCGACCGTCACGCCGTCGACCGGAGACGCCGAACGCCCTGTCGTTGCCTTGCCGCGCCGCGAGTCGGCGACCGAGGCGGCGCCGCCCGCCCCAAGTCGCGGCGCCGGAGCGCCGATCTCCTTCCGGGCCACGCCCCCACCGCCGCCGCTTCCGCCCGAGCTCACGCCCGAGCCGGAGTCCGACGGCCAACGCGTCGCGTCCTGGAACCAGGCGGGCGAGCTCGCCGAGGCGGACTCGTTCGACAGCTTCGACGTCGGCGAGATCGACGAGGTCGACGTGTTCGACGGGGTCGACGTCACCGACGATCACGAGCCCGTCGTCGAGTCCGAACCGCCGCCCGCGCCGCCGGCGCGCCCTCGGTTGGGACTCGGCAGCTTCGCCGATCTGCGCGGCGCGACCCGGCCCCCCGCCAAGGAAACGATCGAGCTCCCGACGGAGTCGGCCCCGCCGGCGCCGACTCCCGTGGCCGCGAGCGCGACTCCGTCGCCGCCCGGGCCCGCGGATCCGGACCGAGCCGCGGTCGTCGCGCCCGATCGGCGCGCGTCGTTCGCCGAGGTCGCGCAGGCCGTCGAGGATGCCTCCGGTCGACCCGCACCCGAATCCGGGTCGCCGTTCTCGGAAGACCTGCTCCCGCAGCGCTTGCCGAAGCGCGGCCGCCGCAACTCGCGTCTCGAGACGCCGTGGGCCCGCGAGCGGCCCGCCGTCAGCGCCACCGCACCTGTGGCCCCGGCCGCGGCTCCCGCGCCGGCCGTCGCCCCCGCACCGCTGCCGTCGCGCGGCGCGACGGACGAGGCTCAGGTCGTACCCACCCCCGCCACGAACGGCGCCGGCGCGCCGCAATCCGACCCGGCGGCGGCCTCCGCGGCCGGTAGCGGTGAACGGTTCGCATTCTTCGCCGCCTTCCGTGCCGCGGCCGAGCAGGCCCGTGAGGAAGCCGGCATCGATGAACGGAGAGGGCATTGACCGTGCGATCAGACGGAGCGAACGCCGAGATCACGAGTGCCGAGGTTCGCAACTTCAACTGGTTGCTGTCGAGCTTTGTCGACAGGACGCCGGGAGTGACCGACGCGGTCGCGGTGTCGTCGGACGGACTGCTCATGGCGACGTCGAGCTCGCTCGAACGCGCCGGTGCAGAGCAGCTCGCGGCAATCATCGCCGGGATGACGAGCTTGGCCGAGAGCACGGCGCGCTGCTTCGCGCTCGGCGGGTTCGAGCAGGTGATCATCGCGATGCGATCGGGATACCTCTTCGTCTCGTCGGTGTCGGACGGCAGCGCGCTCGGTGTCGTCGCGGACGGCCGCTGCGACGTCGGCGCGGTCGGTTATCAGATGACCATGCTCGTCGACCGTGTCGGTGCGGCGCTCAGTCCTTCGCTCGTCGCGGAGCTCAAGGAGAGCGTGCTCCAGTGAAAGGCGCAGCATGACCGGCGGCCTTCCGCCCCGCGGGGCGGCTCAGGACTTCGTGCGACCGTTCGTGATCACGGGCGGCCGGACGCGCGCGGCCGACACCTCGCTCCGCATGGAGACGATGGTCCAGACCGTCGGGACGCCGCGCGACGACCTGAGTTTCGAGAAGGCGCGCATCGTCGACGAGTGCTACGAGCCGATCTCGATCGCCGAGATCGCGGCCGAGCTCGGTGTCGCGCTCGGCGTGGCGATGGTCATCGTCGGTGACCTGGTCGACGACGGCTGCCTCGAGACGACGAACAACGACCCGGTCGAGATCGAGCTTTCGACCCTCACGAGGATGATTGAACGTGTCCGGGCCCTTTGAATCGGCGAGTGGCTGGGGTGCTCGGTCGGCGTCGGTGACGCGACGGCTGCAGCCGGAGGGCAACGACGCATCGGCGCGGACGCGCAAGGTCTCGTCGGTCAAACTGGTAGTCGCGGGCGGATTCGGCGTCGGGAAGACGACATTCGTTTCCGCCGTGTCGGAGATCCCGCCGCTCACGACCGAAGCTGCGATGACGAGCGAGTCGAAGGACGTCGACGACTCCTCGCTCGTCAACGCCAAGACCACCACGACGGTCGCGATGGACTTCGGGCGGATCACCGTCGACGAGACGCTGGTGATGTACCTGTTCGGGACGCCCGGCCAGGAACGATTCGCGTTCATGTGGGACGACCTGTGCGACGGCGCGCTCGGCGCGGTCGTGCTCGCCGACACCCGCCGGCTCGCCGACAGCTTCGTCGCGCTCGACTACTTCGAGACGCGCGACACGCCTTTCGTCGTCGGCGTCAACCACTTCGCGGGCTCGTATCACTATCCGATCCCGGAAGTCCGCGAGGCGCTCGGTGTCGCGCCGCACATTCCGATCGTCGACTGCGACGCCCGCGATCGAGAGTCGGTCAAGGTCGCGCTCGTCACGCTGCTGCAGCACGTCTACGAGCTGCGCCGCGCCGCGCTCGTGCGCTGACGTATCTGGTCAGCGCACGATCTGCTCCAGTTGCTGGAGCTCGATCATCAGGGGCAGCACGAAGCCGATGTACGCGCTCGTGAGCGTGTAGTCGTGTGTCGGGCCGTGGGTGGTGCGGGAGTGGATGTCGATCACGCGCACGCGATCGTCACGCGCCGCGTGATCCTTGGCGCGTCCGACGATCATGTGCATGTCGTCGAGCGTCTCGACCTGGAGCCCGAAGTGGTCGAGCGGGGGTGCGGTGAGCGGCGGGTCGGCCGGCAACAGGTACACGAACTGGCCGAACGCCCCGGTGTAGAGGATGAGTGGGTTACCGGGCTCCCCGGTGTTGTCCCCCTCGGTCCATCCGAACACGTCGCCGTAGAACGCGAGCACCTCGGCGCGCCCGCGCTCGTCGAGGATCGCGGGGTCCATGCTGATCGCGACGTGATTGAGCGTGGGTCGACGGCTCATGCCGACACCTCCGGTGTGACCATGACCTTGCCCGGCAACTCGCCCGCGGTCAGCCGGTGCATCGTCGCGAGCACCTCGTCGAGCCGGATGTCGACCGGCTCGATCAACAGGTCGAGGGGCAGCGCACCGGAGGCGAGCAGCTCGAGGGCGGGCCGGAAACCTTCCGCGTCGTAGTTGTACGCGCCCATCAGCGTCTGTTCCATCACGATCACCCGGTTGTGGTTCACACGCGGCGGCGCGCTCCCCGTGCCGACGAAGACGAGCGTTCCCGCGTAGTCGAGCTGATCGAGCGCCGACTCGGCCGCGGCCGCGTGCCCGGAGCACTCGAACGCGACCGTGAACGGCGCGTCGACGGGCCTCCCCATCTGCGCGCGCGGCAGCTCGTCGGGCGCGACTGCACTGGTGGCACCGACCGCCACTGCGCGCCGCCGTCGAGCCGCCGCCGGTTCCGATACGACGATGTCGCGCACCCCTCGGCTGCGGAGCACCGCTGTCGTCAGCAGGCCGACCGGACCGCCGCCGGTGACGAGCACGCGGTCATCGGGCGATACGTGGGCGAGGTTGACCGTGTGCAACGCGATCGCCGTCGGCTCCGTGAGCGCCGCGGCCCGCGTCGAGAGGCCGTCGGGAACGCGCAACAGTTGCGCGGCCGGCACGACCTTGTAGCGGCAGAACGCGCCGCGCGAGAAGTCGAGCAGATCGGGCGGCTTTCGGCGCACGCATACCGACGACCGGCCGCGCTTACACGCGCGGCATCGACCACAGCCCGGGGTCGGGTCGAGGACGACGCGCGCGCCGATCTCCCAACCGCTCGCATCTGCGCCGAGCGCCGCGATGGTTCCGGCCCATTCGTGACCGAGCACGGAGCCCGGCCGCGCGTATCGCTCGAGCACGAGGTGCAGATCGGTGCCGCAGATCCCGCAGTGCGAGACTTCGATCAAGGCCTCGGCCGGCCCGAAGTCGGGGACCGGCAACTGTTGGACCTCGATTGCGCCGTCGCCGACGTAGACGGCGGCCGGCATGAGCTCGGTGGAGACGTCGTTGCGCACGACCTGAGCTTGGCAGCACGGTCCGGGAAAGAACAAAGCCGCCGGCGCGGAGCCGGCGGCTTCGTCTCGCAAGCCTCGAGCGTCAGACTGCGCGGACGTTCTGTGCTTCGTCTCCCTTACGACCGGCTGCGACATCGAACTCGACCTTCTGGCCTTCTTCGAGCGTCCGGTATCCGTTGCCCTGAATGTTCGAGTAGTGGACGAAGACGTCCTTGTCGCCGCCTTCGAGCGAGATGAAGCCGTAGCCCTTCTCTGCGTTGAAGAATTTCACCGTTCCAGTTGTCACGCACGTACCTTTTCTTGACTGCGGAACGCACCCTTCGCGTACCGTCCGGGACACATTAGAACACCGGCGGCCCACCGTGAAGGCTGTACGCCGGACGGAAACATCGGTTCGTCAGATCCCGCGCTTCCGGCGGACGTACGAGAGCTGGAACGCGGTCGTCACGACGATCCAACCCCACGACCATTGGTAGCCCAGGGCCTACGCCTCACCGGCCCGGCTCCGAGACACTCAACTGACCGACGCGCAGCCCGACCGATCGACCGCGTCGACCTTCCACCCTTTTCCGTTCGTGATCGGTCGCAGACGTACACCGTCGACGGTGGTGCGCTCGAGCGCGGCGATCATCGCCGCTTCGTTGGTGTGGCGCGACACCTCGTAGGTGTCGTAGTGGATGATCCGGTCGACATGGCGGCTGCACAGCAGCGATGCATAGTCGTGTGCGTCACGGAAACTTCGGATCGCCATGCTCTCGGGGAACATCTCGGAGTCGAGCCGGCCACCTGCGCGCAGCACGTGGTACGAGCCGATCTTGGCGTCGCCGCCGCGCAGGACGCGATACGTCGCGCCGGGCGTGAACTCGGGCGAATGCAGGTACGCATCGAGGGTCGCGGTGTCGGCGCCGTTATGCGCGAGCGCCCGCCATTGCGCGCCGATGTTCAGCGGCACCTCGAAGCCGAGGTGGCCGACCAGCGCCAGAACGACTCCGAGGGGCGCCAGGGCCCGTAGGCCCGTGCGGCGCAACAGCGCGCAGATCACGGGAAGCCCCACGACGATGACGCGGGGCCCGAGCGTGATGAAGAAGTTGGACACTTGCGCGCCGGTGCTGGTCTGCGCCGTCGTCGGCGACGCGAAGACGAGCCAGACCGCGGGCAGCGCAATCGCGCACGACAACGCGTACCAGCGCAGAATCTCGCGGCGGTCGCGCGCGAAGGGGATGCAGGCGAGCACCAGCAGCACCCCGATGGGGAGGACGATCGCCGCGTGATTCGCCTGTCCGAGGCCGACGAGGACGGCCGCCCAGCCGTGATGCCCGCGCCGCCACGCCGCCACGCCGAACAGCAGCAGCATGGCGCCCCACGCGAACGACTGTTGACCGAACAACAACGCCTCGAGGATCGCCGGATTGGCGAGCACGGCGGCGGCCCACCAACCGCGCCGCAACTCCGGGAACGCGGTGTAGGTCGCGACGATGCAACCGACCGCTCCGAGCGCGGTCCACAGCGTGACCGCCCAGTCGCCGAAGAGCGGCCAGACGAGCGCGGCTGTGGTCCAGTTGACGAATCCGTAGGGGTACGCGTACGCCTCGCCGTGCGCGAGCACGGGCATGTGCCACGGCAGGCGCGCATGGTGCCAGAGATCGCGCGCGATGTACCAGACGTGCACGTGGTTGTTGACGCTGTCGGACGACAGGACGATCGCGTGGCGGAGATACAACGCCAGCACGACGATCCAGCCCGCCGCGAGCAGCGCGAGCACCACCTGCCCGCCCGGGACGTCGTCGGTGCCGTGGTCGACGTGGTCGTCGGCGTGCACGCGCACGCGTGTCAGCTGCGCGAGTCTGCGCAGGACTGGTACGCGGGGCCGCCGATCAGCGTGTCGAGACGCACCGGCCGCAGGTTGCGCGCGCGGAGTCCGTCGAGAATCAACGGCAACGCCGCCACGACCGCAGCCCGGTGTGCCGACGAGGTGCCGTCGACACCGGCGTGCAGGTCGATGATCGATCCGCCGCGCACCGCCTCGAGCACCTTGTTCGCGATCGACGGGGGATCGTTCGTGCCGCGGTCGCTCACCCCGACGTCCCACATCGCCATGCGCATGCGGTGATCCTTCACCACCCGGGCCATCAGCGGTGTGCGCTGCCCGTGCGGCGGGCGGAACCAGACCGGGCAGGTGCCGATCTCGCGGGCGAACGCATCCTGCGTGCGTTGGAGCTCCGGATAGCGCGGGTCGAGCCATCGCCACTCGTCGTGGTGGTAGGAGTGGTTGCCCACCAGCTGTCCGTCGGCGACGAGATCGCGCACGACCTGCGGCGACGTGTCGAGCGTCTTGCCGACGACGAAGAACGAGGCCTTGACGTTCGCGGCGTCGAGGATCTTCAAGATCGCGGGCGTCGCAGTGGTGTCGGGGCCGTCGTCGAAGGTGATCGCGACCTCGCCAGAGGTGCGGGACCCGTGGACCACGCCACCACCGAACCAGGTTGCTCCAACCGTGCTCGCGCCGAAATACCCCGTGATCCCGCTCACCGCGACGATGAGCGTGCTCCCGAGCGCGAGGGTGCGGAGCTTGTGGCCGTGCCGAACGCGGAATGGCCCGAAGCGGGAAACCATCGCCGCGACGAACACCGCGCCGACGGCGAACCCGAGCACCAGGGCACGCGATCCCGCGATCGCGGCGACGGCGAGCACGGCGAACGCGGCGGCGATCACCACGGGCCGGGGCCGGCGTACGACGGGCGCGGCCAGTGCCGCACCCACGCCGAACACGCCCGCCAGGACAATCGCGCTCACCGCGTCGGGTCGTTGCGGGATGAGCCAGGCGGCGACGAGCGCGACGAGCGGCCCGAGCAGCGCGAGCGACGGCCGCGGGACGGAACGGCGTAGGAGCGCGCCGAGACCGAAGGCGGCCAGCGACGCGAGGACGAGCGTGAAGGCCGTGTCGGTCGCGCGTTGGTAGGTGAGCGCGAGAGGTATCGCGAGCACGCTCGCGATCGAGAGGTGCGCGATCGCATCGGTGCGGAACGCGTGCTGCGCCCGGTCGCGTCGCCACACCCGTGCGGCCGCGACGGGGATGACGGCGAGGTCGATCGCGGCGTCGCGCAACCGCGTACGCGACCGGGCGACGGGAACGGGAACGACGTGATCGTTGCGAACGTTGTAACCGAGCTGGCAGAGGACGACGGCGACCTCGACTGTCTCGCTGTACTGATAGCCCGAGTAGTAGTCGAGCGCGTGCGCGAGCGCGCCGAGGCGGAAGATGCGGTAGCCGGATTCGACGTCGTGCAGGGGCGCACCCGCCCAACCGCTGGCCCACTTGGACAACACCCAGTTGCCGGTGCGTTTGAACGGCCCGTGATACGACAGGTCGCGCCGCGCGATGTTCGCATCGAGGCCTTCGGCCCGCGTCATCTCGACCAGTTCGTCGAGCACCTGCAGGTCGTGCTGGCCGTCGGCGTCGACGGTGAACACGAGGTCGTCGGCGTTCAGCTCGTGTTGCGCGAGGCGCTCCCGCAACTCGGTCAACGCCGAGTGGTACGCCTCCGACATGCCGCGATTCACCTCGTGGACGAGGAGCCGGCACTTCGGGCGGCCGCGGGCCATCCACTGTTCGATCTGGGCCCGGGTGTCGTCGGTCGAACCGTCGTCGACGACGACCAGCTCGTCGACGAGCGGATAGAGCTCTTCGAGCACGGCGGCGACCGTCGGCTCCTCGTTGAAAGCGGGGACCACCGCGATCCGACGCGGGGTGGGCGCGCTCACGAGTCGGCGTGCTGCTCTCGATACCACTCGAGCGTCTTGCGCAGTCCCTCGGCGAAGGTGTGCTCGGGTACCCAGCCGAGTTCGTCGCGCGCCCGGTCGCTCTGGACTATGCGGGCGCGATAGTCGCCCGGGCGGGTCGGTCCGAAGGTCACTTCGACGTCGCCCACGAGGTCGCGAACGGTCTCCGCGAGCCGGCGGATCGAGATGGCTTCCTCGGATTCGAGGTTGTACGTGCGGTTCTTCGCCGCGGGCTTCAGCGCGAGCACATGGGCGGCGGCGAGGTCCTCGACGTAGACGAAGCGTCGTTCCTGGGAGCCGTCTCCGTCGATACGCAACGGCTCGCCCCGCATCGCGCGCAGTAGGAACGCGGCGACGACGAGATCGCTGCGCATGCGAGGCCCGAACGGGATTCCGTAGCGCAACACCGTGTACGGGCGTCCGAACAGCGTGGCGTAGTCGCGACAGAACATCTCGGCCGCGATCTTCTCCGACACGTACAGGTGGCGATCGGTCTCGAGGTCGAAAGGTGTGGTCTCGTCGACGACGTCGCCGTGGGTCGCGGCGTACACCCAGACCGTGCTCGAGACGATGACGCGGCCGGCGTCGGCGCGGCGACCGGCTTCGAGAACGCGCGCGACGCCCAGCGTGTTGAGCGCGACGCTCTCGGCCGGGTCGGCGACGATGTCGTTCACGTCGGCCATCGCCGCGAGGTGGAAGACGGCGTGCGCGTTCTTCAGCGCGTCGGTGACGGAGTCCTGATCGAGCATGTCGACATCGGCCCACTCGACGTCGGGCTGCATCGGCGGCTTGGGGTCGATCACCCGCACCGCGTACTCCGCGCGCAACAGCGCATCGACGACGTGCGAGCCCACGAAGCCCGAGCCGCCCGTGATCGCGATCAGTTCGTTGCTCAATGCTGGCCCATCTCGTTGAGTGCGGTCCCCAAGGACTCGACGACATAGTCGGCATCGCTCTCGCTGAGCGACGGGTACAAGGGTAGGCAGATATGGCGGGCGCCGATGAACTCCGCGCCCGGCAACGCGCGATCGGCGAACGGCTCGAAGACCGGTTGCTGGTGCAGCGGCGTGTCGTAGACCTCGCCCGAGAGCCCGACGTCGAACCGCTCCCGCATGGTTTGCTTCAGCGCGGCCCGGTCGATGCCCGGGGGGAGGAACGCGACGTACTTGTAGTAGTTGCAGTGCGCGTCGGCGGGAATCCGCAACGGTCGCAGCCCGAGATCGTCGATCGCGGCGTCGTAACGCTTCGCGAGCGCCTGGCGTGCCGCGATGAACTCGTCGAGCCGGGCGAGCTGCGACTGCACGATCGCGGCGTGCGGTTCGCTCATGCGCCAATTCGCGCCGAGCCGAGTGTGGAAGTTGGCGAGGAACGACCCCTTGCCCTGGTCGCGGAAGGTATGCGCGGCCTCGACGATCGCTTCGTCGTCGGTGACGATCATGCCGCCCTCGCCTCCGGCGATGACCTTGGTCGGGTAGAACGAGAACGCTCCCGCGACACCGAACGTTCCGGCGCTCTGCCCGCCGAGCGCGCTGCCGTGCGCGTGGGCGGCGTCCTCGACCAGGTGCACGCCCCGGTCGCGGCAGAGTTGCGCGAGGGCCGGGAGCGCGGGGCTGATGAGGCCGCCGATGTGAACCGCGATCACCGCCGCGGTGTCGGGCCCGAGGCGGGCCTCGACGTCGGCGAGATCGAACGCCATGGTCTCCGGGTCGCAGTCGACGAAGACGACCCGGGCGCCGGCGTGGACCGCGGCGGCGGCGGTCGCGAAGAACGTGTTCGCCGGAACGATCACTTCGCGGCCGTCGACAGCGAGCGCCCGCAGGATGATCTCGAGCGCGCTCGTGCCGGAGCTCACTGCGACCGCGTGCCGCGTCGAATGCCGCTTGGCGAACGCGGCTTCGAGCTCGCGGCCGATCGGTCCCAACGTGAGCTGGCCGCTGGTCAGGGCTTCGTCGATCCGGGCGAGGATCTCGGCACGGTCTTCCGCCGGGAAGCACACCCGGGCAGGAGGCACGCGCATGAGCAGAGAATCTATCGAAGCATTGCTCTAATGGGTCGAATATGAGGATCGCCTATACACAACCTTGACCTGGCATCCGTTCGTCATTGATCGGGGCTGCGAGAGCCGACTCATCGGGACGGACCTGTGCGAGACTGCATTGCGGACCTGCTGCGATGAACTCCCACGTCGTGCTCGTCGGCCTCATGGCCTCGGGGAAGACCACTGTCGGGCGCTTGCTCGCGGCTCGGCTCGGGCGGCCGTTCGTCGACAACGACGTCGTGCTGGAATCACGTACCGGCCGCTCGGCGCGTGAGATCGCGGCCGAGGAGGGTGCCGCCGGGCTGCATCTCCGAGAGGCGGAGGCATTGGTAGACGCGCTCTCGAGCCCCCTAACGGCGGTGATCGCGGCCGCGGCCGCGGCCCCACTCGAACCGCCCGCGGCGGCGGCGATGCGGGCGTACGACGTGGTGTACCTGCGGGCGACGCCCGACGTGCTTGGCGCTCGGCTCGCCCGCGCGCCCGACGACGGCCACCGCCCGTTCGTCGACGGCGACGCCCGAGCCGTGCTCGCGGAACAGTTCGCGGTGCGCGACGAGCGCTACCGGGCGCTCGCGACGCTGGTCGTCGACGCGAACGTCGATGCACCCGAGGCTGTCGTCGACGAGATCATGTCGGCGCTTGCACGATGAGCGCCTCGAATGCCACGCGGGTTGCGAAGCCGAGTCGTTCGTAGACGCGGATCGCGGCGTCGTTCTCGGCGAGCACGTGCAGGATCGGAGTCTCGCCGCGCGCTTCGATGCCGGCGGCGACCGCGCGTATGAGTCGCGTTGCGAGCCCGAGCTTGCGCGCCTCCGCGTCGGTGCACACCGCGCTCAACTCGGTATAGCCCGGCGGGTGCAGCCGTTCACCCGCCATCGCGATGAGCCCGTTGCCCGTCTCCGCGCGGCGACCCAGGTAGGTACCGAGCTCGACCGTGCGTCGCGCGAACGGCCCGGGTCGGGTGCGCTCGACGAGCGCGAGCATTTCGTCGACGTCGGACGCCTCCAGCTCCACGAACGTGTCGTCGGCGTCGCCGATCGGTTCCGTCGCGACCATTTGCAGCCCGTTCAGGCGCATGGCGATCTCCCAATCGCCCGGCAACACGACCGGCGCGGGGCGGAAGAGCACCGCCACGCCGCCCGGGCCGACGATCTGCGCCAGTGCGTTCCATGCGTCGGGGCCGACCTCGTCGGGGAGGGCGACGAAGGCAGCCACGTCGGTTTGATAGCGCAGCGCGAGGCTGCTGCCTTCCGAGAACTCGGCCTGCAGACCGGTCAACGCGTGCCAGACGGGGTTGTCGAGAGCCTCCATGTCCGCGATGGTGTCATGGTGACGCTTGCCGAACCCGCAATTTCCGACCACCTCGGGCGCATCGACCTCGACGGCTACACGATCGTCGAAGGTGCGATCGAGCCCGAGCTGGTCGTCGGGCTGCGCACCGCGATCCGGCGGTTGGAGCGGGAGTTGCACGTCGAACCCAAGGGGACCTCGGCCGAGGGGCACGCGACGCGGCGCATGTACAACCTCCTGGCGAAGGACGCGGCGTTCCAGGCGATGCCGTTGCACGAAAGTGTGTTGCCGATCGTGGAACGAGTGCTCGACCGCGGCTGCCTGCTCTCCGGCATGACCGCGATCGACATCGGTCCCGGTGAGCACGAGCAACCGATGCACGGCGACGACATCGTCATGTCGCGGCATCTGCAGCGCCCGCACGCGCCGATGATGGTCACGAGTATGTGGGCGCTCGACGAGTTCACCGCGGAGAACGGCGGTACGCGCTTCGTTCCCGGCTCGCATCTCTTCGCTCGAACGCCCGACGAGCCCGGCGCGCTCGACGACGTCGAGGTCCGCGCGCTGGAGATGGCGGCGGGCTCGGTGATGATCTTCCACGGATCGTTGTGGCACGGTGGCGGCGCGAACACGACGCCGGACGTCTGGCGGTGCGGCGTGAACGTGCAGTACTGCCCCGGGTTCGTGCGTCAGCAGCAGAACCCGTACCTCGGAATACCGCACGACGTCGCGGCCACGTTCTCCGACCGACTGCTCGAGTTGCTCGGCTATCGCCTCTACAAGGGCATCATGGGTCACGTCGACGGCGCGAGCCCCGGTGAGGTCGTGTTCGGCGCGCGCATGGCCGAGACCGCATACCGCGACAGCGAGCAGCGCGGAACCGCACCGATGACGGGCGACCTCGACCGCTGAGGTCTTACTCCTCGCGCTGCAGCTCGACCGGCGCGCAGTCGGAGCCGCCGCCCGGTGCGGGCCGGTGCCGGACTGCGCGCTCCACGACGATTCGCACGGTGGAACCGTCGACGGACGCCCGGCCGTCGACGATGAGCGAGTAGTCGTCGGGCCGGGCCGGCGGCCACAGCAACGACACGTTCGGTCGTGCACGCGCGTTCGCGCAGCTGCGGTTGCCGGCGTCGCACGTGATCGAACCCGCGCCGATGAGCGGAGTGATCGCGACCGCGTGCGCGCTCGCGTCGTCGGAGACGGTAAGTAGATACGCGAACGGCGCCTGGCCCGCGGCGACGTCGCGCAGTTCGCCTAGCTCGACGCGAATGCTCATCGGGTCGACCTCCGGGAGAACTCGCGGGGTTGGTAGTAACCGGGCTGGGTGTCACGCCGACCGCGTTTGGTCGTGTACCGCCATTGCGCGGAGACCCGCCCTCTCACCGCGTGACGCGTCTTCGGCACGCCGTGGAGCCAGTCGGCTTGGAAGCGTCCGCCGAACACCATGAGGTCGCCGCCGGCGGGGGAGAGGTCGCGGGCAGTCGACGTATCGCGCGTGTTGCGTCGTTGCACGAGAAACGGACGCTGCGCGCCGAACGTCACGATCGCCACCACGGTGTCGTCGAGCCACCGCATCTCGCGGTCGCGATGCATCGCGACGCTGTCGCGCGAGTCGCGGTAATACGCGAAGCCGAAGCCCCCGAACCGCGCGCCGTACTTGGCCGCGAGCGCTTTCTGCGCGTCGGCGAGCACGGGATGGCCCGGCCGGGCGATCGAACCGCCCGCACCCATGCGCGGCTCGTCGATCCAGCGCTCGTACCGCCACACGCGCCCTTGTCGCCACTCGATGGTCGACACGAGGTGCTCGTAGACGCCGTCGGCGCCGCGGAGCCAGCCGCGCGCGACATCGACCCACGAGGTGTCGTCGAGCTGCAGGCGCTCGAAGGGCACGTCCCGGTCGATCGCGGGCACGGCGTCCATCGCATGCAGCGTAGCGACGCGCCGGTGCTCGGAGATCAGCGCGTTGCGGCGTAGCAGGCGTTGATCAGCTCGTAGCTGCGGATGTCGCCGGCCAGACCCATGTCCATCCGGTTCATGACGTACCCGAACGAGAGCTCGGCCTCCGGATCGGCCCAACCGACCGAGCCGCCCGCGCCGAAGTGACCGAACGAGCGGGGACCGCCGAGCTCGATGAGGCTCGAACGCAACATGAAGCCGAGACCGAACTGGATGTCCATGTCGAGCAGCACCGTGTTCGGGCCGATCGTCAACTGGGTCGTCGCGCGCCGCAGTTGCTCCTCGGTGAGGATGCGGACGCCGTCGACGGTTCCGATGCACGCGGCGTACATACGTGCGATCGAACGCGCGTCGCCGATGCCGTTCGCGGCGGGAACCTCGGCCGCGTGCAGTGCCCGCGTGTTCCAGATGTTCGGGTCGGAGAACGCGCCGCCCGGCGAGAACAGCGACTTCCCGAGAATCGTGTCCGGTCCCATGATCTCGTTGACGAACGCGCGCACCTCGGGATCCTCGAGCATGAGCGGGTCGGCCAGGCCGCCGACCAGCGGCGCGACACGGGGCTCCTCCGACTCCGGGAGCCCGATCCAGAAGTCGAGCCCGAGCGGCCCGGCGATCTCGTCGTGGAAGTAGGTGCCGACGCTCTTACCGGTGATGCGGCGGATCACCTCTCCGACGAGCCATCCGTAGGTGGTCGCGTGGTAGCCGTGCTGCGAACCCGGTTCATAGTGGGGTACCTGTTGCGCCAACGCGTCGACGACCGGGTCCCACGAGAGCGCCTCTTCCGTGGTCATGGCGCCGTCGGTCCACGCGAGCCCGGCTTGATGCGAGAGCAGGAACGATACGGGGATGTTCTCCTTGCCGCCCGAGGCGAACTCGGGCCAGTAGCGCGCGACCGGCGCGTCGACGTCGAGCTTGCCCTCCTGCGCGAGTTTGTTGGCGCAGACGGCGGTCGCGCCCTTGGTCGTCGAGAACACGAGTGCGAGTGTGCGCTCGTCCCACGCGCGGCCCGTCGCGACGTCGGCGGTACCGCCCCAGAGGTCGACGACCTTCTGCCCGCGGTAGTACGCGCTGAACGAGGCTCCGATCTCGAGGCCCTTCGTGAAATTCGCCTCGAACGCGTCCCGGACGGTTTCGAAGGCGCTCGCGGTCGTTCCGTTGCTCTCGGTCATGGAGGAGAGGTCTACCAAACCGGCGGGGTTGCGGCTACCGGCACGGGTGATCCGCTGGCGCGGTCCGCACGACTGCTTCGCGTGTTCCTCACAAACCTGGGCGATGTTGACGGTGACGGTTTCCCGATCCCGCGGAGGATGAGATGCGAGCAAGAGCAAGGAATGTGAGCCGGATTGCGGCAGTAGGCGCAATCTCCGTGACCCTCGTCGTCGCCGGCGCCGCGAGCGCATTCGCCGCGACGGGTACCTCGATCGCACCGACGAGTGCCGCGGGCACAACCGCTTCGACGTGTCTGCCGGCCGGTCGCGACGACGCGTGGCCCGCGTGGACCGACGGTCGTCCCGGTCGCGACCCCGGCGTGACCGTCTGGCACAGCGCGACGGGATGGCATGTGCGCGTGACGCACAACACGATCCACGACCGCGTGTTCTCCGGTGTGATTCGCACGACCGGTGATCTCGTCGACGTCAAGGCGGTGCGGCTCGAGAAGAACGATTACCTCGCTGTCGGACCCGACCGACACACGCTGCGATTCCGCTTCGACAACTACGGCGGCACCGACGGCTTCGACTTCACGACGCATTGCGCGCCGTTCCTCCAGTTCGGTTTCGCTTCCGACGGTTACGTCGTTTCCACCGCGCGCATCTCGATCGGAGCCGGCGGACGGCACCCCGCGCACGACCCGTTCGTGATCGCTCGTACCGCGTAGGCCTCCCCGCGGGCCGAGGGCGGGGGTGGACCTCGGGTGACCGGGCTCTACCCCCGCCGCCCCTACACTGGAGGTCCCCCCGTACTGGAGTTCTCATGACCGCGCGCGACGACCTGCGCAATGTGGCGATCATTGCCCACGTCGACCACGGTAAAACGACCCTCGTCGACGCGCTCCTGTGGCAATCGGGCGCCTTCCGCGCCAACCAGGACGTCAACGAGCGGGTCATGGACTCGAACGACCTGGAGCGCGAGAAGGGCATCACGATCCTCGCCAAGAACACCGCGGTGCGGTACGGCGACGTGACGCTCAACATCGTCGACACCCCCGGCCACGCCGACTTCGGCGGTGAGGTCGAGCGCGCGCTGGCGATGGTCGACGGGGTGCTCCTGCTCGTCGACGCGAGCGAAGGTCCGCTCCCGCAAACGCGCTTCGTGTTGCGCAAGACCCTCGAGGCCCGGCTTCCGGTGATCCTCGTCGTCAACAAGGTCGACCGGCCCGACGCCCGGATCGCCCAGGTGCTCGACGAGGTGTACGAGCTGTTCCTCGATCTCGGCGCCGACGAGCACCAGATCGAGTTCCCGATCGTCTACTCGAACGCGCGCGCGGGATGGGCGTCGCTCGACCCCGATGTCGAGGGCAGCGACCTCAAGCCTCTGTGCGAGCTGATCCTCGAGCGCATTCCCGCGCCCGAGTACGACGCGGGCCACCCGTTCCAGGCGCTCGTCACCAACCTCGACGCGTCGCCCTACCTCGGTCGCCTCGCGCTGTGTCGCGTCCGCAACGGGCACGTGCGCAAGGGCGAGCAGGTGGCGTGGTGCCGGATCGACGGAACGATCGAACGCGTGAAGATCGTCGAGCTGTACCTCACCGACGCGCTCGATCGGGTTCCCGCCGCCGACGCGGGACCGGGCGACATCATCGCGGTCGCCGGCATCCCCGAGATCACGATCGGCGAGACGCTGGCCGACGCCGACGATCCGCGGCCGTTGCCGCCGCTCATCGTCGACGAACCGAGCCTCTCGATGACGGTCGGCATCAACACTTCGGTCCTCGCCGGTCAGGACGGCAAGAAGCTCACGGCGCGCCAGGTCGAGAACCGGTTGCAGCAGGAGCTCGTCGGCAACGTGTCGCTGCGCGTGATGTCGACCGAGCGGCCCGACGCGTGGGAGGTGCAGGGTCGCGGCGAGCTCCAACTCGCGGTGCTCGTCGAGACCATGCGGCGCGAGGGGTTCGAGCTGACCGTCGGCAAGCCTCAGGTCGTGCTCCGCGAGATCAACGGCAAGCGTCACGAGCCGGTCGAGCTGCTCACGGTCGACGTTCCCGAGGACTATCTCGGCGTCGTGACGCAACTCCTCGCGTTGCGCAAGGGCCGCATGGAGCAGATGGTCAACCACGGCACCGGTTGGGTGCGCATCGACTTCCGGGTCCCGGCGCGCGGCCTCATCGGGTTCCGCACCGAGTTCATGACCGAGACGCGCGGCACCGGGATGCTGCACCACGTGTTCGACGGTTGGGCGCCGTGGTTCGGTGAGCTGCGCACGCGCCCGACCGGCAGCCTGGTATCCGACCGGCGGGGGATCACGACTGCGTACGCGTTGATGAACCTGCAGGAGCGCGGCGCGATGCTCATCGGCCCGGGCGTCGAGGTCTACGAAGGGATGATCGTCGGCGAGAACGCGCGCGCCGACGAGATGGACGTGAACCCGACGAAGGAAAAGCAGCTCACGAACCATCGGGCGTCGGGCTCCGACGATCTCGTTCGGCTCGTACCGGCCCGGGTCATGTCGCTGGAACAGGCGCTCGAGTTCATCACCGACGACGAGTGCGTCGAGGTCACGCCGAAGAGCGTGCGGCTGCGCAAGGTGTTGGTGTCGGGCAACGATCGCGGCCGGCTGCGCAACTCGCTGAAGCCACCGCGCAACTGACCCGACCGAGTCTCGTTCTAGCGAGCCGTTCGGTCGAGCAGCTTGCGCGCGGTGCCGCCGAGGAACAACTCCATCGCGCCGGCGTCGAGCGGCAGCGCTTGGGCCTCGGTGAGCGAACGGCGCATCGGGAACCAGGGCTCGTCGCTGCCCCACAGCACGCGCCCGCGATACGTCTTGGTGTTCATGAACGCGACGAGGTTCGGGTCCATGTACCTGGGCGCGTACGCCGTGCACGAGACATACAGATTCGACCACTTGCGCATGTAGTTCATGAGCAACTCTTCGTACGGGTGACCCATGTGCGCGACGATCACCGTCAGATCGGGGAAGTCGATGAGCACGTCCTCGAGGAGCTCCGGATGCTGCACGCGGGAGCGCACCCGCGGACCGGGAATTCCGGCGTTGATGCCAACCGGCAATCCGAGCTCCTCGCACACCTGGTAGATCGGGTAGTGGCGCGCGTCGTTCGTCGGCACCTGCGAAGCGAGTGGCATGACCCTCACCATGCAGAACGCGGGATGCTGCGCGAGCTCCCGCACGCGCTTCACCTGGCGACCGGGGCGCGACGGATCGCCCACGCCGCCCGCGACCATGAAGCGGCCCGGGTGCGCGTCGCAGATGTCGAGCAGCTTTTCGGTATTGCGATCGAGCCCGCCCGTGAACACGCCGGTCGCGACGCCGAGGTCGTCCATGATCGCCAGCAGCGAGTCGACCCCGACCGGACCCTGATTGCTGCCGAGGTAGCCGGGGATGTTCTCGTAACCCTCCTGGGTCACGAACTGCTCGGCGGATTGCTCGGTGACGAGGTTGACCCAGATGTCGAAGATGTCCATGGCCGGACGACGCTAGCCAAGGTCGCCGATCGGACGCACGGGCTACGTTTGCCGCATGCGCGCAGCACTGCTCGAGGCGTCGGAGAAACCTCTCGCGATCGTCGACGACGTCGACATCGAAGACCCCCGCGTCGGTGAGGTACGGGTGCGCGTATCGCACTGCGGCGTGTGCCATTCCGATCTCTCGATCGTGAACGGCACCTTCCCGTTCGTCGGGCCCACTGTGTTGGGTCACGAGGCCGCGGGGGTCGTCGACTCCGTCGGCACCGGGGTCACGTCGGTGGCGCCCGGCGACAAAGTGGTGCTCACGCCGATCGCGGTGTGCAACGCCTGCTACTGGTGTGCGCGCGGCGAGTACGGATGTTGCGTCAACGCGATGGCGATCAGCACGGGCACCTTCAACGACGGTCACACTCCGTTGTCGCGCCACGGCCTGCCCGTCTTGCGGGGCGTCGGCCTCGGCGGATTCGCGGAGTACGTGATCACCAACGAGACCGGCGCAATAAAGGTCGCACCCGACACGCCGCTCGAGATTGCGTGCGTGATCGGCTGTGCGGTGCAGACCGGCGTGGGTGCAGTCCTCAACACCGCGCGCGTTCCGGAGGGTGCGACCGTTTTCGTGGCGGGCGCCGGCGGCATCGGCGTGTCGATCGTCCAGGGCGCGCGGATTGCGGGCGCGACGAAGATCATCGTGTCCGATCCCGTCGAGGGGCGACGCAAGATGGCCAAGCGCTTCGGCGCGACCGACGTGATCGATCCCACTACCGACGATGTGCTCGGTGCGGTGCAAGAGGTGACCGGCGGCATCGGTGTCGATTTCGCCTTCGACGCCGTGGGCGCGGGGCCGGTCATCGAGTCGTGCATATGGGCCACGCGCAACGGCGGGACGACGGTGATGGTCGGTGTCGGCGGCATCGACCAGACGGTCTCGCTCGCGCCGCCCTTGGTCTTCACGGTGACCGAGCGCAAGCTCATGGGATGCCTGCTCGGCAGTAGCAACGGGCGCCGTGACATCCCTCGCCTCCTCGACCTGTGGCGGGCCGGCCGGCTCGATCTCGAGAGCATGATCACCGCTCGGCGTCCTCTCTCCGAGGTCAATGACGCCTTCGCCGACATGACCGCGGGCCTCGGCCTGAGAACGGTCCTCACCGTCTAGGGAGGCGCCATGGAAATGTCGCTGCCGCCGCAACTCGAAGACTTCGTGCGCGCCGAGGTGCGCAGCGGTCGTTACGCCGACGAGGAAGAGGTCGTGCGCGACGCGCTCCGTCAGATGCGCGCGCTGGTGAAGGCGGCCGAGGATCCGACGGTCGCGGGGCTGGTGCGCAACGCGTTGGGTATCGCGAACCAGGCGCAACGCGACGTCGTCAACGTGTTGCAGACCGCCGACCGCGAGACCACCGTGCTCGGTGAGGTCGTCGGACACGCGGCGACGCTCGCGAGTGCGGCGATGGAGGTCATGCGGAAGGTGCCGGGCGCGCGCGAGCTCGACCGTGTGGTCCGGGGCCCGGTCGAGCTCCTGACCGCGACGGCCGAGCGCGGCGAGGTACAGGCCCGGGCGATGCGTCAGAACCTCGAGGCCACGGCCAAGGCCCTGGGGTTGCTCACCGCGGTGCTCGAACGCGTGAACAGTGCGAGTCGCAGCGTCAACCAAGTGATCTCTCCCCAGGCATGACCGCGCCCGCCCGACGATGACCGCGCGCGAGCTGAGCGCGGACGATGCGGCCGCGTTGCTTCGACCGGTCGACACGCTCGCGGTCCCGCTCGGTCCCGGCGCGCCGGGCGGTTTGTTGCACGCGCTCGGCCGGCGCGACGACTGGCAGTCCCTCGAGGTGTTCGGCGCCCTGCTCCTCGACCTCTACTCCGTTTTCACGAAGCCCGGCGTCCGCTTGCGCAGTGGCTTCTTCGGACCGGCGGAGCGCGCGCTGCGCGATGCGGGCGCGAACGTCGAGTTCATCCCGGCCGACTTCCGGCGTTTCGTGACGATCGCCGAGCAGTTCGCGCCGCGCGTCATGACCACCGCGGCCGCTCCGCCCGACGATCACGGATTCATGAGTCTGTCGTTGCACGCGGGCGCGACGGTCGGCGAGTTGCACCGGGCCGCTTCCGACCCGGATCGGATCGTGATCGTCGAGGTCAACGATCAGCTGCCGCGCACTCTCGGTCTCCCTCCGCAGTTCCCGCACACGTTGCACGTTGACGAGGTCGACGCCATCGTGCGCAACGACCGGGCGCCGTACGTCCTCGCCGACGAAGTGCCGACCGACGTCGACCGGGCGATCGCGGCGTTCGCGCGGCAGTTCATCTCCGACGGCTGCACGTTGCAGACCGGGATCGGTGGCGTGCCCTCGACGATCGTGGCGGTGCTGGCCGAGGGGCCGGGCGGCGACTACGGCGTGCATTCGGAGATGTTCACGACCGGTCTCATGCGACTCCACCAGGCCGGCAAGGTGACGAACGAGCGCAAGGGAGAGTTCCGCGGCTTTTCGATCTCGACGTTCGCGCTCGGAACTACGGAGCTCTACGCCTGGCTCGACCAGAACCGCGACGTCCGCTTCCTGCCGGTCGACGTCGTGAACGCGCCCGACACGATCGCGCGCAACCACCACGTCGTGTCGATCAACGGTGCGCTCGCGGTCGACCTGTACGGACAGGTCGTCGCGGATCGTCTCGACGGACGTCAGTTCTCGGGCATCGGCGGCCACGAGGACTTCGTCGCGCAATCGGGGTTGGAGCTCAGCGACCGATCGCTGATTTGCCTCCCGTCGACCGCGCAGTCCGCCGGAGTGACGGTGTCGAGGATCGTAGCCAACTTGATGCCGGGTACCACGGTGACGACACCACGGCATCAGGTCGACCTCGTGATCACCGAGCACGGCGTCGCGGAGCTGCGCGGTCGCACCGCACGCGAGCGCGCGGTCGCACTCGCCGAGGTCGCGCACCCCGACTTCCGCGACGGTCTGCGCGCCGCCGCCGAGATCACCTCGTGACCGCCACGACGATGAACGAGCTCTGGGTCGTCCGTCACGCCGAGACGGAATGGAGCGCGACGGGCCGGCACACCAGCTTCACCGACGTGCCCCTGACCGAAGCCGGGCGCGCCGCGGCCGCCGCGCTCGTGCCGGCGCTCGCGCCGCGTCGATTCAGCCTCGTGCTGACGAGTCCGAGAGCCCGCGCCCGCGACACCGCGGCGGCGGCCGGCTTCGCCGACGCGCTCGTCGACGACGATCTGCGCGAGTGGGACTACGGCGAGCTCGAAGGTCTGACGACCTCCGAGATCCGCGCTCGAGGCGGGGCCTTCGACGGCTGGTCGATCTGGCGCGGACCGGTGCCCGGCGGGGAGACCATCGTCGAGGTCGCGGCACGGGCCCGCCGGGTGCTCGAACGGGTCGCGGCCGCGAGCGGCGACGTGTTGTGCTTCGGCCACGGGCACGCCTCCCGGGTGTTCGTGGCGGTGGCGCTCGACTTCGACCCGCACGCGGGCGCGCGGCTCGCGCTCGATCCCGCGACGATCAGCGTCGTCGGCTCCGAGCACGAGGAGCGGGCGCTGCGCGCTTGGAACCTCAGACCGCGCTGAGCCGGTCCTTCCCGACGTCTCTCCCGACCGTCGCTTCGTTCCGGTGCGCCTCGGAGCGCGAGTCTGCACGATGGTTTCGATCCATCCGGTCAGCGATCTTCATTCACTGCTCGCGCTCGAGAAGGTGAAGCCCGACGCGTTCCTCGGTGGCGGCCCGGTTCTCGGATGGGGCCGGCTGTACGGCGGGCAGGTCGTGGCGCAGGCGCTCCGCGCCGCGTGCTTGACGGTCGACCCGCCGCACCGGCCCCAGTCGCTGCACGCGTACTTCGTCCGCGCGGGCGACGAGCATCAGCCGGTGCTCTACGAGCTCGAGCGGGTGCGCGACAGCGGCTCCTTCGCCACGCGTCAGGTCGTCGCGTATCAGGCGGGCGGCGCCATCTTGAACATGATCGCGAGCTTCCACGCGCCGGAGGGTGGAACCGAGATCGAAGCGGTTGTCGCGCCCGACGATGTTCCCGAGCCCGAGGCGCTCCCGGACGAGCCGACCAACCTCTTGTTCGAGCGGCGCAGCGTTGCCTGGCGGGTCGATCCCGAACCGTACGAGCTGGCATGGATGCGGGCCCGCGGCGACCTCGGCGACGACCCCGCTCTCCACGCGTGCGCGTTCGCGTATCTCTCGGACGAATTCCCACTCGGTGCCGCGCTCGGCGCCCATCCGCTGGTTCCCGATTGGGAGCGGGTGTTCACGGCGAGCCTCGACCACGCGATCTGGTTCCACCGAGACGTGCGCGCCGACGATTGGTTGCTGTTCGAGCTCCGAGGGGGCGGAGTCGCCGACGCCCGGGGCCTCGGCACGGCCCGGATCTTCGACCGGTCGGGTCGCCACGTCGCGTCCATCGCGCAGGAGGCGCTCGCCCGGGAGCGCCGGCGGTAGCCCTCGGGGTGACCGAGTCCGCGCCTCATCGTGATCAGCGGGCTAAATCTCTGATCATCGGCCACATACCGCGCGCGCAAACCGGGACGATATTGACCGGATCGATCAAGTGCGCGCGCAGTGTGGCCGAAATAACACTTGGCATGCGAGGGTCAGCGGTGAACTGGCCGGCGGAGGTCGTGTCCGACACGACGCACCGCACGGGGGGATCGCGAATGCTTCTCGACGAGCTTCTCGCCGAGCGGGAACGCGCCGAGACCCCGCCCACCCCGGCCCCGGTGCTCACGGTCGATCCGGTGGCCGTCCCGCCGACGAGCGACAGCAGCCGCCGGGCGGTCCGCCAGCGCCTGGCGGAGCTCGAGCGCGCGGCGCGCCGCAACTTCCGCTCGGCCGAGGAGGCGCGAACCGTGCTCGCCGCGGAGCACGAACGGCTCCAGCAAGAGTCGACGGCGCGCACGCAGGCGCAGCAGGAGGCGTCGGCGCTGAGGCGCGAGGTCGGACGGCTGAGCACGAAGGAAGCGAACCGAGCGGCCCAGGAGCGCAGACGAGCCGAGCGGGCCGCACGGTCCCAGATCGCCGACGAGCTCAAGCGGTTCCAGGACGAGCACCTGCGCGTGGTGGAGGAGATGGCTGCACTGCGCAGCTCGCTCTCCGAGCACGACGGGCTGCTCGACGAGTACGTCTCGCGCCTGCGCGACGAGCAGATGGCTCGCGCCGAGCTGAGTGTGGAGCTCGAGCGCGCGGAAGCAGCGCGTTCGCTCGTCGAGCGCAGTCTCGAGCGCGCGACCGAGAACGCGCGCCACGGCGCGGAAGACGAGATGATCCGCCTGGCGACGGCGGAACAGGACCTCGCCGACCTGCGTTCCGACCGCGACCGGCTTGCCGCTCACTTGGCGGAGTTGACCGCCGGCGACGGGGTGATCGGGCGTATGACCGCGCAGCTGGAAGACAACGAGGCGGAGATCTCGCGGCTCGGGGTGCGTGTCGCCGATCTGAGCGCTCGCATCGCTGCGTCGGAGGAAGCCGCGGCGGACGCGATCGCCGAGCGCGACGATGCGGTGGCGGCGCGCACGAGGGCCGAGCTACATCTGGACGAGGCAGAGCACGCGCGTGCCGACGCCGAGCGGTCCTTCGGCGCGGCGGCGACACGGATCAGCGAGTTGGAAGCCGCGTTCGCCGAGCTGGTCGATACGACCGGCACGCGGGCGCGAGAGATCGACGGAACACTCGGGAAGCTCCGGCGCCAGGCGCGTGACGCCTCGAATGCGCGTCAGGCGGCCGAGGAGGAGTTGGCCACGGTCGTCGCCGAACGCGACGAATTTCGAGCCCGGGCCGACGACCTGTCGGCCGAATACGTGCGGGCGCGGGCCGATGGCGACCGGCTACGAGCGCACGCCGCGCTTCTCGGAGACGAGCTCGCGGCCACGCGCGCGACGGTCGCCGAGCTGCAGGCGGCCGCGCCCGCACCCGTCTCCGATCCTGTAGGGCCCGCCGTTCCCGAGGCCGGCGCGCCGCCGGCGGACGAATCTTCGGAAGAATCCTCGGGACGGGTCGTCTCGGTCGACGCGCCCGCAGTCGCGCCGCCCTTGCCGGCGCGCGTCGCCGGCCGCCGAGCGCCCGCGGCCCCGGTCACGCGCCGCCGTACGAAGCGTGAGCCCGCGGTTGCGGCCTCGAGCAGCGATGTCGCCGCACCCTTGCCCGCGCCGGTCGAGGTCGAATACCACGTCGGCTTCTTTCCCGAGATTGCGCAGGAGGACGACGAGCCCGAAGCGGAGCTCGCCGCCGACGCGCTCGAGCCCGACACGCCCACGCCCACACCTTCGGCCGCGGCTCCGGTCCGCTCCGGCGCGACCGGGGAGGCGTTCCGGCGCACGGCGCTCGCCGAGTTCACCGCGCTCGCGGCCGGCAACGACGACGACTTCTCGTTCCGTCGTCGCCGCTGATCTCCGCGGACATCCGTCGGTCGAAAAGAGGGCCTCCGGGAATATTTCGCTTAGCTAGTTAGCTATGCTAACTGTATGGCAACCACCGATCAGCGGGTCCGGAGCTCCGAGCTGGCGTCACAGCTTCGTTTCGCCGTGATGCGGCTCAGCCGCCGGTTGCGCCAGCATGCGCCCGAGGACATCACGCCGTCGCAGCTCTCGGCGCTTTCGGTGATCGTGCGCGAGGAACGCCTGACGCTTTCGCAGCTCGCCGTGGCCGAGCGCGTCCAGCCGCCGACCATCACGCGTGTCATCGATTCGCTCGAGCAGAAGGGGCTCGCAACGCGCGTGCCGTCCGATCAAGACCGGAGGGTCGCGTTCGTCGAGCCGACGCCGGCCGGCCGCACGCTCGTCGACACCATCCGGCGCCGCCGCGACGCGTATCTCGCGCGCCGGCTCCGGACGTTCTCCGCCGAGGAGCGCGCGCTGCTCGAGCGCGCAGCGCGGCTGCTCGAACGTCTCATCGAGGATCCCGAATCATGACCAGGGCCCGTCGCCTCGGCCGCGCGACCTTCTCGTCGCTGCGCAACCGCAATTACCGCCTGTACTTCATCGGCCAGATCATCTCGGTCAGCGGTACTTGGATGCAGCGCCTCGCACAGGCGTGGCTCATCCTGAAGCTGACGCACAACAACGGGTTCGCACTGGGTGTCGAGTCGGGTCTGCAGTTCTTGCCGGTGCTCTTGTTCGGCGCGTGGGGCGGCGTGATCGCCGACCGGTTCGACAAGCGCCGCCTCCTCTACCTGACCCAGATCGCAGCCGGACTGCTCGCGCTCGGTCTCGGCCTCATCGTCGCGGTCGGCGCGGCCACGGTGTTCCTCGACTACCTGTTCTCGGTTCTTCTCGGTTTCGTGAACGTGATCGACAACCCGGCCCGCCAGACCTTCGTGATGGAGATGGTCGGCCGGGACGAGTTGCCGAACGCCGTCGGGCTCAACAGCGTGGTCATGAACAGCTCGCGCGTCGTGGGGCCCGCGATCGGCGGCATCGTCATCGAAGCCGTCGGGCTCGCGCCGTGCTTCCTCTTCAATGCTTCGTCGTACCTCGCGGTGCTCCTCGCGCTGTGGCTGATGAAGGCCGATGCATTGCAGCGGGTGGCGATCGTGCCCCGCGCCAAGGGTCAACTGCGTGAGGGGTTCCGCTACGTGTGGTCCGATCGCACGGTGCGCACTCCGCTCGTCATGATGGCGGTGATCGGCACGCTCGCGTTCAACTTCCAGGTGGTGATCCCGTTGATGTCGACCGGGATCTTCGGTCTCGGCGCCGGAGGCTTCGGCGGCCTGACTTCCGCGATGGGCGCGGGCGCGGTGCTCGGCGGTCTCGCGGCCGCCTCACGGCGAGGGGTGTCGTACCGCCGCTTGCTCGGGTTGACGTACGCGATGGGCGTCTCGATCCTGCTCGCGGCGGCGGCGCCGACGCTCGCGACCGAGGTCGTCGCGCTGTTCTTGATGGGAGCGGCGTCGTTCGCGTTCATCGCGACCGCCAACACCACGCTGCAGCTCACGAGCCGGCCCGAGATGCGGGGCCGGGTCATGGCTCTGTACGCAATCGCGTTCCTCGGCAGCACCCCGGTCGGGAGCCCCATCATCGGATGGATCTGCGTGGTCTTCGGACCGCGCGCCGGTTTCGCGCTCGGCGGCGTCGCGGCCATCGTCGCCGGCTTCGTGGCCGGGTTGTCGTTCGCCCGGATGCGCACGGAGCGCGAGCGCGAGCCGGGCTTCGACGCAGTCGCGGTGCCCGCGGCCTGACGCTCTACCGGCTACTGGATGTAGCCCTCGACCGTCTTCGGATCCCGGGGCTGGGCCACGCTCGGATCACGCCCGAACTCCTCCTGGCTGCGGCGCTGCCGGAGCAGGTCCCAGAGCTGGTCGAGGGTGACCTCGATCTCTTGGAGCTGCGACGGATCGTGATCCGGGCTCTGTTGCAGCGTCTGCTCCTGCGTGACGAGCTTGGTGATCCGCTCGATCAGGTCACGGTCGTCCACGTCGTCTCTCCGATCCACGGTGTGCGGTGCCACTCCGTTGTACCCGCTTTTCGCGCCAGACTGCGCACCGTGTTGCGCTTCGGTACACCGTCGGCCCGCTGGGTGATCGCCGCGACGGTACTCGGATCGGGAGTGGCGTTCCTCGACGGGTCGGTGGTCAACGTCGCGCTCCCGTCGATCGGACGCGACCTGCACGCCGACGTCTCGGGTCTTCAATGGACGATCGACGCGTATCTCGTGACGATGACGGCGCTGTTGCTGTTCGGCGGTTCGCTCGGTGACCGGCTCGGCCGTAAGCGCGTCTTCATGGTGGGTCTCGTCGGGTTCACGGTCGCGAGCGTCGGTTGTGCAGCCGCTCCCAACGTGACGGTGCTCGCCCTTGCGCGTGCCTTGCAGGGCGCCGGAGGTGCGTTTCTCGTGCCCGGCAGTTTGGCGATCATCGCCGCGAGCTTCGCCGAAGCCGATCGCGCCCGCGCGATCGGCACCTGGTCGGGACTGGCCGCGATCTCGGGGGCAATCGGTCCCTTTGTCGGCGGCTGGCTGGTCGACGCCGCGTCGTGGCGGTGGGTGTTCGTCGTGAACGTTCCCGTGACCGCGATCACCATGGCCATCACCGCGCGCCACGTGCCCGAGAGCCGCGCCGAGGACCGCGCTCCACTCGATCTCGCCGGTGCGGTGCTCGCGTCGCTCGGTCTCGGCGGCTCGTGCTGGGCGTTGATCCAAGGCGCCAAGGGCATCGACGCAAGTGTCGCGGCCGCGGCGATCGTCGGCGTCGGCGCGCTCGTCGCGTTCCTCGTGAGGGAGGCGCGCCACTCCCACCCGATGCTGCCTCTCGGTCTCTTCCGTTCCGTGCAATTCAGCGGCGTCAACGGAACGACGCTCGCGGTGTATGCCGCGCTGGGCGCGGCGTTCTTCATGATCGTGCTGGAGCTACAGCTCGCGTTGCACTACTCGGCGCTCAAATCGGGGGCGGCGCTCTTGCCGATCACGGCGCTCATGCTCTTGTTGTCGGGACGGGCCGGCGCGCTCGCGCAACGCATCGGCCCGCGCGTTCCGATGACGGTGGGCCCCCTGCTCGTAGGAGTGGGGATGCTGCTCTTCACGGGGATCCACCCGGGCAGTCACTATGTCATCTCGGTGTTGCCCGCGGCGATCGTGTTCGGACTCGGGCTCGCCCTTACCGTCGCGCCCCTCACCGCGGCAGTGTTCGCCGCGGTCGACGCCGACGAGCTGGGCGTTGCGTCGGGTGTCAACAACGCGGCCGCGCGCCTCGCCGGACTGCTCGCAGTGGCGGTCCTGCCGGCCGTGGTGCACCTCGACACCACGCTCGCCCCGTCGGTGCTGACCGACCGCGTCGCGGCCGCGATGCGCATTTGCGCGGGGTTGTGCGTTCTCGGCGCGCTCGTCGCGTGGCTCACCGTCCGCAAGATCGCCGCGGTCGCACCCACGGTGCGTGCGAGTATCAGCCAACCGTGCTACGACGCGTCGCTGGTCGGGACATCACACGGGTCCTAGCGGAAGATGCCGGTGTGACCGATCGAGTAGCGGCCCGGCTGCGGGAACACGCTGAGTCCGTGCGGTCCTGATCCGACGCTGATCTTGTGCAGGAGCGCGCCCGTGGTGGTGTCGATCGCGTAGACGACGCCGTTGTAACGGCCCGAGACCCACAGCACCTTGCCGTCGATCGAGACGCCACCCATGTCGGGTGACCCACCGCCGGGGATCGTCCAGGTTCGGGTCACCGTGTTCGTCGCGAAGTTGAGCAACGAGATGGTCCCCGCGTCCCGGTTCGTGACGTAGAGCACCTTGGAGTCGCGGCTGACGTACAAGCCGTGCGCGCCGGCCCCCGTCGGCACGAATCCGGTCACGGCGAACCGGTCGCCGTCGATCGTGTAGACACCGCCGCGCCTCATGTCGGCGACGTAGAAGACACGCCCGGTCGGATCGAGCTTCACGTCCTGAGGCTTGGCGTTCCCGCCGTTCACCAGGATCGTGCCGATCACCGTCTGATCCGTCACGTCGAGCTTGAGCATCTTGCCCGAGAACTCGCAGCTGGCGATCAGGTAGCGGCCGTCGGCCGAGAAGTCGACATGGTCGATACCCAGGCAGTTGACGTGCACCGATTTCACGAGCCGGAAGGTGTGCGGGTCGCGGAAATCGAGACGTTGGAGCCGCTCGGCCACCACGATCGCGTACTTCCCGTCGGTGGTGAAGTACATGTTGTAGGGATCTTCGACGGGAATCGTCGGGCCCGGGCTCCCGGTCGCGGGATCGATGGGGGTCAACGTGTTGCCGCGGTCGTTCGTGACGTACAGCGTCTTCAGATCCCATGCGGGCACGACGTGCTGCGGCAACGAGCCGACGGCGAAGTGACCGACCACTCGAGCGGTCGCGGGATCGATGACGTCGACGGTGTTGCTCAGCGAGTTCGGCACGTATACGAGACGGCGATCGTTCTTGACCACGTCGGACAACGCATTCGGTCGGTCGGCCGCGTAGATGTCGAGCGGGCCGGCGGCGACTCTGGGCCGAACCGATGTGGGCGACGTGGTTCCCGACGACGGCGGTGACGATGTTGTCGTCGTGCCGAGTTTCACCGAGTTCTTCGTGCCGCTCCCGGCGCATGCGGCCAACGCGAGCGCAGCCGCGCACAACGCGCCCGCGACGACAAGAGGTGGGCGGCGCGTCATGCGGGCGGATGGTAGAGCCTGCAAGGTCAACGCGAGGTAACGTCTCGCGCCGTATCGAAGCCGGGGCGGCGCGTCGGGCGCGGCGAAGGGGCGGTGACCGTGGAGTTTGGACTCTTCAACAGCGCGTGCGTGCTGCCGCAGTTCAACGGTGACGAACATCGACGCATCATGGACGAGGTCGCGATCGTTCAGGCCGCCGACCGCGTCGGCTTCAAGTACACCTGGGCGACCGAGCATCACTTCCTCACCGAGTATTCACATCTTTCGGCGAACGAGGTGTTCCTCGGTTACCTGGCCGCCGCGACGTCGTACATACATCTCGGTTCGGGCATCTTCAACGTCACGCCGCCGGTCAACCATCCCGCGCGCGTCGCCGAACGCGTCGCGCTCCTCGATCATCTCTCGGAGGGCCGATTCGAGTTCGGGATGGGTCGCGGTTCGTCGACCACCGAGCAGAAGGGCTTCGGCATCACCGATCCCGACCTCACACGCGACATGTTCGACGAGGTCGTCGGGGAGTTCCACAAGATGTGGAGGCCCGGCGAGTACCAGGGTTTCGACGGTCGGTTCTTCTCGATGCCGGCGCGCAACGTGCTGCCCAAGCCGTATTCCGCGCCGCACCCGCCGATGTGGGTCGCGGCCGGCAATCCCTCCACGTTCGAGAAGGCCGCGCGCATGGGATTGGGCGTGCTGTGCTTCACGATCGGCGGACCCGAGTCGGTGAAGCCGCTCGTCGAGCTCTACAAGAACGAGATCGGCCGGGCCGAGCCGGTCGGCGACTTCGTGAACGACAACATCATGGTCACCACGCAATTGCTGTGCCTCGACGACGGCCGGCGCGCGCGCGAGCTCGGCGCCAACCTCGGCATGGGGTACCACCGGAGTCTCTTGTTGCGCTATCTCGACACGTTCCCCCGGCCTGCCGGAATACCGGAGTGGCCGGCTCTGCTGCCCGACCCGACGCCCGATCAGATCGATGCGGCGATCGCGGCCGGTGACGTGGCCTACGGAACGCCGGACGAGGTCGAGGTCGCGATCCGCAAGTACGCCGATGCGGGGGTCGACCAGGTCGTGTTCGGGCTGCTCTCGTCGACGATGGAGCGCGACCTCGCGTTCGAGACGATCGAGACGTTCGGCAAGCACGTCCTGCCCGCGTTCGACACCGATCGCATGCACCGAACGACGCGCCAGCGCGAGGCGGCGGTGGCGGCGTCGGCGACCTGACATGACGCGGCCGGGTGAGCCATGCTGGGCCCATGCAGACACGCGCCATCAATTCTCTCGACGCGTCGGTCGTCGGCCTCGGCTGTAACAACTTCGGAGGCCGGATCGACGAGACCGCGTCCAAGAGGGTCGTCGACGCCGCGCTCGACGCCGGTATCACCCTGTTCGACACCGCCGACATCTACGGCGGGACGCGCAGCGAGGAATTCCTCGGCCGGGCGCTGACCGGGCGCCGGGACCGAGCGTTGATCGCCACCAAGTTCGGCGGACCCATCGACGACGATCACAAGGGCGGGGCGAGCGCGGCGTACATCGCGGGCGCGTGCGACGACTCGCTCCGCCGGCTCGGCACCGATCGCATCGACCTGTACCAGCTGCATTTCCCCGACCAGGCCACGCCGATCGAGGAGACGCTCGGCGCCCTCGACGCGCTCGTGCGCGCGGGCAAGGTTCGCGAGATCGGGTGCAGCAACTTCTCCGCGGAGATGATCGAGGAAGCAGAACGCGTCAGCCGCGATCACGGGTGGGCGCGCTTCGTCAGCGTGCAGAACGAGTACAGCCTCCTGCGCCGCGGACCCGAGAAGCAGGGTGTGCTCGAGGCGTGCGCGAAGCACGACCTCGCGTTCATTCCGTACTTCCCGCTCGCGAGTGGAGTGCTGTCGGGTAAGTACCAGCGGGGTGCGGCGCCGGCCGCGGGCACCCGGCTCGCGGGGATGCCCGCGGATCGCCGCGAACAGGCGCTCTCCGACGCGGTGATGAATCGCGTCGAGGCGCTCGACGCGTGGGCTCGGACGCGCGGGCACACACTGCTCGAGCTCGCGTTCGCGTGGCTGCTGGCGCATCCCGTCGTCGCGAGCGTGATCGCGGGCGCGACGAAGCCCGAGCAGGCGGTCGCCAACGCCGCCGCGGCCGAGTGGCAGCTCACGGCCGCCGACGTAGCCGAGATCGACGCGGTGATCGCCGAATCGAAGGGTCAGTGACCACGGAGCTCGACGATCTCTCGCGCGCGCAGCTCGCGGTGCTCGGTCGCGAGTGGCTGTTGCACGGACACCTGCAGGATCGCGTCGGTATGCCGCTCGTGCACACGGGCCGAACGCGCGAGGAGATGCAGCAGATCGCGATCGAGGAGTGGATGGCCGCGAGCCCGGTCTACTCGCGGCGCACGCAACGGGCACTCCGCTTCGGAAACGGCGACGTACCCACGATCCTGAAGAACATTCAGCTCGACATCGGAGCACCGCACCACTTCATGGACTTTCGCTGCCGGGTCGACGACGCCGATCACGGTGAGTTCTGGCTCGCGCACTGCGGCGCGCTGCTCGACGTCGAACCCATGGGCGAGGACTACGTGCACGGGATGTGCCACGCGATCGAGGACCCGACCTTCGACGCGACGGCCGTCGCCACGAACGCGCGTGCGCAGGTGCGACCCCTGCACCGGCCGCCACGCATTCCCGCGGGCCGGGAGCCTCACTGTCACTGGACGGTCACGATCGATCCCGACAACCCTGCGGTCGAAGCCCATCCGTATCTCGCTGTTGTCGAGCGATCGAAGATCGCGACCGTGCCGATCGCGGAGCCGGCGAGCAGCGCCGAGGCGGGCGGCTGGGACGACTACTCGGGCGACTTCGACCCCGACTTCGAGCTCGAGGATCTCTCGCACCGTGCGCTCGTGATCGCGTTGCAGGAGATCGCGGTTCAGAGCCATCTGCTGCTGCGTGCGTTCGCGGTCGCGGTGTCGGAGCGCTACGGCGAGGAGACCACGCTCGCATTGCTGCCGCAGATCTTCACCGGGCTCGCGGGCATGACTGCGCAGCGTTTGGTGCCGGTGCTCGAGATCGACAGGCCCGACGGCGCCGCCATCGCACGCCTGCTCCGGCTGCACCCGATGTTCTGGCCGCGCACCTACGTGGATCTGCGCGTCGAGGTCGTCGACGACATGCGGGTTCGATTCGCGCTCGGGCCGTGCCCCGTGCTCGAGGAAGCCGACGGTTTCACCTGGTTCTCCCAGTTGGGCGGCGCGGGTGATCGGGCCCTCGACGCGATCGTCCAGGCGGTCGATCGTCGAGCCGCGTGTCGTCCCGTCGCGACGAACGGCGACGAACGGTTCGCATACGAGGCCGTGATCGATCCCGCCGCCACCCCGGCGACGGAAGCGCCGGAGATCGCGCTGGCCAAGATCAGCGGCGGTGCCACCTTCGTCTTCACCCCTCGTCGTCCGGTGCGCGTGGGTTGACCGACCGGTGCACGCCGAGGCGAGCCGCGCCAACGGCGGCGGCTCCCAGCGACAGCGCCGCGGCGCCCATGATGGCGGCGGCCTGGCCCGGTTGGAGCGCACCGGTCGCGAGCCCGAGCGACGCGACGGCCGACGGTACGCCCATCTCGGCGGCCGCGAGTAGCCCGCTGGCCGTCGGCAGGCGAACGATCGCGGCGGCCGTCATCGGCACGACGGTGGCTGCAATCGTGAGGAGCGCGAGCAACAACAGATCGTCTCGCGAGTCGACCAAGGCGCGCAGGTCGAGGCGCGCGCCCAGCACGACGAAGAACAGGGGCACGAAGAAGCCTTCTCCCAGCCCGATGAGCTGATCGGCGACGCGCCTCGGCTCACCGAGCAGCGACACCATCACTCCGGCGGCGAATCCGGCGAGGAGCGCGCTCGTGTCGAACCGCTCGGCGATCCACGCGAGGGTGAAGAGCACGAGGAGCGAGAACCGGAGGTCGACGGCCCAGCCCAGGCGATGTGACGCGTCGCGTAGAGCTTCGACTCGTTCGAGCCCGATCATGCGCCGGAGCAACAGGCCGATCGCGATCGCGCTCGCGACCACCAACAACGCCCCGGAGAGCGCGCGACCGAAACCGCCGGTCGAAAGGACGAACGGAACCGCCAGGACGGTCACTACGTCGGCGAGCGATACCCACACGATCGTCACGAGCATTGCTTCGTCGTGCGCCCCTGTTCCGATCGTCGGTAACACGATCGCGCACGAGCTGGACGCAATGAGCACCGCGAGCATGGAGGGGCGGTGCAGCCCGGTGACGGCGGCCACCGCGGGAGCAGCCGCGATCGCGAGCCCCACGGTAACGGCCGTCGCCCACAAGCCCCGGCGAACGGCGCCCCGGAGTCGCGCGTCGCGCAGCGGCAGCTTCGTCGCGACGATGAACATCAACAACGCGAAGCCGATGTCGGCGAGGAACGCGAGCGTCGGTTGGGTCGCGTCGATGGTGCGGGTGCCCGTACGTCCGATGACGATGCCCGCGGCGATCTCGACGATGACCGCGGGCGGTGCGAAGCGGGTCGGTAATCCCGCGAGGAGTGGGCCGAGCAGCCCGACCGCAACGATCAGCGCCAATATTCCGTAGCTCATCGAGGCTCAGAACACTCCGGCTTCGAGGCCCGCCGCGAACGTGATGCCGAGCTCGTGGCACCGTTCGAGTGCCGCGTCGTCGAGCTCACCGACGACGAGCACGGGTGCGAGCGCCGCCTTCCAGCCCAGCCCCGTCACGATGCGTTCCACGCTGCGGACGGCACCTTCCCCGTCGTGGCCGCCCTTCACGAACAGCGCGTAGGGGAGCCCACGGGTCTCGTCGAGGAGGGCGTAGTAGATACGTTCGAAGAAGTCCTTCAACGCGCCGCTCATGTATCCGAAGTTCTCCGGCGTGCCGAGCACGATTCCCTCGCACCAACGGACGTCGTCGATCGTCGCGTCGAAGGCCGCCCGTACCCGCACCTCGACCCCGTCGATCTCGTCGCTCTCGGCGCCGGCGATCGCGGCGTCGGCCAGAGCCTGGGTTCCGCCCGATCGTGAGTGATACACGACGAGCAGATGACGGGCGTCGGCCGCGTTCACCGCGCGGACACTACTGCCGGCGCTGCTCCTGGAACGCGGCCAGATCGAATGCGAGGTGCTCTCGGACGTCACCGACGTGATCGACCACGATGTGCCGCTGCGCGAACCGCCATCCCCGGTTGGCGCGCGCGAAACGGTCTCGGTATCGACCGGTCACGATCGGCTGCAGTGGCAGCGTGGACGTCTGCTGGAACACGACGAACGCGGAACGCGCGGCCGCCGTTCCGGCCGCCTCCTCGACGTCGACGATGACGTTCGACGTCAGGTGACGCGTGCGCAACGTTCCGTCGTCGTGGACGCGGTTGGTGTGCAGGTAGAGCTGCTTGATCGCCTCACCGCCGACGATCTCGCCGTCGACGCCCTCGTTGGTGATCGTCGCGTCGGCGAACAGGTCGGCGATGGCTTCGAAGTCGGCGGCGTCGACGTACTCCGCGTAGCGAAACATCAGCGTGGTGATGGCGTGATGGCTTTCCCATGTGCCCGCGCCCATCGCGTCACACTAGCTTCGGCTCTCGTGACCGACGCCGCACCGTACGAGCTCCGAGTGCCCGTAGAGAACGCGTTCGACGCGACGATCGGTTTCGTCACCGACGAGTCCGGCGAGATCGGCCGGTGCACGGGCCACCTGCCGGTTCGTCCGAGCGTGTGTCAACCGATGGGGATCGTGCACGGTGGTATCTACGCGGCGATCGCGGAGACTCTCGCGTCGATGGGCACCGCGCGCGGTGTGCGCGCCGAAGGTCGGGTCCCGCTCGGCATGTCGAACAACACGAGCTTCCTGCGGCCGGTGAGCGAAGGAACCGTGCACGGTGTCGGTGTGGCGATCCATCGCGGTCGCATGAGTTGGGTGTGGGACGTCGAGATGCGCGACGACCACGATCGTCTGTGCGCGACGTCCCGCGTGACGATCGCAGTGCGCGACTACGGACCGAAGTGAACAAGATCCGGCTCGGATTCTTCTCGTTCACCGAGATCACCGATCCGCGCGAGCACCGCTCGTACAACGAATGGCACCAGCTCGACCACATGCCGGAGCAGTACCCGCTCGACGGCGTCGCGTACGGGCAACGCTGGGTGTCGACGCCCGCGTGTCGCGCGGCTCGGGCCGTGAGCGAGCCGCCGCTCGACTCGATCCACTACGTGACGCTGTACCTCATGACCGAGCCGGTCGAGCGCACCTTGCGGGAGTTCATGCAGCTGGGCCGCGATCTGCACGCAGTCGGACGGTTCCACCTGCATCGGCGCGCGCAGCTCTCGGGTCCGTTCCCCTTGTGCGATGTGGCGGTCGCGCCGAGCGTGTTGATCTCTGCCGATGCGGTTCCGTACCGTCCGAACCTCGGTGTGTACGTCGAGGTCGACGAGCTCCCCGACGGCGATGATGCGGCCGGCGAAGCGTTCATCCGTGGAGTCCACCTCCCGGCGCTCTGCGCGCAGCCCGGTGTCGCGGGGGCGTGGTCGTTCGCCGACGAACGCCGGCGCGTGACCGTGACGTGGCTCGAGGCGCCCCCGCTCGACATGAACGACCGGCTCGCACCCATTGTCGCGAGGCGGCGCGAGAGCTCGGGGGGGCGGACGATCTTCGCCGGGCCGTTGGAGACGATCACGCCCTGGCAATGGGCGTGGTTCGACTCGGACTGAACTTCCGAGCGGGCAACTGCGTATACCGCCGGATGCGGCGCGAGATCGCGACTACGGGCTGGGTGTGGGGCAGCGCTCTCGCGCTCGCATCGTTGTTGTTCGTGGCGTGCGGGGGTGGGTCGTCCGGAGGTCATCCCGTCGCGGCGCCGACGTCGTCCTCGCCGACCACCGTCGTCGAGGACGCCAAGCTCAGCGCCGCCGACTTCCGGAACATCAACGCGATGACGCGTGTCGCCGACCATTTCGTCGGCAACGCGCGCGGTCATCTCGCCGCCGCGTTGGCGGTCGCCCATTCGGCCAGGGGCGGCCGGTATCCCGTCGGCACGATCATCCAGCTGGTGCCGCAAGAGGCGATGGTGAAGCGCGCGCCGGGCTTCAGTCCGACGACGAACGATTGGGAGTTCTTCTCACTCGACGTGTCGGCGCAGGGCACGCGCATCCTGAGTCGGGGTGGCGCGAAGGTCCTGAACCGTTTCGGCGGAAGTTGCGCGTCGTGCCATAGCGCCGCCGCGTCCCAGTTCGACCTCGTCTGCGGAACGAACCACGGGTGCGCGCCGCTGCCGATCGGTCCCGACGTCATCGCCGCGCTGCAGAAGAGCGACCCCCGCCCGCGGCACTGACGCCGTCGCGTCGAAGGCGGTGGTCAACGGGGCTTCCAGCGCGGCGGGTCGGAACCGGCAACGACCGGGCCGTGCTCGAAGCGCGCCGGAGTCTCCGAGAGGTCGCCCGCCGGCGGCGCGTAGGTGATCGGGCCCGCCGGGCCGGCGATATTGGGCAGCCTGCGCACGATGGCCGCGTCGTCCGGAGGCGGGACCATCGAGCCACCTTCGCCCGTGCGGCCGAGCGACTCGAGCCACTCCCGTGTCTGCGCGAGCGAGCAACGCACGTGGCGTGCCCGCCCGTCGTCGACGCGCTCCGCGAGTGCCAGCATCGCGGCAGCCGCGGCGAGATAGCCGGTGGAATAGTCGAGCACGGACGCGGGGAGGTGACGCGGTACCTCGGAACCGAACACGGCGGCCTCCGCGAGCGCGATTCCCGACGCGGTCTGCACGAGGGTGTCGTAGCCCCGGCGTCCGTGCCATGGTCCGCGGTGCGAGTACGCCGACAGGGAGACGTACACGATGCCGGGCGAGATCGTGGCCGCGGCCTCCGGCCCGAACCCCAGCGCGTCGAGCGAGCCGGGACGGTAGGACTGCACGATCACGTCGGCCTCACGGAGCAGATCGCGAAACGTTTCTGCCGCGGCCGCGTCGCGCAGGTCGAGGAATGTAGAGCGCTTCCCGATCGAGGTGTCCGGTAACAGTGCTTCGATCTCGGGGAGGTGCGGCGCCGAGACCCGGAGCACGTCGGCGCCGTGCGCGGCGAGGGTGCGGGTCGCCGTGGGTCCGGCGATCACGCGCGTCAGATCGAGCACGCGCACGCCGAAAAGTGGACGATCGCCGGCGGGAAGGTTGCGCGTGCTGCGTGCCGGCAGGTCGAGCGGCGTGATCTCGAGCAGCGGTTGGGCGCGCACCGCGGCCCCTTGGTCGTGCGCGAGCCATTCTTCCCGGGTGCGAGCAACGGTCGCGCACGCGCCGGCCGCCGCGAGCGCATCCTCGAGCTCGAACGCGCGCCGGGTATGGATCGCACGCTTCACTTCGTCGCGTGCTCCGGCGGCGCCGAGCACGTCGAGCGTTCGTCCGAGATGGTGCGGGAAGTTCGTGTGGAGCTGGATAAAGCGTTCGTCGCCGGTGCGGTAGAACCCGCTGATCGGGCTCCACACGTCGCCGGGCGCGCGGCCGTCGACCCGGAGCAGCAGGTTGGCGCGGTACGAGTCGACCGCGCGATCTACCGAGAGGCGGATCCGCTGGGTTCGGCCGCCGCGGCGTTCGTGGACGAGCGCGGCCGCTCGGGCCGTGGCGCCGGTGGCTGCAGTCGCGGCCGCGCCGATCGCGAAGCTCGACGGCAGGACCGGATCGTGCGCGGCCTCGTCGATGTCGACCTCGGAAAGCGCTCCCACCGGCCCGCCGAGCGCCGACCACGTCTGTTCGAGCGCGATCCGAGGTTGCACTGCCGAGTTCATGCGGTCGCGATCGCGCGCGCCCACGCGTAATCGGCCTTGCCCGCGGCCGTGCGCATCACGGCGTCGACCACGTGCGCCGCGCGCGGCACTTTGTAGCCGGCGAGGTGCGCACGGCAGTGCTGCTGGAGCTCGGCGAGATCGGGTGCCGGCATGCCCGACACCGCGGCGACGATGGCGACGACGCGTTGCCCGAACTGCTCGTCGGGCGCGCCGACGACGACCGCGTCGGCAATCGCCGGATGCCCCTTCAACACCGCTTCGACCTCTTCGGGGTACACCTTCTCGCCCCCGGTGTTGATGCACAGCGAACCGCGCCCGAGGAGGTGGACCGTCCCGTCGGCGTCGATGGTCGCCATGTCGCCGGGCAGCGCCCACCGTTCGCCCTCGATCTCGACGAAGGTGCGCGCGCTGCGATCGGGGTCCTTGTAGTAGCCGAGCGGCACGCGCCCGCGGGTGGCTAGTCGTCCGACGGCACCCGATCCCCGCGGCAGGGGTCGGAGGTCGTCGTCGACGACGATGGTGTCGGCTTTTGCAGTGAAGGTGAGCGAACGGCTCGGCGCGGCGACGCCCGTTCGCGTCGTGACGGCTACGGCCTGCGCGGGCGACTCGGACGAACCGACGCCTTCGACGATGGCAAGGACTGAGGGAATGCCGGCCATCAACGCCTCCTTGGCGTCGCCGGAGAGGATGCTCCCGCCCGAACCGAGCAACCGCAGCGACGACGTGTCCCAACGCTCGCGATGCTCGGCCAGCGTCGCGAGCAGCGGGCGCGCACTCGCGTCGCCCACGAGGTTCATCGCGTTCACGCGCTCGCGTTCGACGAGATCGAGCACGTGTTCCATGTCGACGTGAAGGCGGTCGTACAGCACGACCTTGCCGCCGCCGAGCAGCGTCCCGATCGCCGACCACTGGCCGCTCGCGTGCATGAGCGGGCCGAGCGCGAGCGAGACGAACTGCGCCGGCCCAGGGTCGCCTCGGGGTAGGAACGGCCTCAGGCGTTGCGCCGGATTGCCGATCACCGACGCCGCGATGTCGTCGGGTCGTTTGATCGGCGCACCACCGGGATTCCCGCCACCCATCGCGCCGAAGAAGATGTCCTCGTGGCGCCACAGCACGCCCTTCGGCATGCCGGTAGTGCCGCCGGTGTAGAGCACGTAGTGGTCGTCGGGGGAGCGCGGACCGAGATCGCGCGCTGCCGACGAGGATCGCAGCTCCGCGGCCAACGACGCGTCGTCGACGTCGAGCACGAAGCGAACTTCGGGGCAACGCGCGCCGACACGCAACGCGCGATCGCGCACCCCGGCGTCGTGCACGACGCCGACCGCATCGGCGTCGGCGAGGACGTACTCGAGCTCGTCGTCGACGTAGCGGTAGTTCACGTTGACCGGCACCGCGCGCAGCTTGTAGCACGAGAACATTGCCTCGAGATGCTCGATCGAGTTGCGCATGTACATCGCGACGTGCGCGCCGGGCCCGGCGCCCCGGGACGCGAGCACGTGCGCGAGTCGGGTCGATCGTTCGTCGAGCTCCGCGTATGTGCGCCGCTCGGTGCCGCAGACCGCGGCCTCGCGCTCGGGGACGGCGTCGGCCACCCGCTCGAAGAGATCCGCGAGATTGAACTGCAACGCCGCCCCTCTACTCGCCACTACAGTCCGATTCTGACATGACCGACCTGCAACCCTTGCTCGTCCGGCCCGACGGCTTCGTGCCCAAGGAGCGGTACACCACCCGCGACTTCACCGAGCTCGAGCAGGCGCGGTTGTGGCCACGCGTCTGGCAGATCGCCTGCCGCGAGGAGCAGGTCGCCGGTACCGGCGACTTCGTCGAGTACACGATCGGCGACGAGACCGTCGCGATCGTCCGGGCCGAGACGGGTGCGCTGCACGCGTTCTACAACACGTGCCTGCATCGAGGGCGTCGGCTCGCGCAAGGGTCCGGCTCGTTTGCCGAAGGTGCGATCACATGCCCGTATCACGGTTGGTGCTACGCGCTCGACGGCCGTCTCGTCGACGTTCCCGACCGCGAGGATTTTGTCGGCCTGCCCGACGACCTGGCACTTGCACCCGTGCGGGTCGACACGTGGGGCGGCTTCGTGTTCGTCAATCTCGACCCCGACGCGGAGCCGTTGCTCGACTATCTCGATCCGTTGCCGACGCTGCTCGGTCCGTATCACCTCGAACAGATGCGCCTGCGCGCGTCGTTGAGCACGATCATCGACGCGAACTGGAAAGCGGTCGTCGACGCGTTCAACGAGGGCTATCACGTGCAAGGACTGCACCGGCAGATCCTGCCGTGGACCGACGACGTCAGTATCGAGTACGAGCAGCTCGGCCGGCACGCCCACTACGGGCGCCTTCCCGGCGCGCGCCGGCAGCTCCGGCCGAGTCCACGACTGCACCTCGGTCCCGACGAGTACGACGAGGGCGAGATCCTCGCGAACCTCGTCGCCGGGCTCGGCGGCGCGTTCCTCGGCGAGGAGAGCGCCGCGATCGAAGCGCTGCGCGCGAGCGGACCGCCACCGGGCTCGACTCTGCTCGAGGCCTACCAGGTGCGGCGCATGCAGCTGCTCGAAGCGCGGGGCTTCGACGTGTCCGGTCTGTCGCCCGACCTCATGACGAGCGCCGACGACGTGTTCTGCTTTCCCAACGTCGTGGGCCCGATCTATCCCGGGAGCGCGATCCTCTTCCGGGTGCGGCCGCTCGGCCGCGACCCCGACCGTTCGATCAAGGACACCTGGGTGCTCGAGTGGCGCGCACCCGACGCGGACGACGGGCGGCGCGTGCAACCGACGTTCTTCGCGAACTGGCGCGAGCGCGACTGGGGCGAGATCACCGAGCAGGACTACGACAATCTCGGGAACGTGCAGCAGGGAATGCGGTCGGCGGGATGGACCGGCGCTCGGCTGAATCCTCGACAGGAGGGCAACGTCTTGCACATGCACCGTGTCATCGACGATTACCTCCGCGACAACGGGCGGAAACCATGAGTGACCAGAACCTCAAGCGGGAAGGCCGCGACCCGCGTGAGGTTGCGCGACTTATCGGCGCGTTGGTCCTGCTCGGACTGTTGATCGCGTTCGTGATCGACAACACGCGCGAGGTCAAGGTCGGGTTCGTGTTCTTCGACCACAAGACCCACATGATCTACGTGCTGGTCGTCACCGCCCTCGTCGGCGTGGTCCTCGACCGCCTGTGGCAGCGCCGGCGCCGTCACTGACCACGCGTCACCAGCTGCCCCCGCCCCCGCCGCCACCACCGCCGCCGGAGAATCCACCGCCGAAGCCACTTCCGCTCGACGACGACGGTTGGCTCGCGTAGAGCGTGCCGGTGGCAACCGTGCCGAAATGATTGATCGAGCTCGCGAGCAAGATCGCGTTGAAGGGCGCGTTGCCGCGGTACCAGCCGGTCTCGAGTTGCTGCGCGTCGAGCTGGGCGAAGACCCGAGCCCATTTGTCGGTGCAGCCGAACACGATCGCGTACGGCAGGTACTGCGAGAAGATCTCGTGCTGTTCGGCGAACTTCTCGCGCAAGCCCTGGTCGCCTTCGTCGAACAGCCGCCGGAACCCGCGCACGCGTGAGAACATCGCGCTGCCCTTGCCCGTGCGCGACGGCATGTGACTCGCGACCGCGAGCAGCGTGACGGCTCCGAGCACGAGGCCCACCGGAACCAGCCCGAACGACGACAGCGCCGCGACGATCACGGTGACCGCGACCGCGAGCACGAGAACTCCGAGCGCAATGAGGACCCAGCGCTGGCGGGTGCGGTCCGGACGAACCCGGTACCAACCTTGGGTGACGACGTCGTCGTACATCGCGTCCTGGATCTGCGCCAGCTCGCTGCGGAACTTGTACTTGAGATCGGAGAGCTTGACCGATGGTCCCGAGCCGAAGAGCGCGTTCATCAGCGCGGTCTCGTACGGAAGCAATGTTCCCTTGCCGGCGACCTCGGTGGCGGTGAGCTCGTAGTCGCCGTCGAGATCGGTGATCGTGAGCCAACCGCGCACGGCGAGGTCGACGATCGTCGCGGTGACGTCGACGAGATTCGCGTGCTCGTCGACGAGCGTGCCGACCTGGCCGGGCAACACGCCGTTCGGGGGTACGAATTCGACCGGTCCCGCGGCCTCGCGCCCGATGCCGACGGGTTCCTCCGCCCCGCTCTCGTTGCCGAACGCGGCGTCGACTGCCGAGCCCGCGTACCGGCGGTCGCGGCCGCGCCGCCTCGCGAGCCAGAGGACCGAGCCGATCGTCAGCAGCGTGATGACGATCGCGGGAGCGAGTGTGTTCGCGCGTACGGCGAACGCGTCGGCCGCCGTGCGTCGGCGTTCGAGGATCGGTTGCGGGTCGGGCACGATCGATCCCGAAGGAAGGCCGACGACGACCGTGAGGCCCGCTCCCGGGCCGAGATCGGTCTGCGAGAACGTCGCGGCGCGGCCCCGCGCCGACGCCCCGGCGCAAGTGAGTCGGCTGCCTTGCGCGCCGGCGTAGCAGGCAGCCTGCGTGATCGCCGCCGGACCACTGACGGTAACGGTCGCGCGGTCGATCGGCACCGGCCACTGGTTCCCGATCGCGTCCCAGTAGAGCTCTTGGTGGTCGCCGAATGCGCGCGCCGCACCCTCGACGCGATATTCGATCGTGTACCGGTGAACGCCGGTGACCGTGATGTTCGGGTCGCCGATGCGCAGGTGCAGATAGTTCCCGGTGTGGCTCACTTGCACCGGCGTGGATTGGTTGTCGGCGTTCACCGTCACGTCGCTGATCCGGTAGCGCCGGTCGTGGTGCGCGTCGTACGTCTCGCGCTCGACGAGGTCGCGAAAGATCCCGTGGTGCGCCGCGGCCCCGAAGTCGTAAGTGATCTGCTCGTTCACCACCAGACCTCCGTCGCCTCCGAGCTGCATGGCGACCTCGTAGTCGGCGATGTGCTCACCGGCCGATTGCGCAGGCGCGCGCGACGCAGACGCGACAATCGATGCCGCGCCCGCAACGAGCGCGAGCCCGGCAACGATCGTGATTCGTAGGAGTCGCCTCATTGCTCGGCCATGATCGCGTCGTACTCGCCTTCAGGGTCGTGGTGCGGCGATCCGGAGACGTCGACGACGACCCGGTCGATCTCGACGTTCGCGCGGAACGGTGCGTCGTAGCCGTTCCCGATGGCCGGTCCGACCTCGTAGCCGCACGTCAACCCGCCGCCGGTGTAGGAGAACGTCATCGGGGTGAAGTGCGGGATGTCGCCCGTGCCTACAACCCGGCCGTCGACGAGCAACTCGCCGCGCCCGGTGAACTCTGCTCTCTTGGTGAAGGCGTACGCGACCTGATGCGCGCCCGCAGTGACAACGGCTTCGCTGTCGACGATGTCACGGCTCGCGCCGTAGAGGTTGTGCACGTAGCGGAGCCGGCCGTCGATCATCTGGAAGGTGAAGCCACCGAGCACGGAGCCGAGCGCGAGCAACGTCCCTTCCGGGACGACGCCGGAAGGGACCGTGATCGTCGCGGTGATCGTGTGCGAACGATTGCGCACGTTGACCGCGACGGCCTCCGGTACAGGCGCGCCGTTCGGGTAGTACACGTATGTCGTGCGGGACTGCCGGGTCGTCGGCCGCGGGTTCATGATCGCGAACAGCGGACGGTTGTCGAGTGGGAGCACGTCGTTGCGTGCAGCTTCCTCCCACCACAACGCGACCATCGCCGCGAGCCGCTCGGGCTCGGCCGCCGCGACGTCGTTCGTCTCCGACGGGTCGGCCACGACGTCGTACAGCTCCCAGACATCGTCGTCGAAGGGCGCGTCGGGGTCGAGGCCGTCGTCGTACATCGCGCCGAGCGGGTGGAAGGTGACCGCCTTCCACCCGCGGTGGTAGATGCCACGCGAGCCGAGCATCTCGAAGTGTTGCGTCTCGTGCGTCTCGGGCGCGCCCTCGGTGCGGAGCACGGGCGCGAAGCTCGCCCCGTCGATGCGCGACTGCTCGAGACCGTCGATCGCCGCCGGCGCCTCGATGCCGACGAGCTCGAGGATGGTGGGCAGTACGTCGACGGCGTGTGCGAACTGCCGTCGCGTCCCGCCGCGTCCGGTCATTCCCGGCGCCGACACGATGCACGGATCGGCGACACCGCCCTCGTGCACCTCTCGCTTCCAGCGCTTGAACGGCGTGTTCCCCGCCATCGTCCAGCCCCACGGGTAGTTGTTGTGCGCGGTGGGGCCGCCGATCTCGTCGATCCGCGCTCGCAGCTCGCGCCGTCCCGCGGGCGCGCCGTTCATGAGCCGACCGTCGTTGATCGAACCCTTGGGTCCGCCCTCGGCGCTGGCGCCGTTGTCGGAGACCGCGACCACCAGCGTGTTGTCGAGGTCTCCGGTCTGCGCGAGGAATGCGAGCAGCCGGGCGATCTGCGCGTCGGTGTACGACAGGTACGCGGCGAAGCACTCCATGAAGCGGGCCGCGACGGCGCGATCCTCCGCCTTGAGCGAGTCCCAGGCCGGCACCCAATGCGGGCGGGGGGAGAGCTGCGTGTGCGCGGGGAGCACGCCCGCGGCGATCTGGCGGGCGAACGTGGCCTCGCGCCAGACGTCCCAGCCGCCGTCGAACTGTCCGCGGTAGCGCTCGATCCATTCCTGCGGGGCGTGATGGGGCGAGTGACACGCGCCCGTCGCGAAGTAACAGAAGAACGGCCGATCGGCGTCGACCGCGCGCAAGTCGGCGAGGAACTCGATGGCGCGATCGGCGAGATCGGCGCTCAGGTGATATCCGTCCTCGGGCCGAGCGGGCGCAAGCACCGAGTGGTTGTCGTGGTAGAGCGACGGCACGAACTGGTGGGTCTCACCGCCGTGGAACCCGTACCAACGGTCGAAGCCGCGCGCGAGCGGCCACGACGTCCGGGACGCGGCCATGTGCGTTTCGTCCTCGGGAGTGAGATGCCACTTGCCGACCGCGTAGGTCGCGTAGCCGTGCGCGCGCAGGATCTCCGAGAGGAAGCCGTTCTCGCGCGGGATCCGGCCCCAGTAGCCGGGGTAGCCGACGGCGAGGTCGGCGACGCGGCCCATGCCGTTGCGGTGATGGTTGCGCCCGGTGAGGAGGCACGCGCGCGTCGGTGAGCACAACGCGGTCGTATGGAAGTTGGTGAGCCGGATGCCGTCGTGGGCAAGACCGTCGAACGCCGGCGTCGAGATGTCGGAGCCGTAGCATCCGAGCTGCGCGAACCCGACGTCGTCGAGAACGAGCAGGAGCACGTTGGGCGCGCCGGCCGGCGGCTGCGGATCGGGCGGCCACCATGGTGTCGAGGTTCGCCAGTCTCGTCCGATCACGCCTGGGAAATCGCGGTTCATGCCCTGAGTCTGCCAAGCCCTCGACCCAGAGGTAGTCCAACTCGCGTGAGCGAGTTCGAGCGCGATAGACCGTGCGGATGAAGCTCGGACTACAGCTCGGTTACTGGGGCGCGCAACCGAACCCGTTCTCGATCGCACTTTCGCAGGAAGCGGAACGGCTCGAATACGACTCCGTGTGGACCGCGGAGGCGTGGGGCTCCGACGCGTTCACCCCGGCCGCCTGGATCGGCGCGCACACCTCGCGGATCCGCTTGTGCACCGGCATCGTCCAGATCTCGGCGCGCACACCGGCATCGTGCGCGATGCAAGCGCTCACGCTCGATCACCTGTCGAATGGTCGCTTCACCCTCGGTCTCGGCGTCTCCGGCCCGCAAGTGGTGGAGGGCTGGTACGGCCAGCCCTTCGGCAAGCCGCTGGCCCGCACGCGTGAATACATCGAAATCGTCCGGCGCATCCTGCGACGCGACGAGCCGGTCGAGTTTCACGGTGAGCACTACCGGCTTCCCTACGACGGACCGAACGCGTGGGGACTCGGGAAGCCGTTGCGTTCCATCACGCATCCGCTTCGTTCCGATCTGCCGATTCTGCTCGGCGCGGAAGGTCCGAAGAACATCGCGCTCGCGGCCGAGATCGCCGACGGCTGGATGCCGCTCTACTACTCGCCCTTCCGCCAGGAGGTCTACGCGGAATCGTTGAAGGCGGCCGCCGACAAGCCGGGTTTCGAGGTGTGCGTCAACGTCATGGGCTGCCGGATCGCCGACGACATCGAAGAGGCGCTCATGCCGACCAAGGCCGCGCTCGCCTTCTACATCGGGGGGATGGGCGCGCGCAGCCGCAACTTCCACATGGAGTTGATGAGCCGCATGGGGTTCGAAGCCGAAGCGCACAAGATCCAGGATCTGTTCTTCGAAGGCCGCCGCGACGAGGCCATTCCGCTCGTGCCCACACAGTTTGCGGACGAGATCTCGCTCGTCGGCTCGAAGGCGCGCATCCGTGAGCGGCTCGAGGCATGGAACGACAGCCCCGTCACGACGATCATCATCAACGGCGACATCGAGACGCTGCGGACGATGGCCGAGCTCGCGGGTTGATCGGTCGTCAGGGCTAGACGAGTTCGAGGCGCCCGGCGCGCTCGAACCGACGCGCGACGTCGCTCCAGTCGAGCACGTTCCAAATTGCTTTCACGTAGTCGGGGCGACGGTTCTCGTACTGCAGGTAGTACGCGTGTTCCCAGGCGTCGATGACGAGCAGCGGGACCCCACCCTGACCGACGTTGCCCTGGTGGTCGTAGATTTGCTCGATGAAGAGCCGCTGGCCGAGCGGCTCCCACGAGAGCGCGCCCCAACCCGAGCCCTGAACCGTGGCCGCCGACGACGTGAGCTGCTTCTTGAAGGCGTCGAACGAGCCGAAATGCTCGTCGATCGCGGCCGCGAGCTCGCCGTCGGGACGATCGCCGCCGTGCGGTGAGAGGTTCTTCCAGAACAGCGTGTGCAGCACGTGTCCGGAAAGGTTGAACGCGAGAGTCTTCTCGAGCCCGACGATCGCACTGAGGTCGTCGGTCTCGCGTGCCGCCGCGAGTTTCTCGAGCGTGGCGTTCACGCCGTCGACGTAGGCCTTGTGGTGCTTGTCGTGGTGAAGCTCGAGCATGCGTGCCGAGTAGTGCGGTTCGAGCGCGGCGTAGTCGTAGTCGAGCGGGGGGAGCTCGTAAGGCTTCATCATTCCTCCAAGATTTGACGTACCGCCCGCGTTCCCGACGATTGGGTGTTCGATGGTTTCGGTCCTTCGCCCGCGGCCTGCGCGAACTTGTTGAGCGCGTTCACGGCTGCGAGTCGGTCGTCGGCACCCATTCGCCGCATGACCTCGTCGAGCTCCTTCCGGCGCGCCGCCATCACGTTCTCGACGACGGTTGTACCCATCGCCGTCAACGCAATCACCACTTCGCGCCGGTCGACGGCCGACGGAGCCCGCACCACCAAGGCGCGCGCCACCAGCCGATTGCACATCCGCGTCATGGTCGACGCGTGCACTGCCAAACGGTCGGCCAGCGCGCTGACCGTCTGCGGGCCCGAGGTCGCGAGTACCACCAGTGACCGGAACTGCGGGAGCGTGACGTCGGCGTTGACGGCGGAGAGCGATCGCACGCTGATCGCGACGAGCGCGCGGCTCGCCCGTAGCAGCGCGTCGACCACGGGATCGGCCGTGGCATCGGGCATGTCGAGGGGCTGTCCGCTCACGAGGACCGATCCTACGATGACGGCGCTGGGCTTGACCGACGCGGGCGGGCCGCCTACACAAGCCGGATGGCGGATCTCGAAGCGCGGCTCTTGGAGGTGCTGGCACCACAGCACGTCCAATTCGGCGACGCGATCGGAGAGGACTACACGCACGATGAGGCATTGACCGCCACTCCAGTGCTGCCTCTGGCGGTCGTCCGGCCCGGTTCGACCGGCGAGGTCGCGGCGATCGCCCGCATATGCGACGAGTTGCACGTGCCACTCACGGCCCGAGGCGCCGGCACCGGATTGTCCGGGGCGTGCATACCGAGCGCCGACGGGATCGTGGTCTCGCTGGAGCGCATGAACGAGATCGTCGAGATCGACACCGACAACTACGTCGCAGTCGTGCAGCCGGGTGTCAGCCTCGATCAGCTCGACGACGCGCTTGCGCCGATGGGCCTCGTATACCCGGTTTGTCCGGGCGAGAACAGCGCCTCGCTCGGCGGCAACGTCGCGACGAACGCGGGTGGGATGCGCGCGGTGAAGTACGGCGTCACGCGGCACCATGTGCTCGGGCTGGAAGCGGTGTTGGCGAACGGCGACGTGATCCGCACCGGCGGGAAGTTCGTGAAGGCGACGACCGGATACGACCTCACCCAGCTCGTCATCGGCTCCGAGGGCACGCTCGCGATCGTGACCGAAGCCGTTCTCAAGGTCTATCCGCGGCCACAACACAGCGCCACGATCCTCGTTCCGTTCGCGTCGGTCGACGAGATCGCGTCGGCCGTCCCGAACATCGTGCGCAGCGGCGTCAACCCCGCCGTGCTCGAGTACGTCGACGGCGGCGGGCTCGCCACGCTCGCGGCGAATGTCGGGCTCGACCTCGGCATCAGCGCCGAAGTCCAAGCCGCCGCACGCGCGTATCTCATCGTCGTGATCGAGCAACACGTGGAGCAACGGTTGGAAGAGGATGTCGCGATGCTCGCGGAGCAGGTCTCCGACCTCGGCGCGATCGACGTGTACGTCCTGCCGCCACGTTCGGGCGCGCTGCTGCTCGAAGCTCGGGAGAAGGCGTTCTGGGTCGTGAAGGCGCTCGGTGCGAACGACATCATCGATGTGGTCGTTCCGCGGGCCTCGGTGCCGCAGTATCTGCGAGCGGTGACGGCGATCGCCACCGAGCACGCGTCGTTGGTGAGCGCCGCCGGGCACGCGGGCGACGGCAACATCCACTTGTCGGTGTTCCAGCCCGACGACGAGGTGCGGCACCGGGTGATGCACGCGATCATCGCGGCCGGCGTGGAGATGGGCGGGGCGATCTCCGCCGAGCACGGCATCGGCAAGGAGAAGAAGCAGTACTTTCTCGAGCTCGAAGACCCCAACAAGATTGCGTTGATGCGCCGAATCAAGGCCGCCTTCGATCCGAACGGTGTGCTCAACCCCGGAACGTTGCTCGACTGAGCCGAGGAGACCGAAATCATGAACGGTGCGCATGCGCTGCTCCGCACGCTCGTCGCGAACGGTGTCGATACCTGCTTCACGAACCCGGGGACCTCGGAGATGCACTTCGTCGCGGCCCTCGACGACGTGCCCGAGATGCGGCCGATCCTCGCGTTGTTCGAGGGGGTCGCGACGGGCGCCGCCGACGGCTACGGTCGCATGGCCGGCCGGCCCGCGGCCACCTTGTTGCATCTCGGTCCGGGCCTCGGCAACGGCTTGGCCAACTTGCACAACGCTCGGCGCGCGCGCACGCCGATCGTCAACATTGTGGGCGATCACGCGACCTACCACCAGGCGCTCGACGCGCCGCTGGCATCCGACATCGTCGGCGTGGCGCGCAACGTGTCGCGCTGGATACGCGAATCGAAGGGCCCGGAAACGGTCGGCGCCGACGCCGCGGAAGCGATCAGCGAAGCGCGACGCGGCGGCGTGGCGACACTGATCCTCCCCGCCGACGCGTCGTGGTCGGAAGGTGCCCAGCCTGGTCCCGAGGCGATCGCCCACGTGGGGTTCATCTCCTTCGCCGACGAGGTCGAGCTCGCGGTGAAGGCGCTGCGCAGCGGTGAGCCGACTGCGTTGCTGCTGGGCGGAAAAGCGCTCACCGAGCGCGGCCTGCTCGCCGCCTCGCGGGTCGCGCAGGCGACGGGCGCCAAGCTGCTCTGTGAGACCTTTCCGGCGCGCCTCGTTCGCGGCGCGGGCCTGCCCGCGGTGGAGCGGCTCGGCTACCTCGCGGAGTTCGCGGTGGCGCAACTGCAGGGGCTCCGGAATCTCGTGCTCGTCGACGCCAAGGAACCGGTGTCGTTCTTCGCGTATCCCAATCTGCCGAGCGAGCTGGCGCCCGAAGGTTGCGAGATCCGCGATCTCGTGGCCGACGGCGTGCTCGCCGAGGCCGCGCTCGAGGCGCTGGCCGACGCGCTCGGCGCGCCCGCCGACGGCGCGGTCCGGACGCCGGCCGCGCGTCCCGACCGGCCCAGCGGTGCGCTGAATCCGGAGACCATCGCGAACGCGATCGGCGCGTTGTTGCCCGAGGGTGCGATCGTGAGCGACGAGGCGAACACGGCCGGCTTGTTCGTGTCCGGCGCGACCGCGGGCGCGCCGCGCCACGACTGGTTGACGCTCACGGGTGGTGCGATCGGCCAAGGGATGCCGGTCGCCACCGGCGCGGCGGTCGCGTGCCCCGATCGCAAGGTGCTCAACCTGCAGGCCGATGGCAGCGCCATGTACACGATCCAGTCGCTCTGGACCCAGGCCCGTGAGAACCTCGACGTCACCACGATCATCTTCGACAACCGTTCGTACGCGATCTTGAGCCTCGAGCTCTCGCGCGTCGGTGCCCGCACCGATGGCAACGCGGCCGATCTGTTCGACATCTCGCGCCCGCCGCTCGACTTCGTCTCGCTTGCCCGCGGCATGGGCGTCGACGGCACGCGCGCCGAGACCGCCGACGAGCTGGTGCGCGCGCTCGAGCACGCGCTGAGCGAGCCGGGACCTCACCTCATCGACGCAATCCTGCCGGCCCGACTCTGATCCCTCCGACCTCCCAAGGAGCGTTGCGATGCCGTACCGGTTCAACCACATGGAGCTGACGTTCCCGCGCGGGGGACTCGACGACGCGACTCGTCGCGACATCGCCGCGTTCTACGGCGAGATGTTCGGCTGGTCGGGCATCGACGTCGTGCTGTTCGAGCAGCGCAATTTCCTGCTCGCGGGCGACGACGGCGCGCAGCACTTCATCCTGCTCGCGGAGGCCGACAAGTACATGCAGGCGCCCGGGTACGACCACCTCGGCGTCTTGTGCGACACGCGCGACGAGGTCGACGAGCTGCTCGAACGGGCAAAGCGTTGGCGTGACAAGGACGAGCGGGTGAAGATCACCGAGTTCGCCGAAGATCTCGTGCAGGGTCCGGTCACGGTGCACGCGTTCTACGTTCGTTACCTCCTGCCGATCCAGTTCGACGTGCAGTGCATCGATCACGCCCCGGGATCCGAGCCGGAGAAGCACTGGCAGTACGTCTAGTTCGCCGGCCGTATGCACGCCGGCGTCACTCGACGATGAGGTGGACGTCGCCGAACTCGTGCCAGAGGTAGCCCTCGCCCGAGGCCGCGGCGTACGACACGTCGAGCACCGCGCGGCCCGCGATCGCCTCGAGCATCTGCAGATGTGACGCTTCCGGTTCGTGCCAGCCCGCGAGGAGTCCGTCGACCGCATGGGCGCCGCGCTCGGGGGTCACGACGACATCGGTCCAACCCTCGCCCGCGTGCACGACGCGCCGGCCGTCGACGACCGACTCGAGCGCGCGGACGACCGTCGTTCCGATCGCGACCACGCGTCCACCGTTGTGGCGGGTCTGGTTGATCCGCGCGGCCGTCGAGGCCGGGACGCGATACCACTCCGGATGCGGGTGCTCGTTCGCTTCGAGCGACGACACGCCCGTGTGCAGGACGAGTGGACTGACCGCGACCCCTTTGGCGACGAGGCGGGTGACGAGCTCGGGAGTGAACGGACGTCCGGCGCTCGGCATCTCCGCGCTCCCGGGCTCGCGCGCGTACACGTTCTGATACGCCGAGAGCGGCCAATCCCGCGTCACGTAGCCGTAGCGGATCGGTCGGCCGTGCACCGCGAGATACGTGAGCAACGGGTCGGGGAGGTCGAGGGTCGCGACCCACAAGCGGGTCGACGACTCGAAGCGCGTCGCCAGGTTGACGAACCCGCCACCGACGAGCCGCAGGACGTGGCCCGGGGGCGCTTCGAACCAAGGTTCGGTCGCGCGCCCGTCGGGTCGGCGCAGCTCGACGAGCCACAGACCGGCGGGCAGTCGTTGCGAGAGGTGCACGACGAGCGGAGTGCCGTCCTCGCCCAGCGCGTCGAGCGCGGCGGCCAGCGTTCCCGACGTGTTCACCACGACGAGATCGCCCTCGTCGAGGAACCGCGGCAGATCGTGCGCGTGCGCGTGCACGATCGAAAGGTCGGCGCGGTGCGCGACCATCATCCGCACGGCATCACGCGTGATCCCGCGTGCTTCCGGCGGCTCGGTCGCCTCGCGCACGGTGACGGTGGTCATGGCGTCACCGCCGTGAGGTCGGCGGCGCGGTAGCGGCCACTTGCGGGCCGTTCGAACAAGAGCCGGCGCAGCGCGGGCACGACGGTCTCGGGTTCGGGTCGATCGGAGATGTCCTCGTCCGGGAACGCCTCCTGATGCATCTGCGTGCGCATGTCGCCGGGGTCGAACGTGTACACGTGCACGATCGGTTCCTCCACGGCGAGCACGTTGGTGACCTGCTCGAGCGCGGCCTTCGACGATCCGTAGCCGCCCCAACCTTCGTACGACTCGACCGCCGCGTCGGAAGTGACGTTCACGATGGTGCCGAAACGGTCGCGGAGCTGGGGGAGCGCGAGTTGCGCGAGCGCGAGTGGGGCGAGGGTGTTGACCGCATAGACGTGCGCGAGCACGTCGAGTGGGTAGTCGGCGAGCCGGGGCTGGGGCGACGGCCCGAGCACGCTCGCGTTGTTCACGAGCAGGTCGATGCCGCCGAGCTCGGTTGCGGCCGCCACGAGATCGGCGCGGTGGCCGGGGTCGGCAACGTCACCCGGGATGGCACGGACGACTCCGACCGACGCGAGCTGCTCGGCCGCGGCGCCGAGCGCCGCCGGATCGCGGGCGTCGACGGCGAGATCCCAGCCGTCGGCCGAGAGTGATCGGGCGACCTCGAACCCCAGGCCGCGGGAGGCGCCGGTGACGATTGCGACGGGCATGGTGTCCCTCCTCTTTTCCTGCATCTTGCTCCTGCCACCACAATAACGCAAGTAGTTACTTGCTATATTGCGGAGCGAGAAACGAGCCCGGGCGCGTGGGAGCCGACGGGCCGCGGACCGGAGCGAGGACGGCTCAGCGCTCGAGCTTGAGCGTGCGGTCGGCGATGATGTTCTTCTGCACCTCGGTCGGGCCCGCGCCGATCGTCGTGTAGCGCTGCCACACGTAGTTCCGGGCCCACACGCCGCCGTCGATCGCGCCGGGCGCGCCCTTGAGCAGCGCGCCGGTCGGCCCGAGCACGTCGAGCGCGAGCTCGGCGAGCCACAACGAGATGTATCCCCATTGCAGCTTCGCGAGCGGTACCTCGGGCCAGCCCTTCTCGCCCTTCAGGACCTTCGACAGCGCACGGGCGATCAGGAGCCGGGTCGCTTCGATCTGGATGTGCAGCTTCGCCACGCGCTCTCGGATCGCGGGGTCTCGCAACGCATCGGGATTCTCGGCGCGTGCGGTCTGCAACAGCACCCGGAGATCCTGGGCCATCGAGATCGCCTGCCCGGCACTCCCGACCCGCTCCTGCCCGAGCGCGCCCATCGAGACGAGCCAGCCGTGGCCCTCGTCGCCGAGCCGGTCGGAAACCGGGATCTTCACGTCGGCGAAGTTGACCTCGCAGAACAACGAGTCGCCCGTGATCTCCCGGATGGGGCGCACCTCGATCCCGGGCAACTCCATGTCGACGATGAACGTGGTGATGCCCTCGTGCCTGACTCCCCGCGCGATCGCGGTCGGGTCGGTGCGCATCAGGAAGAGGCCCCACTTCGCGATCTGGGCGGAGCTGATCCACGTCTTCTGACCGTTGACGACGTAGTGCGAACCGTCGTCGGCCAGGATCGCGGTGGTGCGGAGGTTTGCGAGGTCGGAGCCGGCCTGGGGCTCGGAGAAGCCCTGGCACCAGTGCTCGCCCGCGTCGAGGATGCCGGGCAGCCACCGCGCCTTCTGGTCGTCGTTGCCCCACGTGATGATCGACGGTCCGATCTGCACGATGCCGTTCGCGTTGAAGATGCCCGGAGACCGGTACCGGGCCATCACCTGCGTGTACACGACCTGTTGCGCGGTCGTCGCGGCGCGCCCTCCCCACTCTTCGGGCCAGAGGATGGCCGCCCAACGACCTTCGTTGAGCTTGTTCTGCCACGCCTTGCGCTTGTCCATGACACCCATGACACCGCGCGACGCGTCGAGGTCTTCGTTCTCCGACCACTGCTCGATGAACGGCGGCATCTCTTTGTCGAGGAAGGCCTCGAGTTCCTCTTTGAACGCAAGATCCTCGGGCGACCACGCAAAGTCCATGCCTATGGCTCCCTCGCGCGGCTCGCCTTCGGCGTTGCCGCACTGCGTCCGCACTTCCGGAGACCTGACATTACCGTCAGGGTCGAACTACCGTGAATGTGTGGACTTCACGTTCTCCTCCGAACAAGAAGCGTTGCGCGACGCGGTGCGCTCCTTCCTCGGAGCCGAGGCGCCGAAGGAGTACGTGCGCCGCATGGCGGAGCACGACGAGGCGGGAGTCACGCCCGAGCTGTGGCGGCGCATCGTCGACCTCGGATGGACCGGTCTCCTCGTTCCCGAGCAGCAGGGCGGCCTGGGTCTCGGACTTGTCGACGCCGTTGTGGTGCAAGAAGAGATGGGCCGGGCCGTCTTCCCCGGCCCCTTCTTCTCGTCCGCGATCGTCGCGACGCTCGCGGCGCGCGCGCTGGGCCTCGACAACCTGCTCGTGGGATTGGCCTCGGGAACGCAGCGCGGCACGGTCGCGCTCGACGAGGCGGGGCACGGAGATCCGATCGAGCGCGTCCGGGTGCGCGCGACCGGTCGCGGCTCGCGCCACAAGCTCGACGGCGTCAAGCCGCTCGTGATGGACGGTCACACGGCCGACTGGGTGCTGGTCCCCGCGCGCACGCGCGAAGGACTACAGACGTTCCTGGTCGACAACGCCGGCGATCTCGCGCAGCTCGCTCCGTCGCTCGACATCACCCGCAAGTTCGCACGTCTGGAATTCGCGCAGACCCGAGCCCTGCTCGTCGGCCCGCCCGGAGACCATGCGCACCTGTGGCGACGCATCGCCGACGACGCGGCCGTACTGCTCGCGGCGGAGCTCATCGGCGTGAGCGAAGCCGCGAACGCGCTCGCACTCGACTACGCCCAGGCGCGTGAGGTGTTCGGCAAGCCGCTCTCGAAGTTCCAGGTGACTCGGCACAAAGCAGTCGACATGCTGCGCGAGATCGAGATCGCCCGCGTCGCGGTCCACTACGCCGCATGGGCGTCGGCGGTCGACGCACCCGATCGCGAGATCGCGGCTGCCATGGCCAAGGCGCAGGCCGCGAGCGCGGCGAACTACGTCACCGCGGAGTGCATCCAGATCCACGGTGGCGTCGGCTACACGTGGGAGAACGATGCGCATTTGTTCCTGCGCCGGGCCAAGGTCGACGACCTGCTGATGGGCGCGCAGGGTTGGCAGCGTGAACGCGTCGCCGACGAATACTTCGCCACTCTGTGAAGACTCTTTCGAGAGAACTGTGAGGGAGCCATGAAAGCTGCCGTGTACTACGAGACCGGTGCCCCCGAGGTGTTGCGCTACGAAGACGTCCCCGATCCGGTCGCCAGTCCCGGCACCGTCCTGATCGAGATCGCGGCCATCAGCATCGAAGGCGGCGACACGTTGAATCGTGCCGGCGGCGAGATGGCGACCAACCCGCACATCGTCGGGTACCAGTCGGCCGGGACCATCATCGAGGTGGGCGAAGGCGTCACCGATCGCTTCGTCGGCCAGCGCGTCGTCGCGACGGGTCTGTGGGGCTCGCACGCGGCGATGATCGCGGCCCCGTCGGTGATCACGTGGGTGATCCCGGAAGGCGCCGACCTCGTCAAGTGCGCGTGCGTCCCGGTCGCGTTCGGCACCGCCCACGACTGTCTCTTCGAGTTCGGTCACCTGAAGTCGGGCGAGACGGTGCTGGTGCAAGCGGGCGCGGGTGGAGTCGGCGTCGCGGCCATCCAACTCGCCAAGCGCGCCGGCGCGACCGTCATCTCGACCGCGTCGAGCCTGGATCGCCTCGCTCCGCTGCAGGCGCTCGGTCTCGACCACGCGGTCGACTACTCGCAGTCGGGCTGGGTCGACGCGGTGCGCGACCTCACCGGTGGGCGCGGTGTCGACCTCGCGGTCGATTCGGTCGGCGGACGCATCCTCGCGGGCAGCGTGCAGTGCCTCGCGTACCGCGGACGCGCGATCACGGTCGGCAGCGCGGGCCGCGACCCGCAGCCGTTCGACATCTCGCTGTTGTCGGCGGGCAACCTCTCGATCACCGGCGTGTTCCTGGGCGCGGAGATCCTCAATCCGCGGACCTACGCGATGATCGCCGGACTGGTCGACGACGTCGCGGCCGGTCGCCTCGAAGTGATCGTCGATCGGTTGTTTCCGCTGGGCGAGGCCGCCGACGCGCACGCTTACATCGAGAGCCGCCAGGCCGTCGGCCGGGTCGTCCTCATTCCCTGACTCGGCCGGCCCTGAGAGCTACGCGGGCTTGCGCGCGGTCAGCTCCCGCGCGTTGTCGCGCATGATGCGCAGTTGGTCCGCGTCGTCGAAATGCTTGACCTCGACCGCGTAGTCGAGCGGCTTCGGCATGCCTTCGATGTGCGGCCAGTCGGATCCGAAGATCACGCGGTCGGCGCCCATGTGCTCGACCACGGTGTTCACGTCGTCTTCCCAGAACGGGTTGATCCACACGTTGCGCCTGAACGCCTCGACCGGGTCTTCGGTGAAGTAGCCGGGCATCTTGTGCTCGGTCGAGCGCAGCTTGTGGAACAGGTCGCCGAGAAACTCCGCGCCGTTCTCGACCGACGCGATGCGCACGTTCGGGAAGCGCTCGAACAGCTTGTCGAACACGAGGGTGATCAGGAAGTCGTACGCGGCACGCTCGATGTGGAAGGCCTTCACCGACGGCGCCCACCGGCCGTTGCCGCTGAAGCCGGCCGCGAACCCGTCGACGGCGTAGCCGTTGCTCGAGTAGCCGCTGTCGCCGGCGTGCGCGACCACCGTGATGCCGGCCTCGTTGACGCGCGCCCAGAACGGGTCGTTGCGCGGATCGCTCACCGGGACCTGACCCGACGCGGTGTGCGGGGCCGCCGGACGCATCACCACGTGCCGGGCGCCGTTGTCGATCGCCCATTCCAGCTCTCGGATCGCCCAGTCGAGATCGGCGAGCGTGATGTACGGCGACGCGAAGATGCGACCCTGGTAGTCGAAGCCCCAATCGTCGTCGAGCCAACGGTTGAACGCGGTGAACAGTGTGGTGACTGCTTCGATGTCGTGCTTGATCAGCTCCTCGTAGAGGATGCCGAGCGTGGGGAACAGCCAAACGGCTTCGAGACCGAACTCGTCGAGCCGGGCGATCCGGGCGTCGCGGTTGCGGTATTCGGCGGGAATCGGCTCGCGCTCGCGCAGGAACTCGTACGGCTGCAGCTTGTCGGGGTTGCCGCGGAAGTAGTCGTGCATCGCGCCAGCCTTGGCGACGGGGTCGAACGTGGGGTTGACGACCGCGTGGCTGACGATCCCACCGACGACGTGGTACTTGCGACCGTTGATCTCGCACCATTGGACGCAACGCGGCTGCATCTTGGGATCGACGTGGCGGGTGAATGCGTCGAGGGCCTCGTAGTAGTGGTTGTCGGCGTCGAACGCGGCGTAAGGAAGCTCGCTCACGGCCTCAGCCTACCGGCCGACGTGATGCGTACACTCGGGCCGTGCACGACGTCGTCGATCTCGATTGGTCGTCCGTCGACAAGGGTCGCGCGCAGATGCGCGAGGCCGGCGCCTGCGAGCTTCCCGGATTCCTCCGCCCGGAGGCGCTTGCGATTTTCGTCGAAGACGCGCGCCGCGTGGCCCCGCTTGGGCACAGCAGCGGTGGGCTCGGAACGGTGTATCTCGGATTTCCCGACGAGACGTTCGCGGCCGACCACCCACGGCAGTGGCTCGGGAACTACGGCGTCGGCGCGGTCGCGTACGACCTCTTCCCGGACGACTCGCCGATTCGCCGGCTGTTCGAGTGGGAGGAGCTGCGGGCGTTCGTCGCCGCGATCCTCGGGCTCGAATCGGTCTATCCCTACGCCGACCCCCTGGGCGCGCTCAATCTCGCGGTGATGGGCGACGGTGACGAGTTGCAGTGGCATTTCGATCAGACCGACTTCGTGGTCTCGCTCGCGTTGCAAGATGCCGAAGAGGGTGGCGACTTCGAGGTCGCGCCGTTCGTCCGCAACGCCGACGACGAACGCTACGACGACGTCGCGCGAGTGCTCGCCGGTGATCGCGAGCCGCTCACGGTCCTGCCGATGACGCCGGGGACGCTGCTCGTGTTCGCGGGCCGCCATTCGCTGCACCGCGTCTCGCCGATCCACGGCGCCACGCCCCGGCTCGTCGCACTGTTCGGCTACGACACCCAGCCCGGCACGATGAGCAGCGAGTTGCTCAAGGCCGTGCGTTACGGGCGCGTCGCGTGACGTTCGCCATCGGCGAAGGCTTTGCCGGCGAAGGCGCGAACGCGGCGCACGTCAACACCGTGCTCGGCGAGAAGAGTGGACCGGTCGGCGTGGCCTGGGCGACCGCCCTCGCCACCCCGCGCGCCGGACACGCCGCGTTCGTGGTCGTCGCCGCGCCGAACGTCCCGGTCAAGCCCAGCACGTTGTTCGTGAACAAGGCGACGGTCGAGTCCGGAAGCGTTCGCCACGCGCGGCTCACGTGGGGCGCCGCCCAGGCGGGCGTCGCGGCGGGAGTGACGAGTGCCCACCGCAAGGGCGTGCTACGTGCCGACGACGCCGACGAGCTCGTGCTGCTGGCCGCGGTCTGGGTGAATCCCGACGCCGACGACGAGGAAGCCGTGTACGCGAACAACGCGGAAGCGACGCTCACCGCGCTCACCGCCGGTCGTGCCGACCTCCCGTCGATCCGAACTGTGCTCGACGTGGGCGAGCCGCGGAACCCATACTTCCGCGCATGACGCCCGAACAGGCTGCGCACGAGGCTCGGGAGGCGATCGTTCGCGTCCCGAGCGGCTTCATGACCGACGCCGCGACCTATGCACGCGGTGCGGAGCTGGGATTCGAAGGGCTCGACTTCTACGCGGCCGGTCGCGGCGGAGTGTTGGGCGACACGCACGCCGACGTCGTCGTCGCGGCGTTCGTGTTCTTCGCGCCCGAGATCGTGCACACCGCCTGGGCGAGGTCCGCGCCGATCATGCCTCGCGAGCAGGCCGCGCGCGAGTGGGCCGCCGTCGCGCACGCGTGGGCCTCGGCGCACCTTTCCGACGACGTCGACTGGCAAACGGTTGCCGCGCTGCTCGGTCGTGTCGTCCGCGCGGCACCGGTCGCGGGCGCACCGCTGTTCGCAGGTTGGCGCGCGCTCGACGAACCCGAGGAGTCGAAAGCACTCGCGCTGCACCGGCTGAACGCGATGCGCGAGCTGCGCGGCGCGCTCCACGGCGCCGCGGTGCTCACCGTCGGCCTCGCGCCGGTCGAGGCCGTCGTGGTCCGGACGCCCGAGATGCTCCCGGTCTTCGGCTGGGCCGAGCCCCATCCCGACCCGAAGCCGCTGCACGAGCGGTGGGCGCTGGCCGAGGCCCGCACCGACCGCATGCTCGGCCGACATCTGGCCGTGCTCGACGAGGCGGAGCGCACTCAACTGGTCGCGCTGTTCGGGAGCATCAAGACGTGACGTCCCCGGTGTTGCCCGAGGAGCTCACGCTCGTCTCGGTCGACGACCACATCTGCGAACCGGCCGACATGTTCGACGCACACGTCCCCGATCGCTACCGCGATCTCGTGCCGCGCGTCGTCGACGAGGTCGACGGGTCGCAGCAGTGGTACTACGGCGAGATCCGCGGCCGAAACCTCGGGCTGAACGCGGTCGCGGGCAAGTCGCCGGAGTACTTCAACGTCGATCCGTTGCGCTACGAGCACATGCGGCCGGGCTGCTACGACGTGCACGAGCGAGTCCGCGACATGTCGGCCGGCGGACAGCTCGCCGGTCTCAACTTCCCCAACTGGACCGGCTTCTCGGGACAGGTGTTGAACCAGGGGCCGGATCGTGACGTCAATCTCGTGATGATCAAGGCCTACAACGACTGGCACGTCGACGAATGGTGTGGCGCGTATCCCGAGCGGTTCATCCCGTGCGGGATCCTGCCGCTCTTCGACGTGCACGAGGCCGCGCGCGAGGTACACCGACTCGCCGCCAAGGGCTGCCACGCGGTGTCGTTCTCGGAGAATCCCGCCGGACTCGGCATGCCGAGCATCCACACCGACGAGTGGGACCCGCTGTTCGCGGCGTGCTGCGAAACCGCGACGGTGCTGTGCTGTCACGTCGGCTCGTCGTCGAAGCGCGCGTCGACGTCGCCCGACGCGCCCGCGCCGGTGCCGATGAATCTGTCGTCGGTGATGGCGATCTACACGCTCGGCGACCTGTTGTGGGCGTCGTTCTGGCACCGCTTCCCGCAGTTGCGTTTCGCGCTGACCGAAGGCGACATCGGGTGGATCCCGTACTTCTTGTGGCGGGCCGAGCACACGCTCGACCGGCACAACGGCTGGATGCGCCACGAGCGTCCGCAAGGCCTCTCACCCACGGAGCTCTTCCGCGAGCGGATCCTGTGCTGCTTCATCACCGATCGCATTGGCGTGAAGCTGCTCGACGAGCTCAACGTCGACAACGTCTGTTGGGAGAGTGACTATCCACACTCCGACAGCTCGTGGCCCAACGCGCCCGAGCGTTGCGCCGAGCTGTTCGTTGGGCTCGACGAGAAGGTCGTGGCCGGCGTCACTCATCGCAACGCGATGCGCCATTACCAGTTCGATCCGTTCGCGCGCCGCCCGCCCGAACGCTGCACGGCCGGGGCACTGCGGGCCGAGGCGCCCGACGTCGACCCGGTGACCCGGGTGGGACGACCGGCCGACGACCGCGACCTCGCAACGTGGCAGCGTCTTACCCGGCGCTGACGTCTCACCAGGCGATGACGCCGGGCGATCATAGGTAGACTTCGAGCATGCTTGCGGAGATCTTTGGGCCCGAACTCTTGATCGTGTTGGCCGTCATCCTCGTCCTGTTCGGCGGCTCGCAGCTTCCGAAGCTCGCGCGAGGCCTCGGGTCGGCGCAGCGGGAGTTCAAGAAGGGCCTCGACGAGGGCGCGTCCGACGACTCGCCCGAGAAGAACGAGAAGAAGTAGCGCCGACTCCCGACCTAGGTCGGAGAGCCCGCCTTCCATTCCGGCGGCGGCGGATCGGCGCGTTTCGCGGCGGCGCCGAACAACCGCGGTATCTCCTGTCGATAGTCGTCCGCGGTGAAGCCTCGACCGTCGGCGCTCGCGGTGTCGCGCACCGACCACATCTGGATGTGTTCGACGATGCCGCCTCTGACCTGGAACGTCTGACCGGAGATCCATGCCGCGTCGGGTGACGCGAGGTACGCGCCGAACTCGCCGACATGCACGGGATCGCGCGGGTCGAATTGCTCGCTCCCGCCCGAGTCGGCCCGTTGGCGCGCCATGCGCCAACCGATCTGAGCGAGCCGCGTGTTCGCGCCGGGCATGATCGTGTTCGCGGTGACGCCGTAGGGCGCCATCTCGGTCGCGAGGGCTTCGGTGAAGGCCTGCACGCCGGCCTTGGCCGCGACGTAGTTCGATTGCCCGGCGCCGCCGTACACGAGCAGCCCGCTCGCGGTGTTGATCAGGCGCCCGTAGGTGGTTCCGTGTTGCTTGGCCTGCGCGCGCCAGTAGCGGCACGCCGGGCGCGACACGACGAACGTGCCGCGCAGGTGCACGCGGATCACGTCGTCCCATTCTTCGTCGCTCAGGTTGAACACCATTCGGGGCCGACCGAACCCCGCGTTGTTGATCACGACGTCGAGCCGGCCCCACGTGTCGAGCGCGCGTTCCACGAGCGCGTTACCAACCGCCGCGTCGCCGATGTCGCCTCGGTGCGCGACGGCTTCGCCGCCCGCCGCCGCGATCTCGCGCACCACGTCGGCGGCCGGATCCTCGTCGGTGGCGCTGCCGTCGGTCGCGACGCCCGCGTCGTTCACGACGACGCGCGCGCCGTACGCCGCGAGTCGGGTCGCGTACGCGCGGCCGATGCCACGACCCGCGCCCGTGACGACGGCGACCCGTTCCCGAAGATCGATCACCCGCCGGTCCTTACCGGTTGGTGTCGCTCAGGCACGCGCGTCCGCCGCGGCATCGACGCTGAGCCCCACCTCTTGGCCGAACGAGATCTCGAGGTTGTGGCCGTCCGGGTCGACGATGTACGCCCAGTAACCGACCGGCGGCCCGGAGTCGTGCGGTCCGATCACGGTGCGCTGCTCGGCGCGGGCGCGGTCGCAGAGGTCGTCGATCTCCTCACGGCTCGCGACACCCATCCCGACGTGGCAGTACACGCCGCCGAGGCCATCCGTTTTGGCGTCGAGCTCCGGCGCCTCGATGAGGACCAGTACGAACGGCCTGGTCAGATCGCTGATCCAGGCCACCGACGTACCGGAGTCGGCGTCGGTACGGCGATGCACCACCTGCATGCGCGCGTAGCGGGCGTAGAAATCCAGGCTCGCCGAGAGTTCGGTCACGGGCAGGGCGACGTGCGTGATGCCGTGGTCGACCGTCACGCGCCGATCGTAGGCCGTAGGCCGGGATCGCCGCGGGCCGCCGGTACACTTGCTCCTCCTTATGCAGAGCACCGTCCAACCCGTCGAGAGCGACGAGGAAAACGCCGCGCCCGACGACAGTCCGGCGGGTGTCGCGAGCAGGGTCAAGCTGCACGTCACCGTTCCCGCGCCCGAGTTCGAGCGCGCGATCGACGCCGCGTTCCGCAAACTCGCCCGTGAGGTTCGCATCCCCGGGTTCCGCCCGGGCAAGGCGCCGCGGCGATTGCTCGAGGCGCGCCTCGGTACCGACGTCGCGCGCGAACAGGCGCTGCAGGACGCGCTGCCCGAGTACTACGTCGAGGCGGTGAACGAGCACGACGTCGACGTCATCGCACCGCCGGAGATCGAGATCACCGCGGGCAAGGACGACGGCGATGTCGAGTTCGAAGCCGTGGTCGAAGTCCGCCCGCAGGTGAAGCTGGTCGGTTACGACGAGCTCCGCGTCGAGCTGCCGTTCCAACCTGTCTCCGACGAAGACGTCGATCGGCAGGTCGACGCGCTGCGTGATCGCTTCGCCGACCTTGCCGACTCCGAGTTCCCGCTGATCGACGACACGTACGCCACGATCGACGTCGCCGGCACGATCGACGGTGAGGCCGTCGAAGGGCTCACGGCGACCGACTTCTTGTACCGGGTCGGTTCCGCGATGGTCGTCGACGAGCTCGACGAGCAGCTGCGCGGCACGAAGCCCGGCGCGATCCTCGAATTCACCGCGACCCTGCCCGACCGGTTCGGCGAGCTGACGGGCCGTGAAGCCAAGTTCCGCGTCATCGTGAAAGAGGCCAAGCAGAAGGTGCTCCCCGACGTCACCGACGAGTGGGTGAAAGAGGCGAGCGAGTTCGAGACGGTCGACGAGCTGCGCGCCGACATCCGCAAGCGGGTCGAGACCATGCAACGGTTGCAGGCGCAGATGGCCCTGCGCGACAAGGTGCTCGAGGCTGCCGCCGATCTCGTTCCGATCGAGGCTCCGCCGACCCTCGTCGACGCCGAGACGCGCCGTCGCATCGAGGATCTCGCGCATCGGCTCTCGCATCAGGGTGCGAATCTCGAGCAGTACCTCGAGATGTCCGGTCAGGAGCCGCAGGCCTTCATCGACGAGATCAGGGTCGGCGCGGCGCGGTCGGTGCTCGCCGATCTCGCGCTGCGCGCGGTCGTCGCGCAAGAAGCCGTCACTGCGAGCGACGAAGAGCTCGAAGCCCAGGTGCAGCAGTTGGCCGAGGGCACCGACCAGAAGCCCGCGAAGGTGCGACGTGAGCTCGAACGGAGCGGGGCGCTGGAGGCGGTACGCTCTGATGTCGCACGTGGAAAAGCGCTCGAGTTTCTCGTCGATCATGCAACGGCGGTCGACGAGAACGGCAACGAGATCGACCTGACGGTGCCCGACATCGCACTGAACGACATCACGCACGACCACGATCACGATCACGATCACCACGACCACGATCACGAAAGCAAGGAGTCCGAGGCGTGAGTATCCGCAACGAATACGTCCCGGTGCCGCGATTCATCCAGGACACCCCGCGGGGTCGGATGGAATGGGATCCGTACTCGCGCCTCGCGAACGATCGCATCATCTTCCTCGGCACTCCCGTCGACGACAGCGTCGCCAACCTGCTGATCGCGCAGCTGCTCATCCTCGAATCGGAAGACCCCGAAAAAGACATCATCATGTACATCAACTCGCCCGGCGGCGAGATCACGGGTCTGTTCGCGATCTACGACACGATGCAATACATCAAGCCCGACGTGCAGACCTGCTGCATCGGCCAGGCCGCGTCGGCGGCCGCGGTCCTGCTCGCCTCGGGCGCGCCGGGCAAGCGCTTCATCCTTCCGCACGCGCGAGTGCTCATCCACCAACCTCACGGTGGTGCGTCGGGGCAGGCCGTCGACATCGAGATCCAGGCCAAGGAGATCGTGCGCATGCGCGAGCTCCTCGACGAGATCCTTGCGTTCCACACGGGTCAGGCTCTCGATCGGGTGTCGAAGGACACCGACCGCGACTTCATCATGAGCGGCATCGAGGCCAAGGACTACGGCATCGTCGACGAGATCCTCACCAACCGGGAGCTCGCCGCGGTACCGTCAGCCGAAGGCACGAGCTAGGGACCTGCAGGACCCAGGGGGAAAGGGGCCTTTCCGGTGGCAAAGTTCGGTGACGGTGGCGACCTGCTGAAGTGTTCGTTCTGTGGGAAGAGCCAAAAGCAGGTGAAGAAGCTCATCGCGGGTCCCGGTGTCTATATCTGCGACGAGTGCATCGATCTGTGCAACGAGATCATCGAGGAAGAGCTCTCGCAGAGCACCGAGGTCCATTTCGACGAGCTTCCCAAGCCGCGTGAGATCTACGAGTACCTGAACGACTACATCATCGGGCAGGAACAGGCGAAGAAGATCCTGTCGGTCGCCGTCTACAACCACTACAAGCGTGTCCAGGTCGGCGCCTACGGCGATCCCGATGTCGAGCTGCAGAAGTCGAACATCTTGCTGATCGGCCCGACCGGGTGCGGCAAGACACTCCTCGCCCAAACGTTGGCGCGCATGTTGAAGGTGCCGTTCGCGATCGCCGACGCCACCGCGCTCACCGAGGCCGGCTACGTCGGCGAAGACGTCGAGAACATCCTGCTCAAGCTGATCCAGTCGGCCGACTACGACGTCAAGAAGGCNNTCGACAAGATCGCGCGCAAGGCGGAGAACCCGTCGATCACGCGCGACGTCTCGGGCGAGGGTGTGCAGCAGGCGTTGCTCAAGATCCTCGAGGGCACGACCGCCTCCGTTCCGCCCCAGGGTGGCCGCAAGCACCCGCACCAAGAGTTCATCCAGATCGACACCACGAACATCTTGTTCATCTGCGGTGGCGCGTTCTCCGGGCTCGACCGCATCATCGAGGCGCGCGTCGGCAACCGTGGTATCGGCTTCGGCGCCGACGTCCGGCGCAAGAACGACCTCGAGGAGACCGGCCGCTTCCTGGCCGACGTGCTGCCCGAAGATCTCCTGAAGTTCGGGCTGATCCCCGAGTTCGTCGGCCGGCTACCGGTCGTCGGCGTCGTGCACAACCTCGACAAGGACGCGCTGATGCGCATCCTCATCGAGCCGAAGAACGCGCTGGTGAAGCAGTACCAGAAGTTCTTCCACTTCGACGACGTCGACCTCGTGTTCGGCGACGACGCGCTCGATGCCATCGCCGACGAGGCGCTCAAACGCGGCACCGGCGCTCGCGGCCTGCGCGCGATTCTCGAAGAGGTGCTCCTCGAGGTGATGTACGACCTGCCCTCGCGCACCGACGTCGTGAAGTGCGTCGTCGACAAAGAGGTCGTCCTCCGCCGGGTGACCCCCACGTTGGTGACCGAAGACGAATCGCGCCGCAGCGCGTAACTACTCGAGACGCGCCGTGTAGCGGCCGTCGCGTGCCTCGACGATCAGTCCGAGCTCGAATGCGTCGCTCAGGATCTCGCTCGTTACCGCGTCGTCCAGCGGGCCGGACGCGAGGGTCTTTCCAGCTTTGAGCACGAGCGCGTGGGTGAAGCCGGGCGGGATCTCCTCGAGGTGATGGGTGACGAGCACCATGGCCGGGCGTTCTCGGTCGCGCGCCCAGGCCGTGAGGTCGGCGACGAGCTCTTCCCGGCCGCCGATGTCGAGCCCGGCGGTGGGCTCGTCGAGGAGTGCGAGACCGGGCTCGTTCATCAGCATGCGCGCGAGCAGGACGCGTTGGCGCTCGCCGGCGGAAAGGGTGGCGAACCCGTGCGACGCGAGCGCGGCACAGCGCCACTCCTGCAGGAGCTCGTGCGCCCGGGCGCGGTCGGCGTCGGTATATCGATGCCACCACGGCGCGAGCGCGGCGTAGCGCGCCGTCATCACCACCTCGGCCGCGGTCATCGACGGTTCGAGCTTGGCCGCGAGCGCGGGGGACGAGAATGCGATGCGTTCGCGCAACGTACGAACGTCGGTCCGGCCGAGCTTCTGGCCGAGGACCTCGACGGTGCCCGACGAGGGATGCTGGTAGAGCGACGCGATGCGAAGCAGCGATGTTTTCCCCGCACCGTTCGCGCCGAGCACGATCCAGCGTTCGTTGCCGTGCACCGTCCATTCGATGCCGTCGAGGATCTTCGCGCCCTCGAGCACGAGGCTCACGCCCGCGCAGCGCAAGACCGGGGTCTCGTTCACGGTGCTCCTCCGCTCGCGGTTCGTCGTTGTCGTCGCGGAATCCGGCCGCGACGGTCGGGAGAGCCTAGAGGGGCGGGTGAGAACGGCCGCCGCTCGACCCCCGTTGCTTGCCGCGAGCCCGGCTTCGTGTCAAGGTCGAACGATGGGCCCCGAGGACTCCGTCGCGCAACGCGCCCGACCGCACGATCGCTTTCCGTGCTTCGACGGTGTGCGCGCCCTCGCCGCCCTGATGGTCGTCGTCTACCACGCGGTGTTCTTCAATACCGATTACCTGACGCGCGGCGGCGCGTTTCTCGGCACCCTCAACGCGGGCGTGTGGATCTTCTTCGTGACGTCCGGATGTCTGCTGTACCTACCGTTCGCTGCGGCGCACCTCGGCGATGCCGCGGGCGTCGATCCGCGCGGCTACGCGCTGCGCCGGCTGGCGCGGGTATATCCCGCGTACTGGTTGGTGCTCGCCTTTTTCACCTTCGTCGTGCCGAGGGTGAACATTTACGGTCTCCACGGATTCCTGCTCCACACGACACTGACGCAGACCTACGTGCATATCAATCCGTTCGTCGACGGTCTCCCGCCGGCATGGAGTCTCGTCGTCGAGATCTCCTTCTACCTCTTCCTCCCGTTCTACGCGGCGTTGATCGGTGCGTTCGCCCGTAGATCACGTCCGCTCGCAGTCGAGTTCGCCGGCCTCGCGGTGCTGTTCGCGGTCGGAGTGATCGCGATCGTCGCCGTCGGGGCCGGCCTCGACGCGCCCTGGGTCACGGTCTTGCCCCAACACCTCGGTGCGTTCGCACTCGGCATGCTCCTCGCGGTGCTCAGCGCGCAACGCTGGGACGCGCGCACGACGGCGCGCCTCGTTCGGATCGGGCGGCCGACGTGGATGTGGTGGACCGTTGCGCTCGTGGCCCTCGTCGCCATTCCGGTCGGGCTGCGACTCGATCCGCTCGAGGCCCCGAACACTGCCCAGGCGATCGGCCGGAACCTGTTCCAGATGATCGTCGGCATCTGCGTGGTCGTGCCGGTCGTGCTCGGGCCGCAAGACCACGGCGCGATCCGCCGGCTCCTGCGATCGCGCGTCGCGGTGTACCTCGGGCTGGTCAGCTACGGGATCTACCTCTGGCACTGGTACATCCTGCGCATCGTCGCCGACTGGCTCGGGTGGCCGCTGAACCACGGCAACTATGTCGTCGTGTTCGCCCTGGCCCTGCCGATCGTGGTCTTCGCCGCGAGCGTGAGCTGGTTCGGGTTGGAGCGCCCCGTCCTGCGGCTGGCACACCGGTTCGCGCCCGGCGGCCGGCGGCCGGGCGCACCGACAGCGCGTGACCGTCACGCGCTACGCGACGCGTAACGCGTGACGGTCGCGTTGTCCGAGGCAACCGGGTCGCCCTCTCCTCGCCGCGGCGGTCGACTGTCGCTGTTCGTTTCGCGTGTCGGGCTCGCGGAAGCGGGGGTCTACGCGGTCGCGATCCTCCTCGTGGTCTGGCCCGGTGTGCTGCACGCCCGCACGCAGATGCTCGGCGCGGGCGACGACGCCCGCTACTACACCTGGCTCGGTTGGCGCATCGGACGCCTGATCGCTCACGGGCACATCGTCCCGTTCCACGTCGGCGACGTGATCCATCCGTTCGGGCTCGATCTGCGATTGCTCGACGGATACCTGCCGTCGTATGTCTGCGGGCTCTTCAACCTCCTTGTCGGGCCGGTACTCGCCTTCAACCTCACCTTCGTTGCCGGCGCGATCCTGAACGTGGTCTCGGCGCGCGCGCTCGCGCGGCGGCTGACGTCGATGCGTCTGGTGCACACCATCGCGGCCGTCGCCTTCGTCACCGCGCCGCCGGTCGCGTTGAACGTGCAGCTCGGGCTGCCTCCGCTGTTCTGGGCGTTCACCGCACCCCTGCTCGTCGCCGATGCTCTCGATGTCGTCTCGGGCGCGCGCCGGGTCCGGCCGATCCGCCTCGCGATCCTGCTCACGCTCGCCTATCTGTGCAGCGTGTACTTCGTCGTGTTCGGCGGCCTCGCGTACGGTCTGATCGTTGGTATCGCGGCGTTGCGCGGGCGGAGCTGGCGCATCGTCGGGTCGACGGCGGCGGCCCTCGCCGTCACGGCCATCGTGCTCCTTCCTTTCATCGTGCCGCGCATCCAATTCGACCGCACCGAGGCGTCGCGGGGCGCCGGTACCGAACTGCTCGCCGACAGCAACTTCTTCTCCGCCGATGCGGTGTCGATCGTCGCGCAGCCGACGCGCTCGACCTTCCTGCTCCCGCGGCCGACGTTCGTCGAGCGGAGCATCGTGCGGCTGCCCGACACGCGCTACGCGATCGAGGCGACCATCTTTCCCGGCCTGCTCCTGCTCGCCGGGTTCGTGCTGTTCCTCTTCGCTCCCGATCGACGCCGCCTCCCGCTGGCCGCGGGCGTCGGAGCGTTGTTCGTGTTCGGGCTCGGACCCTCACTCAAGGTCGCGGGCAGCTTCGTCTGGGAGCACGGCGGCTCGCCGGTCTCGTGGTTGCCGTACCGGCTCCTGCTCGCGATTCCGGGCCTCGGCGCGCTCCGCGCGCCGGTGCGGGTCGAGTACGTGCTCGTGGCACTGCTCGTCGCGGCGACGGCGATCGCCGTGGATCGCCTCCTCGTCACTCCTGGTCCCCGCCGCGCGTGGTTGATCGGGGCCGGCGCGGCTGTGTTGCTCGCGACGAACCTCTTGGCGCCGCTTCCCACCACGACGTTCGGTACGACGCCTGCGAGCTCACGGGCGCTCCGCGAGATCGCGCAACTCGCGCGTCCGGGTGACACGGTGTTGAGCGTTCCGGCCGACTGCGACCCGTCCTTCGTCAGCTTGCAGATCTTCCATCACGCCGCGGTGGTGGGTTGCGCGGGTTCGTTTGCCGCGAATCCGTGGTCGAAGCTCCGCGCCTACACCGACTCCGGTGCGCTCACCAAGTTGCGCTGTGACCGGACCGCGTACGGGCGGCTCGCGACGACGTCACGCGCTCGGACCGCTCCGTTCGAGGCCGGTGATGTGACCGCACTCCACGACGATTTCGGTGTGCGCTTCGTCGTGATCGACCACGCGAAGCTGGCCGCCGGATGTGCGGCGGTGAACGCGGCGCTCCCGGTTCTCCGCGAGCATCGTTCGCTCGGCCGGGACGCGCGGTTCGAGGTGATCGATCTGATGCAGCCCGCGGGTCATTGACCGGGCGGGCAGTGCAAGAACAGCTTGTAGCCGTTGCCGAAGTCCTGCTTCAAGCAGAACTCCCGGTGCAGCACGTCGGCGGGACCGGGATCACCCGGCTTCATCGCGTCGTTCGGCTCGTCCCAGCCGAGCCAGCGGTCGGATGCGATGAAGGCGTCGGCCCGTCGCATCTCTCCGGTGAGGGTGGTGCCGGGGCGGTTCGTGAGCCCGGGTTCGAACTCCATCGATGCGGTCCCGGGTACGAAACGCGGAAGCAGGTAGTAGAGGAACGTGTCGTTGTAGGGCACGCGTCGCATGTCGGAGTTGCCGACGATGACGCGGCCTCCGGGCTTCACGTCGCGCTCGACCGCTTGGAGCAAGGCCTCGATGCTGTGCGCGAAGCCGGCGTCGTTACCGACGTACCAGGATCGGCCTTCGTTGCTGATCTCGATCGTCTTCGGGAGATGCACCGAGTCCTGCACCGCGCCGATGTAGCGCCGCGCGGTGTACGTAGGGAACAGCAGCGATACGCCCACGATGACGCCGACACCCGCGCCGAGGCCGACTCGCGACGCCCTCCACGCCGGCCGGACGAGCGAGACCGCCTCCGCGATCGCCGCGGGCAGGAGCACGACGATGGTGCCGCTCACCCATGCGAGGTGCGCCGAATCGGCGCGTTGCACCGCCTGCGGAAATATGCCCAGACCGAAGAGCGCGCCGGCGAGCAACACGCGCGGCCGGAACGCGGCCGGCGCGCGTCGCACGCGCCAGATGGCGAACACGAGCAGCGCGACCGCGACGACCGCGAGCAGGACGAACCAGACGAACAGTTGCTGAGACGGCGAGAAGCGCGGGAGCGGCCACGAAGGATCGAAGGCGGCGATCACGCGCGCGACGCCGACGAGGTGATTCGGGTCGGGCGGCACCGGTAGATGGCGCGCGGCCCGGAGGTGGATCATCGGGTCGATCAACATGCCGCGCCACACCGTGGCGGGGCCGGCCATGGCCACGTGCACGAGGTAGGGCGCGAGGCCGATACCGGTGCCGATCAGCGCCCGCCGGACGATCGGGCGCGGCACTGCCCACAGCGCGGCCGTCCCTCCGAGCGCGAGCGCCAGGCCGAGATCGATGCGAAAGAGCATGGCGAACCCGGCGAGCACGCCGCCGATCAACGCCCACCGCCCGGCTCGATCGCCGTCGTCGGCGTCAACGTCGCGACGCGCGTGGAGCAGCGCGACCAATGAGCCCAGCGCGAGCGCGGCGCCACCCGTCCACGGGATCGCGATGAGCTGCAACGACGGCATGACGAACACGACGTTGAGCACGACTGCTGCAACCGCGACCGATCGGCCCCACCAACGCACGAGCAGCCCGGCACCCACGGCCATGCCGACGAGCTGCGCCAATCCGGCGAGGCGTTCGACGAGCAGATGCGTACCGAACACCTTGTAGACCGCGGCGAGCGCCCAGAGGCTGCCCGGACCGTAGAGGTACAAGAAGTCCTTGTTCGGCACCGCCCCGTGCAGCACGCGGTCGGGGAAGACGAGCATGAAGCCCTCCTCCATCGCAGCACCGGGGGAGTGCAGGAGCGCGCGCAAAGGGAGCGCGTACGCGACCGCGGCGACCGCAACGACGATCCACCACGCCGCGGGTGTCGGAGCTGCGATCCGTGATGTCGCGACCGGCGCCGCCGTCTCGGACTGAACGGCGGCGTCACTGCTCACGAGCAGAGGACTGTAACCCGGCCCTTCGTCGACCCCGTCGATGAGAGGAGGCTCCGGGAAGGTGCCTCCTACAATCTGGCGCATGGCTCGTATCCCCGAGAAACCGACGCTGGACGGGCTCGAGGAGCGCTGGTCGGCAATCTGGGAGGAAAGCGGGACCTATCGGTTCGATCGCAGCCACGCGCGCAACGAGATCTTCTCGATCGACACCCCGCCGCCGACGGTGAGCGGGTCGTTGCACATGGGATCGGCCTTCGGTTACGTGCAGACCGACTCCATCGCGCGCTACCAACGCATGCGCGGCCGTCACGTCTTCTATCCGATGGGTTGGGACGACAACGGTCTGCCCACCGAGCGACGCGTCCAGAACTACTTCGGCGTGCGGTGCGAGCCCCATCTGCCCTACGACGCCACTTTCGTCCCGCCCGAGAAGCCCGGTAAGGAGGTCATCTCGATCTCGCGACCCAACTTCCTCGAGCTGTGTGAACGGCTCGTCGCCGAGGACGAGGCGGCATTCGAGGAGCTGTGGGTCCGGCTCGGGCTGTCGGTCGACTGGAGCCTCACGTACACGACGGTCGGGCCCGCGGCGCGTCGCACGAGTCAACGCGCGTTCCTTCGCAACCTCGCGAGAGGCGAGGCGTACCAAGCCGATGCGCCTACGCTCTGGGACGTCGACTTCCGTACCGCGGTGGCCCAGGCCGAGCTCGAAGATCGCGAGATGCCGGGCGCCTACCACGCGCTTTGCTTCCACAAGCCGGAAGGCGGTGACGTTCTCGTCGACACGACCCGACCCGAGCTGCTCGCGGCGTGTGTCGCGGTAGTCGCGCATCCCGACGACGCGCGCTACCAACCGCTGTTCGGCTCCGAGGTCGTCACGCCGTTGTACGGCGCGCGCGTGCCGATCGTCGCGCACCATCTCGCCGATCCCGAGAAGGGAACGGGCATCGCGATGATCTGTACGTTCGGCGACACCACCGACGTGGTCTGGTGGCGCGAGCTGCAACTCCCGATGCGCGCCATCCTGGGTATTGACGGACGGTTCAAAGCGGAGCCGCCCTCCGGGATCACGTCGGACGGCGCGGCCGCGTACGGAGAGATCGCCGGCCGAACGTCGAAGCAGGCGCAGAAGATCGTCGTCGAGCAGTTGCGTGCCTCGGGCGAGCTCGAGGGCGACCCGCGCCCGATCACTCACACCGTGAAGTTCTTCGAGAAGGGCGAACGCCCACTCGAGATCGTGACGTCGCGTCAGTGGTACCTGCGCAACGGGGGTCGTGATCTCGAGTTGCGCGCGGAGCTCCTCGCGCTCGGGCGCGAGCTCCATTGGCATCCCGCGAACATGCGCGCCCGTTACGACAGCTGGCTCGAGGGGTTGAACTCCGATTGGCTCGTGAGCCGGCAGCGCTACTTCGGCGTGCCCTTTCCCATCTGGTATCGCGTCGACGCCGACGGCAACCCCCTCTACGACGATCCGCTGTTGCCACCGGAGTCGGCCCTCCCGGTCGATCCGTCGACCGACGTCCCATCGGGTTGCACCGAGTCGCAGCGCGACCAACCCGGCGGTTTCACGGCCGATCCCGACGTGATGGATACGTGGGCCACTTCGTCGCTCACACCGCAGATCGTCACCGGGTGGGTCGACGATCCCGACCTGTTCGAGCGCACGTTCCCGATGAACCTGCGGCCGCAGGGTCCCGAGATCATCCGCACCTGGCTCTTCGACACGGTCGTGCGCGCGCGCTTCGAGCACGGCGCGCTGCCGTGGACCGACGCCATCATCAACGGATGGGTCCTCGACCCCGATCGCAAGAAGATGTCGAAGTCGAAGGGGAACGTCGTGACCCCGATGCCTCTGGTCGAGGAGTACGGAGCCGACGCGCTGCGCTATTGGGCTTGCAACGGCCGTCCCGGAGTCGACACCGCAGTCGACTTCGGCGTCATGAAGGTCGGTCGCAAGCTCGCCATCAAGATCCTGAACGCGTCGAAATTCGTCCTCGGCGTTTCGGGTGACGCCGACGAGGACGCGAGCTCGATCACTTCCGCGCTCGATCGTTCGCTGCTCGTCGCGCTGGCCGATCTGGTCGACGAGGCGACTGTCGCGTTCGAAACGTTCGACTACGCGCGCGCGCTCGAACGGACCGAGCGTTTCTTCTGGTCGTTCTGCGACGATTACCTCGAGCTCGTGAAGAGCCGCGCCTACGACGACGCGAACGACGAGACCGTGCGCTCGGCCGCGGCGACCCTGCGGATCGCGCTCTCCACGCTGCTGCGTCTGTTCGCGCCGGTGCTGCCGTACGTGAGCGAAGAGGTGTGGTCGTGGTGGCGCGACGGTTCCATCCATCGCTCGGAGTGGCCGAAGGCCGACGAGTTGCGTATCGAGGGCGGCGACCCCCTCGTGTACGAGGTGGCGGCCGACGTGCTCGCCGAGGTGAGAAAGGTGAAGTCGACGCAGAAGGTCTCGCTCGCCTCGCCGGTCGACCGGGTCCACGTGATCGACACCCCGGAACGGCTCGCCGCGCTCGAGGCGGCGCGCCGCGACGTGGGCGACGCGGGCCGGATCGCGCGGCTCGAGGTCGAAGCCGGGACCGTTCCGTGTGTGCGGGTCGACCTCGCGTCGGGGCCCGGGTCGTGAGCACTCCGCCCGGCTTCGACGGCCGGGGCTGGCTGAGCTCCCACGTCAATCTCGAGAGCCTCAACGTCCCGGCCGGGAGCCGCCGCGGCCCGCCGACCCTCGAGCGCATCTCCACCCTGATGCAGTATCTCGGCTCGCCCGAGGTCGAGTTCCGGGCCGTCCACATCACCGGCACGAACGGCAAGACCACGACGGTGCGGGTGCTCACCGAGCTGCTCACCGCGCTCGGGCTCAAGGTGGGGGCGTACACGAGTCCGCATCTCGAACGCGTGAACGAGCGCATGTCGATCGACGGCGAACCGATCAGCGACGACGCGCTCGACGAGATGCTGTACGCGGTCTCGCTCGTCGAGCAATCGGTCGGAGTCGACCCTTCCTACTTCGACGTGGTCACGTCGGCCGCGTTCCGCTGGTTCGCCGACGAAGCGGTCGACGTCGCGGTCGTCGAGGTCGGAATGGGTGGAACGTGGGACGCAACCAATGTCGTCGACGGTCGCGTCGCCGTCGTCACGAATGTGAGCGTCGACCACGTCGACTATCTCGGTCCGACGCGCGAACAGATCGCAACGGAAAAAGCCGGCATCGTGAAGCCCGGCGCGACTCTGGTGCTCGGCGAGACCGATCCGAACATCCAAGCGATCTTCGAAGCGCGCGACGCCGCGCGCGTCTTTCGCCGCGACGTCAACTTCGGCGTGAGCCGCAACGTGCTCGCGATCGGCGGCCGCCTCGTCGATCTTCGCAGTCCCGGCGCGGAGTATCCCGACGTGTTCCTGCCGCTGCACGGCGCGCACCAATCCGACAACGCCGCGATCGCGCTGGCCGCGGCGGAGAGCTTCGTCGGCGCGACGCTCCCGTTCGAGGTCGTCGCCGATGCGTTCTCGCGCGTGAAGTCTCCCGGTCGGCTCGAGGTCGTCGGCCGCCAGCCACTCGTGTTACTCGACGGCGCGCACAACGTTGCCGGCGCGCAGGCTCTGCGCGCGGCTCTCGACGAGGAATTCAGTGAAGGCCCGCGCACCCTCGTCGTCGGCCTGTTGCGCGAGAAGGAACCGCACGAGATGCTCGCCGCCCTGGGCGTCGAGGAGCTCGAAGGGCTGCTCGTGTGTTGTCGGCCGCCGAGCCCGCGCGCGCTCGAGGCGTCGTTCGTGGCCAAAGCCGCGGTCGACCTCGGCTTTTCCGAGGAGCGGATCGAGGTCGTCGACCGCGTCGAAGACGCGGTGAGCACCGCGTTGCTGGCGACTCCGCCCGACGGCCAGATCGTGATCACGGGGTCGCTGTACGTCGTCGGCGCCGCCCGCTCGGTGCTCGTTTCCTGAGGTCGGTTGTCGAACTCGGTGCGGCCGGCCGTAGGCTTCCCGGCTTATGACCGATCGCACCCTCGTCCTCTGCAAACCGGATTGTGTCGAGCGTGGGCTCGTCGGCGAGGTCATCTCCCGGCTGGAGCGCAAGCAGCTGAAAGTAGTGGCGCTGGAGCTGCGCCTCCTCGACGAGGGCACCGCCAAAAAGCACTACGCGGAGCACGAGAGCAAGCCGTTCTTCGGCGATCTCGTGGCGTTCATCACGCGCTCGCCCCTGGTCGCGCTGGTCGCGGAAGGGCCCGACGCGTACAAGGTCGTGCGCACGCTGATGGGCACGACGAATCCGCGGGAGGCCGCGCCGGGCACGATCCGGGGCGATCTCGCGATCGAGCTCACAGAAAACCTGATGCACGGAAGTGACGGTCCGGAGTCGGCTGCGCGCGAGGTCGCGCTGTTCTTCCCCGGTCTTTCGGAGTGACGAATCGCGGCGGGTGGCAATCGTACGGAAGGGCTTCTAGCCTGGGCGCGTCCCGCCGTCGGAAGATGACCCCGGTGAGCGAACCGTTCTACGCAGGATTGCTCGGCCGCGACATGGCGGTCGATCTCGGTACGGCGAACACGCTCGTATATGTGCGCGGACGCGGTGTCGTCCTCGACGAGCCGTCGGTCGTCGCGGTGAACGCGCGCGATGGCCGTCCGCTCGCGGTCGGCTCCGAGGCGAAGAAGATGATCGGGCGCACACCCGATCACATCATCGCGATCCGGCCGCTGAAGGACGGCGTCATCGCCGACTTCGACATCTGCGAGAAGATGTTGCGCTATTTCATCCAGCGCGTGCATCCGCGCAAGTGGGCCAAGCCGCGGATGGTGATCTGTGTGCCGTCCGGTATCACAGGCGTCGAACAGCGCGCGGTGCAAGAGGCCGCGCAGCAGGCCGGCGCGCGCAAGGAGGCGTACATCATCGAAGAGCCGATGGCCGCCGCGATCGGCGCCGGACTTCCCGTGCACGAGCCCGCGGGCAACATGATCGTCGACATCGGTGGCGGAACCACGGAGGTCGCGGTCATCTCGCTGGGTGGCATCGTCGCGAGTGAGTCGATCCGTATCGCCGGCGACGAGCTCGACGAGTCGATCGTCGCGTTCGTGAAGAAGGAGTACTCGCTCGCGCTCGGCGAGCGCACCTCGGAGGAGATCAAGATCGCGCTCGGCAGCGCGTACCCCCTCGAAACCGAGCTCTACGCCGAAGTGCGCGGCCGCGATCTCGTGACCGGACTTCCGAAGACGATCGTCGTGTCGACCGAGGAGATCCGCGACGCGATCGAAGAGCCGGTCGCCGCTATCGTCGACGCCGTGAAGGTGACCCTCGACAAGACACCGCCCGAGCTTGCCGCCGACATCATGTCGAACGGCATCGTGGTCACGGGCGGCGGCGCGCTGTTGCACGGGCTGCGCGAGCGGTTGTCGAGCGAGACCGGTATGCCGATCGTCATCGCCGACAACCCGCTGCTCTCGGTGGTGCACGGCTCCGGGATATGCCTGGAGAACTTCGACGTCCTGAAGCACGTCCTGAGCTCGCCCGCCCGGCAATAGTCCGGGGCGTCCGAAACCATGGCCGGTGCTCGACGCGCGAGCCGACGACGGTACGTCCTGCTCGTGATCCTGCTCACCTGCCTGACGCTGATCACCCTCGACACCCGCAACGGCCGATCGGGCCCCCTCGGGGCGATGGGGCGGATCGCCCACCGCATCGTCTCTCCCGCCCAGGGGGCCGTCGACGACGTCGCCCGCCCGGTCGGCGACTGGTGGGACGGGCTGATCAACTCGGGAAATCTGAAGCGCGACAACCGGCGGCTCCAGGAGCAGATCGCCGCCCTGCGGGGGAAGGAGACCGCGGCCGACCAGGCGATCAAGGAGAACATCGAGCTCAAGAAGTCGCTCTTGCTGCACAACCTGCTCGAGGTCAAGAACGTGACCGGTCTGATCGTCGGTCGCGATCCGGGCAACTTCGATCCGACGCTCACGATCGACAAGGGATCCGAGACGGGGATCTCCGTCGACATGCCGGTCATCGCGCCGGAAGGCATCGTCGGCAAGGTGATCGAAGTGTGGAACGGCGGCGCGAAGATCCAAGTGCTCACCGATCCGAACTTCTCGGTCGGTGTGCAGACGCCCGGTCACGGCGCGTCGCCCGCGACGACGGGCATCGCGTCGGGACAAGTCGGTTCGCATGATCTCGCGGTCCTGTTCGACGCGGGAACGAGTGTGCTGCGCGGTGACCAGATCGTGACGTCTCCGCAGTCGACCTTGTTTCCGTCGGGACTCGCGGTGGGCACGATCGCGACCGCGACAAACCAACCCGGGAACATCGGCGTGAACGCGACCATCACTCCTTATGTTCACCTCGGCGCGCTGCAACACGTCACCGTGCTGCTGTGGTCGCAGGGGACACCCGGTCCGGTGCTGCCGACGACGACGACCACGTCGACGACCACCACGACGACCGTGCCGGGTTCTACGACGACGACTCGAGTCGGCGGATGACGCGCGCATCGCGTCTCGGCGCGCTCATCTTCGTCATCGTGATCACGCAGGTCGCGGTCTTTCCGCACCTGCGGTTGTTCGGCGTCGTCCCCGATCTCGGCATGATCGTCGCGCTCGCAGTCGGCTACCAGGAAGGCCCGGAGGCGGGCGCGATCGTCGGGTTCGTCGCCGGGTTCGGCTTCGATCTGTTTCTCTCGACGCCACTCGGGCTCGACGCTCTCACCTACGCGATCGTCGGCTACGCGATCGGCGTGCTCGAGTCGGGGCTCTTCCGCTCGCCGCGCTGGTTGCCCTCGTTCCTCGGCGTGGTCGGCGGTCTCGCGGGTGGATTGTTGTTCATCGGTATCGGGGTTCTCGTCGGAGTCGGCGCGGTGAAGGGCACCCAGGGTGTCGTCACCATCTCGTACGCCGCGCTCTACGACGCATTGCTCGCGCCGCTCGTGTTCTTCCTGGTCAGGCGCGTGCTCGGCCGCGACGACCGGGTGCGCGATGCCTGGTCGTCGCGCTGACGCCCGCCCGACCGGGAACTCGTCAGTCGTTCCCACTAGCGTGCGACGCGTCTCGATGAGCCGTCTGACTGCATGAGCGACAACAGCCGCGTCCGAGTGAGCATCGTTGGCGTCGTGATCGTCGCCCTCTTCGCCTCGCTCTTCGCGCGCCTGTGGTTCCTGCAGATGGGCCCCGAACAGCGGCTCGGTCAGATCGTGAGCACGCTCAGCACACGCGTGATCCAGACAGAGTCGCCGCGCGGAGAGATTCTCGACCGCAACGGCAAGGTGCTCGCCCAAGACGTCGCCGCGTGGGCGGTCACGGTCGATCGCGATCTCGGGCCGAAGACGCGCGATCGAGTACTGGGCCAACTCTCGGAAGTGCTCGGGATCCCCCAGAAGACGCTGCTGTCGAACTACCAGAGCAATCGGCAGTCGCCGCTCTCGCCGGCGGTCGTCGCGCTCCGTGTCCCGCTCGCCCAGCAACTCGTGATCCGCGAGCACCGCGACGCGTACCCGGGCGTGAACGTCGTCGAGCTCACCATCCGTTCGTACCGGTACGACGGCCTCGCCTCGCAGGTGCTCGGCTACGTCGGCGAGATCGGTGCCGACCAGCTGAAGCAATTGAAGTCGAAGGGATATCAGGCCGGCGACCTCGTCGGGCGCGACGGTGTGGAGGCCGCTTACGAATCGGTGTTGCGCGGCCGGCCGCGCCGGGTGACGGTGCAGGTCGATCCGACCGGCAAACAGATCGGCGCACCCGTGAATGTCGATCCGGGAACGGTCGGCGACAACGTCAAGCTCACGATCGACATCACCGTGCAAAAGGCCGCCGAGAAGGCTCTCGCCGAGGGAATCCTCGCGGCGCACACGTTGCAGGACACGAGCAAGGAGGCGGTCGCGGTCGGGTACAAGACGTTGCAGCCGACCGGCGGTGCCGTAGTCGTGCTCGACGTGCACGACGGCTCGGTCCTCGCGATGGCGAACAACCCGACGTATCCGCTGTCGTGGTGGGTGGGCGGGATCTCGACGGACCACTTCTCGCTGTTGAGCAATGCCGGCGCGCAGAATCCGCTCCTGAACCGGGTCACCGAGGGCCAGTACGCACCCGGGTCGACGTTCAAGCTCGTCCCGTCGATCGCGCTCAACCAGTACAACGTGCTCGGCGCGTCGCAGTACGTCGCCGACAACGGGTCGGTGCGGCTCGAAGGAAGCACATTCACGAATGACAACGGCACACGCAACGGCAGCGTCAACCTCCAGCGCGCGCTGACGGTCTCGAGCGACGTCTACTTCTACAACGCCGGCAACGACTTCTGGAACATCTGGAAGCTCGATCCGCAGCGCGGCCTCGGTATCCAGCAGGTGGCGAGCCAGCTCGGATTCGGAAAGCCGACCGGTATCGAGCTCGGCGACGCGGCCGGGCGCATCCCGGACCCCACATGGAAAGCCGCCTTCGCGAAGGCGAACTACAAGACCGCGCAGGAGAGACGAGACCACGCGATCTGGTATCCCGCCGACAACATCTTCACCGCGGTCGGACAGGGCGACGACTTCGTCACGCCGTTGCAACTCGCGAACGCGTACGCGTGCTTCGCGAACGGCGGAACGCTGTGGACCCCGCACGTCGGTGAGGCGGTGACCGATCCGATGACGAAGAAGGCGATCTCGGTGATCGCGCCCAAGTCGCGCGGCAAGATCGTCATCGGCCAGTACACCTACCAGCAGATGGCCGCGGGACTCGCGGGCGTGGTCTCCGACAAGGCCGGCACGGCGTACCAGCCCTTCCAAGGTCTGTTCATTCCCGTCGCGGGCAAGACGGGGACCGCGCAGATCCCCCACAAGGGACCGACGTCGTTGTTCGCGTCGTACTTTCCTGTCGCCAATCCGCAATACGCGGTGGTCGCCGTCGTCGAGCAGGGTGGGCACGGCGCGCAGACCGCGGCGCCGATCGTGCGCCAGGTCGTCGAGTCGATCTACAACCTTCCCGCGACGCCGATCCCCACCAAGTTGACGGGCAAGGACTGATGGCCACCATCGCCGCGTCCGGCACCCGCCGCCGCACCGCGGCCGACACGAGTCTCTTCGCGCACCTCGACCTCGCGCTCCTCACCTTGCCGATCGCGATCAGCGCGCTCGGCTTGCTCATGATCTTCGACGCGTCCCGGCACGAGACCGCGCTCGGCGGCCTGTCGCGGCTCTACTACGTCGAACGCCAAGGTCTCGCGGTGGTGGTCGGTCTGATCGCCATGGGCGTCGTGATGGCGATCGACTACCGCCGTATCCGTGACGCGTGGCCGCTCGTGTATCTCGCGATCCTTCCGTTGCTCGCGGGCGTGGTCGTGCTCGGCCGCAATCACAACGGCGCGCAAGCCTGGTTCCAGATCGGCCCGTTCCAGTTCCAACCGTCGGAGATCGCCAAGGTGGTGCTCGTGGTCGCGATCGCGGGCTACTGCCATCAACACCGCGGCGACCTCGACGCGTGGCGCGTCGCGGTGGCGGTTGCACTGGCCGGCGTCGTCATGGCGATCGTGTACGCCCAGCACGACCTCGGCACGATGCTCGTCATCATGGTGTGCGCCGCCGCGGTGCTCGTGATCGCCGGCCTCAAGCCCGTACACATCGTGGTGTTGTTGCTGCTCGCGGCCTCGCTCGTCGGCGCGGCCGTCGTCACCGGCAAGGTCCGCACCTACCAGCTCGACCGGCTCACCTCCTTCGCCAACCAGTCGTCGGCGCACGTGTCGGCCAAGGACCAAACCCCCACGCAGTTCAACCTCGGTGCGTCCAAGGCGGCGATCGCGTCGGGTGGGTTCGAAGGCGCCGGCTTCGGCCGCGGCCTGCAGACGAAGAACGGCTTCGTGCCGGAACAGCACACCGACTTCATCTTCACCGCCGTCGGTGAGGATCTCGGCTTCGTCGGAGGGGCCACGCTCCTCCTGCTCTACGCCCTCCTGGCCTGGAGGCTGTGGCGTATCGCCCTGCTCTCGTCCGACTTCTTCGGCACGCTCGTGGCGATCGGTGTGCTCGCGATGTTCGCGATCCAGGTGTTCGAGAGCGTCGGCATGACCATGGGGATCATGCCGATCACGGGGATCCCGCTGCCGTTCATGTCGTACGGCGGTTCCGCAGTCATCGCCTCGTTCATCGCAGTCGGGCTGGTGCTGAACATTCATATGCGTCGGTTCAGCTGATTGGGCTTCAGCTAGCCGGGGCTTCGACTATCGGAAGTTCCGGCGAACGCGCAGGGTGGTGGCCCGGGCCCGCGGCGCGCCCGGGCTACACTGCCCGGAGATGTCAGACCTGTGGCCGCGGATCGAACCGCTGCTGGCCCGGGTTGAGAAGCCCGCTCGCTACATCGGTATGGAGATGGGGACGGAGCCGGGCAGTCTGGCGCCCCGCCATGGGAGCAGCCGGGCGGCCTTTCTCCTGATCTATCCCGACACCTACGAGATCGGGCTCCCCAACCAGGGGCTTCAGATCCTGTATGAGCTCCTGAACGAGCGCGAAGACGCGGTGGCCGAGCGCGCCTACGCGCCGTGGACCGACATGGAGGCCGCCATGCGTGCGGCCCGGGTGCCGCTGTTCAGCGTCGACACGCACCGCGCCGCGGCCGACTTCGACGTGCTGGCGTTCAACTTGTCGGCCGAGCTCGTCTACACGAACCTGCTGAACCTCGTCGATCTCGCGGGCGTCCCGGTTCGCAACGCCGACCGCTCACCGTCGCATCCGGTCGTGATCGCGGGCGGTCACTGCACGTACAACCCCGAGCCGCTCGCGGAGTACGTCGACGCCTTCGCGATCGGCGACGGCGAAGAGGTGATCGGCGAGATTGCCGACGTGGTCGGTGCGTGGAAGCGCGGCGGACGCGCGAGCCGCGAGGCCGTGCTGCGCGAGCTCGCCACGATCCCCGGCGTCTACGTGCCGTCGCTCTACGACGTCGAGTACGAAGGGCCGGTGGTTCGGTCGGTGACGCCGCGCTACGCCGACGTTCCCGCGATCGTCGACAAGCGCACGGTCGCCGACCTGGCCGAGTGGCCGTACCCGAAACGTCAGCTCGTGCCGCTCGTCGAAGTCGTACACGACCGGCTGAACGTCGAGATCTTCCGCGGGTGCACGCGGGGCTGTCGCTTCTGCCAGGCCGGCATGATCACGCGGCCGGTTCGCGAACGGCCCGAGGAGCAGGTACGGACGATGGTCCGCGAGGGCCTGCGCCGCACCGGCTACGACGAAGTGGCACTCACCTCGCTCTCGAGCGCCGACTTCTCGGGGATCGAAGGCGTCGTCGCCGACCTCGTCACCGATCAGGAGGGCACCGGAGGCGTCAGCGTCTCGCTGCCGAGCCTGCGGGTCGACGCGTTCACGGTCGGGATCGCGAGCGAGCTCCAGAAGGTTCGCCGCAGCGGCCTCACGTTCGCACCGGAAGCCGGTACGTGGCGGTTGCGCCAGGTGATCAACAAGCTGATCATCGAGGACGACCTCTACTCCGCGGTCGACGCCGCGTACTCGCAGGGCTGGCGCCGGGTGAAGCTCTACTTCCTCACCGGCCTCCCGACCGAGATGGACGAGGACACGCTCGGAATCGCGCAGCTTGCAACCAACGTGACCGACATCGGTCGCAAGTACACGAAGCAGGCGAGCTGCACGGTGTCGGTCGGTGGATTCGTTCCCAAGCCGCACACGCCCTTCCAATGGTTCGGCCAGAACGGCGTCGACGAGCTGCAGCGCAAGATCACGCTCCTGCGCAACGCGGTTCGGGGAACCCGCGCGCAGGTGAAGTGGCACGATCCGAAGGCGACGTTCGCGGAAGGCATCGCGTCTCGCGGCGACCGGCGGATCGGCCGGGTCATCGAGCGGGTGTGGCGGGCCGGCGGCACCTTCCAGGAGTGGAGCGAGGGCTTCTCGCTCGACCTCTGGCTCGACGCCATGCGCGCCGAGGGTCTCGACCCGGATTGGTTCGTCACCCGCCACCGCACACGCGACGAGGTGCTGCCGTGGGCGCATATCGCCGCGGGGCTCCACGCCGATTTCCTGTGGGGCGACTGGCAGGCCGCCCTGGCCGAGCACGGGCTCCCCGATTGTCGGTGGACTCCGTGCTACGACTGCGGGGTGTGCACCGACTATGCCCTCGAGCACGTGGTCGCGTCGCCGGTGACGCCCGCGGGCGGCTCGCAGGGCACCGGCCAGGACCTGACGCGATCCGCAGTGGACGTTCCGGTTCGTTTTCTCGGGTCGAAGGTGCGCTCGTGAGGGGCGGCGCCGCGAATCCCGTCCGGCTCCGGTACACGAAGCTCGGCAAGGTCCGCTGGATCAGCCACCGCGACGTCGCGCGGGCGCTCGAGCGCGCATTTCGGATTGCCCAGCTCCCGCTCGCGTTCAGCGAGGGCTTCTCGCCCCGGCCGCGGGTGAGCTTCGGGCTCGCGCTGTCGACCGGGCACGAGAGCGACGCCGAATACGTCGACCTCGTGTTGGCGGAGCCGGTCGATCTCGACGCGCTTCCATCTCGGCTCGACGCAGGACTGCCGGAAGGCATCGCGATCGTCGGCGCGGTCGCACTCGCCGATCGCGCTCCGGCATTGCAAGAAGCGGTGACGTGTGTCGAATGGCGGGTCGACGTCGCGCACGGCGACCTCACGGAGGTCGATCCGGCGCGACTGCGCGAGCAGGTCGACGCCGCGCTGGCCGAGCCCGTGTTGGAAGCGACGCGGCACCGCAAGGGCCGCGATGTCATCGAGGACGTGCGGCCGGTGATCCGCAGGATCACGGTGTGCGACGAACCCTCGGCGGCGGGGCTTCCGACTGTTGTCGAAATGGAAATGTCAACGCAACCGCGCGGCGCGAAGCCGGGTGAGGTACTCGCTGCCATCGGCGACTTCACCGACGTTCGAGCGCTGCGTACGTACCAATGGATCGAGCGCGACGGCGCGCGGCAGGAGCCGCTCGACGCCGACACGCGCCCGCGTGTGCCGGAGGCATGCGCGTCATGAGAGAAGGCATCGATGTCAGACCTGAACCGTCTCGAGGACGAGACGCGAATCGTTACACCCAACGTCACACCGGCCGAGACGCACTCGGCCGTCGACGGCCGGGAGGCACTTCCCGGCCTTAGCGCCGACCCGTCGACGAGCGGCGAGCCCGTGAGCGACTCGCCCACGGCCGCGGCCGCGGGCGCGGACGCGGGCGGCGCGCCGGGAGCCGGCGGCGAGGCGCCGAGGAAGAAGCGACGGCGGGGAACCCGTGGTGGCCAGCGCCGCAAGAAGCCGGCCGGAGCCGGGGCGGGAACCGGCGGTGGTGCTGCCGGAGCCGGCCTCGACGGCGACGACGCCGAATCCCTGGAAGGCAGCGAGGACTGGACCGCCGAGTCCGCCGATCGCGGCCTGACCGACGACGACATCGCCGAGCAGGCCCGAGAGGACGCCGGCCTGGTGCGGCCCGCCTCGAGCCGTCCCCAGATCGGCGACAGCCGGCCCGCGCCCCTGGCGTCGGCGTCCGACACCGCCGAGAACGGCGCGGCGGTCGGGCCTGACGGCGCGCCGAAGAAGCGCCGCCGTCGAAGAGGTGGCCGGGGCCGCAGCAAGGGCGGCCAGGGTGGGGTTACGGGCGCGAGCGTGCGCGCGGGCGCGACCGCGGCCCCTACCCGAGCGGCGGGCCGGTCGGGCGGCGCGCCGAGCCGCGGCCCGGTGCAGTACGTCGACGCCGGTGAGCAGGGCGACGTCGACGTCGACGGGACCGCGTTGCTCGACTCGCTCGACTCCGAGACGCTCCTGCGCCGGCGCGGAACGCGCCGCAAGGGTCGTCCGGCCGGGCGCTACCTCATGGTCGTGCACGTCCGCGCCGACGGGTTCGCCCACATCGGCGTCCTCGAGGGCCGCCAGCTCATCGAGCACTACGTCTCGTCGCCCACCGACGACAACACGTCGATCGACGGCAACATCTATCTCGGACGCGTGCAGAACGTCTTGCCCGGCATGGAGGCCGCGTTCATCGACATCGGTACGCCCAAGAACGGTGTCCTCTACCGCGGCGACGTGGCGTACGACGCCAACGAGGTGGAAGGCGGAGAGAAGCCGCGTATCGAGCGGGTACTGCACAACGGCCAGGCGATCATCGTGCAGGTCACGAAGAACCCGATCGCGCACAAGGGCGCCCGGCTCACGCAAGAGGTGAGTCTCGCGGGCCGGTTCGTGGTCATGGTGCCCGGTCAACCGCAGACGTACGGCATCTCGAAGCGGCTTCCCGACGACGAGCGCAAGCGCCTGCGCCGCGTGCTCGACCGGTTGCGTCCCGCCGACGCGGGGTTGATCGTGCGCACCGCGGCCGAGGGTGCCACCGAAGAGGAGCTCGAGCGCGACATGCTGCGCCTGAACGCGCAGTGGCAACAGATCTCGGAGATCGCCAAGAAGGCGAAGCCGGGAAGCCTGCTCTACAAAGAGCCGCAGCTCGCGATCCGGTTGATCCGCGAGGAGTTCACGAAGGAATTTCGTGGTGTCGTCATCGACGACGCGAGCATGTACGAGGAAGTGGACGCGTACATCGAGGCGATCGCGCCCGAGCTCGCGGAACGGGTCGAGCACTACGACCCGGACGCCGAACGCCTGCCGGTCTTCGAGAAGTTCCACGTGCACGAGCAGTTGCACAAGGCGCTCGACCGGAAGGTTTGGCTGCCTTCGGGCGGATCGCTGGTCATCGAACGCACGGAAGCGCTGACGGTGATCGACGTCAACACCGGGAAGAACGTCGGTACGTCGAATCTGGAGGAGACGGTCTACCGCAACAACCTCGAGGCGGCCGAGGTCGTGGCGCGCGAGCTTCGACTGCGCGACATCGGCGGCATCATCGTGATCGACTTCATCGACATGGAGATCAGGCACAACCGCGAGGCGGTGGAAGAGGCGTTCCGGCAAGCGCTCGCACGCGACAAGACCCGCACCCAGGTGTTCCCGATCTCGGAGCTCGGTCTGGTCGAGATGACGCGCAAGCGGGTCTCGGAGGGACTCGTCGAGGCGTTCTCGTCGACCTGCCCGCACTGCAACGGCCGCGGCTTCGTCGTCGACGAGTCGATGCTGGAATAGGCCGGCTCGGGCCCTTTCGGGCCCGTCGGCTATCCTTTCCCGGTTCCGAGCAGCACTCCGAAGAGGCATCGCGCATGTACGCAGTCATCCACACCGGCGGCAAGCAGTACCGCGTCGCCGAGGGCGATCGTCTCGATGTCGAGCGCCTCGACGGCGACGAGGTCACGCTCCGGCCGGTCATGCTGGTCGACGGCGAGAACGTGCTGGCCACGCCCGCGCAGCTCGGCGCCGCCGCGGTGACGGCTCGGATCGTCGGCGAGTCCAAGGGACCGAAGATCAAGGGCTTCACGTACAAGAACAAGTCGAACGAGCGCAAACACTGGGGCCACCGACAGAAGTACTCGACAATCGAGATCACCGGGATCACGAAGGGCTAGGGGAGCGGACCATGTCGAAGAAAAAGGGTGCCGCCTCCTCTCGTAACGGTCGCGACTCGAACGCGCAGCGGCTCGGTGTGAAGCGTTACAGCGGACAGACGGTCACCGCGGGCACGATCATCGTGCGTCAGCGCGGGACGCGTTTTCATCCCGGATACAACGTCGGGTTGGGCCGTGACGACACGTTGTTCGCGAAGGCCGACGGGGTCGTGAAGTTCGGCTCGCGTCGCGGCCGCAAGCTCGTCGACATCGTCCTCGCCGACGCCTGACGTCTCGGCGGGCAACGACGCTCAGTCGCGTCGCGTGGCGAGCCCTTCGGGGAGCGCGTCGGCGTGCACGACGGTGAGCGTCTTGGTCGTGCGCGTGATGGTGACGTACAGCAGCCGGAGGCCGGCTCGATCGGGGCTCACCAACGCGGCCGGCTCTACGACGATCACGTGATCGAACTCGAGACCTTTCGCACTGGTCGGGTCGAGCACCGCGATCGGGGCATCGAGCGCGTCGGCCGACGTCGAGACCGCGCCGACGTCGGCGAGAGCTTCGACGATCGCCGCGTGCAGCGCGGGCGGCGCGATGACGGCCACTGCTCCCGTCCGGCTCAGAGCGGCGCGCGTCTCGGCGCTCGCGGTGGCTACGAGATCGTCACTCGTGGCCGCGACGTAGCGCGGGTATTCGCCCGTGCTACGCACCGAGCGGGACGGCTCGACCGTCGGCGCGGCGACGGCGAGCAGCCGTGATGCAACCTCCATCACCTCGGCAGGTGTGCGGTAGTTGATGCTCAGCGAGACGAACCGGGTCGCGTTGTGCGTCGGCAGGTGGGCGAGGACCTCGTCCCACGACGAGACAGCTCCCGGTTTGCTGGCCTGGCCGGGATCGCCGACAAGGGTCATCGAGCCCGACGGGCAACGGCGGGCCAGCATCCGCCACTGCATCGCGGTGAGGTCCTGCGCCTCGTCGACGAGCACGTGACCGAAGGTGCGGGGTTCGATCGCGGCCGGCTCGTGGCCGTTGCTGGGTGCGTCGCCGAAGCGGCTCGCGAGCGTCGCGGCGCTGGCGAAACCGCGCAATCCGAGGTCGTCGATGACCCGCTCGGCCGTGTCGAACGTCTCGCCGGCACCGTTGCGGCGTCGGGTCGCGGGCCGCGCGGCCTCGACGGGTCCGAGCAGCGAGTCGGCTTCGTCGACCAGCGCGAGGTCGGCCTCGGTCCACGGGGCGCGCGAGACATCGGGATCGCGACGCCGGTGCAACAGCTCTTGCTCGTCTTCGCTCAGCAGTGATCCAGACGCCGAGCGCACGAGGGCGCGGAACCCGAAGAGGTCGTTCACGAGTTCGGACCCGGTGAGCACGGGCCACATCCGTTCCAGCGCTTCTCTCACCTCGGGCCGGCTGCGGAAGCGCGCGCGCAGTTCCTGCTCCCAACCTTCGGGAGTGGCCTCGCCGCGCGCGAGTGTGCTCGCGATGGTCGCGTCGAGCGCGGTGTCGCGGTCGAAGATGCTCGTGACGTTGTCGGCCGGTGTGTCGAAGCTCTGCTCGCGATACGCGCGGATGGCCGCGTTCTTGTAGCGCGCGACGAGCAGGTCGTAGAGCCGGCGCGCGACATAAGGGCGGTTCTCGTTGTGGGTCGCGCGCCGGCGGCGCGTGCCCTCGATGATGCGCGCGGTGTCGGAACGCGACAACCGCACCCGCAGCCCGTCGATCAGCACCACCAGATCGCGTGCCAGCGGACGCTGGCGATCGGCGACGGCGTGCTGAACAACGCGCGCCATGCGGGCGTCGCCCTTGAGCTCGCCGGCGCGACGAACGTCGGTCGCGACGACACGCATACGCGGCTTCAGCCCCGAGATCGTCGAGAGCTGCACGTCCTGTTCGCCGAGCGACGGGAGCACGTGCTCGATGTAGCGGAGGAACACCGGGCTCGGCCCGACGAGGAGGACGCCTTGGCTCGCGAGGCGGCGCCGGTGGGTGTAGAGCAGGTACGCGGCCCGGTGGAGCGCGACGGCGGTCTTGCCGGTGCCGGGACCGCCCGCGACCACCAGCACCCCCTGCACGTCGGCGCGGATCGCCTCGTCCTGCTCGGCCTGGATGGTGGCGACGATGTCGCCCATTCGACCGGTGCGGTTCCGCTCGAGCGCGGCGAGGAGGGCGCCTTCGCCGGCGACGCCGAGGCCCTCGTCCTCGACCGCGAGCTGGTCGAACACCTCGTCGTCGACGCCGATCACCTCTCGACCCTTGCGGGTGATCAGGTGCCGCCGGCGCACGACCGCCATCGGTGCGACGGCCGTGGCCCGGTAGAACGGCTCCGCCACCGGCGCGCGCCAGTCGACGACGAGCGGGGTGTGGTCCTCGTCCTCCACGGCGAGGCGCCCCACATACCACCGAACGCCGCGTTCGAGGTCGAGGCGTCCGAAGACCAGCGGTGACTCGCCGATGTCGAGATCGGCCAGGCGGCGTTGGGTCACGTTCCAGGCGATATCGCGCTCGAGGCGGGCCTGGTGGGTGCCTCCGGCCCGCACGTCGGCGTACGCGGTCCGGACCCGTTCGGCCGCGGCACGCATGGCCTCGAGCCGTGCGTACGCCGCCGTGACGTACGCCTGCTCAGCGGCGACTTCGGGGTCGATGCGGTCGGGCAATTCGCTCCCCTGGACCTGCGGAACGAGATTTCAGGATGGGTCAGCCTAGTCCCTCGGCCTCGGCCCCCAGGCCGGACGAAGCGTTCTAGGCTCGGCTGGATGCCGACCGCGCTGCACTTCACGCCCGACGCCGGTGCCAACCGGTTGCTCGCGTCGGAACCCCTCGCCGTGATGATCGGGATGCTGCTCGACCAGCAGGTCCCGATGGAGTGGGCCTTCAACGCACCGGCGTTGTTGAAGGAGCGTCTGGGCGGCGACCCGCTCGACGCGAACACCATCGCCAAGATGGAGCCGAGCGCGCTGGAGGCGGTCTTTCGCGCCAAGCCGGCCTTGCACCGCTACCCGGGCTCGATGGCCAAGCGGACCCAGGCCCTGTGTGCGCATCTCGTCGAGCACTACGGCGGCCGGGCCGACGCGGTCTGGAAGGGCGTGAAGACCGGCCACGAGCTGCTCGCGCGCGTCGTCGCGCTGCCGGGTTTCGGACAGGCCAAGGCCCGGATCTTCGTCGGCCTGCTGGGCAAGCGACTCGATGTGCGGCCGGCCGGGTGGGAAGTCGCGGCCGCCGACTGGCCTTCGATCGCCGATGTCGACTCCTACGAACGCGTGCTGGAGATCCGCGAGAAGAAGCGGGCGATGAAAGCCGCGGCGAAGCCGAGCCAATCCAGCGGTAGCTAGCCCGACCTCGAGGTCACGACGCGGCTCGCGGTGGCGGTCGCCGACCCCGAGCGTGCGGTGAGCAGATAGGTGTGCGGCTTGCCGTCGCACGCGTAGTACTCGAGATGACTCTGCGCGCCCCCGCCGTACGAGGCGAAGGGTTTTCCGTCGATCGACAGGTCGACCGACGACGCGCCGACGGCGGTCCACTGGAGCTGGATCATCGTCGGGGCGTTGCACACGGGTGAGGCCGGGCTGACGCCGAACGCGCTGATGCGCACGCTCGACCGGACCGCAGTCGACGTGGTGGTGCTCGGGGCGGTCGTTGTGACCGAGGTCGTGGGCGACAGCTCGGTCGTCGTGGTGGTGGTGTCCGGCACCGTCGAGGAGGCGGTCGTCGTGGTCGCGGAGACGGTCGCCTTGTGCCCGCTGCTGCATGCGCCGAGCGCCATGGCCGCGAGAACGAGGGGGACGACGGGGGCGGGGCGACCCATGAGCGGAGGATAGGTCGACCTCCCTCCGTATCCTGGTCGGGAATGTCCAGCTTCGTCGATACCGCGCAGAGCAACGTGAAGGGTGGCGACGGCGGCGCGGGCTGCGTCGGCTTCCGGCGGGAGTCACACGTGCCGCGGGGCGGACCCGACGGCGGTGACGGCGGTCGGGGTGGCGACATCTGGTTGCGCGCGAATCGCAATGTCGCGTCGTTGTTGGCATTTCGCGATCATCCGCACCGCAAGGCCGGGTCGGGTACGCACGGCAAAGGTCAGAAGCTTCACGGCAAGGGGGGTTCCGACCTCGTCGTCGACGTGCCCGAGGGCACGGTCGTGCGTTCGCTCGACGGGGAGCTGTTGGCCGACCTCGTGAACCACGGCGACACCTGGCTCGCAGCGCGCGGTGGCCAAGGCGGGCGCGGCAACGCGCGCTTCTTGTCGAACGCGCGGCGGGCGCCGAGCTTCGCGGAGCAAGGCGAGTACGGCGAGGAGCGCTGGCTGAAGCTGGAGCTCAAGCTGATGGCCGACGCCGCGCTCGTCGGCTTCCCGAACGCGGGGAAGTCGACGCTGATCTCGGTCGTCAGCGCGGCCAAGCCCAAGATCGCCGACTATCCGTTCACGACGCTCGAACCCCACCTCGGCGTCGTGCGCTGGCAGGACCACGACTTCGTGCTGGCCGACATTCCGGGTCTGATCGAAGGCGCGGCCGAGGGCCGCGGGCTCGGTCACCAGTTCCTGCGTCACATCGAACGCGCACGCGTGCTCGTCATCCTCTGCGACCTCGCGCCGGTCGACGGACGCTCACCCGCGGAACAGGAACGCGTGCTGCTCGACGAGTTGGGTCGCTACCGACCGGAGCTGTTGGAACGACCGCGCCTCGTCGTCGGCAGCAAGGCCGACGTCGCCGCTCCCGACGTGCAGTTCGACGGGATGCGCATCGCGAGCGTCACGCGCGCCGGCCTCGACGAATTCCGGGGCGAGCTCGCCACGTTGATCGAAGCCGCGCGTGCGGCCGAGGGCGAAGTCGAGCCCTACGTGGTGTTCCGGCCCGAGGAGCAAGGCTTCTCCGTCGTGCGCGAGGGCGCGAAGGAGTGGCGCGTCCAGGGTCGTCCCGCAGAGCGCGCAGTCGCGCTCGCCGACCTCACGAATCCCGAGGCGATGGCGTACATCCAACAGCGGCTGCAGCGCATGGGCGTGGAACGCGCGTTGGCGCGGGCCGGCGCCACGGACGGCGACGTCGTGCGCATCGGCGACCACGAACTCGTCTACGAGGAACCGGCCTAGTGGCGCCCGTTTCGGTTGTGAAGATCGGCACGTCGTCGATCGTGAGGGAGTCCGGCGAGCTCGACGACGACGCGTTGTCGAAACTGGCGGGCGACCTCGCGAGCGCGCGCGAAGCCGGGCACGAGGTCGTGCTCGTGATGTCGGGTGCGATCGCGGCGGGGATGCCTGCGCTCGGGCTGCACCGGCGCCCGATCGACATGGGTACGTTGCAGGCGATCGCGGCGGTCGGTCAGCCGCTCCTGCTGGAGCGCATGAACGCGTTACTCGGCTCGCTCGGGATCGTGGCGGGTCAGGTGTTGCTCACGCCGTACGACTTCGCGCATCGCAGCCAGTACCTCCACGCGCGCGAGACCCTGCAGCGATTGCGCGAGTTGGGCGTGCTGGCGATCGTCAACGAGAACGACACGGTCGCCGACGACGAGATCCGCTACGGCGACAACGATCGGCTCGCGGCCCTCGTCTGCCATCTCGTGCACGCCGACACGTTGCTGTTGCTCACCGACACGGGCGGCGTGTTCACGGCCGATCCGCGCCACGACGCCGACGCGTCGTTGATCGAGGAGATCGTCGAGGTCGATGAGGCGCTCGAGAAAGCTGCGGGCGGAGCGGGAACCGATCGCGGGAGCGGTGGGATGGCGAGCAAGCTCGCGGCCGCGAAGATCGCGGCCTGGTCGGGTGCGCGCGCCGTGATCGCGTCGGCCAAGGCTCCGAACGTGATTTCCGACGCGCTCTCCGGCCGGGCCGTCGGCACGTCGTTCGCGCCGCGGGCGACCCGGCTCTCGTCGCGGAAGCTCTGGATCGCGTTCGCGCAAGGTTCGGAGGGGCGGGTCGTCGTCGACGCCGGCGCCCGCCGCGCGCTGGTCGACGGCGGCAAGTCGTTGCTCGCCGCCGGAGTGCGCGAGGTCGAGGGCGCGTTCGATGTCGACGCGCCCGTCGAGATCGTCGGCGACGACGGCCGCGTGTTCGCCAAGGGGCTCTGCCGTTACGGCGCGTCGCAGCTGCGGTTGGTCGCGGGCCGGCGTACCGACGACCTGCCGAGCGGTTCGCCGCACGAAGTCGTGCATCGCGACGACCTCGTCGTCCTGCCCTGAGCTCGAAGGCCGAATCGGTGACCGCGGATGCGAAAACAGCCGGACTTGACCGTTTGGTCAAGGGGTAGCCTGGCGCGATGACCCCCGTCCTCGAGCTCGGTCGCCGGGCGAAGGCCGCGAGCAGGCTGCTCGCCGGAGCACCGACGCCGGCCAAGAACGGGGCGCTGCTGACGGCGGCCGATCTGCTGACCGAGCGTGCGGGCGAGATCCGGGCCGCCAACCACACCGACCTCGAGGCCGCCCGGGCGGCGGGCATGGCCGAGGGCCCGCTCGACCGGCTGCGCCTGACGGACGCCCGGCTGGAATCGATGGCGAACGGGCTGCGCACCGTCGCCGCGCTCCCGGATCCGGTCGGCGAAGTGCTCGACGGCTGGCGCCGGCCGAACGGGCTCGAGATCGTGCGGACGCGCGTGCCCCTCGGGGTGGTGGCGATCATCTACGAGAACCGCCCCAACGTTACGAGCGACGCGGCTGGGCTGTGCATCAAGGCGGGGAACGCGGCTCTACTCCGCGGCTCGTCGTCGGCGCTCCGTTCGAACGTCGCCGTCACGCTCGTGCTGCGCGACGCGCTGGTCAAGCACGGGTTGCCCGAGGATGCGGTCATCCTCGTGGAAGACACTTCGTACGAGACCGCGACCGAGGTGATGCAGCTCACCGGCTACGTCGACTGCCTGATTCCGCGCGGCGGGCCGTCGCTCATTCAGAGCGTCCGCGACAACGCCAAGGTGCCGGTGATCATCGACGGCGACGGCAACTGTCACGTGTACGTCGACGCGTCGGCCGATCTCGACGAAGCGATGAAGATCGTCGTGAACGCCAAGACGCAGCGATCGAGCGTATGCAACGCCGCCGAATCGCTCGTGGTGCATGCCGCCGTGGCCGACGCGTTCGTGCCCCGCGTGGCCGACGTGCTGCACGAAAAGGGTGTCGAGCTGGTCGGTGATTCCGAGGCGCAGCGCCGCTCACTGCATATCGGCGCGGCGGCCGACGACGACTACGGCCGGGAGTATTCCGACCTGAAGCTGTCGGTCGCGATCGCACCCGATCTCGACGCCGCGATCGCGCACGTCAACCACTACGGAACCGGGCACACCGAGGCGATCCTCACACGCGATCTCGACGCGGCGCGCCGCTTCACGCACGAGGTCGACGCCGCGGCCGTCGTGGTGAACGCGAGCACGCGCTTCACCGACGGAGAAGAGTTCGGCTTCGGCGCCGAGATCGGTATCTCGACGCAGAAGCTGCACGCGCGTGGCCCGATGGGCCTGCGCGAGTTGACCACCTACAAGTACGTCATCTGGGGCGAAGGGCAGGTACGGGGGTAATGGGCGAACGGTTCGCATCCATCGACGAGACGGCCGCGCGTTTGCGCGAAGTCAACTATCTGTCCGACACCAACATCGCGGGCGTCGTGTACCTCGCGGAACGGCTCGGAAAGCCCGTGCTCGTCGAGGGGCCCGCGGGCGTCGGCAAGACCGAGCTGGCCAAGGCGGTCGCGGCGACCGTCGGCGCGCGCCTCATCCGGCTGCAGTGCTACGAGGGTCTCGACGAGTCGAAGGCCATCTACGAGTGGAACTACAAGAAGCAATTGCTGCGAATCCAAGCCGATCGTGAGCACGAGCGCGATTGGGAGACCGTTGAGTCCGACATCTTCTCCGAGGCGTTCCTGCTGACGCGCCCCCTGCTCGAGGCGATCCGCGCGGATGAGCCCGTGGTCCTGCTCATCGACGAGGTCGAC